>DASXMR010000084.1:0-75703 GCA_036495525.1 Streptosporangiaceae bacterium | reverse complement strand
GAAGTACGGCGCGATGTAGCCCTTGTCGAAGCGCATGCCCTCGGTGAGCTCAAGCTCGAGGCCGAAGGTGTTGCTCTCCTCGACGGTGATGACGCCTTCCTTGCCAACCTTGTCCATCGCCTCGGCGATCATCTCGCCGATGGCGGTGTCGCCGGCCGAGATGGAGGCCGTCGAGGCGATTTGCTCCTTGGTCTCCACGTCCTTGGCGAGTTTGGACAGGTCCTCGCTGACCCGCTCGACGGCCGCCTCGATGCCGCGCTTGAGCGACATCGTGTTTGCGCCCGCCGCCACGTTGCGCAGCCCCTCACGGACCAGCGCCTGCGCGAGCACGGTGGCCGTGGTGGTGCCGTCGCCAGCGACGTCGTCGGTCTTCTTGGCTACTTCCTTAACCAGCTCGGCGCCGATCTTCTCCCACGGGTCCTCGAGCTCGATCTCCTTGGCGATGGACACGCCATCGTTGGTGATCGTGGGGGCTCCCCACTTCTTCTCGAGCACCACATTGCGGCCCTTGGGGCCGAGGGTTACCTTTACGACGTCGGCCAGCTGATTCATACCGCGCTCGAGGCCGCGCCTGGCGTCCTCGTCGAACGCGATCATCTTCGCTGCCATAGGCTCCAGTCCTCCTGCGAACTTTGTGCCTTGCGTGCCGATCGAGCCGACGCCCGCGACGGACGGCCAGTTCCCCGCGGCAGTCCCTGCCTGCCGCCAGAGCGGCCTCGTCGCCCCGATCACGTCACTGCGTTATCACTCTCACCCCGAGAGTGCCAACGCCCTGTTTAGCACTCTGAGGGTGAGAGTGCAAGCTGGCGGCCTGGCACACTAACCCGCCCAGGCCGGCGCCGGCCGCAACGCCCGGCTATCACCGGGTGTGCGAAGGCCCGGCCCCGGCTGACCGGGACCGGGCCTTCGATGATCCTTGAGCGGCTAGACCGTGCGTACTGCCTCAGCCTGCGGGCCGCGGTCGCTCTGCGTGATCTCGAACTCGACCCGCTGGCCTTCTTCGAGGCTGCGGTATCCATCTGACTGGATAGCCGAGAAGTGAACGAAGACGTCCCTACCACCGTCGACCGCGATGAAGCCGTAGCCCTTATCCGCGTTGAACCACTTGACGGTGCCCTGAGCCATTTCCAACAACTCCCTAACTCTGCTCGGGCCTTCGAGTCCCGCCCTTGCTACCGCGGAACCCGTTGATCGCGGACCAGGCCTGACGTGCTGCACAAGCTGAGCTTGTCGTCCTCGCCGTACCGACAGCGACCGGGAACGAGACTACAACGTGCCGGGTCCGGCCGCTCCCACTAACATCCCAATCCAGCCGCGGTGCCGGGCCGGCTGGCGGGGGCTAGCCCAACTGCCAGAGAGTTTTCGCAGGTCATCAGCCATGCCCTGAACGCCGGGCTAGCCGGCGGCGGTCAGCTCGGCGAAGCTGCCCACGGTTGCCGGTATAGGCGTCAGCGCAGGCATGGCGGCTGCTACCGGGTCGAGCGTCTTCAGCCCGTCCCCGGAATTGATGATCACGGTCTCGGCCGCCGGGTCGAGCTGGCCGGCCAGCAGCAGCTTTCGCAGCACCGCCAGCGTCACGCCGACCGCTGTCTCGCCGAAAATGCCCTCGGTGGCTGCCAGCAGCCGGATCGCGCTCACTATCTCCTCGTCAGCCACGTCGGCCACCGCGCCGCCGGTGCGGCGGACCGTGTCGAGCACGTACGGGCCGTCAGCCGGATTGCCGATGGCCAGTGACCTGGCGATGGTGTCCGGCCGGACCGGCTGGATCACGTCCTGGCCGGCCTGGTAGGCGGCCGACACCGGCGCGCACCCGCTGGCCTGCGCGCCATAGATCCGGACCGCCTGGTCGCCGACCAGGCCGAGGGATGCCAGCTCATCGAACGCCTTGCCGATCTTCACCAGCTGCGCGCCGGACGCGACCGGGACCACAACCTGCTCGGGCAGCCGCCAGCCGAGCTGCTCGGCGATCTCATAGCCGATGGTCTTGGAGCCCTCGGCGTAGTAGGGCCGGACGTTCACGTTGACGAACGCCCAGTCGTCGTGCTCCTCGGCCAGCTCGCAGGCCAGCCGGTTGGCGTCGTCATAACTGCCTTCGACAGCGGCGAGGGTTCCGCCGTACACGGCGGTGGCGGTGATCTTCTGCGGCTCCAGGCTGGCCGGTACCAGCACCACCGACCGGATGCCAGCCCTGGCCGCCGCCGCGGCGACTGCGTTCGCCAGGTTGCCGGTCGACGGGCATGCGAGCACCCGGTAGCCGAGCTCCAGGGCCGCGGCCAGCGCCACCGCGACGACGCGGTCCTTGAACGAGTGCGTCGGGTTACCGCGCTCGTCTTTCACCCACAGCGAGCGCATGCCCAGCTCGGCGGCCAGCCGGTCGGCGCGGATCAGCCGGGTCCAGCCAGGCTCGGTGCTGGTCCGCAGCGCCACGTCCGGCGGTACAGGTAGCAGCGCGGCGTAGCGCCACAGGTTCTGCGGGCCCGCCTCGATCTGCGCCCTGGTCAGCGTGGGCAGCTCATAGCTGACCTCGAGCGGGCCGAAGCACTCGGCGCAGGCGTAGTGGCCGCCCAGTCCGGCAGAATGGCCGCACTCGCGGCAGGTCAGGCCCACGGCGTAGCCGAACCGGGAGGGCAGCTGCTCGCTGGCGGCCGCAGCGGCGACTGCGGGCGTCGTGGCAGCAGCTGGTGTCCTGGCCGAGGCGGCCGAGGCAGGGGTGGCGGCGGAAGGCGAAGAAGTCACGGCGAGGCCTTTCTCCTCATCTGTCCCCGGCGGCCGGCTGGCCGCGGGGCCGGAGTTGGCACCTGTCACGTGATGACCTCGCCGTCGCGGACTCACTGGCCCGCCGCTCGCGGCGGCCTTGGCTGTCCTCGCGCGCATCATCGTGATGGTTGCCGGGGCTTCACAGGGCCGTTCCCTCCACCCCTCTGGATGAGCGATATGTAGTTGTGCGCAGCACTCTATCCGGTTCGGGCTCGCGTACGGTGGCGGGGCACCCGCGCCGGGTGCCCGGCCGGACGGTAGCCTGCTCTCGAGATGAGCGGCGGATCGGACCGGGTACTCATCGCGTCCAACCGGGGGCCAGTTTCCTTCTCGCTTGGCGATGACAATCGGCTGTCCGCGCGGCGGGGCGGCGGCGGCGTGGTTTCCGGGCTGTCGTCGGTAGCGGCGCGCACCGACACGTTGTGGGTCTGCGCAGCGCTGAGCAACGCCGACCGGATCGCCACCCGGAGGTCGCGGGATGGGCTGCTGACGCTGGACGGCGAAGCAGGCGGCTCGGCGGTGCGCATGCTCGACATCCCGCCGGCCGTGTTCGCCGGTGCCTACAACGGGATAGCGAACTCGACCCTGTGGTTCGTCCACCACATGCTGTACGACACGCCGAACCGGCCGGACTTCGGCCCCGCATTCAGCCGCGAGTGGGCGGCTTACCGCGCCTACAACACGGCGTTCGCCGCCGCCCTGGCCGAGGCGGCAGACGGCGGCGCGGTGCGCGCCGCCATCCAGGACTACCACTTGTGCCTGGTCCCGCGGCTGCTAGCTGACCTGCGGCCGGGCGTGCCGATCGCGCATTTCTCGCACACCCCTTGGGCGCCGCCCGACTACTACCGGGTGCTGCCTGACGGCGTCGGCCGCGAGGTGCTCGACGGGATCCTCGGCGCGGATCACGCCGGGTTCCTTTGCCAGCGCTGGGCCGACGCGTTCCTCGACTGCTGCGAGCAGATCCTCGGCGCGCAGGTCGACCGCGGCAGGCAGCAGGTCAGCTGGCGGGGCCACGTCACCGGCATCGGCGTCCATCCCCTTGGCGTGGACGCCCCCGCGCTGACCAGCCGGGCCAGCGAGCCGGACGTGCAGGCGAGGATCGCCGCGCTGGCCGAGGCGGCCGGCGGGCGCAGGCTGATCGTCCGGATCGACCGCACCGAGCTGTCCAAGAACATCGTCCGCGGCTTGCTGGCCTACCGGGAGCTGCTCGCCTCCCGGCCGCAGTGGCGGGGCAAGGTGATCCATGTCGCCTTCGCCTACCCGTCGCGGCACGACCTGCCCGAGTACCGCGAGTACACGGCCTCGGTGCAGCGCACCGCCCGCCAGGTCAGCGACGAGTTCCGCACCGATGACTGGGACCCGCTGATGCTGCAGCTCGACGACGACTACGCCAGGTCCCTGGCTGCCTACCGGCTGGCCGACGTGCTGCTGGTCAACCCGATCAGGGACGGGATGAACCTGGTCGCGAAGGAGGGCCCGATCCTGTCCGACCGCGGCTGCGCCCTGGTGCTGTCCAGGGAGGCCGGCGCGGCCGCCGAGCTGTCAGCCGACGCGCTGATGGTCAACCCTTACGACGTCACCGGCACCGCGCAGGCGCTGCACGAGGCGCTGATGATGACCGATGCAGAACGCGGCCGGCGCAGCGCTGCTCTCGCCAGGACGAGCAGCTCGATGCCCCCGGCTCAGTGGTTCGCCGACCAGCTCGCCGCGCTTGACTAGCGCGAGCCGCTCGGCGGCCGGAGACAACAGGGCAGCCCTCCGCTGAATCCGTTGGCACCCTGGCGCCGATGGTGCCAGTCAGCCGGCCTGCGCGAACGCAGCGGCCAGCGCCCGCAGCAGATCGACAACCCCGGCAGGCCCGTCAACGACCAGGTCAGCCTCCTTGGTGAGCGCTGAGACCTCGGCTGAGCCGCTGCACACGGCGATGCCGGGGATGCCCCTTGCGCGCAGCTCGGCGACCGCCTGAAAGGCAGGCAGGTCGCCGAGGTCGTCGCCGCAGAACAGGATCGCGCCCGCCTTTCGTTCTGCCGCGAGTGCGCGCAGCGCCAGGCCCTTGTCTGAGCCAGCCGGGCGCAGCTCGAGCACGAACCGGCCCGGCTCGACGGTCAGCCCAGCCTGCCTGGCGAGCCCGGCCAGCGGCTCGCGAAGCCGGTCGAGCTCGGCGGCCGGGTCAGCGGCCTGCCTGGTGTGCACGGCGAGCGCGTCACCCTTGTCCTCGATCCTGGTGCCCTCGGACGCTCCGCAGCGCTCAAGTAGCAGCGGCAGCTCGCGGCGGGCATCCGCCAGGCCGGGCGGCGGCGGCTGGGTCTGCAGCGTTCCCGCCTGCCACCGCTGCCGGCCGTACTGGCCGAGCACGATCACGCCCGGCACATCCAGCAACCCGGCGTACTCGGCCGCGACCGCGGCCGGCCGGCCGGTGATCACGGCCAGCGTGCCAGCGCTCCTGGCCAGTGCGCCCAGCGGCGCGGCCGCGCCGGGATGAGCCCTGGCCGCGTCCGGGTCGTCGACGATCGGCGCGAGGGTGCCATCGAAGTCGAAGGCCAGCAGCGCGCGGTGCGGCGCCTCAAGCAGCGCGGCCAGCCCGGCCCGCCCGGCAGCTGTGCTGGGCTGAGGCAGCGGCGTGCTGGCCGGAGCCGGGCCGGTCACGGTCGCCAGCCGCCGGCCTCAGCCACCGGACCTGTCCGGCCTGGCCGAGCGCACCGAGCGCCTCCGCAGCCGCTGCCGTCGCAGCCGGGCGACCAGGATCGGGTCGAACTCGGCTGCCTCCGGCCGGTCGATGAGCGCGTTGAGCAGCTGGTAGTAGCGGGTCACTGGCATGCCGAGGGCCTCCAGGATCTCGCGTTCCTTCGCGCCGGGGTAGCGCCACCAGTTCCGCTCGAAAGCCAGGATGCGCATGTCCGTCTCAGAAAGCGCCGCCACCTCGCCTCCCAGCCCTCCGGCGAGCCTCCATCCTAGGCAGCCTTCATGCGGGGCGTCCCCCTATGCTGCGCGTCTCGGGAGACGTACGCTCACAATTCGTGACTTCCTTTGACTGGGTGACGTTCCTGACCGACTACGGCCTGGAAGACGGCTTCGTCGCCGCCTGCCACGGGGTAGCCGCCCGGATCGCCCCGCAGGTCCGGCTCATCGACATCACCCACCTGGTGCCGCCGGGCGACGTCCGGCGGGGCGCCGCGGTGCTCGCGCAGACCGTTGCCTACCTGCCACGGGCGGTGCACGTCGCCGTCGTGGATCCGGGAGTCGGCACGGCCAGGCGGGGGATCGCGGTCGAGGCGGGCGATGACATCCTCATCGGCCCGGACAACGGCCTGCTGTCCTGGGCGATAGCCGCCAAGGGCGGCCCAGGCCGCGTGATCCAGCTGACCAACGGCGACCTGTGGCTCAGCCCGGTGTCGCCGACGTTCCACGGGCGGGACATCTTCATGCCGGTCGCCGCTCATCTGGCCGGCGGAGCCGACCTGGCGTCGGCTGGCAGCCAGATCGACCCGGCTGACCTGGTCACCCTTCCGTCACCGACCAGCAGGGTGTCAGAAGGCGAGGCCGAGGGCGAAGTCATGTCCGTCGACCGGTTCGGCAACGTGCAGCTGTCGATCCCGGCAGCCGACGCAGGGCGGCTGGGAATCAGCTTCGGCTCGCCCGTGGTGGTCCGCTGCGGGCGCCGCCAGCTGACAGTGCCGTACCTGGAGACATTCGCCGCCGTGGCGCCCGGCGAGGTGGTCGCGTTCACCGACAGCGCGGGGCTCATCTCGCTCGCGGTCAGCGCCGGGGATGCCGCGCAGGAGCTCGGCCTGCCGCCCGGCGCGCACGTCAGGCTGTCGCTCGCGCATACCTCCTAGGCGCCCCGCCGCGGCGGGATTCCCGGCGCTAGCTGCCGCGGCCCGGCTCGATCTGGCCGATTGGCCGCTGAATACCCCCAGACATGCACATACTCGGCAGCACCGTGGCAGAATTGTGATACCCGTCACGGAAGGCAGCGACAGCGTGCCGCTGAGGCTCCCCCGCTCCGCCACGGCCGCTCTGACCCTCGGCCTGGCCTCCGCATCAGCGCTTGTCGTCAGCGTGCCCGCTGCAGCCAGCCCCGCCGCCGGACAGGGCCGGTCAGCCAGCCCCGGCGCGGTGCGCCAGCAGGAATGGTGGCTGCCGAAACTTGGCGTGCCGCGCGCCTGGCGAGTCTCGCGCGGCGCCGGCGTGACTGTCGCGGTGCTCAGCGACGGCGTGACTGCGACCGATAGCGACCTGGCCGGCTCGGTCATGACCGGCCCCGACTTGACCCACTCGGGGCTCAGCAGCGGCGATGAGTTCTATGGCGTACTCGGCACCGCCGCGGCGAGCCTGATCGCCGGCCATGGTCACGGCCCTGGCGGCTCCCAGGGCATCATCGGCATCGCGCCGGCCGCCAGGATCATGTCGGTGCGGGTAACCGTCAGTCCCGGCGATCCCTCGCTCAGCAATGCCGAGCGGGTCGCGGCCCTGCCCCGCGCCATCGCGGCCGGCATCCGGTACGCGGCCAGCATGGGCGCCACCGTCATCGACCTGCCGGTCGATCCGGCCCAGCAAGGTCCGGCCGAGACCAAGCCCAGCCGGTCCGGTTCCGGCACGACCAGCACGCCGCCTGTCGGCGGCAGCCCGGCCGAGCAGGCGGCGGTCGCCGCAGCGAAGGCCAGGGGCGTGGTGCTGGTGGCACCGGCGGGCGACAACGGCGCTGGCAACGACGCGGTCAACTACCCGGCTGCGTATCCGGGCGTGATCTCGGCAGGCGCGTTCAACCAGGACATCATCAAGTCGCCGTTCACGAGTCACCAGCGGTACGTCACGCTCACGGCTCCTGGCGAGAACGTCGTGGCGGCCGATCCGGCCGGCGGCTACGCCGCCGTCGACAGCACCGCGGCAGCGAGCGCGGTGGTCGCCGGGATCGCGGCGCTGATCAGGTCGAAGTACCCCGAGCTTACCGCCGCTCAGGTACGGCAGGCGCTGATCACCAGCACCGTGTTCCGGCCCGCGGGAGGGATGGCCGACGGCTCGGGTCACGGCACCGTCAGCGCGGCCGGAGCGGTAGCCGAAGCAGGGACGCTCGCGGCGGGAATGACCAGGGCCGGCGCGCACGCCAAGCCGCGCCCGAGCAGCCAGCCCGCCCCGCCGCGAGTCGCGCCGCCCGGCCGGGCGGTCGCGCCAAGGGTGCTGCGCACCGCCGTACTGTCCGCTGGCCTGCTGGTGCTGCTGCTGGCTCTGATCGTCGCCTACTCGGTGATACGGCGCAGGCGAGTGCACGCCGCGTTCGCGCCGGCGGCGGCCGGCCGGCCTGGGCCGGGTCAGGGCGCGAAGGCCAGCCGGGCTGGATCCAGGGGCGGGGCACCAGGCAAGGCCCGCCGGGCAGCTCAGCCAGCAAATGCCGGAACCCGAGCCAGCTCCGGCTCCGCGACCGGCTACCTGCCGGCGCCGGCGACAGCTGCCACGGCCAGTCGCGCCGGCCTCGCCGCATCAGCCGGAGCCGACCGCGTTCCTGCTGGTTCTTGGCCTGATCCGTGGGCTGCGAGCACCGCTGGCGCTGGCAGCAGGCAAACTGCCAGCGGCCCGGCGGCGGTCGCTCCATGGGAGATACCCGCCGCCGGCGCTCCAGCCGCGGGTCAGGGGACGGCCGGTATGGCTGGCCGGACGGGCTCGCTCCCGACCTCGGCGGGTGGCAAGCAGGGGCCAGGCGGACCAGAACTCGGGCCATGGGAGGTCAGCACGGCTTCGGCTGGCCCGGCGACCAAGGCAGGTAGCTGGCCGCCCTGGGCTAATGCGGAGCAGCCGGTCACCGCTAGCCAGACCAGCCACGCCGACCCGCGGCCCGGTCAGGCGCAGCCAGGTCAGGCACAGCCAGGTCAGGCACAGCCAGGTCAGGCACAGCGCGGTCAGGCGAAGGCTGGCCAGGCAAAGCGCAGCCAGGCCCAGCGGCAGGGAAAGAGCGGGCTCAAGCAACGCGGCCCGGCTCAGGCTGGCCAGGCGAAGGGCCGGCAGGCTAAGGGCGGCCAGGCAAAGGGGCGTCAGGCACAGGCTGGCCAGGCTAAGCGCGGCCGGGCGCAGGGCGGCCAGGCTAAGCGCGGCCCGGCACAGACCGGTAAGGCGCGGGGCGGTCCGGCGCAGAGTGGCCCGGCGCAGAGTGGCCCGGCGCAGACCGGCCCGGCACAGACCGCCCCAGCTCAGGCCGGCCAACCACAGGGCGGCCCGACGCAGGGCGGCCAGGCCCAGGGCGGCCAGGCCCAGGGCGGCCAGGAAAAGCGCAGCCAAGTCCGGCGCGGCATGCGAAAGCGTGGCCGGGCACCGACCACCAGCGCCAGCAGCGCCAGCAGCGCCAGCAGCGCAGGACACGTTGAAAGCGCCTCGGCGCCCGCAGCACCAGCACCAGCAGCACCAGCAGCACGTATAAGCGGCCGGCCGACCGCTGGACCGGGTCGCGCAGCTGCGGCGATCCGCGGCCGCGAGCCAGCCCCGCCTGGCGCGGCTGGCTCGCCTGGTGCGCGAAACGCAGCCGTAGTGGCAGGCGCCGGACCTGCGGGCAGCGCCGTCTCAGGTGGCGCCCTGCCCGGCCCCGGCAGCGGCGGGCCCGGCGCTGCGGCCGCATCCGCTGGCGGTGCTGGCACCGGCGGTTCATGGCCTGGCGCCGCCGGTCCAGCCGCTGGTGCCGCGCGGCCGGGCGCTCTCTGGTCCGGACCTGGGCCCGCGGCCGGCCCCGCAGCTGGTGCCTTCGCCGGCGCCGACCGCGTGCGTGACGAGAGTCCCTTCAGCCCGGCCAGCGACCGGAGAGCGAGCGGCGGAGCAGAGGCGGGCAGCGGGCGCCCGGCGCTCGCACCCGTCCCGCGGCTGCCGATCCGCAGGCCGAAGGCCTCCGGTGTCCCGCCATGGGAGCCAGCGCCCAAGCCGGACAGCGACTTCCCGTGGGTGGCTGACAGCGAGCCGGCTGGCCGCCAGGCCAGCGAGCCGGAGGGCCAGCCCGCGATGGCCCCGCCCGCCTGGCCCGGTCCTGCCGCGGCAATCCAGCGGGGCTCGTCGACGGGGCAGGCCGCGGCCGGCCGTACCGCTGGCCAGCCAGCTGGTCAGGCAGCCACCGGGCGGGCCGCGCCAGCCCGGACCGCGACCGGACAGGCGGCAAGTGGACAGCGGCCCGAGCTGCCCTCGGCCGGACAGACCAGGCAGGATGCCACCGGTGAGCCTCGCGTCGGCCTGCCGTCGGCTGGTACCCGGCAGGCCGTCGGCCCTGGCCGGCTCCCCGCCCACGGGCGAGGCTCCACTGGCCAGGTCGAGGTCGGCCGGCTGGCAGCGATCGGCGGTCTGGCCGGCGAGGCGGCCGACGATGAAGCCATGGCGGGCCACGGCTGGGGTACCGGCGCCAGGCAGGCAGCAGCCTCGTGGTGGCCGCTGCGCCGCGGACCAGCACCACCCGCTGGAGCAGCGCACGCCGCGTCCGCTCAGGGCGCCGCGTTCACGCAGCCCGCGGCCGCCAGCGAGACCTCGCCCATCCCCGGCACCGGGTCTGCGGAGAGCGGCGGGTCAGCCCCCGGCTCCGCAGTTGCATCCGGTACCGGGCAGCCGGCCGGCCCGGCCTCGGGGGCGCGCTCAGCTCCCGTCGCGCCGTCTGTCCCTAATCCCGGCGGCACGACCGGGCCGGGTGCTAGCGCAGGATGGCCAGCGCGGCCACGGGCGGCCTCACCGTCCGGCGCCGAGCTGCCGCCGGTCAGCGGGCAGGCGGCAGCACCGCCCGGCAGTGCGCCAGGGACGCCGCCTGATCAGGCAACATGGACCGGCTCGCCAGCCGGCGGCGTGAATCCTGGCCGGTCACGTTCGCCATGGCCCGACGCCGAGCCGCCGGCTGCTGGCTCGGTCAGCGCGATCTGGGGACCCGCCAGCGACCCCGCTGCTGGCACTGCGGGCCGTCAGCGCACGCCGCCCGCTGCGGGTCACACCGGACCATCGCCGCGCCCAGCAGGCGACCAGCGTGCAGACGATGACGCGGAGCCGCGCAGCGGCCCGATCTACGTGTGGAATCCGGGCGCGACTACCGAGGCCTTCCCCGCCATTCAGCCGGACGACGAGTGACCGTACCCGGTGACGCTGACGCAGCAACTTGATCAGGCGTGCCTGGTGGTGCGAGGGCTCAGCCGCCGTCGTCGGCCGGCTTGCCTGACTGCCGGGCAAGCTCCTGCTTGCGCACCGACGCGTAGACCGGCACGTACTCCTGTCCGGACAGCTTGCAGATGGCCTGGATCACCTCGTCGGTGACGGCACGCCGCTGCCTGGCGCCGGCCGGCTCGGCGCGGTAGGCAGCAAAGGTCATCGGCTCCCCGATCCGGACCTCAATCTGGCCTGGCCGCGGGATCGAGCGGCCAGGCGGCAGCATCCGGTCAGTTCCGATCATGGCGACGGGCACCACCGGCGCGCCTGAGTGCAGGGCGAGCCAGCCGATGCCGGTCCGGCCGCGGTACAGCCGGCCATCGGGCGACCTGGTGCCCTCGGGGTAGATGCCGAACAGCGCGCCGCCGGCCAGCAGGCCGAGCGCTGCCTCGAGCATGTCCTGGGCAGCCCGGGCACCGGTACGGTCGGTCGACAGCTGCTTCGTCGAACGCAGGTAAGCGCCGGCCAGCCGCTGGCTAAGCCGGGTGCCAGTGAAGTACTCCGACTTGGCAGCGAAGGTGACGGGCCGGTCCAGCACCAGCGGCAGGAAGATCGAGTCGACCACCGACAGGTGGTTCGAGGCCAGGATCGCGCCGCCAGAGGCCGGTATGTGCTCACTGCCGGTCACCTTCGGCCTGGCCAGCGCCCGCAGGAACGGGCCTGCCACCGCCCTCGACAGCTGATACTGCACCAGACCTCCAGTGTGCCTGCCGCCCGGCGGCAGTCACAGACTAACCCGGCCCGCCCGGTGCGCCGCCAGGCCTGGCGAACTTCCGCAACCGGGACATCCAGGCGCCAGCCGGGCGGCCGGGCTAGCCGCCCGCCATGGCGCCGACGATCAGGTACGGCTCAGCTCCGGCTGCCACCAGGTCAGGTAGGGGTGCGTCCGGCTGCGCGTGCGACAGGTCCTGCTCGCACGCGAAGAACCTTATGAACGCCCGGCGCTGCGCGGTCTGGTGATCCCGGATCGTGCCCCGCAGCACGGGGTAGCTGGCCTCCAGCGCGTCCATCACCGAGCGCTGCGTCACCTGGCCGTCGACATCCAGCCGCACTTCGCCGTCGATCCCGGCGAGCCTGCGCAGGTGCGAGGGGAGCACAACCCGGATCATGGCAGCGTCTGGACTTCCACCGAGAGCACGGCCGGCAAGTCACGCACGATCGGATCCCAGCTGTCTCCCGCGTCAGCTGAGCCGTAGACCTGGCCGCCAGTGGTGCCGAAGTAGATGCCGCAGGAGTCGAGTGAGTCCACGGCCATGGCGTCGCGCAGCACGTTCACGTAGCAATGCTGCTGCGGCAGCCCGGTGGTAAGTGGCTCCCACTCGTCCCCGCCAGTGCGGCTCCGGTAGACCCGCAGCCTGCCTTCTGGCGGGAAGTGCTCCGCGTCGCTGGTGATCGGCACTACGTAGACGGTCTGCGGCTCATGCGCGTGCACGTCGATCGGGAACCCGAAGTCGGTCGGCAGGTTGCCGCTGACCTCATGCCAGGACTCGCCGCCGTCGTCGCTGCGCATCACGTCCCAGTGCTTCTGCATGTACAGGACGTCTGGCCGGGACGGGTGCATGGCCAGCCGGTGCACGCAGTGCCCGACCTCGGCGTCCGGGTCGGGTATGCCCTCAGAACGCAGGCCGCGGTTGATGGGCTGCCAGGTCTGGCCGGCGTCGTCGGACCGGAAGGCGCCGGCCGCTGAGATGGCGGTGAAGATCCGGCCTGGGGTGGCCGGGTCAAAGATGATCGTGTGCAGGCACATGCCGCCAGCCCCCGGCTGCCAGGACGGTCCCGACCTGTGGGTGCGCAGCCCCGGCAGTTCCTGCCAGGTCAGCCCGCCGTCAGCGGACCTGAACAGGCCGGCGTCCTCGACACCGGCGAGGACCGTATCCGGATCGTCGAGCGACGGCTCCAGGTGCCAGACCCTGGCGAACTCCCACGGGTGCGGCGTCCCGTCGTACCACTGGTGGGTGCCGGGGGTGCCCTGATAGCTGAACTCGTTGCCGACCGGCTGCCAGGTCCGGCCGCCGTCGTCGGAGCGCTGGATGACCTGGCCCGACCAGCCGCTTGACTGCGACGCATACAGCCGGTCCTGGTCGGCTGGCGACCCTTTCAGGTGGTAGACCTCCCAGCCCGAGAAGAACGGGCCGCTGATGTCCCATTCCTTCCGCTTGCCATCCGCGGTCAGCACGAACGCGCCCTTGCGGGTGCCGACCAGGACTCTCACGCCACTCATGACCCCTCCTTCGCAGGAACCGGGCCGCGGCGACCACGATGCCGTCCGCAGCCAGCCGGGGCCGGTTCCGTCTGACTCCAACCTGCCCCAGCGAGCCACATTGTGACCAGCGAACGGCCATGAACTCATCGTGGCGGCCTTCTCTCCGGCAGAACGAAGTGCTGGGGCCGACTGCCTCCTGGTGTAGCAGGATGCACTCTGTGGGAACTCTGGCGCTGCCCAGGAACCTGGTCGACCCGGCCGGGCGCGATGGCTGGACGGCGTGGCTGGCCGCGACGCTGCCGGCCGCCGTCGCGCACGCGGCGGAGCAATGGTCGATCACGATCGGCGCGCCGTTCCAGCCGGGCGGCCAGACCGCCTGGGTGGCTCCGGTCCGGCATGAGTCCGGCGCCGACCTGGTGCTCAAGGTCATGTGGCCGCACCCGGAAGGGGCGCATGAGGCGGACGGCCTGCGCGCCTGGGCCGGCCACGGGGCGGTGCTGCTGCGGGACGCGCTGGCGCTCGCCGGCGCTGTCGCGCTGCTGATGGAGCGCTGCGTGCCAGGATTCCCGCTGTCCCGCCGACCGGAGCCCGAGCAGGACGTGATCATCGCTGAGCTGCTCCGGCGACTGTGGATCAGGCCAGCCGGGGCACACCCGTTCCAGTCGCTGCAGGCCATGTGCGAGCAGTGGGCAGACAGGTTCGAGCAGCAGACCGCGCCCGGCCTCGATCCCGGACTGGCCAGGGCGGGCATCGCACTGCTGCGAGAGCTCCCGGCTAGCGCCGGGCACCAGGTACTGCTGTGCACCGACTTGCACGCCGGGAACGTGCTGGCCGCGACGCGGCAGCCGTGGCTGGCCATCGATCCCAAGCCCTACGTCGGTGACCCCGCTTACGACGTGCTCCAGCACATGCTGAATTGCTCAGATCGGCTGACCGCCGACCCGCAAGCCCTGGCCAGGCGGATGGCCGGCCTGCTCGACCTGGATCCCGCTCGGGTACTGCTGTGGCTGTTCGCCAGGTGCGTGCAGGAGTCACCTGGCTGGCCAGGACTTGGCGAGGTGGCCCGCCGCATCGCTCCCGCCTAGACCGGTCAAGGACCAGAGCTTGGGGTGGCGGCCGGCTACGCAGTCTCGCGGCGCATGACTACGCGCCGGCGTGACGGGCGGGCGATCGCGCTGAACCCGCACGCGGTAAAGAGCGGCTCGGTCCCGAGGTAGCGGTCGTTCTTGTGCGGGCCGTCACCAGCCAGCGGAAAACCCTCCACCGCCGTGGCACCGTGCGCGCCGGCATAATCCACGGCAGCCAGCAGCAGCTGCTGCGTTATGCCGCCCCGGCGACTGCCGGGGCGGACGAAGAAGCAGGGCACGAACCACACCCGGTCGTCCTCGGCAGGATCCCGGTCTTTCATCAGCCGTGATCGCGCGGCGGTCGGGTACCTGGACCTCGGTCCGGTTGCGCACCAGCCGACTGCCTGGCCGCCGGCGTAGGCGAGCAGCCCGGCGGCCGGATCCTGCTCGGCTAGCTCAGCGAATCGCTCCCGGTTGGCCGCACCCCAGCCCCCCTGAACGTCCTTGACCGGCAGGAGGAACCAGATGCACCAGCAGCCCCTGGTCGGCGCGCTGCTCTCGAACAGTCCTGCCGCATCCGCGCGCAGCTCGGGTGTTAGTGGCCGGATGTCCATCGCGAGTCCTCCTCCGAGCCGGTGAGCGGGATCGAACCGCTGGCCTGCCGTTTACAAGACGGCTGCTCTGCCAACTGAGCTACACCGGCGAGGGCTGGCTGCATGCTAGCCGAACCGCGTCCGGCCACGGGCTGACTAAAGCGCCGCGGGCGGGTAGAACGCTCAGCAAGCGCCAGGCCGGCGCCGCGGCGCAGCGCCGTGATGTCCGGCGGCCGGGGGAAAGCCCTTCGAGATCCAGCACCCTCGTTGGGTAGCGTTCCGCTCATGGACATCTTCCCGACATAACAACTAGTTTGGTTGTAGCAAGCAAATTGTTCCGATCGGAGGCGACGGGGCCACGGTCGCGATGCTTGACAGGAAGGTCTTACCGGGGGGCTCGCGTGTCGAGCAGGATGACGGTCTCAGGCGCGCCAGGCGCGGCTGACCGGCCAGGCTGGATCTTGCCCTGGCCGCATGCGCAGCGACGCCAGAGGGGATCGCAGCAGGCCAGCCGCCTGCCGCACGGCCTCACTCAGATCGGGATCGCGCTGCTGACGTTTGCGGTCTACCTGGCCATCGCCCAGCTGCCGCACGCCGGCCTGGCGGCCGCCAACCTGCACGGCGAGGAGCTGCTGCGGGCCGAGCGCTGGCTCGGCATCGATATCGAGCTGGCCGCCAACCACTGGCTGGCCGCCCACTGGTTCCTGGCCGAGATAGCGGCCTGGGAGTACGCGGTCACCTACATCGTCACCACCTTCGCCGTGCTCGGCCTGATCTGGTGGCGGCGGCCAGCCGAGTACCCGTGGGCGCGCAACACGCTGCTGCTCACCACCCTGATCGCGATCGCCTGCTTCGCGCTCTGGCCTGCCACGCCGCCGCGGCTGCTGCCGGGCACCGGGTTTACCGACGTGGTGGCGCTCAGTCACCCGTTCCTGTCCTGGGGCGGCAGCAGCGCCGTGTCGGCGGGCGCCAACCAGTTCGCGGCGATGCCCAGCCTGCATGTCGGCTGGGCCGTCTGGGTGACTGCCGTGACCGTCCGGGCACGGGCCTCCAGGACCGGGTACGCCCTGGCCTTCGCGCATCTGGTCCTCACGACCATCGTCGTGGTCGCCACCGGGAACCACTACCTGCTTGACGTAGCCGGCGGCGCGGCTCTGGTCGGCCTGGCGATCGGGGCAGAGCGGGCACGCAGCGCCGCGGCCACCTGGATCAGCAGGGTGCGCGGCAGCGAGCGGGTAGCCGCGCCTGACGAGTTCTTCCTGTTCGTCGAGTCGCCAACCGCGCAGCAGCCCGTTGGCGGGTTCGTGATGCTCGACCTGCGCCGGCTGGCCGGGCCGCCGTCGCTGGCGGATATCAGGCGGCTGCTGGCCGAGCGGATCAGCAGGATGCCGCGCTTCCAGCAGCGGCTGATCCCGCCCGGCCGCTGGCGGCATGCCAGGTGGGAGCCAGCTGAGGCGGACATCGACTGGCATGTCCGCGAGCACCGGCTGGCCGGAGCTGGCAGCCGGGAGGCGCTGGCCGACTTCGTCGGTCAGCTCGCCGAGCAGCAGCTCGACCGCGACCGCCCGCTGTGGCAGATCTGGCTGGTGCCCAACGCCGGCCCCGCCGAGGCGTCCGTGGTCGCGATCCTGCATCACGTGGTGGCCGACGGCCTCGGGGTCGTGGACACGCTGCGCCAGATTTTCGACCCGATGCTGCCCGAGCCGGACCTGTCCGGCATGAGCCAGCCGCCGTGGCCGGTCAGGGCCGCCGCGTCGGTAGCTGGCCTGGCTCAGATGGCTGCCGATGGCGGCGCCGACCAGCTTCCGATCGTGCAGCCGCTGAGCGGCCGGCGCCGGTACCGGATCGCGGTGACCCCGCTTGAGCCGGTACGCGAGCTGGCCAGGTGGGCTCGCAGCCGGGTCACCGACGTGCTCCTTGCCGCCGTGGGCCAGGCTGTCACCGAGCTGCTCGCCGCGCGCGGCCTGGCAAGTGACGGCCGCTGGCTGCGCGCCGCGGTCCCGATGACCACCCGGCTGCCCGCGCCAGCGGGCACCGGGCGGCGGGCTGAGGCCGGCAACCGCACCGCAGCGCTGCGGCTCGACGTGCCGCTCGGCGACATGCCGCCGCTCGAGCGGCTGCGCCGCACCACGACCGGGTCTTCGGCACGGCGCCGCTCGGGACGCGCACTCGCCGCCGCGATGGTCATGCGCGGGCTGGGGATACTGCCGTCCCGGCTGCACAGCTGGGCGGCCAGGGCGGTGTACAACGGGCGCTACCTGACCGCGATCGTCTCGAACATGCCAGGCCCGAGCGTGACGCTGTCCATGGCCGGGGCGCCGATCCGCGATACCTACCCGATCTTGCCGCTGGCCGACCGCGTTCCCCTGGGGGTGGGAACACTTGGCTGGTCAGGCCGGTTCTGCCTGTCAGTGATCACCGACCCGGCGGTGTTCCCGGACGCGGGGGTGCTGGCCAGGCGCACCGTCGAGGTGATCGAGCAGATGCAGCAGGACGCCTGGCAGGCCGGCGAGGGGGGGACCGCGACGCCAGCGCCGGAGCTGGCCGCCGGCGACGGGGAGACGGCAGCCGACGGGGCGGCGCCCGGTCACGCGGGCCGGGTCCGCACGATCGGCACGGGGGGAGGCTGAGATGAGTGGCGATCTCGAGATACCGCCCACACTTGTCGTGACCGGCCACTTCCCCCCTGAGCCGGGCGGCGTGCAGACCTTCGCCTGGGAGCTGCTGCGGCGGCTGCCGGCCCGGCGGCTCGTGGTCGTCGCACCGGCCTGGCCCGGTGCCGCGGAGTTCGACCGCCAGCTGGACTTCCCGGTCGTCCGGCGGCACGCCTACCTGCTGTTCGGCGGCCTGCGCCGGCTGGTCAGGCGGCACGGGCTGACGACCGCATGGATTCCCGCGCTGGCCCCGTTCGGCATGTACGCCCCGCTGGTGCGAGCTGCGGGAGTTCGGTATCTGGTGGCCTCGTCGCACGGTCAGGAGCTCGGCTGGGCGCGGGCGATGCCCACCCGGCTGGCGCTGCGCGCCACGATGCGCGCCGTCGACGCTCTCACCTGCCTCAGCTCGATCACCGGCGCGGAGCTGGCCGGAGCCGGGATCCGGGCACGGCGGATGGCCCAGCTGTCCGGCGGTGTCGACACGGAGCGGTTCACCCCTTCGTCAGGGGCTGCCGGAGCCACGGCGCGCGCCAGGTACGGGCTCGGCACCGGCCCGGTCGTGCTCAGCGTGGCCAGGCTGGTCCGGCGCAAGGGCCACGACATGCTGCTGCAGGCGTGGCACCGGGTGGCCGGCGAGCTGCCGGATGCCCGGCTGCTGGTGGTTGGCGACGGGCCGATGCGGGAGCCGCTCGCCGCCCTGGCGGCCAGCGAGTTCCCCGGTTCGGTCGCCTTCACCGGCAGCGTGCCCCCAGGCGAGCTGCCCGGCTGCTACGCGGCCGCTGACGCCTTCGCCCTGCCCTGCCGCGACGACCGGCACGGGCTGCAGACCGAGGGCCTCGGGCTGTCCACGCTGGAAGCCTCGGCGGCCGGCCTGCCGGTTGTGGTCGGTATCTCCGGCGGCAGCCCGGCGTCGGTCCGTGCTGGCGAGACTGGCCTGCTTGTGCACGCCGAGCGGCCCGAGCCGGTCGCGGCCGCGCTGCTGCGGCTGCTCCGCGACCCGGTCAGGGCCAGCGCGATGGGGGCGGCCGGCCGGGACTGGGTGCACCGCCGGTTCAGCTGGGACCGCGGTGCCGCCCGGCTCGCCGCGCTGCTGCGCGGCGAGCCCATCCCGGACGTGGCGCGGCTGTCCCGCGACGCCGGCGCGATCATCCCGGTCCGGCCGACGGCAGGCACGTGATGGCGAACGTGCTGACCAGGCACCGGTGGCTGGGCAGGCACCCGCTGCGCTGGGTGCTGCTCGTCGTCACGCTGACCGTGGCCGGCGTCTTCCTGGCGCCGCGGGCCAGCGAGGCTGTCGAGGCGCTGCACCACCTGCGCGACGCAAGCCCGCTCTGGCTGCTGGTTGCCCTGCTGGCCGAGGCGGTGTCGCTGCTCGCCTTCAGCCTGGGCACCAGACGGCTCATCCAGCCGGGCTTCCGGCCGCCGCTCGGCCGGGTGATACGGCTCGACCTGGTCAGCATCGCGCTCAGCCACGCCGTGCCGGCCGGCTCGGCGGCCGGCACCGCGCTGGGCTACGAGCTGCTGGAGGAAGAGGGCGTTCCGCCGGTTCAGTCCGGCGTCGTCAAGGTGAGCCAGTCGCTGCTGTCGACCGTCCTGCTGCAGGTACTGCTCGGCGTGTCGCTGGCGCTGACCCTCGTGGTGCAGGGCCCGTCAGACTCCAACCTGGCCCTGACCGCGCTCGGTGCGGTACTTCTGCTGTTCGTGGTCGCGCTGGTATGGATGCTGGCCTACCGGCCGCAGACCGTGCGCAAGCTCACCGTCCGAGTGCTGAGCCGGTTCCACCGCGGCTACGCCGAGAAGGCTGGCGATCTGGCCATGGAGGCATCCAGGCAGATCCGCGCCCTGCTGCACGCGCCGCGCCAGTTGCTGCCGGCCGCGGCCTGGTCCCTGGCCAACTGGGGCTTCGACTACCTGTCCCTGTGGGCCTCATTGCGCGCGTTCGGCGTCCCGACCAACCCGATCCTGCTGTTTGAGGCCTTCTGCGTGGCCCAGGTGGTGGCCTCCCTGCCGATCAGCCCGGCCGGGCTCGGCGTGGTTGAGGGCTCGCTGGTGCCGCTGCTCATCGCCTTCGGCACCACCCAGACGACCGCGATCCTCGGCGTGCTCGCCTGGCGGCTGTTCAACTACTGGCTGCCGCTGCCCGCCGGCGCGGCCGCCTACGGGGCGATCCTGGCCGACCGGCACCGCCGCGCCCGCACCGACCAGCCGGCCGGCACCTACCGCCCGCAGCCGACGGCTATGGCCTGTGCCAAGCGCGGCGGGCACTCCTCTGACCTGCCCGTTTCGGTGCCGTCGCGGCGGGTAGATGCTGCAACACGGCAACATGGAGACGCAGAGCACGTACCCTGTACTGGACCCGGCGGTCCGGCAGATGCCGGGCAGGCAATGCGCCATCCGACCACCTCAGGGACGGTTCGTGAGGCAGACTCCCACCCCCCCGCAACCAACCGCCCGGCGTACAGCAGGGCGAGCAGCGCGGCGGGAATCCCGCTCCCAGCCAGGGAGCGAGCAGCAGGAGCACGCCATCCACCTGCCGTCGGTTCGTGAGTGCGTACGGCGCTCGGGCGAGCACATCATCGAAGGCGCTGTCGTCCCGGCCGTCACGTTCTACGCCGTACTCAGCTTCGTTGACCTGCGCTGGGCGCTGGTGGCCTCGCTGCTGTGGTCCTACCTGCTGATCACCTGTCGGCTGGCGGCGCGCAAGAAGGTGCCGGGCGTGGTCATCCTCAGCGCCGGGCTGATCACCGCGCGCTTCGTCGTCGCCTTCGTCACGAACAGCGCGTTCGTCTACTTCCTGCAGCCCAGCCTCGGCAACTTCTGCATCGCCGTGCTGCTGCTGGCCTCGCTGGTGCCAGGCAAGCCGCTGACCAGGAGGCTGGCCAATGACTTCTGCGTGTTTCCGGCCGCGCTCGACGCGCATCCGCACATCGCCAGGTTCTTCAGCCGGCTGACTCTGCTGTGGGCGATCGTCTGCGCCGCCAACGGCGCTGCGACCATCGTGCTGCTGCTGCACGTGCCGGTCGGCAGCATCGTCGTGCTGCGCCCGGTGATCTCCTACGGCCTGGTGGCAGCCGGGATCGTCGTCTCGTACCGGTGGTTCCGGTCCACCTTGCGCGGCCACGGCATGCGCATCGTCTTCGGCCGCCAGCCGGCTGTCGCCGCCAGCGCCTTGCCGCCCGGCTGAGCCTTGCCGCGCGGCCGGCCTGGCGTTCCCTGGCCGGGCAGGGCAGCCGCCCGGCCAGGGAGCGTCGGCTACGGCGCCGACACGCCAGCGTCTGAGGTTGCGGCCTGGGCGGGCTCAAGCGGGAAGTGGCAGGCCGCCAGGTGCCCCTCGCCGGAGAAAGGCACCAGCTGCGGCTCCACCTCAGCGCAGAGCTGCTGCGCCCGCGGGCAGCGGGTGCGGAACCGGCAGCCGGACGGCGGGTTGATCGCGCTGGGCAGCTCACCGCGGACGCCAGCGGTCACCTTCGCGCGCTCCACCGCGGGGTCGGCCACCGGCGCGGAGTCCAGCAGCCCCCTGGTATACGGGTGAGCTGGCCGCAGGTAGACCTGGTCGGCCGGGCCGACCTCGACCATCTTGCCCAGGTACATCACGCCGATGTTCGTGGACAGGTACCGGACCACGGCCAGGTCATGCGAGATGAACATGTAGGTGAGCCCCAGCTCGCGCTGCAGGTCCCGCATCATGTTCAGGATCTGGGCCTGGATCGAGACGTCAAGCGCGGAAACCGGCTCGTCGGCCACGATCAGCTTCGGCGACAGCATCAGTGCCCTGGCGAAGCCGAGGCGCTGCCGCTGGCCGCCGGAGAACTCATGCGGGTACCGCTCCACCGCCGAGGCCGGCAAGCCGACGTGCTCGAGCATCTCCCTGACCCGGCGCTGTCGCTCGGAGCGCGCGCCCATCCGCTGCACGACCAGCGGCTCCTCCAGGATCGTGCCCGCCCGCATCCGCGGGTCGAGCGACGCGTAGGAGTCCTGGAACATGAACTGGATGTCGCGGCGCTCGCGCCGGTAGGCCCTGGCGCTGCTCTTGGCCAGGTCCCTGCCCTGGAAGTTGATCGAGCCGCTGCTGGCCTGCTCCAGCCCGACGATCAGCCGTCCGACGGTGGTCTTGCCGCAGCCGGACTCGCCGACCAGGCCGAAGGTCTCGCCGCCGCGGATCGAGAAGTTCACGTCAGCGACCGCGCTGAGCCAGCCGACCCGGCGCTGCAGCACCGCGCCCCTGGTCACCGGGAAGTCCTTCACCAGGTGCTCGACGCCGAGCAGTTCTCCGGCCTGGTCGCCGTCGAGTACCGGCCGGGCCGCGTCGGTCGTCTCCTCGAAGGTCGTGACCACCTTGGTCGCGCCCCGCTCGGACGCGCCGACCGGGTAGAAGCAGGCGAACTGGTGCAGCGGCGTCTCGCCAGCCAGCGGCGGCTCCTCCTGCCGGCACTTGTCCGTCGCGTACCGGCAGCGTGGGGCGAACCGGCAGCCCCTGGGCGGATGCGACAGGTCGGGCGGGATGCCGGGGATCGAGTAGAGCCGTTCCTTGGTCTCGGCCGCCTTGTCAGGCAGCGCGTGGAACAGCGCCTCGGTGTACGGGTGCCTGGAGTTGTCGAACAGGGTCGCCGTGTCGGTCGTCTCGACGATCTTCCCGGCATACATCACCGCGACGCGGTCGGCCCGGCCCGCGATCACGCCCAGGTCGTGGGTGACCAGGATCACCGACATCTGCAGCCGCAGCCGCAGGTCGTCGATCAGTTCCAGGATCTGCTTCTGGATCGTCACGTCCAGCGCGGTCGTGGGCTCGTCGGCGATCAGCAGCTTGGGCTCACAGGCCAGCGCCATGGCGATCATGACGCGCTGCCGCATCCCGCCGGAGAACTGGTGCGGGTACTCACTGACCCGCTCCCTTGACCTGGGCAGCCCGACCATGTCCAGCACCTCGACGGCGCGGTCCAGGGCCTGCTCCCTGGTCACGTCCCGGTGCAGCCGGACCGCCTCGGCGATCTGATTGCCGACCGTCATCGTCGGGTTCAGCGACGTCAGCGGGTCCTGGAAGATCATGCCGATCTCGTTGCCCCGGATCCGGCGCATGTCGTCGCTGGACAGCTTGCTGATGTCCATGCCGTCCAGCGTGATGCTGCCCGCGGTGATCGAGCCGCCGGTCGGCAGCAGGTTCATGATCGACAGGGCCGTCATCGTCTTCCCGCAGCCCGACTCGCCCACGATACCGAGGGTCTCGCCGGGGTCCACGTGCAGCGAGACCCCGTCGACCGCGTGCACGACCCCCTGCTTGAGCCGGATCTCGGTCTTCAGGTCGCTGATCTCCAGTAGCGGCGCCACTAGATCTCCTCCTCCTCCTCCTCGCCCGCCTGCCGGCTTACCTGCGCTGCAGCCGGGTCTCGAAGGCGTCGCGGAGCGCGTCGCCGATGAAGTTGAACGCGATGCAGGTGATGATGATCGCGATACCCGGCGGGTAGATCAGCCACCAGTAGTTCGATCCCTGCAGGTAGGTCAGGCCGCCGGAGAGCATCGTGCCCCAGTCGGTGCTCGGCGGCTGGACGCCGAGGCCGAGGAAGCCGAGGCCGGCCAGGATCAGGATCGAGTCGGCCACCGCGAAGGTCGCCTGGACGATGATCGTGCCGATCGCGTTCGGCACCACGTGCCTGACCACCGACCGGGTTCCGCCACCGCCGATGATCTTGACCGCCTGCACGTACTCCCTGGTTCTCAGCGTGAGCGTCTCGCCGCGGATCAGCCGGGCCACGCCGAGCCAGTAGAACGAGGCGATGACCAGGATCATGACAGCCGGGTTCGGGTGGAAGATGACCGACAGGATGATGATCACCATGATGAACGGCAGTGACAGGCCGGCGTCGACGATCCGCATCAGGAACGAGTCGACCGGTCCGCCGATGAAGCCGGAGAAGGCACCGTAGAGGGTGCCGAAGAGACAGGCCACCAGCGCGGCGGCCAGCCCGACCTCGAGCGATACCCGGCCGCCGACCATCAGCCTGCCGAGCTGGTCGTAGCCAAGCTCGTTGCAGCCGAGCAGGTGGGATGCACCTGGCCGGCAGAGCGTGTCGTCCAGGTTCGTGTGGATCTGGTCGGTGTGGTAGACCAGCGGGCCGATGAAGCAGAACCCGAAGATCAGCACCAGCACGACGATGCTGACGAGCGCGAGCCGGTTCTCCGCGAAGACCTCCCAGCCGCGCCGCAGCATGCTCCGCGGCTTGACGGCAGGCTCAAGGCCGAGCTCGGCTGCCTCGACGGCGGTCAGGCTGCCGGCGCCGTTTGCCTCGTGGCCGCTGTCGAGACCCGGCGTGCCGAGCGGCTGGGGCGAAATAGCCATCAGCTGTACCTCACCCTCGGGTCGAGCACGGCGTATCCGATGTCAGCGATCAGGTTGCCGAGGATCGTGGCCAAGGTGGCGATGACGGTGAAGCTAAGCAGCACCTGGTAGTCCACGTTCTCGGCGGCGTTGAAGAACGCCAGGCCCATGCCGGGATAGTTGAACACGACCTCGATGAAGATCGCGCCAGCCACCAGTGACGGTATCGACAGGCCGAGCAGCGTCACGATCGAGATCAGCGAGTTGCGGAAAACGTGCCCCCACAGCACCCGGCCCTCGCTGGCGCCCTTTGCCCTGGCCGTCCGGACGTAGTCCTGGACCAGGTTGTCCATGACCGAAGAGCGCATGAACCGGGACCAGAGGGCGTAGCCGAGGAAGGCGAAGGCGACAACCGGCAGGATCAGCGCCTTGGGGTCGCTCAGTACCGCCCCGAGCGTGACGCCCTGCGGAGCCGAGCCCGGCAGCAGGTGCAGGTGAATGGAGAAGACCTCGATGAGTATCAGCGAGAAGAAGAAGGTGGGGGTGGCGTAGCCCAGGAAGGAGATGCCGGTCAGCACGTAGTCGCCGACGGTGTAGCGCTTGACTGCCTGGTAGACGCCGAGCGGGATGCCGACGATCAGGGACACCGCGGTGCCGATCGCCACCAGCACGACGGTCTTGGGCAGGTCCTGGGCGAGCAGGCTGCTGACATTCTGATTGAGCTTCTGCGAGTAGCCGAGGTTGCCGTGCAGCAGCTGCCAGATCCACTTGCCGTACTGGACGTAGATCGGCCGGTTGAAGCCGTACACGGCGTTGTAATGGGCGACCTGCTCAGGGGTGGCACGGGGTCCGAGCAGCGCCCGGATCGGGCCGCCGGGGAACAGGTGGATCAGCAGCATCGTGAAGACGGTCACGAAGAACAGCACAATGATCATCTGCAGGAACCGGCGGATCAGGTACCCGGTCATCGCGCCTCGCTCCCCTCGTTCTGCCAGGTCGGGGCGGCACCAGCACCGCTGGCCCCGCTAGTTGACGATAGTTCATGGCCTGCTGTCGGCCGGCCGCTGCCAGGGTGCCTGGCCGCGGCTGCCAGCCGGCCGCTGGCCGCCGCCCCCGGTGAAGGGAACGGCGGCCAGCGGTTGTCAGCCGGTTAATGCGAGAAGGCCCAGTACTCAGGGAGCAGGGTCTGCAGCGAGTTGAACGTGACGTTGTGCAGCTTGTTGTTGACTGCCTGCACGTTGTAGTTCAGCGGCATCCAGATGTACGGAAGCTGCTGCGCCACGAAGTCCGCGTAGTTGTGGAACACGGTCAGGCTGCTGCTGGTGTGGGTCTCGTTGATCAGCTTGTCCATCGTCGGGTTGGAGTAGCTACCCGAGTTGGAACCCGCACCGGTCTGGAACAGCGGCTCGCCGGTCGGCTCGAAGCCCGGGCCGTTGAAGACCCAGAGGCCGTACATGAGCGCGTCCCACTTGCAGCTGGACTGGGTGGGCTTGCACGGCACGGCCTGGCCGATGATGGCGTTGAAGGACTGCCCGACCAGGTTGATGTCGATGCCTGCCTTCGAGGCGTCGGACTTGTACACCGAGGCCTCCTGGGTGAAGGCCGCGACGCCGGTCGAGTACTGCAGGGTGAACTTGAACGGCGTGCCAGCCTTGATGCCCGCACCGCACTGGCTCGCGCTGGTGCCGGCGTTCTGGCAGACCATGACGCCATTGGTCATCTTCCAGCCGTGGCTGGTGAGCAGGCTGGTGGCCTTGGCGGTGTCGAACGCGTACGGCCCGGTGCCGCCGTTCAGCTTCTGCTGCGGTGGCACGAACTGGTTCGTGGGCACCGACGGCACGCCGCCGCTGGTCGGGTTGGAGTAGCCGCGGTACACGGCCTTGTCCATGCCGACCTGGTCGACCGCCAGCTGCAGCGCCTGGCGGGCGTACAGCTGCTTGAACACGGCGCCGAACGTCGGGTTGTTGAAGTTCGGCTGGTAGTAGGCGACGCCGTAGTCATAGTTCGGCGCCAGCTTGAAGTTCTTCCCGGTCGGGTCTACCGCCGGGACGGCCGAGTTGGCCGGCCTCTGCGGCAGGTCAGCGGCCGGGATGTAGCCGACGCTCAGCTGTCCTGTCTTCAGCGCGGTGTACTCGGTCGCGTCGTCGGTGAACGGCACGAGCTTGAACTGCGACAGGGTCGGCTTCGGGCTGCCCGAGTACTTCGTGTTCGGCACGAAGGTCGAGTGCCCTGCGGTGTCGAAGTGGGTCAGCTTCCACGGGCCGTCGACGACAGACCAGATCGGGCTGGACACGTACGTCGAGGTGGCCTTCGACTGTGCGGTAAGGAAGTTGAACACTGCCTTGCACTTGGCGAAGCTGTCGGCCGCCGAGTCGGTGGTGCAGCCACCGCTGCCGGCCTTGCCGTGCAGGCTGGTGACATCCCAGGCCATCGGCATCGGCGTGATGATGGCCAGCTGGTTGTAGGTGAACCAGATGCTCGAGTACGGCTTGTCCAGCTGCATGACGACCTTGTTGCCGCTGCCGGTCACCGACTTCATGTTGTCAGGCAGCAGGCCGGGCGAGAAGCCGGCGAAGTTCGCCTTCTCAGCCTGCAGCATGTGCATCCAGAAGACGACGTCAGCGGCGTTGACGGTCTCGCCGTTCGACCACTTCCAGCCCTTCATCGTGATGGTGACTGTCTTGCCGCCGTTGCTGTAGACCGGCGCGTTGGCCGGCGACAGCGCGTAGTTCACGTTGATCGACTGTCCGTTGTTGCCGAACATGTACAGCGGCCGGTACATCAGCCACTGGAACTGCTGTGAGTTGGACACGCTGTAGTTGGTGATCGGCATGAACGGCCAGATCCAGTTCGGCGTCGCAGTGGGTAGCTCGGCGAAGCTAGCGGTGCCGCCCTTGACGGTCGCCCCGGAGCTCGCGGTCGAGCCGCCACTGGAGCCGCAGCCCGCTGCCAGCAGGGCCGCGGCAGCGATAACCGCTACCCCGCTGCCCAGCCGCAGCTTGCGTCTGCGTGGAAACATACTCACTCCTTTGTCATGCTGCATCGTTGCGGGCGCGAAGCCCGCATAGGGGCCGGCGTATGCTCCGGTGCTTCCCAGGCAGTGCACAGCCAGTTACATAGGCTATGCAGACCGTGATCTCAGGTTGATCGCGGCCTCATGCCTGGCCTGGTCAGGGCACGTGTCCCCGTTCCTCGCTGTCAGCGCCGTGCAGCCGGCCGGCCCTAGCCGGTGCGCGGGGCAGTCAGGCACCCCGCATGCACGATTCGTTCCGGATCGTAGTTTCACTCCGGTGGCGAAACGGAGCAGATATTGTCACAACTTCCTATCGATACCGGTGCGCCAGGCCCTGATCGGGCCGAGTTTGCGCAGGTCAGCTACCGAATGAGAGGTTCCGTCCGGCAAGTGAGCCGGTGAGGCCGCTGGGCGTCACGGTGATGGCCCTGATCGTCAGGCCGAGGGGCAGGGACGGCAGCGGCACCGTGATCGTCCTGATCGAGTCCAGCAGCTCGGGCGGCAGCCCGCTGCTGGTGACCAGCACCGCGCTCATGCTGCCAGGGTGCTCGGTGATCCGCCAGACAGCCGATGCGCTGGTGATGACGAGGTTGATGCGAGCCCGCACCTCGCTGCTGCTGGCCCGGCTGAGCTGCAGCCCGGCGTCCCCGACGACCGCGCCAAGCGCGCCGACCCTGGACACCAGTGCCCTGGCGAGCTCGGGAAAGGTGATCAGGGCCGAGCCGCTGAGGCGGCTGACCGTCCCGCCGCTGTAACCGGAGCTGACCGTGACGTGGTGCAGCGCCGCCTTGATGCTGCTGACCTGCACCTGCCCTTCGGCCACGTCATGCGAGCTGATGGTGACCAGGCCGAACTTCCTGGCGGCCAGCTGGGTGAGGAAGGGGAACCCGTGGATCGATACCTGCGGCTTCTTCGGGAAGCCGTGGCTGCGGATCTGCGCGGCCAGCCGGTCCTGGGCGATTGCCCGGGCGGTGAAGTCGGCGGCTACCAGCAGGCCGAGCACGACGACCACGGTGATCAGCAGCGCGCGCAGCGGCCGCCGTCGGCGGCGTCGCCTGGCCACGGCTGGCACGTCGGCCGCCTGGTAGCCGCTCACTGGTGCACCATCCTTATGTCGGCGGTCTTGGATGGATCGCTGATGCACCTGAGGTGCCGGCAGGTCATCGCCCTGCTCGCTTGACGCGGTGGACGTCCACTGTGAGTTCTGCGGGGCCTGCCGGTTCCCGGGGCGTGCCGACCGTCGACAGGGCTGTGCGCCGTCGAGCGCCGATCAGTGAGCGATGCGGCAGCCACGCCCTGGCACCAAGAGGGTGCCTCCCCACTGGGATCAGCAGCGAGGAGGCTGTCTTGAATTCTGCCCCATCTGTCTTGCCTGAGGAACCGCCAGGCGGGCTGACGTGCGGCCTGGACTGGGCACGCGATGATCACGCGGTCGCGATCGTCGATGTCCGCGGGCGCCTGGTCCACCGGTGCGTCATCGAGCACAGCGCCGCTGGCCTGCGTGCCCTGGTGGGCATGCTCGGCAGGCGCGGCGTCGGCGAGGTGGCGATCGAGCGCCCGGATGGCCCGGTTGTCGATGCGCTGCTGGGGGCTGGCATCGCCGTCGTGGTGATCAGCCCGAATCAGGTCAAGAACCTGCGTGGCCGTTACGGCTCGGCCGGCAACAAAGATGACCGGTTCGACGCGTTCGTGCTGGCCGACACGCTGCGGACCGACCGGGTGCGGCTGCGGCCCCTGGTTCCCGACACGCCGGCGACCCTCGCCCTGCGCCGCGCCTGCCGCGCGCGCAAGGATCTGGTCAGCCACCGAGTCGGCGTCGCCAACCAGCTGCGCGAGCACCTCAAGCGAGTGTTCCCCGCCGCGGTCGGCCTGTTCGCCGAGCTCGACTCGCCGATCAGCCTGGCCTTCCTGACCCGCTTTGACTGCCAGGACCGCGCCGACTGGCTCTCCGCCCGGCGGATGGCTGCCTGGCTGGCCAGCGCCGCCTACTGCGGCCGGGTCGAGCCCGTCGTACTGCACGCCCGCCTGACCGCAGCCCCGCGCGGTGCGACGGGGGAGCACGGCTGCGCCGAAGCGCACGTCACCCGCGCGCTGCTGGCCGTGCTGCTGACCCTCACCGAGCAGATCAAGACCCTGTCGGCCCAGATCAGCGAGCAGCTCGCGCTCCACGCCGACCAGCACGTATTCACCAGCCTGCCCCGCTCCGGACGCGTCCGCGCCGCCCGGCTGCTCGCCGAGATCGGCGACTGCCGCGCCCGCTTCCCAACCCCCCAGTCGCTGGCCTGCCTGGCCGGAGTGGCACCATCCACCCGCCAGTCCGGCAAGATCCGCGCAGTCGGGTTCCGATGGTCGTGCGACAAGCAGCTCCGCGACGCCGTCACCGACTTCGCCGGCGACTCCCGCCGCGCCAGCCCCTGGGCCGCCCGGCTTTACGACGATGCCATCACCCGCGGCCACGACCACGCCCACGCCGTCCGCATCCTCAGCCGCGCCTGGCTCTACGTCATCTGGCACTGCTGGCAAAACGGACTCGCCTACGACCCCGCCCGCCACCACGCCCTCCAGCGCATCCTCGCCGAGCAAAACCCCGCCGCAGCTTGACACAGGGCTACTCACAGCCGCCCGGCCTCGGTGATCCGGCGCAGGAACCGGCGGGTGCGCTCATCCCCGGGGCTGCCGAACAGCTCGGCCGGGGGGGCCTGCTCGACGATCGTGCCGTCGGCGAGGAAGCAGACCCGGCTGGCGATGTCCCTGGCGAAGCCCATCTCGTGGGTGGCGATCAGCATGGTCATGCCGCCTTCGGCCAGCTCCCTGATCACGTCGAGGACCTCGGCGACCAGCTCGGGGTCCAGCGCGCTGGTGACCTCGTCGAGCAGCATGATCCGAGGGCGCATGGCCAGCGCGCGGACGATCGCGACGCGCTGCTGCTGCCCGCCCGACAGCCGGTCCGGGTACTCGGCGGCACGGTCGGCCAGCCCGAACCGGTCAAGCAGCGCCCTGGCGTCCTGCTCGGCCTCGGCGGCCGGCAAGCCGAGCACCTTCTGCGGTGCCAGCGTGATATTGCGCAGCACGTTCATGTGCGGGAACAAGTTGTAGGACTGGAACACGATGCCGATGTACCGGCGCACGAGGTTTTCATTCACGCCTTCGCCGGTTACTTGCCTGCCCCACAGCCGGATGCTGCCCGAGTTGATGGGCTCCAGCAGGTTGAGGCAGCGCAACAGCGTGGACTTGCCGGACCCGGAGGCGCCGATGAGGCAGACGACCTCGTGCGTGTCCAGCGTGAGGTCGATGCCGCGCAGCACCGGCACCGTGCCGAACGACTTGTGCAGGCCCTCGACCCTGATGGCCTCGCCCTCGCGCACGGCCTCCCGGCCCGCCAGCAGCGCCTCGCGCTGCGCCAGACCGGCCGCCGGGTCGGCGCGGCGGCGCCGGCGCGCCGGCAGCCCGGCCATCACGATGCGGCCCCGGCCAGCCGCCGGCTGCGGTCCCTGGCGATCAGCGCGTCGGTGAACCGCGCCAGCGGGATGGTGAGGATCAGGAACAGGATCGCCGCGACGGTAAAGCTGGAGAAGTTGAAGACCTGCTCGCTGTAGATGTCGGCGGCCCGGTTCGCCTCGATCGTGCCGAGCACGCCGACGAGCGCGGTGTCCTTCTGCAGGCTGATGAAGTCATTCAGCAGCGGCGGGATGATGTTGCGGACCGCCTGCGGCAGGATCACGTACCGCAGCGAGGTCCAGTGCGGCAGGCCGAGGGACCGGGCTGCGGCTGCCTGGCTCTGGTGCACCGAGTTCAGCCCGGCCCGGTAGACCTCGGAGACATACGCCGAGTAGGACAGCACCAGCGCGGCGATGCCGTAGACCACGTCCGGCTGGCTCGAGACGAACGTCAGGGACAGCGCCGGCACGCCAAGCCCGATCGCGAAGATCACCAGGATCAGCGGCACGCCGCGGAAGAAGTCGACGTAGATCGTGGCCAGCACGCGGATGGGAAACAGGGCCGGGTGCGTGGACTGCCTGACCAGCGCGATCAGCAGCGCCAGCGCCAGGATGAGCACTTCGGCGACCAGGAACATCCTGATGTTCAGCCAGATCGCCGCGCCGACCGAGTAGTAGCCCTGGCGCGGGTTGCCGATGAACGACTGCCACATGTCCCTGGGGCTGAAGAAGGCGTGCTCCACCGCCCGGCTGCCCGGCGCCAGCAGGAACACCGCGGCCAGGGCCGCCAGCACGACCAGCGTGCTGACGGTCGAGATCGCCACGCCGCCGCGCCCGCCGGTCAGCAGCCGCGGGCCGCGGCCGACCAGGAACGAGTCGGGGAGCCGGGCACCGCCGATGCTCCGTACTGGCGCACCGGGGACCGGCTGACTGAGGAACCGATCCTTATCGCCCGGCTGGTAATCGCTCATGGGCTCGCGGCGCGCGGGGCCGTCAGATCAGGGCTGGATGGTCGGGAAGGTCAGGAAGATCCTCAGGTACTGCTGCTGCAGCCGGTGCAGCGTGCCGTCGCTCTGCAGCGCGCTGATCGCCCGGTTGACGCAGCCCACCAGCGGATCGCCCTTGGCGAAGACCAGCCCGTAGTGCTCGCCGGTGGTGGGGAACTGGGCCACCAGCACGGCGTTCTTGACCTGCGCCGAGGCCATGAACTGGGCGGTGGGCGTATCGGTCACCAGCGCGGCGATCCGGTGCGCTGCCAGCGCCGAGGCGGCCTCGGCGAGCGTGTCGAACACCTTGGGCTGCTTGGCGGGCAGGATGTGGCTGGTGATGTACGTCAGCCCGGTCGTCCCGATCTGATCCCCGTACTGGTAGGTCTTCAGCTGGGTTGGCGAGTGGCTGGTCACGATCGGCGTGCCCTTCATCGCGACGATCGCCTGCTGCACGTCGTAGTAGCTGCTGCTGAACGTGACCGCGGTGGCCCGCTGCGGGGTGACCGAGACCTCGTTGATGTCGAAGTCGAACTTCTTCGGGCCCGGCGCGTAGGAGCTGGTGAACGGCTCGTGCACCCAGTTCACCTGGCTGCGGGAAAAGCCGAGCTTCGCCGCGATCGCGTACGCCACTGCGCTTTCGTAGCCCTTGCCGTTCGCCGGGTTGTTGTGCGTGAACCACGGCGTGAACACCGGATTGTCGGTGGCGACCGTCAGGGCGCCCTTCTGGAACAGATTTTTCTGGATGGCGCTGTTGGTGCAGCTGGCCGCCGACGCGGCGCTCGCCGACCCGCCCGTAGGCGCGCCGGATCCTGAACTGCTGCAGGCAGCGATAGCAGAACTGGCGGCGACCGCTACGGCCGCGGCCAGCAGGATGCGTCGCACTGGCGAACCCCCCAAGGCCGGCCTCAGCCCCCGGCCACTGGCCGGGGACGCGTCCGGCTAGCCTACTGCGCCGGCCGCTCAGTGGTTGCGGATGATCACCGGGGTACCGCCGCTGGCGGCCACGTGCACCCGGTTGTGGAAGAACCGGGCGATGAACATGGGGACCCGGACGCAGCCGTGCGAGTCCGGGTACCAGGGCACGAAGGTGTCGCCGTGGATCGCGAACACCGTGCTGATGAAGAACACCGGGTTGAACATCTCGCCGAGCGGCACGTGCACCCAGCCCGGCATGTAGTCCTCCGCCCGGTAGTTCCCGGTCGGCGTGACCCAGCCGCAGCCCTGGCCGGGCAGGCAGCCGGCCCCGGTCGAGACGTGGCTGATCAGCTCGATCTTGCCGTGCCGGTACAGCACCAGGACCTGGGTCTGCTTGTTCACCTCGACCCGCCATGGCCTGCCGTGCGGCGCGAGCACCTTGGGCGCCCTCGGGTGGGCCAGGTCACGCTCGGCGGCGCGGGTGATCTCATCAGCGTTGGCCGCGGTGATCCGCAGGCCCTGCACGCGCTCGAACGCCCAGACCGCCGCCTGAGTGTTGGCGCCGAAGCTACCGTCGGCCTTGCCGGCGTAATAGTGCAGCTGGCTGAGCCGCTGCTGCACCTTGCGTACGGCCGGGCCGTGGTCACCGACCTTCAGCACGTGCTTTGGCGGGACGAAGCTGCCGGCGGCGGCTCGGGCGGCGGGCAGCGCAGAGCTGACGGCGGCCGCCGCCGCGGCGGTGATGGCGGGCGAGACCGGCGCGGCGCGCGACACCTGCGCGGCGCCGGCCGGCTGGCCCTGGCCGAGCACGGTGACCGCCGCGGCGAGCAGCGCGCCGGCCCCCGGGCCGGCCGCTTTCCGCGCGACGGAGCCGGCCACCCGGCGACGTGACTTGATCATGATTGTGCTCCTCGTCCGAAAGGCAGCCAGGCCGGCCGGAATCCGATCCGCGCAGTATGGCCATACCCTGCGGGCTACTCGCATAAGCGAGGTGACCGGCAATGCCGGATACCCGGGCGGGGAATGGCCGCACTTGTTTCTTGACGCCCGGCACGGCCGCCCGGTTGCCCCGTTCAGGCAAGATCGCGCGGCGGCGGGCGGGGCCGCCAGCCAGCGCAGTCTGCAGCCAGGGCGGCGGCTGAACCGTCCGTGCCCGCTGGCCGTTCCGGCCGGTGACAGGATTCTGGTGCGCGTGCTATCGCAGGAGCTGACTTTCTGATGAAGAGCATTCTGTTTATCGCCGCGGGCGTCGTGATCGCCATACTCGGCGCGTTCTGGTCGCTGCAGGGATTCAACGTGGTCGGCGGCAGTGTCATGTCGGGAAGCAGCACGTTCGAGGTGGTCGGTCCCCTGGTGGCGCTCGTCGGCCTCGGACTCGTCGCCGCCGGGCTGCGGCGCCGCGGATCAGTGACCTAGCGTCCGGCCGCCGGGGCGTGCCAGCGGGTGTGCCAGCGGGCCGGGTGGGTATCAACGGCGCATTCGGGCGGATTGGGGGCTGTGGTGAGCTTGGTAGCGAAGGTCAGGGACACCGCCGGCGGCCTGTACCAGCAGGCCAGGGACAAGTACTCGAGCAGCGAGGGGATGCAGCGGGCGGCCAGGCAGGCCAGCGAGAAGGCGGGCCAGGCCGCGACGAAGGCCAGGGATCTGGCCGGCAAGTCAAGGACGGCAGCCGGCAAGGCCGGCACCGCTGTGCGCGGCTTTAATCCGCGCGATATCAAGGTCTCCGGCGTCAAGAACATCAAGAACAAGGGCATCACGGGCAAGTGAGCCAGCCCGGGCCACGGGCCAGGCCGGTCACCGGGTCACAGCCGGACGGACAGGTGAGCGCCGTGCTCGACCGGCTGGCGCGTGATCTGGGACTGCGCGTCGTGCCGGGCAAGAAAGGCCTCGGCGCGCTGGCCGAGCCGGACGGCAAGGTGGTCCGGACCTGGCGCGAGGATTACCCCTACGAGCACCGGCTGCGCCGCAGCGAGTATGAGGCATCGAAGCGAGCGCTGCAGATCGAGCTGCTGAAGCTGCAGAAATCTGTCAAGCAGGACGGCCAGCGCGTGGTGATCCTGTTCGAGGGCCGCGACGCGGCCGGCAAAGGCGGCACGATCAAGCGCTTCACCGAGAACCTCAACCCGCGTGGCGCCCAGGTCGTCGCGCTGCCGAAGCCGACCGAGCGGGAGCGCACCCAGTGGTACCTGCAGCGGTACATCGAGCACCTGCCCTCGGCCGGCGAGATCGTGATGTTCGACCGGTCCTGGTACAACCGTGCCGGAGTCGAGCGGGTGATGGGCTTCAGCAGGCCCGACGAGGTGACGGAGTTTCTCCGGCAGGCGCCTGAGTTCGAGCGGATGATCGTCAGGGACGGCATCATCCTGGTCAAGTTCTGGTTCTCGGTGTCAAGGACCGAGCAGCTCAGGCGGTTCGTCCGGCGGCAGGTCGACCCGGTCAGGCAGTGGAAGCTCAGCCCGGTCGACCTGGCCTCGCTGGACAAGTGGGACGCCTACACCGAGGCCAAGGAGGCCATGTTCTTCTACACCGACCTGCCGGACGCGCCGTGGACGGTGGTGAAGAGCAACGACAAGCGGCGGGCCAGGCTGGAGGCCATGCGGCACGTCCTGTACCGGGTGCCGTACACGGGGATGGACAAGGCTGTCGTCGGCAGGCCAGACAAGCAAATTGTCGGCCCGGCGGCCAAGCTCGCTGTCAGCGGCGAGCAGCACTGACCGGTGAGCAGCGCTGCCGCCGGCGCCCACGGAGGGCCGCCCGCCGCAGCGCCCTGGCCGCCCGGCCGCTACCAGGGCCAGCCGGCCAGTAGCCGGGAGTGCTCCCGGTCGATGACGATCAGGCCCGGTTCGTCAGGCACCTGCGCGCCGGCCGGGTAAGCGGCCAGCCGCAGGTTCCACGCACCGGGACGCCCGAGCTCCTGCCAGTGCGTAACCCGCCCGGCCAGGTGACTGGCCAGCTCAGCGCCACCTGGCCCATAGCCGCGGACCACGATCCCGCGTGCGGGCGCCAGGTCAGCGGCCTCAGGCTCCGGCTCACCGGGGAGCTGCGGTCCCGATATGCAGCCGCGCTGACCGCTGCCGGCCTCGCCCGCAGCGTCGGCGACCCCGATCGCCGCGACCGCCAGCTGGCCGGCTGCCGTGCTGCCAGCCAGCGCGCCGAACGGAAGCTGCGGTGCCGGCCGCCACCGCCGGGCCTGGCCGCCAGCGGTCGCGAGCAGGGTCAGCCTGGTCAGCCGTGGCTCGGTGAGAGTGAGCCACAGGTCAAGGTCGGCGAGCTGGGCCGGGCCGCCGGCTGGCAGCCTGGCCGCGATCTCAGCCGGCTCGCCGGATAGCGCCTGGTACAGGGCGTCCGGATCCAGGTCACGCCCGTCGTCCGCCTGTGCGTGCAGTCCGGTGTCCTCGCCAAGCGAGACGTAGGACTCCGGGCCGGCGAATGCCCCGGCCATCCGGATGAATCCGCACCGGCAGGCAGACGTGCTGGTCCAGTGGCTGCCTGCTCGCCTCAGGCCGACCGACAGCTGGATGCCCCGCACCGATAGCGGCAGTACCATCCGGCCGCCGTCGGCCAGCTGTGACTGCCACTGCGGCGCCAGGTCCCCGGCGCCCACGGTCAGGATGATCCGGTCATAAGGCGCGTATTCCGGCACGCCGAGCCCGCCGTCACCCGCGACGACGATGACCCGGCCGAACCCAGCGGCTGCCAGCCTGGCGGCGGCTAGCTCGGTCAGCTCCTGGTCGATGTCCATCGACACGACCTGGCCGGCCGGCCCGGTGACGCGCGCCATCAGCGCGGCGTTGTATCCGGTGCCGGTGCCGATCTCCAGCACCCGGTGGCCAGGCTGGAGGCCGAGCTGCTCCAGCATGATCGCCATCATGGCGGGCTGCGACGAGGAGCTGAGCGGGAGCCCGCTGGCGTCGCTCTTGACGACGAACGCCTCGTCCTGGTACGCCTGCTCGACCGGCAGCTCCGGCAGGAACAGGTGCCGCGGAACCTCGCGGAACGCGGCCAGCACGGCCGGCGAGGCCCTCGCGCTGACCCGCAGCCGGTCGGCTAGCGCTGCGCGAGCCACCTCAGCGCCGGTGCTATCGCCGGCGCTGGCCGGGCCGCCGGGCTCGTCATCAGCCACCGTGACCCCTTCCGCGCGCGGCCCGCGGGATCAGCCAGCCCGCAGGCGAGCTACCTCGTACAACGCTATCCCCGCTGCCACAGATGCGTTGAGCGACTCGGTGCCAGCGATCGGGATCCGGACAATCACGTCACAGTGCTGCGCGACCAGCCGGGACAATCCGCGGCCCTCCGAGCCGACAACGAGTACCAGCGGCCCGTCGGCCAGCTGAAGGCTGGCGAGGTCGTCGCCGGCGCCGGCGGCCAGGCCTGCCACGAACAGGCCGGCCTGCTGGTAGCCCGCCAGCGCGCGGGCCAGATTGGGCGCCTGGGCGACCGGCAGCCGGGCGAGGGCACCGGCCGACGCCTTCCACGACCCGGCGGTGACGCCGGCCGACCTGCGCACCGGGACCAGCAGCCCGTGCCCGCCGAAGGCGGCGGCCGAGCGCGCCACCGCGCCGAGGTTGCGCGGGTCCGTCACCCCGTCCAGGGCGACGATCAGCGGCTGGGCGGCCGCGTCGATGGCGGCGCTGATCAGATCGTCGGGATGGGCGTACTCATACGGCCTGACCCGCAGCGCCAGGCCCTGGTGGATCGCGCCGCCAGTCAGCCGGTCCAGCTCGGCGCGGCCGGCTTCGACCACAGGTATCCGGGCGTCAGCGGCCAGCGCGATCGAGGCGCCGACCCGCTCGTCGCCCTGCCCGGCGCCGACGTGCAGCGCCAGGGCCGGCACGCCTGCCTGCAGGGCCTCAAGCACCGCGTTGCGCCCGGCCACGACCTCGGGCCCGGTGCCCGCGCCTCGCGGCATGGCAGCAGCACGAGAAGAGGCCGGTGACTGCCCGCCGCGAGGCCGGCCCGCACTTCCAGCCAGGCGGCCGTAGCGGTCACTGCCGTCGGTGCGGTCAGCGCGGCTGCCCGGCCGCGCGGCCGGCTCGCCGCTGCGCTTCGCCGCGGCCCTGGCGGCCGCCGCCGCCCGGCGCTGCGCCGGATGGCCTGGCCTGGCCGCCGCCGGCGGCGTCGGGCCCTTGCCCTCCAGCTTGTGCTTGCCGTGACCGCCGGTGCCCGGCCGCGGCTTGCCGGACTTTGACCGCCCGCCTGGCCCGCGCCGAGGCTGGCCGGCGCCGCCTGCAGCGCTCACCTGGCCAGCTCCCACCGCGGGCCGGCCGGGGTGTCCTCCACCACGATGCCCGCCTCCTGCAGCCGCTGCCTGATCGCATCGGCCGCTGGGTAGTCCTTGCGTGCCCTGGCCGCCTGCCGCTGATCCATGGCGACCCCGACGAGCGCGTCGACCACCGGGCGCAGCCCGCTGTCACCGCCCGACGCCCACGGCTGGGCCAGCGGGTCAAGGCCGAGCACCGCGAGCATCGCCCGCAGCTGAGCCAGGTGCTTGCCGGTGCCGGCCGCGTCGCCGGCGGCGAGCGCGGTATTGCCGTCCCTGAGCGCCTCGTGCACGATCGCCAGCGCCCGCGGCACCGCCAGGTCGTCGTCCATCGCCGCGGCGAACTCAGCGGGCAGGGCTGGGGCCAGCCCCCGGCCTGGCTGGCCGTCGCGCTGCGCCGGCCCCTGCCCCGGCTCGCCGGCCACCGCCTCGCCCGCCCGGACCACGAATCCCTCGATCCGCCGGTAGGCAGCCACCGCCTCGTCCAGGGCCTCGACGGAGTAGTCGAGCTGGGAGCGGTAGTGCGCCTGGCCGAGGTAATACCGCAGCTCGGCCGCGCGCACCCGGCTGGTCATCGCGTCCACCAGCAGCGAGTTGCCGACCGACTTGCTCATCTTCTCGCCGCCAATCCGGACCAGGCCGTTATGCATCCAGTACCGGGCGAAGCCGTCTCCCGCCGCGCGAGACTGCGCGAGCTCGTTCTCGTGGTGCGGGAAGAGCAGATCCAGGCCGCCGCCGTGGATGTCGAACGTAGCACCCAGGTACTTGGTCGCCATCGCCGAGCACTCAAGGTGCCAGCCGGGACGGCCAGGGCCCCACGGGGTGTCCCAGTACGGCTCGCCGCTCTTGCGGCCCTTCCACAAAGCGAAGTCGGCCGGGTCGCGCTTGGCCAGCCCGTCGCCTGCCTCGGCAGCCAGGCCGGGGCCGGCCTGCCCGGACAGCTCGCCGTAGGCCGGATAGGAGCTGACATCGAAGTACACGTCGCCGCCGGCCTGGTAAGCGTGGCCGGTGGCGATTAGCCTGCCGATCAGCGTGACCATCTCCGGCACGTGCCCGGTCGCCCTCGGCTCCGCGTCCGGCGGCAGGCAGCCGAGTGCCTCGTACGCCCTGGTGAACGCCCGCTGGTTGCGCTCTGCAACCGCCCACCATTGCACCCCTTGCCCGGCAGCGACATCGATGATCTTGTCGTCGATGTCGGTGACATTGCGGCAGTAGGTCACCGACAGCCCGCTGGCCTGCAGCCAGCGGACCAGGATGTCGAAGCAGACTCCGGAGCGTATGTGCCCGATGTGCGGTGGCGCCTGGACGGTGGCGCCGCACAGGTAGAGCGATACCTCGCCCGGCCGGAGCGGGACGAGCTCGCGAACCGAGCGCTCGCCAGTGTCGTAGATGCGCAGCGTCACCTGCCAAGGCTACGCGGTAGGCGCGGCGGCGCGGCGCGGTACCGCCAGCCCGTCACCGGCGCAGTCAGCTGGTCACTGGTAGAGCACGACGTGGTCCGGGGTGACCCGGACGATGACCCGCTGCTCACCCGGCCGCTCGCCGAACGGGCGCCCGGTGTACTTGACCGCGAGCTGCTCGATCAGCTCGGCGGCCGGGTCGTCGGTCAGCACCGCGCTGCCGCGGACCTCAGCGTAGGTATACGGGTCAGCCGGGTCGTACACCAGCACGCTGAGCCGGGGCTCACGGCTCAGGTTGGCGTACTTGCGACGGCCCTTGATGGTGGAGAACAGCACGTCGTCACCATCGCTGGTGACCCAGACCACGCTGGACTGCGGCCGGCCACCAGGGTCGATCGTGGCCACCACGGCGTGATTCGCTCCGTTGAAGAGCGTGCGGGCAAGCTCAGGCAGCGCGGTCATGACGTTCCTTCCGAGACGTGACACGGCGGACGGTAACAGCGGGCCGTCAGGCCCGGTTCAGCTGGTCAAGGAGCTTCGCGCACGCGTGCACCGCCTGCACGTGCGGCACCTCGACCCCGAGCCTGACGGCGAGCTCGGTCACCGCGCCGGTCATGCAGTCCAGCTCGAGCCGCTTGCCGGCCCGCAGGTCCTGGAGCATGGACGTTCGGTGATCGCCGACCGCAAGGCCAGCCTCAAGCCGCCGGTCGAGCGAGACCGGGAACTGGATGCCAAGCCGCCCGGCCACCGCGGCGCACTCGGCGAAGATCACCTTCAGCAGGTCCCGCATCTCCGGCAGGTCACCAAGCTGGCCGAGGGTGGCCCCGGTGAGAGCCGTGATCGGGTTGAAGGCGACGTTACCGACGAGCTTCAGCCAGATCTGGTCGCGCAGCCGGGACTCGACCGGCGCCCGCAGGCCGCCCGCCGCGAACGCGGCGGAGATCTCCCGGCACCGCTCGCTGGCGGTGCCGTCCGGCTCACCGATAGTGAACCGCGTTCCCTCAATGTGCTGGATCACGCCGGGCTCGATGATTTCCGTGGAGCAGTAGACCACGCAGCCGATGTTGTGCTCGGGCGTGATCGCGCCGCTGACCGCCCCGCCGGGATCCACGCTCTGCAGCACCGGGCCGCCGGGCGGCGGGGCCAGCGACTGGAAGTACCACCAGGGGATGCCGTTCTGCGCCCACACCGCGGCCGCGTGCGGCGCCAGCAGCTTGCCGAGCTGCCCGACCAGCTCCGGCAGGCTGTACGCCTTCAGCGCGACGAACACCACGTCAGCTTCGGACAGCGCGGTCCAGTCGCTGGTCGCCTCCGGATGCGCGGTGAAGTCGCCGCGCGGCGAGCGGACCCGCACGCCGTGCTCGCGCATCGCGGCCAGGTGCGCGCCCCTGGCGATCAGCGTCACGTCGGCGCCGCCGCGGGCCAGCGCCGCCCCCACGTAGGCGCCGATGGCGCCGGCGCCGAGGACAGCGAACCTCATCCGGCCGCCTGGCCGCTGGCCACGAACTCGCCGACCCGGCGGCGCTGCACTTTGCCGGTCGCTGTCCGGGGGATCTGCGGCAACACGTGGATGACCGACGGCACCTTGAAGGCGGCCAGCCGCTCCCGGCAGTAGCCGATCAGCTCCCGCGGCTCAACATCGGCGGCCAGCGTGACGGCCGCGGCTGGCAGCTCCCCGTACTTCTCGTCCGGCACGCCGAAGCAGACCGCGTCGGTGACCGCCGGATGACTGAGCAGGACCTGCTCGATCTCGGCGGGCGAGATATTCTCCCCGCCGCGGATGATCATCTCCTTGATCCGGCCCTCCAGGTAGAGGTAGCCGTCGCGCAGCGCACCGCGGTCGCCGGTGCGGAACCACTCGCCGTAGAACGCCTCGGCCGTCGCGGCCGGGTTGTTCACGTACCCGGACATCACGCCGGGGCCGCGGATCACCACCTCGCCGGCCTCGCCCGCCGGCAGGAAGCTGCCGCTGCCGTCGACGATGCCGACCTCCGTGCCGGCCGACACACCCACCGAGCCTGGCACCCGCTCGCCCGGCGGCATCGGGTTGGCGGTCATCTGATGGCTGGCCTCGGTCATTCCGTAGGACTCAAGCATCGGCACCCGGTACAGGCTCTCGGCCCGGTGCAGCAGCTCGGGTGACAGGGCCGAGCTGCAGGACCGGGTGAACCGCAGGGTGCCTGGCGCGCCCTCGTCGTCGATCTTGCCCAGCAGCATCTGGTGCAGCGTCGGGCCAGCCGACAGCCACGTCGTCCCGGTCTCGCGCGCCTGCCGCCAGAACCGCTGCGGGGTGAGCCGGCGCGGAGACACCACGGTGCCGCCTGATGCCAGCGTCGCGAAGGTCGACGCGACCAGGCCGTGCACGTGGAACAGCGGCATCACGCAGAACGACACGTCGCCGGGGCCGAGCTCGAAGTGCGCGGCGACATTCCTGGTCGAGGCCATCAGGTTGCTCTGCCGCAGCGGGACCTGCTTGGGCCGGCTCGTGGTGCCGCTGGTATGCAGGACGATCGCGATGTCGTCCGGGGTGCCGCGCTCGAAGCCGGGCCTGGCCGCGACCGGCGCGCCGTCGCGCAGCAGGTCGGGCGGCCCGCCGGGCACGTCGGCGACGGCCAGCAACTGGGTATTCGTCGCGGCTGCCGCGGCAGCCGCCGCCGCCGGCAGGCTGGCTGGCACCAGCAGCAGCCGCGGAGCGACGTCTTCCAGGTAGAAGGTGTACTCGGGCTCGGTGTAAGCCGGGTTGAGCGGCGCCGCCGCCGCGCCGAGCACCGTGATCGCGAGCAGCAGCTGGACGAAGTCCGGGCTGCCCGGCAGCGTCAGTGCCACCCGGTCGCCGCGGCTGACGCCCGCCGCGGCCAGCCGGCCCGCCAGGGTCTCGATCCGGCCGGCCACCTCGCCATAGCTCAGTTCCTGGCCGTCATCGGGAACGACGAATGCCGCCTGCGCTGGCTCACCACCGGCAAGCAGTGCGTCAAGCGTCTCGCCGCCTGCGGGAGTTGCCCCTCCGGGCATTGGCTGCCTCCGGATCATCACTCAGTTGGCCTCGGCCGATATTACCGGGACGGGATTGAACGGGGAATTCCCGGCGTAGCGGGCCAAACGCCAGCAGCCGGGCCAGCCTTGCCGCCGCGGACGACGACACCGCGCCAGCAGTGCTGCCTTCCCGCGGCACCGGCGTCAGGACCCGGCGGCCCTGGCCCAGCTCCACGCGTACTCGGGGTCCTCGGCGCGCGCCGCGGCGGCGGCCAGCTGCAGCGGCCGGAACGTGTCGATCATGACGGCGGTCTCGTCGGTGGTCGTGCGGCCCTCGGCCATGCCGCGGATCACCGCCTCCACGGCGCCCGGCTGTGGTCCGTGGGTGAAGCCGGACGGGTGCAGCGTGATTGACCCGACGCCGACGCCGGATCCCTGCCGCGCCGAATAGTCGCCGCCGACGTAGAACATCATCTCGTCCGAGTCCACGTTGTGGTGGTTGTACGGGATGGGCACGGCTTCGGGATGGAAGTCGAGCGGCCGCGGGCAGAACGAGCAGATCACGAAGTTCGGCCCCTCGAACGTCTGATGCACCGGCGGCGGGGCGTGCGTGCGCTTCACGATTGGCTCGAAGTCAGCGATGTTGAACGCGTACGGGTACAGGCATCCGTCCCAGCCGACGACGTCGAACGGATGGTAGGCGTAGGTCAGCATGGTCAGCCCGGCCCTGGTGCGGACCAGCACCGGAACGTCCTCGCCGTCGCTGACCAGCGGGCCGGCTGGCCCGCGCAGGTCACGCTCGCAGTACGGTGCGTGCTCTAGGAACTGCCCGTACTGCGACAGGTAGCGCCGCGGCGGCCGGATGTGCCCGCCCGCCTCCATGACCAGCGCGCGAACTGGCTCGTCGCCCTGGCCTGGCAGCCAGCGGTGCGTCGTGCCGCGCGGCACGATCAGGTAGTCGCCGGCGGTCACCGCGATGGCGCCGTAAACCGACTCCAGCAGCGCCGAGCCTGACTGCAGGTAGACCGCCTCGTCGCCGGCCGAGTTCCGGTACAGGCCAGACGCCGCGTCCGCCGCCGCGAAGCTGATCCGCACGTCGTCGTTGGCGAGCAAAGGCTGCCGGCCAAGGACAAGGTCACCACCGGCCGGCAGGTCCCGGGTGCGGTAGTGCCGCGGCAGCAGCGGGTGGTTAGGCGCCAGCGCGCCAGCGGCGGCGGCTTCACCCAGGCCCTCGCTCTTCACGATCGCCGTCGGCGGGTGCACGTGGTACAGCAGCGAGGAGTCAGAGACGAAGCCCTCCTCCCCCATCAGTTCCTCGGCGTACAGGCCGCCGTCCGGGCGGCGGAAACGCGTATGGCGCTTAGCGGGAATCTCCCCGACCGCTCGGTAGAACGGCATATCGTCTCCTTAAAATGCCATGATCGCGAAGTCGGCCGAGACCGCCATTCGGCGATTGGCAGATCGCCGTCGGCCATGCTGGCGGCCACCCGGCAGCGGCGCCTGGCCTGGGATTACCCCGTTTCCGACTATAGGCCGGCCGGGCCTGCCCGGCAGCTGCCGCGCCCGGCCTGGTCGCCGCGTCCGGCGCACGGAAGGATGACAGTGCCCCGATGAGCGACAGTCATTCCGCGGCCGCGCCGCATCAGCACGGCACGAGTTCCGGACTGCGGGCCGCCGCGCTGACCGCCGCATCGGCCGGGGTACTCGTGCTCGCCGCAGCGGCGTTCACCCTCTCCTACGCCGGCGTGCACGCGATCGCCAGGCAGGCAGGCGTCACAGTGTCGCTGGCCAGGATCTACCCGCCCGCCATCGACGCGCTGGTGGTCGTGGCGAGCGCTGCGGTACTCGCGCTGCGCGGCGCCGGCCCGGTAGCCCGCTGTTACGCCTGGCTGAGCCTGCTGGTGCTGCTCGCCGCTGCCGCCGGGGCCGACGCGCTGCACGCGGCCGGGACGCGCATCCCGCACCGGGCCAGCGAGATCGCGGCGGCGATCATCCCGTGGGTGCTGCTGCTGGCCGGCTTCGGGCTGCTGGCAGTCATGCTCAGGCACGGCCGGCCCCGCCGTGCCGCGGCCCCGGCCGCCGCGCGGCTGGCCGGCGGCGCACCGGCAGGCCACGCGCCAGCTGCCGTCACGATGACCATCCAGCCTCCGGCAGTTTCGGGCACCGCGCTGACTGCCGACGGACCGGCTGCTGCTGCCGTCCCCGCTGACCCGGCCGCGACGCAGGCAGCAGCTGACCTGCCAGAGTGGCGCCCGGCTGGCGATGATGATGAAGCGCCGGCCGAGCGGCCCTGGGTGCCATGGACGACGTATCCACCGCCATCCGCCAAGCCGTCGTCGGCCGAGCCATCGTCACCCGAGCCATCGTCACCCGAGCCATCGTCAGCCGAGTCACTGGCGTCCGAGCCATTGGCGGCCGGGTCATCCTCAGCGCCGTCAGCGTCGGCGCCAGGCGCCGCCGAAGATCCGGGCCCGGCCGGGCCGGACGATCCGGACGAAGGCGCCGGCCAGGTTGATGACCGGGACAGCGCGCGGCTGCCCGCCGTGACCCAAGCTGAGCCGGGTGAGTCAGGGCAGCAGGCAGCCGAGGCCGCGGATGCAGATGACAGCCATGACGGCGCGCCGGTCGCCGCGGGCGGAGCGCCGGATGCCGGCCCGGCCAGCTTCGACCGGCTGCGGAGCGGCCCGACGCCGCCAGCCGACTGACCACGGACGCCGGCTTCGTGCTCAGGCAGGGTTGGCCGGCACGATGAGCGCGGTGGCGATGGCCGCGACGCCCTCGCCGCGGCCGGTCAGCCCGAGGCCATCGGTCGTCGTGCCCGACACGCTGACCGGCGCGCCGCCGAGCGCCGCCGACATCGCCTCCTGCGCCTCGGCACGCCGTGATCCGATCCTCGGCCGGTTGCCGATGACCTGGACCGCGACGTTGCCTACCAGGTAGCCGGCCGCGGCAATCAGCTCCGCGGTGGCGCCGAGCAACGCTGAGCCGCGCGCGCCGGCCCACTCGGGACGGTCGGTACCGAACTGGCCGCCAAGATCGCCCAGGCCAGCCGCCGACAGCAGCGCGTCGCAGGCAGCGTGAGCGGCTACGTCGCCATCGGAGTGGCCGGCGAGGCCGGGCTCACCCGGCCAGTGCAAGCACGCAACATAAAGAGGCCTGCCCGCGCGCAGCGGATGCACATCCGTGCCTACGCCGACACGCGGCAGCGGCCCGTCCATCAGGCGTACGCGCCCTGATCGGCTGGACGACCCTGGCTCAGGTCGCGAGGATCTCGTCGAGCAGCGCCTCGGCCTTGTCCTCGTTCGTCTTCTCGGCCAGGGCCAGCTCACTCACCAGGATCTGCCGCGCCTTGGCCAGCATGCGCTTCTCGCCGGCCGACAGGCCGCGCTCGCGGTCCCTCCGCCACAGGTCACGGACTACTTCCGCCACCTTGTTCACGTCGCCGGAGGCGAGCTTCTCCAGGTTGGCCTTGTAGCGCCGGGACCAGTTGGTCGGCTCCTCGGTGTACGGGGCGCGCAGCACCTCGAACACCCGCTCCAGCCCTTCCTGCCCCACCACGTCCCGGACGCCGACTAGCTCCGCGTTGTCAGCCGGGACTCGCACTGTAAGGTCACCTTTGTCGACCTTGAGCACGAGGTAGGACTTGTCCTCGCCCTTGATAGAGCGAGTCTCGATCTCTTCGATCCGAGCAGCCCCATGGTGGGGGTAGACGACGGTGTCGCCGACCTTGAAAGACATGTGGCATGTACCCCTTCCGCTGAAGTCATGTTACCACGGCGAAGCGGGGTGATTGGCCGAGCTTCAGGGCATACCTGCAGGTCAATGGCGCAATTCGGGAAGCCTAATTTCGGTCAGGCCGGCGCGGTCCGCGCGCGCCGCCTGCGGCCGCCATGGCATGCCGCGGCGGCCAGTCGCGGCCAGGTAGCGGCCGGCGACCGACCCGGCGCTGACCGTAGCTGGCAGGGCCGGCCGCGGTCGCGGACCAGACGTCATGGGCACATACTGGAAGTGGACGTTGCGCTCATGCCAGAGGGGTTTGCGTGAATCCTGGCGGCGAACCGGACCGGGACGATTTCGGCCTGCCACCGGTGGACATCGAGATCCCTGACGATGCCAGGGAACTCGATCGTGACGTGCAGGCTTACCACCGCGAGCAGCGTGCCCTGCGGCGTCAGCGCCGCCTGCGCCGGCTGTACCGGCCGGCGACTGGCGACGGCGTAATCATGCCGCTGCTGGCCGGGTGCCTGATCTTCGCGCTGATAGCGGCCGTGGTACTCACGGTTTTCACCGCGTCAGGTGATGTGATTCCGAGAGGACAGGCGAGCGGGCCCGCTTCCGGTGGCCCGGCAGCCAGCGCCCCGGCGACCCAGGCTCCGGCACAGGTCCTGGCGCGGCTGCAGCGGCTGCCAGGGCACCTGCCGGACAAGACGGTCAGCGTCAACGGCCAGGCGGTACGACTAAGCCACCTAGGCAAGACGGCGCTCGCGATCGTCCCTGGCAGCTGTGCGTGCCAGCTTGCGCTGCAGGCGCTGATCAGGCAGGCCGGCAATGCCGGCGTGCCCGTCTATCTGGTCGGCAGCGCCACCACCGCGCAGCAGCTCAGGCAGTTCGCAGCCGGACCGGCAGGGCCCAGGGTGGCCGTTGACCGGGCCGGCCTGCTGGCCAGCAGATACCAGACATCGGCGACCGGGCCGTCACTGATCCTGGTCGGGTCCGACCAGTCGCTCCGGTTCGCGCTGACGCTCCCGCCTGAGTCCGAGTTGCGGGCCGATCTAGTCGCGCTGCCCTAGACCGGCCTGAGTCCGCGAGGAGCGGCAGGCCGGCGGCGAGGGCGATCCCGATGAGGGCTAATCTGTCCCAGGTCCTGGTGCCTCAGTCACGAAGGCGAGGAGAGCTCGCGTGATCCGCAGCCGTTCCGGCGCCGCGCTGACGCGCCGCGCGATGATCGTGGCCGTGGCCGCGCTGATTCCGATCCTGGCCGGCTGCGAGGCGGGCAACGACGCGCCGAGCCTTCGGTGGCATCAGCCAAGCGACGGTGCGGGCACCGAGTTCGGCGACATCTCGATCAGGAACGTCTTCGTGCTCGGCGCACCGCTCGGCCAGGCACTGGCCGCCGGCCAGTCCACCGGGCTGTTCTTCGCCCTGGTCAACAACAACGACCACAGCGACACCCTGCTGCGCGTCACGGCGCCTGGCACCGCGGCGTCGGTGAGCCTGCCCGGCGGCTCGGTGCAGCTGACGCCGAACCAGGCAGTGCTGCTCACCGGGCCGCAGCCGACCGCGGTGCTGAGCGGGCTGACCAGGACCGTAACCGGGGGCTCCTTCATCCCGGTGACGATGACCTTCCAGCACGCCGGCACCGTCACCCTGAGCGTGCCGGTCATGCCGCGAGCGCAGTACTTCGCCACGTTCTCCCCGCCGGCGCCGACGCCGACCGCCGCGGTGCATCCGCGTCGGCACCCGCACCGCCGGAAGGCCACGCCCACGCCTAGCCCGTCACCCAGCCCGTAACCTCGGGCCAGGCGGGCTGCACGGCTAGACGGCGGCGAGCGAGCCGGGCTCGAACTTGTAGCCGAGACCGCGGACCGTGACGATATGCGCCGGGCTGGCCGGGTCGACCTCGACCTTGGCCCGCAGCCGCTTCACGTGCACGTCAAGCGTCTTGGTGTCACCGACGTAGTCCGCGCCCCAGACCCGGTCGATGAGCTGCATCCTGGTGAGCACCCGGCCCGCGTTGCGCAGCAGCACCTCAAGCAGCTCGAACTCCTTGAGCGGAAGCTGCACCTGCTTGCTGCGGACGGTGACAACGTGCCGGTCGACGTCCATCCGGACGGGGCCGGATTCCATGATCGACGTGCTCGGCTCGTCGGAGTCGCCGCGACGGCGCAGCACGGCGCGCATCCTGGCGACGAGCTCGCGCGAGGAGAACGGCTTGGTCACGTAGTCGTCCGCGCCCAGTTCCAGGCCCACGACCTTATCGATCTCGCCGTCCTTGGCGGTCAGCATGATGACGGGCACGCTTGACCGCTCCCGCAGAGCCCGGCACACCTCGCTGCCCGGCAGGCCAGGCAGCATGAGGTCGAGCAGAACCAGGTCGGCGCCAGTGCGGTCGAAGCTCTCGATCGCGTCAGGCCCGGTGGCGCACACCGCGACCTCGAACCCCTCCTTGCGCAGCATGTAGGAGAGCGGGTCGCTGAACGACGCCTCATCCTCGACCACGAGCACCCGTGTCACTTCACTGCCTCCCTGGCAGAATGCCCATGCGCGGCGCCGTTCTCGCTGCTGCCGGGTCCAAGGGGCAGCGACGGCAGCCGCAGCGTGAACGTTGACCCTGCGCCTTCTTTACTCCAGACCCTGACCATCCCGCCGTGGGCGGCCATCACGTGCTTGACGATGGCCAGCCCCAGGCCGGTGCCGCCGGTGGCGCGGGACCGGGCAGGGTCCACCCGGTAGAACCGCTCGAAGATCCGCTCCAGGTCCCGCTCGGGGATGCCGATGCCCTGGTCGGTGACAGTGATCTCAGAATGCCCGCCATCAGCCCGCCTGGTGGAGACCACCACCCTGGTCCGCTCCGGGCTGTAGGCAACGGCGTTCTCAAGCAGGTTGCGCAGCGCGGTTACCAGCAGGTCCTCATCGCCGAGCACGTTGATGCCGCGGGCGCCGCTCGCGGCCAGCTCTATGCCGCCAGCGGCTGCCTTCATCCGGCAGCGGTCGATCGCCTCGGTCACGACCGCGTCGAGCCCGACCGGAAGGGGGTCGGGCACTGGCTCGGCTGCCTGGATCCGGGACAGCGTGATCATGTCCTGGACCAGGTTGGTCAGCCGGGAGGCTTCCTGCCGCATCCGCCCGGCGAAGCGCCGTACCGCCTCCGGGTCATCGGCCGCGTCCTCGACCGTCTCGGCGAGCAGGGCAAGCGCGCCCACCGGGGTCTTGAGCTCGTGGCTGGTGTTGGCGACGAAGTCGCGGCGGACTTCCTCGACCCGCCGGCTCTCCGTCTGGTCCTCGGCCAGCAGCAGCACAAGCCCGCCGTCACCGACCCTGGCGCCCAGCGGCGCGACCCGGACCCCGAACGTGGTGATCCTGCCGTCAAAGCCGCTGGTGGAGATCTCGATCTCGCCCTCGCGGATCTCGCCGTCCCGGCGTACCTGCCTGACCAGCGCCAGCAGCTCGCCGGAGACCAGCTGGTCGTCCTCGACCAGGCCGAAGTCGCGCGCGGCGGCGCTGCTGCGGAGAACCCGGTCGTCCCGGTCGAGTACCACCGATGATGACGACAGCACGGACAGCACGGACGCGATGCCGGCCGGCAGGCGGGTAGACTGCGGCGCCTGCGCAGGCGCGCCGCCGCTGGAATCCGGCGGCACCCGCAGCCTCATTCTGTCGCCGCTCTGCAGGCCTGCGCGGGTACTGGGTAGCCTGCGGCAGCGCCTGGCGCGCAGGCGCGCACGACGGCAGACATGCCCGGATCCACGCTCCGATGGTAAGCGGCAGGCGCAAGCGGCGCAGCAGGCCAGATGCCAGCCTGGACCGTTGTTCGCGCAATATTCATATGCCGGGTTGCCCTCATACATCCCCCGTCCGTCTGCGCGACATCCCCCTGACCGCAGGATATCGGGCAGATGCCCAGGTCAGCGACTACTGGCCCTGGCTGCGCACAGCCACGACCGCCTCGGCGGCCGCCTCTGGATCCAGGTACCGCCCGCCGCGGCTGGCCGGCCGGAAGCCGTCGTCCAGCTCGTACACCAGCGGGATGCCGGTCGGGATGTTCAGCTCGGAAATCTCCTCGTCGCTGATCTCGTCCAGGTGCTTGACCAGCGCGCGGATCGAGTTGCCGTGTGCTGCGACGAGCACGGTCCGGCCGGCCGCAAGATCGCCGATGATCGCGTCGTGCCAGTACGGCAGCAGCCGTGCGACGACGTCACGAAGGCACTCGGTCCTGGGCATCAGCTCGTCCGGAAGCAGCGCGTACCGCGGATCGCCGACCGGGGAGAGCGGATCGTCGTCGGCGAGTGGCGGCGGCGGGACCGAGTACGAGCGCCGCCAGAGCATGTACTGCTCGTGGCCGTACTCCTGGCGGGTCTGCGCCTTGTTCTTGCCCTGCAGGGCGCCGTAGTGCCGCTCGTTCAGTCGCCAGGATCTGCGCACCGGCAGCCAGCCCAGGCCGGCTGTCTCGAGCGCGCCATTCGCTGTCTGGATCGCCCTGGTCAGCACTGAGGTGTGCACCACGGCGGGACGCAGCCCCGAGTCCGCGAGCAGCGTGCCCGCGTGCGCGGCCTCCTTGACCCCCCGGTCCGACAGCCCCACGTCGACCCAGCCGGTGAACAGGTTCTCGGCATTCCACTGGCTCTCGCCGTGACGCAGCAGCACCAGGGTGGGCATGACCGTGAGCCTACCGCCGGCTGCCTGGCTGGCCGGGCTGGCTGACGGACCGGCTGGCCAGGGAACAGGACGGCCTGGCACGGGGTTCCTCTCTCGGAGGTGCATGCCCGTGCCGCGACGCTTGCCCCGGCGAATCGCGACTGTCAGCGTTCACACATCGCCGCTTGAGCAGCCGGGAACCGGTGATGCAGGCGGACTCAATGTCTATGTCGTCGAGGTGGCCAGGCGGCTGGCCGCCAGAGGCGTCGAAGTGGACATCTTCACCAGGGCGGTCTCGCGCGACCTGCCACCGGTGGCGGAGCTTGCGCCGGGCGTGCTCGTGCGGCACCTGGCCGCCGGGCCGTTCGAGGATCTCGACAAGGCCGACCTGCCCGGCCAGCTCTGCCATTTCACCTTCGAGGTGCTTCGCGCCGAGGCGGCGCACGCGCCTGGCCGGTACGACCTGGTGCACGGGCACTACTGGCTGTCCGGCCAGGTCGGCGCCGTGGCCAAGGAGCGCTGGGGGGTTCCGTTCGTCCAGTCCATGCACACCCTTGGCCGGGTCAAGAACGCCGCGCTGGCGTCCGGGGAGCGGGCCGAGCCGGCCGTCCGGCTGCGTGGTGAGGCGGAGGTCGTCGCCGCCGCCGACCGGCTGGTGGCCAACACCGACGAGGAAGCCAGGCAGCTGATCGAGCTGTACGCAGCCGAGCCGAGCCGGGTCACGGTGATCAATCCGGGGGTCGATCTCGCCATCTTCCGCCCTGGCTCGCAGCAGCAGGCCAGGCAACGGCTAGGGCTGCCGCAGGACGGCGTGCTGCTGGTCTTCGCCGGCCGGGTACAGCCCCTCAAGGCCCCGGATCTCGTGCTGCACGCAGCAGCGCAGCTGATACAGGCCGATCCTGCACTGGCGGGCCGGCTGACGGTCGCGTTCGTCGGCGGGCCAAGCGGCGCTGGCCGGGCTGATCCAGACGGGCTGGCTCAGCTGGCCGCGAGCCTGGGCATCTCGGGCTGCGTCCGGTTGGAGCCGCCGTGCCCGCAGGCCGAGCTGGCAGACTGGTACCGCGCGGCGACACTGGTCATGGTGCCGTCGTACTCCGAGTCGTTCGGGCTGGTCGCAGTTGAAGCTCAGGCCTGCGGTACGCCAGTGGTCGCGGCCTCGGTCGGGGGCCTGCGCACTGCCGTGCGTCATGGCCTGTCCGGGGTGCTGGTCGACTCCCGTGAGCCGGCGTCTTATGCCAGGGCGGTTCGCGACCTGATCACTCAGCCGGCCGTGCTCGCCCGGCTGTCGAGGGGCGCGCGTGAGCACGCTTCAGGGTTCGGCTGGTCGGTCACCGTCGACCGGCTGCTGCACATGTACGGCACCGCGATGAGCGAGGTCGGCGCCGCGGTGGAAGCGTGAGTCAGGCCGCCGGGCCTGCTGGCGAAGCTGCCTCCGCGCTCGGCGACGCGCTGCGCAGCCTCGAGGTGGACTTCGAGTCACCGCGGGACGGCGCTTACCTGGTCGCTCTGGCCGGCCAGCACAAGCTGGCCACGCTTACCTGGCTTATCGCCGGGACGCACAGCCTGCACGTGGAGGCGTTCTTCTGCCGTCAGCCGGACGAGAACCACGCCGAGTTCTACCGGTTCCTGCTCGAGCAGGGCGGCCGGATGTATGGCGTGCACTTCGCCCTCGACGAGGCCGGCGACGTGTACCTCGTCGGCAGGATGCCGCTGGCGTCGATCAGCCCGGCTGAGGTCGACCGGCTGCTCGGCTGCGTGCTCAGTTACTCAGACGACAACTTCGACCGGGCGCTGATGCTCGGCTTCGCGTCGTCCATCAGGCGGGAGTGGGCGTGGCGGCTCAGCCGCGGCGAGAGCGTGGCCAACCTGCGCGCGTTCGCCCGGCTCGCGCCGGACCAGGACGGCTAGCTCTTCGCGCGATCGCACTGTTCAGGATCACACCGTCACGATCGCGCCGTCAGGACCGCACCAGCCGCGACACCGCGGCGGCAGCCTCCCGCACCTTCTGGTCGGCGTCCGGCCCGCCGTCGGCGATCGCCTGCGTGACGCAGTGACCGAGATGGTCCTCGAGTAGTCCGAGCGCCACCGCCTGCAGCGCCCTGGTCACCGCCGATACCTGGGTCAGCACGTCGACGCAGTAGACATCCTCGTCGACCATCCGCTGCAGGCCGCGCACCTGGCCCTCAATCCGGCGCAGCCGCTTGAGGTAGGCGTCCTTGTCCTGGGTGTAACCGCGCATGCTGTGACGATACGCCGCTGCCGGGACTTCTCAGCCGGGCTAAGGCGGCCGTGCCGCCTGACTGTGACCCCGCGGCGTTCGGTGGTTCACGACCCGCGTCGGGCGGTTCACCACTTACTTTGCGGCCGGCTGGGTTGTCACCTCCGGCGGCAAGTGCGGGCAAGATAGAAACGTGCCTGGCCTTGCCTGGCCGACGGCCCGTCCGGCAGTCGGCTGGCGCTCGGTGAACCCGGACCAGGCTCATAGCGATTCCTAGGGTAGGGACGGCATGCTGGAGACTGCCGGCCCTGCGAGCCGGACTGCAGGCGTCAGGAGGATCGTGCGATGCGGCAAGGTAGCGAGCGTTCCGCGGCTGCGGTGCGTGATGATGGCCTGCGCCGGATCTCCAGGCTGACCTGGCGGGCGGGCGCGGCCGGAGTCATCTGCTCGGCTGTCATCGCGGCAGCGTTCGGGCACCACGTCAAGAGCACGTCGCCGGCCACGAGCCGGCCGAGCCAGGGCAGCATCCTGATCCCCGCGCAGCCTCCGGCCGCAGGCTCGGGCTCGGGTCAGGTGACGTCGGGAGCCTCGTGACGGCGGTGGCCGCCCCGGCCAGGGATACCTTCGGCGTCTTCGGTACCACGGCGACCCTGCTGGTCAGCGAGCAGGCCGCGCTGGCTCCCGCGCGGGCGATCGCCGACGCCGAACTTGCCGCCGTCGACGCTGCGTGCAGCCGTTTCCGGCCGGATTCCGAGCTGTCGGCGCTCAACGCAGCAGGCGGCGCGGCAACGCAGGTGAGCGAGCTGATGGCCGACCTGCTCGGAGCCGCGCTGCGAGCAGCCGAGCTAACCGGCGGCGCGGTCGACCCGACCTGCGGCCAGGCGCTGGCCGCGATCGGCTACGACCGGGACTTCGCCGAGATCCGCGCCGCAGGCGTACCCCGGCACCAGCGGGCCGGGCCGGTCGCCGGCTGGCGCAACGTGCACCTGGATCGCGGGCGCCGGCAGGCGCGACTTGATCATGGCGCGCAGCTGGATCTCGGCGCGACGGCCAAGGCGTGGGCGGCCGACCGCTGCGCCGGCCTGATCGCAGCGCGGATCGGCTGCGGCGTGCTGCTGAGCCTCGGCGGCGATGTCGCGGTGTCCGGGCCGGCCCCGGCGGATTGCTGGCGAGTGCGGGTCACCGACGATCACGCGGCCGGGCCCGACGCGCCCGGCCAGACAGTGCTGATCAGGTCCGGCGGCCTCGCCACCTCAAGTACCACCGTGCGCGCCTGGTCGGCAGGCGGCGACCCGGTTCACCACATCATCGATCCGGCCACCGGCGAGCCGGCCCGGTCCCGCTGGCGCACGGTCAGCGTGGCGGCCGGCAGCTGCGCGGACGCCAATTCCGCGAGCACCGCGGCGATTGTCCTCGGCGAGGCCGCAATCGAGTGGCTCGAGCGTGCCTGCCTGCCCGCCCGCCTGGTCAGTCATGACGGCCAGGTGCAGACTGCAGCTGGCTGGCCCGCCGCCGGGCCAGAACGGGTGACGCGGTGACCGGACAGCTCGCCGGGCCGCACATCGGCGCCGTGGTGGTGAATTCCACCACCCCGCTCTGGTACACCACCCGGGCGACAGGCCTGGTGGCACTCGTGCTGCTGACCGCCAGCATGGTGCTCGGAGTGCTGGCATCGGTCCGTTACCAGCGGCCAGCCCTGCCCAGGTTCGTCACCTCGGGCCTGCACCGCAACGCCTCGCTGCTCGCGCTCGCCTTCACGATCGCGCACGTCATCACGACGCTCACTGACCCGTTCGCGCACATCAGGCTGCAGGACGCGGTCATCCCGTTCATCTCGGCTTACCGGCCGTTCTGGCTCGGTCTCGGCGCCATCGGGCTTGACCTCATGCTGGCGCTGATTGTCACGAGCCTGCTGCGGTCGCGGATGACATACCGAAGCTGGCAGCTCGTGCACTGGTCGGCGTACCTGTGCTGGCCAGTCGCCGTGCTGCACGGGCTGGGCACCGGCGCGGACACGCCGGTTCGCTGGGTGCTCGTGCTCACCGTGCTGTGCGTCCTCGCGGTAGCCGGGGCGGCCAGCTGGCGGCTGGCCAGGGGCTGGCCCGCTCACCCGCTGCTCCGGCTGACCGGCGCCCTCGCCGTCGTGCTGAGCCTGGTCGCCGGCGGCGCCTGGCTGTCCGCCGGGCCGCTGCAGCCAGGCTGGGCGCGGCGGTCGGGCACGCCGTCCTCGCTGTTCAGCAACGGCGCCCGTGACCGTACGGTAACGACCAGCGGAACGCCAGGCGGGCACCGGTGAGCGCGGCCTCGGCGACAGCCACCGGCCAGGCCGTCCCGCCGCCTGGAACGGCGCGGCTGATCCCGCCGGATGCGCCGCTCAGCCTGGCCGCGCATCTGGACCGGTACGGCCAGGTGCCGTTCTCTCCCGCTCGCTCAGCCGACGGCATCCCGGCGCTGATCGCCGAGGCCGACCGGTCCGGGCTGACCGGGCGTGGCGGCGCCGGCTTTCCGGCCGCGCGCAAGATGCTGGCCGTCGCCCGGCTAGGCCGGACGGCCAGCCGGCTGCGAGCACCGGCCGGCACAGTTGTCATAGCCAACGGAGCCGAGTCCGAGCCAGCGAGCGGCAAGGACCGGCTGCTGCTGACCAGGGCTCCGCACCTGGTCCTAGACGGGCTCGCGCTCGCCGCCGAGGCGGTCGGCGCCGTGCGCGCGTACCTGTGCGTGCACGCCGACGGCGGCCTCGCGGTCAGCGAACTGCGCGAGGCCGTCACGGCGCGCGAGCGGTCCGGGCTGAACCGGCTGCCGGTCCAGGTCGTGGCCGTGCCAGGCGGCTACGTCACCAGCCAGGAGACGGCCCTGATCAGCCACCTGAACGGCGGCGCGCCGGTGCCGTCGTTCACGCCCCCGCTGCCGCACGAGTCCGGGGTAAGCAGGCGGCCCACGCTGGTGCAGAACGTCGAGACGCTCGCGCACCTCGCGCTGATCGCCCGGTTCGGCGCAGAGTGGTTCCGCGCGATCGGCGCCGCGGCAGCGCCTGGTTCAGCGCTGGTCACCGTCAGCGGCGCCGTCAGCAGGCCAGGCGTTTATGAAGTCGCCCTGGGCACCGGCATCGGCGACGTGGTCCAGCTGGCGGGCGGCAGCACCGAGCCGGTCCAGGCGGTGCTGGCTGGCGGCTACTTCGGCGGCTGGGTCGGTTACGAGCAAGCGCGGCGGCTGCCGTTCAGCCACGCTGGCCTGCGCCCGGCCGGAGCCGCGCCAGGACCCGGCGTGCTGGTGCTGCTGCCCGAGTCCGCCTGCGGCCTGGCCGAGACCGCAAGGGCAGCGTGGTACCTGGCCAGTCAGAGCGCCGGCCAGTGCGGCCCGTGCCTGAACGGCCTGCCCGCGCTGGCCGAGGCGGCCGGGCATGCCGCGTTCGGCCGGGCCGACGCTGGCCTGCTGCGCTGGACCGAGCAGCTGCTCGGCCTGGTGGCCGGCCGGGGTGCCTGCCGGCTGCCCGACGGCGCCACCTACCTGGTCGGCAGCGCGCTCCGGGTATTCGCCCGCGACCTGCAGCAGCACCTGCACAGCGGGCCGTGCGGGCGGGCCGCCCACCCGCACGTGCTGCCCGTCCCCGGCTACCCGGCAGGCGCACCGTGAGCCGGGACACCGCCCCCGCACGCCAGCAGCGTCAGTCCGGGCAGGACGTGCAGCTGCGGGTCAACCCGATCGCCTGCGACGCGCACGGACTGTGCATCGAGCTGCTGCCGGAGCTGATCACGTCAGACCCGTGGGGATACCCGGTCATCGCGCCCGGCCCGGTGCCGGCCGAGATGCTGCCGCTGGCGAGGCGGGCGGTCGCCGCCTGCCCCACGCTGGCCTTGCGGCTGGTACCAGGACCTCAGCGGCAGGACAACTGATAGCGCCCGCCTATACACCGCCAGAAATCGCCATTCATCACTATTTACTCGCGGCGCCGCCAGCAGATACATTCCTGCCGACGCAGGCCGTCTCGGTGATTCCCTGAGCACCTCCTGGTGCGCCGCTCCCCCGCCGGGGGGACTATCCGATGACCCGTACCAGGAGGATCCATGCTGCCTCGCGCCGTCGCTCGCGCAGCCACATTCGCCGGCTTAATCGCGCTGATCACGACCACGCCGACGCTCGCCCTGGGAACCAGCCCGGCGCTCGCCACCGGAATGGCCACGGCGAGTGGCGTTTCCCCGGCGGCCGTGACCTGCCCGAGGTTGAGCAGCACCGGTGTCGTCACCCCGGCGCCCATGCCCGGCGTCGACTGGAGCGGATGCGCCCTCGACGGCGCGCAACTGACAGGAGCTGACTTCACCGGCGCCGACCTGAGCGGCGCGAAGATGGAACTTACCAACCTGACAGGCGCCCGGCTTACCGATGCCAACCTGACCGGAACCGACCTCGGCGGCTCGACCATGACCGGCGCAGACCTGACTGGCGCCACCCTGACCGGTGGAGCCATAGCGCTGTTCGGAGTCGTCTCTGGCGGGATCACCGGTACGCCATCGTCGCTACCGACGCAATGGGAACTCCGCAACGGCTTCCTGGTCGGGGACGGAGCCAGCCTCGTCGGCGCTGATCTGAGCGGCCTCGACTTGTCCGGCTTGTTCATCCCGAATGTCGACCTTACTAATGCCGAACTCACCGGCGCGAACCTGAGCAATGCGAATCTAGCGAACTCGACGGTCACCGGTGCCACGCTGACCGACGCCAGCCTGACCGGCGCCGCCCTGACGAACATAATCTCCGGCGGCATCGCCGGGCAGCCGGCATCGCTGCCCGCCAACTGGACGCTCAGCGATGGTTTCCTCCTCGGCCCGCGGGGCGATTACCTGGAAGCCGACATGAGCGGGATCGACCTCAGCGGCGCGGATCTGCAAGGTGCCAACTTTTTCGATGCCGACCTCAGCAGCGCGCAAATGCGAAATGCCAGCCTCGCCCAGGCTCTTCTCAAAAACGCTGACCTGAGCGGCGCTGACGGGACTGGCGCCGATCTGGGCGACGCTGACCTGGACGGGTCTGACCTGTCCGGAGCAAACCTGCCAGATGCCAACCTCAGCTTCGCCAGCCTGGTCGGTGCCAGCTTGTCGGATGCCAACCTGGCAAACGCCAACCTGCAGGGCGCCGACCTGACGAACGCGACCATCACCGGCGCCAATGTCGACGGCGTCAACTGGATCAACACCCTCTGCCCGGACGGCATGAGGGCGATCAGGCACGTGGCAGCCAACTGCGTCAGCGCGCTCGACACCGCACCGCCCATGGCACATCCGGCAATCAGCGAGGGTAAGCAAGGCGCGCACGGCTGGTTCATCTCGCCGGTAACGGTCGACTGGAACTGGACAGACAACGGCATTATTGACGCGAACGACTGCACGCCCTCGACCTTGACCGCGACCGATGGCGCCCAGACACCGGGGGCTTTTTGCCTTGATGAGGCGGGCAACGAGGGAACGGCCACCAGGCGGGTCAAAATCGACACCACTCGGCCGACCGTCTCGGTCACCGGCGTCCAGGCCGGCCACTTCTACCGGGTCGGTCAAGTTCCGGCTGCCCACTGCCGCACCGCCGAACACATCTCGGGGGTCGGGGCGCCGGCCAGGGCAAAGGTAACTACGACAGGATCGCACGGCGTCGGGCCATTCACCGCTACGTGCTCCGGCGCCATGAGCGTGGCAGGCCTCAGGCAGGCGCAGCCCGTGAGCGTCAGATACACCTCCATCTACGGCATGGGGCGGTTCTTCGAGCCGAGGTCCGACGGTGTCCGCAAGTCACAGGGCCACTTCGGGGTCGCGTTCCGGCTCTCTGACGCGTCTGGCGGCCCGCTGCTCGGCCGCCAGGCCGAGCAGCTCGCGTCACGCCACGAGGTTCAGGCCCGCCTCACCGGGCCGAACATCTCTCCGGTGACGGCGGGCTGCCGGTGGAACAAGTCAGCGAAGCGGTTCACCTGCACGCTGCGCATCCCGTCTGGCGTGCGTAAGCGACGGGAATATGCCGTCACCATCCGCGAGAACCTCGGCACCGGCTTCGCGCGGCCACCCCTGGTCAACCACAGCGGCAGTATCAGGTTCATGGAGTTCAGATAGAGACTGGCTTCGCCCGCCGGGCCAGCGTAACGTGGCCCGGCGCGAGGCCCGGTTACCATCTGCGCTAGGCCGGGACCGACTGGCTGGATACCGATGAAGGCGGAGGCGGCCGGTGGGACCACTGGACGGCGTGCGGGTGATCGAGATCGCGAGCCTGGCGCCTGCCCCGTTCGGCTGCATGATCTTGTCCGACCTGGGCGCCGACGTGCTGCGGGTGGACCGGGTTGGCCCGCGGGCAGCCGGCGGCGCGCCGCCGCCCGAGCCGCTGAGCCGGGGCCGCCGCTCGGTCGGGATCGACCTCAAGCAGCCTGACGGCGTGCAGCTGCTCCTGCGGCTCTGTGAGTCCGCCGACGTGCTGGTCGAGGGGTTCCGGCCGGGCGTGGCCGAGCGGCTCGGGTTCGGCCCGCAGGTGTGCGCGGAGCGCAATCCGCGGCTGGTCTTCGCCCGGATGACGGGGTGGGGCCAGGAAGGGCCGCTGGCCCCGACGGCCGGTCATGACATCGACTACATCGCGATCTCCGGGGCGCTTTACCCGCTTGGGCGGCCGGGCGAGCGGCCAGCGCCGCCGATCAACCTGCTGGCTGACTTCGGCGGCGGCGGCATGCTGCTCGCCCTCGGCGTGCTCGCCGCCCTGCTGGAACGGGAGCGCTCCGGACTCGGCCAGGTCGTCGACGCGGCGATGGTCGACGGCTCGGCGCTGCTGACCTCATTCCTCTACGGGCTGCGCGCCATGGGCGCATGGCAGGACATGCGCGGTACCAACCTGCTGGATGGCGGCGCTCCGTTCTACGACACCTATCAGGCCGCCGATGGCGGCTTCCTGGCAGTGGGCGCGCTGGAACCGCAGTTCTACGCGGCGCTGCTGGCCGGGCTGGGTCTGGCCGACGCCGGCCTGCCGGCTCAGCACGACCGGGCCGGCTGGCCGGTGCTGCGGGAGCGCTTCACCGCCGTGTTCCTGACCCGCAGCAGGGACGAGTGGGCCGAGGCGTTCGCTGGCACGGACGCGTGCGTGTCCCCGGTGCTCAGCCCGGAGGAGGCGCCTGTTCATCCGCACGCCGTGGCCAGGGACTCGTTCACGGAGGTCGGCGGCCTGGTGCAGCCGGCCCCGGCGCCGCGGTTCGGCCGCACCGCGACCGCCAAGCCTGGTCCGCCGCCGCTGCCTGGTGCCGACACCGACGGGGTGCTGACTGAGCTCGGCGTGACCGTCGCTCAGGTCGCCGCCTGGCGCGAGCGTGGCGTCGTCGGCTGAATCGGTGAGTGCCGGTTCGACCGCGGCCGTCCGGTCTTGCCCAGCGGCCCGGCGGCCGCCCCGCCTGACTCAGCAGACGGCCGGCCGTCAGGCCAGGTTCCCGGCACCCGCGCCGCAAGGATCAGTGCCCGAGCGCCACCTGGGTGATCTTGACGGCGACCAGCGCCATGGCGACCGCCGAATAGACCCACAGCGCGGACAGCCCGAGCTTCCTGGTGATCGAGACGGGCGGCACGCTCAGCATGTTGAGCGGCGGCATCCGCCAGCTGTCCCTTGCCCGACCCGAGCCCGGCCCCTTCTCCGCCCGCTGACCGGGGATGACCCCGGCCGACCGCGGCCCGGTGGCTGGAGCCTGAGCCGCGTGACCGCCACCCGCCTGGCCAGCCCGGCCAAGACGGGCGCGGGCCGTCAGGACGCGGCCGGCCAGCGCGGCACCCAGCCCGGCCGGGGCAAGCTGGGCGGCGAGGCCACGCCCGCGCTGGCCGGCCGCCGTACGCCGCCAGGCCCGGACCGCGGCCGTGATGGCGCCGGCGGCCAGTGCCGCGATGACGCAGCCCAGCAGGATCGCTTTGATCTGCGCGGCAGTCAGGTGCGGGTCGGCCACCGACACGGTCAGGATCAGCGACAGGGTGATCAGCATCGCGATCACCGCGCCGGCGAAGGCGTTGGTGACCCGGCCGTTCACCCACGGCCCGAGCACCGCCTTGTCGTTGCACAGCAGCAGCAGGAACACCGTGGCGCTTGGCAGCAGCACCCCGGCGAGTGCCTGCACTCCCTCGGTGAGCAGGCCAAGCGGCGAGCCGGGAATCAGCACGATCGCCGCGGCCAGTGCGACCACGCCCGCGTACATCGCGTAGAAGCCCTTGGCCTGGCGGAACCCGCGGTGCAGCGAGTGCTTGAGGCCGAGTACGTCGCCGAGCGCGTAGGCGGTGGACAGCGACACCGCGAACGCGCCGATCATGGACGCGTCCAGCAGCGCGATCGCGAACAGCGCGCCGACCGCCTGACCGGCGTGCGCGGCCAGGCCAGCGGCGAGGCCCGCGGCATCGGTGAAGTGACCGTGACCTGGGGTGCCAGCGAACGCCGCGGTGACCGCACCGGTCAGCGCCGCGCCGCCGACGATGACCACGCCGATGCCGATCACCAGGTCGACCCGCTCGTAGCGGATGAACCGGGGGGTGATCCGCTTGTCGATCACGTAAGACTGCTGGAAGAACAGCTGCCAGGGCGCGACCGTCGTGCCGACGATGCCGATGATCAGCAGCATGACGGTGGCCAGCTGGCCCGATCCGCCGGGCACCGACGGGTTGAAGAAGCCAGCGGCCAGCTGGGACGGGTGCGGATGCGACAGCAGGTAAACGGGGACGAGCAGCAGCGAGCCGACGCAGAAGATCATCGCGATCCGCTCGAACCTGCGGAAGCTGCCGGTGAACGCGGTCGCGATGATCACCAGCGCGGCCAGCGCCACCGCAGCCACCTTGGGCACGCCGAGATAGCCGGCCGCGAGCGTGATCCCGATGAACTCGGTGACGATGGTTAGCGCGTTCAGGATGAACAGGTCGATCACGCTGAAGGCACCCCAGAAGCGCCCGAACCGCTCCATGATCAGCCTGGCGTGGCCGACGCCGGTCACCGCGCCGAGCCGCAGCACCATCTCCTGGTTCACGTACAGCACGGGGATCAGCAGCAGGAACGTCCACAGCAGCCGGGTGCCGTAGTCCTGGCCGGCCTGGCCGTAGACCGAGAACGCCCCGGCGTCGTTGTCGCCGACCATCACGATCAGGCCGGGCCCCACGATGGCCAGCAGGGTCTTCAGCTTCGCCGGCACGGACGTGCGCTGCCCCGTGTCGTCATGCGCGATCGTGCCGAGCGCACCGCGGATGTCGCCGACGTGCGCGGAGTCGAGCGCCGCACCGGGGTCCACCCGGTTGCCAGGGAAGGTCGTGGTCATGACAGGCACCCCCTTCGCCGCCGGCGACACGGCGGGGATCGGGGGGCACGGCCGGCACCGCGGCCGAGCCAGGCCGAGCGAGCGCGCAGCAGGGCCACTGCCGCGCGGCGCTAGCGCGCGGGCTGAGCGGCGGAACTGAGCGGGCTGGACTGGGCTAGCTGCACTTGGGGCGCGCCGCGGTCAGCGGCGGCCGGCATGCGGTGTCAGGTCGTGCCCGGAACAGGCAGGAACTTCAGGCGGGGAGGGCCGTTTTCGGCCCGGACTATCGTGGTCCATCTCTCGCCTCCCTCCGTTCCGCGGCACTGCGCAGCGCCGAGCCAGCAGACACCGTGCGAGAGATGCGACCCGCGCCAGGGACTGACACCCCGGCAGGCACCTCTCTCGTTAGAGCTTTGGCACTTCACGGCGTAGCGCGGCACTGGTTGCCCGCCTGCGCAGCCACTTGGCCTCACCCCTTAGGCCGGGGAGAGGTGTCCTGATCCGGAGCGTCTCTCGACGGGTGGGATCAGTGGCCTGTGTCCGTGAAGACGCCTCACCGAACGAGGTGTCCCGAATGCAACCTCATCGAGGATGCCCGACAAGCTGCGGAAATGTCAAACGCCGCCAGGCCGTGCTTTGTTCCGGCAGCGAGCACATCCGCTCAGCCGGGCTGCCCGCGGTGAGCGTCAGGCGGCTCGGCCGCCTCGCGCCGCCGCCAGTCGTCCGGCAGGGTCACCTCGAGGATGTCGTCGACGGTGATGATGCCGATCATCTGCCGCCGCTCGTCGACGACCGGGACGGTGATCAGGTTGTAGTCGCTCATCAGCACGGCGACGTCGACCGCGTCGGTATCCGCGCCGACCCGCACCGGGTCGTCGTCCCAGACCTCGGTGATCATGGTGTCCTGGCTGGCCTGCACGAGCGTGACCAGCCGGGCCACCCCGCACAACCGCCCTGCCTGGTCCAGCACGTGCATGGTGGTCAGCGCCTCCGGCTGCAGGCCGGGCGAGCTGGCCACCGCGGCCAGCGCCGCGCCGACCGTGGCGTCCCTGCCGACGGCCAGGAAGTCGACGCCCATCAGCCCGCCAGCGCTGGCCGGGTTGAACCCCATCAGCGTCAGCACCTTGGTGCGCTGGCCGGCGGGCAGCAGGTCGAGCACGGGCTGGCGGCGCCGCTGCGGCAGCTCGCCGATGGCGTCAGCCGCGTCGTCGGCGCGCATCCGGCCGATCACCGCGGCGATCTCGGTGTCGGTCCTGGCACCGAGCAGCCTGGTGGCCAGGTCCTCGTCGAGCTCCTCGAAGACGTCGGCCTCCAGCTCGGGATCGGCGTGCACGTGCCCGAGGATCTCGGTTTCCTCGTCCTTGGAAGCCTCTTCGAGCAGGTCGGCTATCTGCGCTGGCTTGAGCCGCCGGATCCGCGCGAACGGCCCGCGCAGCAGTGCGCTGCCGGTATGCCCGATCAGCGGCTCGAACGCGGACCAGCTGCGGAAGTGGCCGCCACCAGCGGGCTGCGCGCCGCGCGGGAACGGCAGCAGCCGGCGCCGGCGGCGCCGGGTGTCGGCGCCGGCCAGCACCCAGTCGCCGGCCGGCAGCTCGCTCAGCTCGAGATCGGCGGCCCTGGTCAGGTGCGCGCGCTCCACGTCGATCAGCCGGTGCCCGAGCACGTCCGCGCGCAGCAGCACCTCACCCTCGCGGCGCTCGAACCTGCGCAGGTCGAGCCGCGGACTGGTGAGCTTGAGCACATCGGCACCGACGGCGCTCATCTGGTCAACCGGCACGAACACGTCCCGGCCGCCGAGGCTGGCCACCAGGCCGGTCACCAGCGGAGGCTCCGCCCCGCGCAGCCGCACGATCACGTCGGACAGCCGCCCGATCGACTCGCCCCGGCTGTCGGTTACCGGGCGCCGCAGCAGGTCCGACAGGTGCAGCGTGCGCGCGCCGCCGGCCTCGGAAGCCGCCGCGCCCGGTGTGCTGGTCATGGCCTTGCCTCCCGTCAGGCCGCCGCCGCGGCACTCGCCTGAGTCTCACCCTGCCATCACGGCCGCCGGCCCGGTACCTGTCCTGGGCAGGCCGCCGCTCCTGGCCGGGCGGCCTTACCGCTTTAGCCCGGCCAGCCGTTCGGTTCTAGCCGGCCGCGGCCAGGGCGAACCCGCTCGTTGCAGATGAGTTCCAGACGACGGATATGCTCGCCGGCAGCGGGCCTGCCCGGCCCGTTCCTGGCTGCCGCAGCAACCCGCGGTGATGGCATCAAGCCGTGCCGGCGGAGCCGGGCGAGCGGAGGAATGCAGCGTGGCCATGCGGAAAGCCGCGACGGCGCTCAGCGGGCGTGGTGACCTCGCCGAGGGCCTCGGCTATGCGCTGAAGCGGCGCCTGCTCGGCCCGCCGCTGGTCAACGAGCAGCTGGCGGACGAGCGGCTGTCCAAAACGATGGCGCTAGGCGTGCTGGCTCCCGACGGGATCTCCTCCTCGGCCTACGGCACCGAGGAAATCCTGATCGAGCTGCTCAGGGGCGGCCTGTTCGTCACCGCGTTCACGCTCATCCTGCCGATCACCGGCGTCGTGCTGTTTGTGATGATCCTGGTGGTACTCGCCTACCGCGAGGTCGTCACGGTCTACACCAGGGCCGGCGGCTCCTACGTCGTGGCCAGGGATAACTTCGGCCCGAAGGTAGCTCAGGTAGCGGCCGTCGCGCTGCTGATCGACTACGTGGTCACGGTCGCCGTCCAGGTCGCGGCTGGCACCGCGGCCGTTGCCTCGGCCATACCGGCGCTCAGGCACCCGGAGCTGCTCACGATCATCTCCGTCTGCGTCGTGCTGCTCATGTGCTACGGCAACCTGCGCGGCATCCGGGAGGCAGGCCGGTCGTTCGCCGTCCCGACGTACCTGTTCTCCGCCTTGATCATCCTGATGATCATCGTCGGGCTGGTCAGGGAGATCTTCGGCTCGCTGCCGCAGTACGCCTTCCCCCGGCCCGGTCAGTACACCGCCGCTCATTCGGGCAGCAGCCTGATCGCGTTCGGCATGGTCTTCGTGCTGCTGAAGGCGTTCGCGAACGGCGGTTCGTCGCTCACCGGCATCGAGGCGGTGTCGAACGCGGTCAGCGCCTTCCGCCGGCCAGAGGGCCTCAACGCCCGCAAGGTTCTGGTCGCTGAGGGCGCGATCCTCGGCACCCTGGTGGCCGGCATCTCCTGGCTGGCCCACCTCACCCACGCGGCGCCGTTCACCAGCGGCGTCCCGACGGTGATCTCCCAGGAAGCCAAGATCGTCTTCGGGCACACCGCGTTCGGCCAGGCCATGTTCATCCTGGTGCAGACCGCCACCGCGCTGATCCTTTACACCGGCGGGAATACCAGCTTCAACGGCTTCCCGTTCCTGGCCAGCTTCGTGGCCGAGGATGCCTTCCTGCCCCGCTGGCTGACCAAGCGGGGGGACCGGCTGGTCTTCTCCAACGGCATCGTGGTGCTCGCCGTGCTGTCCGCCGCCCTGCTGGCCGTCGCCGGGTCGAACGTGAACAGCCTGGTGCCGTTCTACGCGATCGGCGTCTTCACCGCGTTCACCATGGCCGGCTTCGGCATGGCCAAGTACCACCGCGATCTGCGGCCGAGGGTGGCCGGCTGGCGGCGCCGGGTGATCATCTGCTTCGCGGCCGGGGTCACCTCGCTGGTCGTAGTGCTGGTCTTCGCGGTGGTGAAGTTCACCGAGGGCGCCTGGCTCGTGGTCGTGCTGTTCGCGATCGGCGTGCCGGCCCTGATCAGGCTCAACCGCGAGTACCGCAACGAGGCGAGCGTGCTCGAGGACATCGAGGCGCGCAGCGGCCCGCCGGAGCCGCCCACCTACGCGCGGCGCACTGTCTTCGTCTTCGTCGACGACGTGGACCTGGCAACGCTGGCGGCGCTGCGGTACGCGCGCAGCCTGCGCCCGACCGCGCTGCGCGCGGTGCACTTCGTCATCGATACCACGCAGGCCGCGGCGCTGCGCCGGGAGTGGCTGCGGGCCAGCACCGGCGTCGTGCTGGACTTCGTCGACTGCCCGGACCGGCGGCTGGACAGGGCGGCCGTCGCCCTGGTCAAGGCCGAGGCCGGGCTGCCGGGTGTCGGCGTCACCGCCATCCTGCCGCGGCGCGGTTACTCGCCGCTGCTGGGCAGGCTGCTGCACGACCGCACGGCCGACAAGATCGCCGGGGTGGTGAGCCGGATCCCGCACGCAGCCGCGACCATCGTGCCGTTCGACGTGCGCAGCCGGGTCACCACGCTGGTGCAGCGCCGGGCCGCGGCGCAAGGCGAGCCAGTACCCGGCAGGCCGGCCGCGGCAGGCCGCGGGGCCGCGATGGCCGCGGACCGCGCAGGCCAGGCCGGATCAGAGCCGGACGGCTCCCGGCCGGCCGAGGTCGCCGACGAGGCTGACATGGAGGACTACAGCAGGCCAGCGCCATCCCCGGGGGTGAGCGCGATCGCGACGCTGGTCAAGCCGTGCAAGGCGGTGGTCGAGGGCCGGGTGCGCGCGGTGGAGATCCGGCCGGTCGAGCGCAGCACCGTGCTGGCCGCCGAGATCGCCGACTCGACCGGCGAGCTGACCGCGCTGTTCTACGGCCGGTCGCACATCCCCGGCCTTGACCCTGGTGCCAGGGTGCGGTTCCGCGGGCCGGTCGGATCCAAGGACGGGCGCGCGATAATGGTCAACCCTGCCTACGAGCTGCTCGCGCCAGGCACCGGCGGACCAGCGGCACCATGACCCTGGAGCCGGCGGCTACTAGCGAGTAATGTCTGGATGACCGCAGCCAGAGAGGCAGGGGCCGCCGTGAGCACTTACGACCGCTACACCACGCCGGTCCCGCCCGGCACCTGGGACGTGCCAGCCGCCGGAGCCACCCGGTTCAGCTGGGAGTACGACGAGGGCCGCAGCCGCCTGCTCGACCTGTATCAGCGCGGCAAGGACAAGCAGTGGGACGCCGCCAAGCGGATCGACTGGCAGCTGCCGGTGAACCCTGAGAACGTGATGGAGCAGTCCGACGAGTTCTGCCCGATCTACGGGTCACGCCAGTGGGACCTGCTCTCGGAGAAGCAGCGTGGCGAGCTGTCCCATCACCTGTCTGCGTGGCTGTTCAGCCAGTTCCTGCACGGCGAGCAGGGCGCGCTGACGGTGGCGGCGCGGATCGTGGCCTCGGTGCCCGACCTGGACTCTAAGTTCTACGCCGCCACCCAGGCCATGGACGAGGCGCGCCACGTCGAGCTGTATGCGCGGTTCATGCGGGAGAAGATCGGCCTGTACTACCCGGTGAACCCGGACCTGGCCGCCCTGCTGGCGGACGCGCTCAGCGATTCCCGCTGGGACATGCCATATCTCGGCATGCAGGTGCTGATCGAGGGGCTGGCTCTCGCCGCGTTCGGCGTGCACCGCGACATGTCCAATAACCCCCTGGTGACCCAGCTGCTGGCCTACGTGATGCAGGACGAGGCCAGGCATGTGGCTTTCGGGCGGCTTGCGCTGCGCGACTACTACGCCGAGCTCACTTCGGCCGAGCGGGCTGAGCGCGAGGAATTCATCGTCGAAGGCTGCTACCTGATGCGCAACCGGTTCACGGCGCGCGAGGTATGGGAGCGGATGGGCTTTGACGTGGCCGAGTGCCTGGAATTCACCGAGCAGTCGCCGGTGCAGCAGGCGTTCCGCACGCTGCTGTTCTCCCGGATCGTGCCGTGCGTGCGCGACATCGGGCTGTGGGGCCCGAAGGTGCAGCACGCTTATGCCGATCTAGGCGTGATGGATGCCGCGCAGTCCGATCTCGACGCGCTCATGCAGGCTGACGAGCAGATCGCCGAGAAGGTCGACGCCGAGAAGTACGCGGCCGAGCTGGCCGCGCGGCAGGCCGAGGTGAACGACGCGATCACCGAGGGCGTCGGCCCGGCTTAACCTCATCCGGCGCTCACCGCGGTGCGTCAGGCCGCCTTTCCTGGCGGCCCGGCGATATTTGCCATGGCTTGAGCAAACACTCTCGGCAGATGCTTGACGAACGGCCGGCCGGCCCTCAGCTTAGAGACGACGTTTGGCTGGCCGCCTAGCTGACTGCCAGGCATCGGAGCCTTTCAGCCGGGACGTGCCGGACGACCGCGACAGGTGACACAGCAGCCGCGCGAGCGGCGGGAGGAGTGCTGCATGCGAAAAGGCAGGCATCTGAGGGCATTAATCCTGACCGCCGGTGGCGCCCTGGCGCTGCTCACCCCGATGCTGACGGCCCCGGTCATCGCCTCGGCAATGGTGGCGCCTCCCGCGGCGGCCAGCGGGGTCCGGCCGAACGCCATGGGCGAGCTGGACTGTAACGGGCTCAGCCCGATCCAGAAGCCGGTCAAGTCGGCCGTCACCTGCCCCGACCCGCACGGCAGCGATGGCGGCCGGTTCATCGACAACGGCCATTACATCGGCCATGACGAGCCGTCGGTCCGGTTCCTGTCGAGCCGGCCAGGATCGGGCAGCAACACCACGATCACCGAGAACCTGCCGTCAGACCCGAAGAAGCTGCCGACGGTGAAGACGCCAGGCAAGGACGTCACGCACTGGTTCGAGCTGTCGGTCGCGCCGTGGATTTCCACCACGGTCTGTGACCCCAACTCCGCGCCGCTGCTGCCGTGCACGCCGCGCTCGGACGCCAACGCCCCGCACGGCAAGTTCCTCGGCGGCGGCGCCGCATTCGTGGAGTTGCAGTTCTACCCACCGGGCTTCGCGCCGTTCACCGACAACATCAGCTGCGACAACGCGCACTGGTGCTCGGCCCTGAACATCGACAGCCTGGAGTGCACGACCAACGGCTCGGGCCCCTGCAACAACAACTGCCCCGAGCCGGTCAACTTCGCCTTCGTGCAGACCAACGGCGTGCCGCCAGGCCCGCCGAGCCCGCAGCTGAGCAACGACAAGACCTTCACGCCGAACGCGCGCACCCTGCTGATGAACCCTGGAGACAAGATCAGGATTCACATGTTCGACGCGAAGATACCCGGCGGCCGCGCGCTGGAAGTGGAAGAAAGTGACCTGACGACCGGCAAGAGCGGCTTCATGATCGCCTCAGGCGCGAACGGCTTCATGAACACCGACCCGTTCTCCTGCAACGGCCACAAGTTCAACTTCCAGCCGGAGTACAACACCGCCCGCGCGCAGAACATCATCCCGTGGGGCATCGGGCCCTACATGATCAACGACACCTACGAGATCGGTCACTTCGAGCCCTGCACGTCGGTCACCGGCAAGGGCACCGTGACCATCAACGGAGTCAAGGACACGTTCTTCAAGAACTGCCACGGCCCGTACGAGACGACTAAGGAGAATCCGAACCTCGAGCCGGACGACTCGCCGTGCTTCAGATTCGGCGATACGCACGGCGGGCAGGCCGCGCCCAACCAGGTAACCGGGTGCGCCGTCTTCTTCGACGCGATCGGCGACCTGGACTTCGACGGCACGTCCTACCGCACCGACTGGCCGGTCGCGACCAAGGCCGGCCGGTTCCCCAGCCCGTTCCTGCAACGCCAGTTCACGACGAACGGTCATCGTTACTCGCAGATCCAGTTCATGACCGACATCTCGGCCTCCGAGCTCAACACGAACTGCAACCTGAGCACGGGCAAGGGCTGCGTGCTGCCGCCCAGGGGCCCCGGCCACTTCTACCCGTTCTTCACCCAGGCCAGGGTCAACGGCGCGTGCGTGTGGGAGTACGGAAACCTGCACAACGGCCGGACGTTCGGCGGCGACAAGCAGTACGGCACGGTGCATCCTGGCTCGATCGGCGCTTTCGTCGGCCGGATCATGCCCAACCGTAACTGCCAGCGAAGCTCTTAGATCAGCTAGAACGCGGCGGGCGGGTGCCAGTGCGCACCCGCTCGCTGCCGCCGTCCGGGGCCGGCCAGGCGCGGCGGCGCCGCCAGATTCCCGCCTGAGCGGGCACGGCAGTGCTGGTCAAATCCCTCGACCGGCCGGAGGGACCGCGTTTATCGTGCCCGCATGACACTGAAACCGGACGGCAGCAGCCAGCCTGACGGCAGGCCGGACCGGCCGGTCCCGCCGCTGGCCCCCGACGAGGTGGTCGCCTCGGCCGGCGAGCGGGCGATCCTGGAGGCTTTCCTTGACCTGCAGCGGGCCGTGGTCGTGCGCAAGGTCTACGGCCTGACCAGGGAGCAGGCAGTGCGGCGGCTGGTGCCGTCGGTGACCACGCTCGCCGGGCTGGTGAAGCACCTGGCCGCGGTCGAGCGAGAGTGGTTCGGCCAGGTCCTCGCTGGTGATCCGGGCAGCGCCGGCGCCCCGGACGAGTGGCTGCCCGGCCCCGTGGACACCATCGAGGGGCTGATCGCCGGCTACCGGCGTGCCTGCGCGAGGTCACGGCAGATCGCCGCGGCCCTCAGCCTCGACGACCTGGTGCCCCATCCCAGGCTGGGCACCGTGACACTGCGCTGGATCTACGTGCACATGATCGAGGAGACCGCGCGGCACGCCGGGCAGGCCGACATCCTGCGCGAGCAGACCGACGGCGCCACCGGCTTCGACGGCTAGCCGGGCCGGCGCCGCCTAGCACAGGCGGTGGCGGATCCACCAGAAGCACGCGCCAGCCAGTGCCAGGGCGAGGGCGGCGAAGATGGCCGTCTCCCAGGCCTGCAGCGGCCAGAACCGGCTGGCCGGCTGATAGGTGACCAGGGTGTGCAGCCGGGCTGAGAGCCTGGCAATGCAATCGCTCTGCGCGCGCAGCGCGCTGGCCTTCGATCACCGCAGTCATGCCAGGAGCATCCTGGGCCTGGCTCAGACCACGGCGGGAATCGCGTGTGAGTTCCGCGTGACGGCAGCGAGGACGCCGGGACGGCCCGCGCCGGGCAGGCATACGATCACCGGGTGAGCGACCTTGCGATGCCCAGCTTTCCTGCCGGATTCGCCTGGGGAGCGGCCACGTCCGCTTATCAGATCGAGGGCGCCGTCGCCGAGGACGGCCGCGGCGACTCGATCTGGGACACCTTCTGCCGCAGGCCCGGAGCCATCAGGGACGGTCACACCGCCGACGTCGCCGCCGATCATTACCACCGGTGGCGCGAGGACGTCGCGCTGATGGCCGACCTGGGACTGACCGCGTACCGGTTCTCCCTCGCCTGGCCGCGGATACAGCCGGACGGCTCGGGCCAGGCAAACAGCCGCGGACTCGACTTCTACGACCGGCTGACCGACACGCTCCTGGCCGCCGGGATCGCTCCGGTGCCCACGTTGTACCACTGGGACCTGCCGCAGCCGCTGGAGGATCAGGGCGGCTGGCTGTCCAGGGAAACCGCGCTGCGCTTCGGCGACTACGCCTGGCTGGCCGGCCAGCGGCTTGCCGACCGGGTCGGGCTGTGGATCACGCTGAACGAGCCGTTCGTCGTTACCGCGTTTGCCTACGCACTCGGCATCCACGCACCGGGCCGGACGCTGATGCTCGACGCGCTGCCGACAGCCCATCACCAGATGCTCGGGCACGGCCTGGCAACGGCGGCGCTGCGCTCAGCTGGCGTTCGCCAGGTCGCTCTCACCAACAACTACTCGCCGGTCTGGCCGGCCACCGACAGCCCGGCCGACATCGCTGCCGCGCAGGCGTATGACACCATGCACAACCGCCTGTTCACCGACCCGGTGCTGCTTGGCCGCTACCCGGACCTGTCCGCGTTCGGCGTGGGCGAGGCCGGCCTGGACTGCGTCCGGGAAGCCGACCTCGAGGTGATCTCAGGCAGCATCGACGCGCTCGGCGTCAACTACTACAACCCGACCAGGATCTCCGCGCTGCCCGGCTCGCCGCTGCCGTTCCAGCTGGAGCCGATTCCCGGCTACCCGGTGACCGCGTTCGGCTGGCCGGTGATCCCGGCCGGACTGACCGAGGTCCTGCGGCTGCTGCGCGACCGGTACGAGGTGGACCTGCCGCCCGTCTACATCACCGAGAACGGGTGCTCGACGGCGGATTCGGTGGCGCCTGACGGCACGGTCGACGACCAGCCAAGGATCCGCTACCTGGACGGGCACATCCGGGCGGTGCACGACGCCATCAGCTCCGGAGTCGACGTGCGCGGCTACTTCACCTGGACGCTCACCGACAACTTCGAGTGGAGCGAGGGATTTCACCAGCGCTTCGGGCTGGTCCACGTCGACTTCGAGAGCCAGCGCCGTACCCCGAAGGCCTCATTCGGCTGGTACCGGGACCTGATCGCGGCGCAGCAGGCCGGAGCGTAGCGCCGTGGCGCAAGACCACGCGTCCGGCTGGGATGTGCCGTGGGCTGAGCCGTCGGCCGAGCCAGCGTGGCCGCCCGAGCGGGCCAGGCTGGCCGAGGCCTTCGGCGAGGCCAACCGCAGGGCGAGCTCGCTGATGCAACTGCTCGGCCAGGCCGCGGCCGACCGGATCGGCATCAATCCTACGGACCTGAACTGCCTGAACATCCTCAGCTTCAGCGGCCAGCTGACCGCTGGCGAGCTGGCCACGGCGACCGGCCTCACCACGGCGTCGATCACCGGGGTTGCCGACCGGCTCGAGGAGGCCGGCTACGTGCGCCGTGAACGCGATCCGCGAGACCGGCGGCGGGTGGTCATCCGGCTTGAGCTGGACCGGGTGCTGCGCGACGTCGTACCGGTTTTCCTGCCGATGATCAGGGACTGGCAGCAGATGGCCACCCGTTACAGCGACGACCAGCTGCGGCTGATCGTGGATTTCTATGGCCAGATGGAGCAGATCAGCCGCAAGCACCTGATCCGGCTCCGCGAGCCGCCGGGCAGCTGAGCTCTTCCCTCCCCGCGGCTCAGTGCCTCAGCGGGCACGCAGGTCGGCCAGGGCTGCCTGTGCGGCGCCGGCGCCGCACATGCCATGCACGCCGCCGCCGGGAGCCGTGGACGCTGAGCACAGGTAAACGCCGGGCAGCGCGGTGCGGTAAGGATTCCACTGGCGCGCCGGACGCAGCAACGTCTGCCGCAGCGTGCCGGCGCCTGAGTTGACGTCGCCGCCGATGTAGTTCGGGTTGTGCTGCTCCTGCTGCGTCGCGGTGCGCACGGACCTGGCCAGGATCCGGTCGCGGAAGCCCGGCGCGAACCGCTCGATCTGCGCCTCGATCGCGCCCGACACGTCGGCTGGCGAGCCGGAAGGCACGTGACAGTACCCCCATAGCGTGTGCCGGCCGGCCGGCGCGCGGCTCGGGTCGGCGACACACGGCTGGGTGATGATGCAGTAAGGCCGCTCGGAATGCCGCCCAGCGCTGACGGCCGCCTCGCAGGCGGCGATCTCGGCCATGGTGCCGCCCAGGTGCACGGTGCCCGCCTGGCGGCAGACCGGCGCAGCCCACGGCACCGGGCCATCCAGCGCCCAGTCGACCTTGCAGACCCCTGGCCCGTACCGGAACGCGGCGAGTCGCCGGCGGTAACGGTCGGGCAGCGCGTCGCCAGCCAGGCTGATGAACTGGCGCGGCGAGAGGTCAAGCAGCACCACCCCGGCAGCGGGCAGCTCGGCAAGGTTGCTGACCTCGCACCCGGTGCGCACCCGGCCGCCCCGTTCCGTTAGCTCGCCGACCAGGGCCTGGACCAGGCGCCCGCTGCCGCCCTGGACGAACGGCCAGCCGGTGGTGTGCGCCAGCATCAGCAGCAGCAGGCCGAAGCCTCCGGTCAGCGCCCCGGATAGCGGCAGCATCGTGTGCGCCGCCACTCCGGCGAGCAGCGCCCTGGCCTGCTGGGTGCGGAACCACCGGGCGAGCAGGGTGGCGGGCGCCAGGCCGGGAATGCCGAACCTGGCCAGCGCCAGCGGGTGCGGCGGGACGGCTCGCAGCGGACGGAGCACCGTCGGCAGGATCAGATCCGCGTTGGCTACCAGCGGGCCGAGCAGTCTGCGGTACGCGGCCGCGTCGCCGTCCAGGCCAGCCGCGGTCTCGGCCACCGACGGCAGCACCGCCGCAGCCCGGCCGCCGTCCAGCGGATGCGCGAGCGCGACCGGCGGCGTTACCAGCCGGACTCCGCGCCCGGCCAGGTCGGTGCCGAGGAAGAAGGGCGAGGCGGCCGCCAGCGCCTGGACGGCCGAGCACACGTCGTGCTCAAAGCCGGGCAGGGTGAGCTCAGCGGTACGGCAGCCGCCGCCCGGCTCGGCCGACCGCTCGAAGACCTCGACGGCCAGCCCGGCCCTGGCCAGTACCAGCGCGGCGGCTAGGCCATTCGGGCCAGAGCCGACGACGACCGCGTCAGGCCGGCTCATCGTGGCGCATGGGACTGCTGGCGGCCGGTGACCGCTCTGACCGGTGCAGAGCGCAGAAGCTTACGCAGCCTGATCCCGGTCCGTGCCGAGCGGATCGACAGCGCCTGCCAGGCTCAGGGACTCGGTCTCGGTCGTCACCCACACCCGGTTGCGGCCCGCGTGCTTCGCCCGGTAGAGCGCGGCGTCGGCCACCGCGAGCATCTCGGTCAGGTCGCCGGCCGCGGCCACTGTGACAACGCCGATAGACACGGTCAGGCTGATCGGATCGGTCCCCGGTCCGCCAGGCGCCTCGATCTGCAGCCCGGCGACCTGCGAGCGGATTCGCTCGGTCAGTATCCGGGCGCCGGCCTCGTCAGTCTGCGGCAGCAGCAGGGCGAACTCCTCGCCACCGAACCTTCCGATCAGGTCGTAATCGCGGACCAGGCCGCGCAGCGCCCGGCCTACTGCGGCCAGCACTTCATCGCCGGCCAGATGCCCGTACCTGTCATTGACCGCTTTGAAGAAGTCGATGTCGATCAGCGCGAGCGCCAGCGGTGATCCAGTCCGCTGCGCCCTCGACACCTCGGAGCTGCTCTCGCGGCGCCAGGTCCCTGCATTGAGCAACCCGGTCTTGGAATCGATGCGGGACTCGTTGATGAGCTGGGCATGCCGGGACGAGCGCTGCAACAGCGTGACGAACGGCAGGGCGAGCACGATGGTCAGCGGGGTGACCGTGATGGCGAGCGCGACCAGGCTCCCAACGCTGCCCTCCATCACGTCGTTTTGCAGGTTGTCCCTGGCAAGCACCGTGCCGCGCAGGGTCACGGTGGGGTCCGAGCCCTTGATGGCGACGAAGATCAGGCCGCTATTCACCAGCCACTGCACCAGGACACAGACGGCCACCGCGGCGATCCAGGCAGCAGCCTGGGGACGAGTTCCGGTCAGCGACAAGGTGGTGATCCGGCCGGCTGCGTGGAAGGTCAGGTAGGCAGCGCCGTAAGACAGGCCGTAGACGGCAGCGGTATAGACCCTGCGATGAGGCGCGCTCTTGCGCACACGCCACTGGGTCAGCAGCATCCTGGGGATCGGCGCCAGCATCGCGTAGACCGGCGGCAACAGGATCACCATCGGGAGTTCCCACACCACGCTGACGTCCTTGGCGAACAGCGCCATCTCTCCGCAGCGGCGCAGCAACTCCACGGCGATCGCGCCGCAGAGCACCAGCACGGTGAACAGGACCACGTCTGCCAGGTGCACAGGGGAATAACGCGCGGCCAGGCCGATAGCTGCCAGGTCGGCCGTGACCACCGTCAGCACGGTTACGGAAAGCCAGCCGGGTAGCCGCATCAGCTGCCAGGTCTGGATGCGCCGCGCAGGCAGCCACGCGGAATTGCACGAGCTGCGACGCATCAAATCTCCTGTCGGCTGCGGAGGGGTGGCAACCGGACCACGCTCCCCAGGCTACACGCGTCATCGCACTGGGCAGCGAAGGCATTGTTACACATCATATTAGCTCATTGTCAAGGGCTGGTCACTGAATGCTACTCAACATACGGTTTATCATGTTTATCACCAGCAGCGCCAGACCGGCGCTGATGGCCGGTAAGTCAGGGGGGCAGAGGGGGGCCTGGCGGCTCGTGTCGCCGCTTACCGGGCATGCATCGGCATTTCCGGATGTTGGAGCCCGGATCGGAGCACCGGCCGTCGTGGCCAGCATCCCTTGCGCGAAGAGGAGACACGCCATGCGCGGCGCCAGCTGGACCTAAAAGAGACCCGCCACCACCAGCCACCACCCGAAGGAGACCCGCCATGCGCGGCGCCAGCTGGACCTAAAAGACACCCGCCACCACCAGCCACCACCCGAAGGAGACCCGCCATGCGCGGCGCCAGCTGGACCTAAAAGACACCCGCCACCACCAGCCACCACCCGAAGGAGACCCGCCATGCG
>DASXMR010000083.1:0-52114 GCA_036495525.1 Streptosporangiaceae bacterium | reverse complement strand
AGCAAGACAGCCAGGTCGCCGTAGCCTTGCTGCTGGTCGGGCACCCACCACGGCGGGGCAGCCCACAACAGCACAGCCAGTCCGAGCGCCCACCACCGGCCGCCACGTGGCCGGTCTGTGGCAAAGGCAAGCCAGGCCAGGGCGGGGACGACCCATACGTAGTGATGGATCCATGAGACCGGCGAGACGATGAGGCCGGTTGCTGCGCACGCTAGGAGGCCGAGCAGCGGCGACGAGGCACGGTGCGCCCAGGTGGCGACAGCCAGTCCGGCACAAGCCAGCAAGATTGTCAGCGTTCCGGCCAGCAGCGGCCCTGGAGCGTGGCCGAGTACCCGCTGCAGCGCGCTATGCAGGTTCTGGTCGCTTATATGGAGCAGGTTCCCTGACCTCTTGTCATCAAATATCTCGGTCGTCCAGTACCGGCGCGACGATTGGCTGGCGACGGCGAACATTCCCAGCGAGCAGATCAGGAAAGTCACCGAGGCCGTGACGGCCGCGCGCAGCTGCCGAGTCAGGACCAGGAACGGAATGAATATCAGCGGCGTCAGCTTGATTGCGGCTGCTATACCTACGAGCAGACCACGCGGCAGTGTTCGCCCGCGCAGCTTCAGGCCGCCGGTCAGATCAGCAAGAACAAGCAGGGCAATAAAGAAGTTCACCTGGCCGAGGCCAAGCGTCAGACCGTTCGGGTTCAGGCGGAGCGCGGGTAGCAGAGCACAGGCAGCAAGGCTCCAGGTCTGCCGGGCAGGCCAGTGCGGACGCGCCGCGCTGAGACTCAGGCCGATCAGCCCGAGCAGCGCGCCCGTGTTCAGGACTGACCAGGCCAGCTGGGCAGCCGGAACGGAGAGCTGCGTGAACGGCCAGAAGAGCAGCGCAGCGAAGGGCGGGTAGGTGAACTGCATGCCCCGGCGGCCGCCCATGAGCGAGCGAGAGAGGCGCACGTCGTACAGGTGCGGTCCCATTACCTGGCCAGCGCCCATCCGGTAGATATCGAAGTCGATCTGATGACCGGCAGCGTCAGCGGCGGCTAGCAAGATCGCGCCCAGGACCGAAGCGCTGCCGAGCAGAACCAGCACGAGCGCCGAGGCCCGGGCCCCGGATACCCGCCGGATAGCTGGCAGTGAAGCAAAATTAAAGCGAGTCAATGCACTAACTTTCGGCGTTGTTGAACCCATTGAGGAAAGGACGTTCCGAAGGCTAAAACTCACCCTTCGGGCATGGGGAGGCAGCGCGGCTTCTACTTGCCGGATAAATGGGCTGAGAAAGCGTGCGGAAGTCTCAGGTCAAGTCAATTGCGGGCCAAACCGAATGATTCAGCCCCGAAAGGTAGCTGGCAGCCCTAATTCGCTCAGGGTTCCCTTAGCGGGAACCAGCTTTCGGCGCGGGCAACGCGCACGGCACTTCGATGACGATCATGGTGGGGCCACCTGGCGGGCTGCTGACCGCCAGAATCCCGTCGAATGCGGCCAGCCGCCGCTCCAGCCCGCGTAGCCCCGAGCCTTTTGCCGGGTCGGCGCCGCCTGGCCCGTCGTCGGTGACCTCGATCCGCAGCATCTCCTGCGCGTGCCTGATGCTGATCTGGACCCGGCGGGCGCCGGCGTGCCTGACCGCGTTGGTGAGCGCCTCGGCGACCGCGAAGTAGCAGGCCGACTCGACCGGCGGGTCCGGCCGGCCGGGCAGGTCGATGTCGACCTCGGTGTACAGCGGGGTGTCAAGCGCCAGCGCCCGCACCGCGTCGGCCAGGCCCCGGTCGGCCAGCACTGGCGGATAAATGCCGCGGACCAGGTCCCGCAGTTCGGTCAGCGCCTTCGACGAGCTCGCCCTCGCCTCCGCGATCAGCTCCAGGGCTGCCTGCGGGCTGGTGGTGATCACCCGCTCGGCGGCCCGCAGGCTCATCCCCAGCGCGACCAGCCGCGCCTGCGCCCCGTCGTGCAGATCCCGCTCGACCCGGCGCAGCTCAGCCGCGGCCGTATCTACCGCTTCCGCCCTGGTCTGCGTCAGCCGCTCCACGCGCTCCGCCAGCACTGCATCTGGCGCTGGCCAGAACAAGGACCTAGTGCGGGGGTCGATCGCGCGCGGTGTCAGCCACACCCCGAACGCCAGGATGACCAGACCCTCGACGCCGGCCAGCACAGCCGTTGGCCGGCCGATTACCCAGATAGCGCCATAGCGGACTTCGTGGGTATAGGGCGAAGGCAGCTGAAGATGCGCCGGCCACGCCGCCGCGATGATGACGCCATACAGGCCTAGCCCGATCAGCACGGCCAGGGCCAGATCAGCAGCAACGGCGGGCAGCAAGACGATCACTGCCAGCACGATGAGGGTGACCACGATGGTTGTCCTGCTGCTCCAGTAGGAGGCGCCGAACCACGTGCTCAAGCTGTTCATTTCGACGATCATGATCATCGCGGGAAGCAGCAGCAGGCCCCAGCGCGGTCGCCGGCCGGCGCCCTGATCGTCAGGCCTTTCCCACAGCAGCAGCCTGGTCCAGCGCGAATGCGGGTCCATGCGGCGCCAGATCAGCCAGCAGCCAGCAATGAGAAAAGCCCACAGCTCCGGCAAGATCAGGTTCCTGGTCCATCCCGGTGCGGTGGTCGTCAGGCCGTAGACGACGGGATACCGCATCAGAAATGGCGTAGAAGTCGCCCGGACGATCAGCCGCACCACGTCAAGGCCGCTGAGCGCCAGGGCTACCAGGCCCAGCGGCACCAGCCACTCGGTGAAGGCCGGAAAGACCACCACGACGAAACCGGCCACCGCCAGGAGCAGGAAAATGGGCGTCGCCGCTGGCGTGAACATCCCGCCGACCGCGAGCGCGAGCAGAAGCAGGCAGATGCCAGGACCGACGATCCTGGCCCGCCCCCGCAGTGTGGCCGCACCCGTGCCAAGGACTCTCGCCCGGCCCATGACGAGGACCGCACACCCGGCCATGTACGCCACGATCAGGATGAGCTGCGCCATCAAGCCTCCTTCGCCAGCTGGGCCGCGGCGCCCGCGAGCCCATATTGGCGCAGCCAGCAGTCCAAATGACATGGGCCAGAGCCCCCACCCGGAGGTGGGTCTATGCCCACCTAGGCTGCAACCGCAGCGCTAGGCGGGCAAGGTGGCGCGCTGAGGGTGCTGCTCAGCGGACAGCCGGCCGGACATCAGGGACGGCCTGCGACGAGCAGGCCGGCCTGCCATACGGCAGCGACCAGCGGCACGCCCGGCCGGTAGGCGAGGTAGGCATGCGACGGCGCGTCGAGCAGGATCAGGTCGGCGCTGGCGCCCGCGGCGAGATGACCGACATCGGGGCGGCGCAGCGCAGCCGCGCCGCCGGCGGTCGCCGACCAGACCGCTTCCAGCGTGGTCATCCGCATTTCCCTGACCGCCAGCGCGATGCAGAAAGCCATGCTGGAGGTGAAGCACGAGCCGGGGTTGCAGTCGCTGGCGATCGCCACGGTCGCGCCGGCGTCCAGCAGCCGCCGTGCGTCAGGGTAAGGCTGCCTGGTGGAGAACTCGACGCCCGGCAGCAGCGTGGCGACCGTGCCCGAGCCGGCCAGCGCGGCTACGTCAGCGTCGGACAGGAACGTGCAGTGATCGGCCGAGGCGGCACCGGCGGCTACCGCCAGCTGGACCCCCGGCCCCTCGCTCAGCTGGTTCGCGTGCACCCTGGCCAGCAGCCCGGCCGCCTGGCCGGCCGCGAGCACGGCGGCCGCCTGGTCGCCGCTGAACGCACCGCGCTCGCAGAACACGTCGACCCAGCGGGCCTGCGGCGCGCAGGCGGTCAGCATCGGCCCGCAGACCAGGTCGACGTAGCCAGCCTCGTCGCCGGCGAACTCGGGCGGCACCACATGCGCGCCGAGGTAGGTGACCTCGGGGGTGACCTCGGCGGCGAGCGCGACACTGCGCGCCTCGTCGGTCACCGTCAGGCCGTAGCCGGACTTGCACTCGAACGTCGTGGTGCCCTGGCCGAGCATCTCGGCAGCCAGCCGCCGCAGCCCGGCGCGCAGCTCGTCGTCGCTGGCCCGCCTGGTGGCGGCCACCGTGCTGCGGATGCCGCCGGCGCTGTACGGCTGGCCAGCCATCCGGGCGGCGAACTCGGCGCCTCGCTCGCCGGCGAACACCAGGTGCGCGTGCGAGTCAACGAAGCCGGGCAGCACAGCCCGGCCGGCCGCGTCGAAAGCCTCATCAGCGGCCGGGGCGCGGGCGGCCGGGCCGGTCCAGGCGACCAAGCCGCCGTCCAGCACTATCGCCGCGTCGCTGATCGGCTCGCCGGCGTTCGTGACCAGCTCGCCGACGTTGGTGATCACCGTGCTCACTGCCTCACCACCACGGACCCCTCCTGTCACCTGGACCTCGGTCACCACGCTGCTCGGCGCACGGCTCCGCATCTCGCCAGTCTGTCAGCGACACCGCAGGAGCCCTGGTGCTGTTCTAGCGGCAGCAAGGTTCCCGCGCTGCGGCCAGGACGGGGGCCGTCACGCGCGCAGGGGGGCGATCGCGGCGGACAGCGCGGCTGGCACGTCGGGTACGAGCAGGTGCCGGCCGTCGCGTACCACGTCGCGGCCGCTGATCACCACGTGACTGACATCGGCGGCGGTGGCAGCGAAGATCACCGACGGCAGCGCGATCGCCGCCGTAGCGCCTGCCAGCCGCGGCGTGTCGAGTGCGACGGTGACCAGGTCGGCGAGCGCCCCGGCGACGATCTCACCAGCGTCCGGCCAGCCCAGGCTGGCGTGCCCGGACAGGGTCGCCGCCCTGGCCAGCGCGGCGGCGGTGAAATGGCCGCGGCTGGTGCTGGCCAGCCGCTCGCCGAGCTCGACCCGGCGTGCCTCCTCGAATAGATCCACGACCGCCTGACTGTCGCTGCCCAGGGTCAGCGGGCAGCCAGCCGCGGCCAGCGCGGCGGCCGGCCCGATGCCGTCGGCCAGGTCAGCCTCGGTCGTCGGGCACAGGCACGCGAACGTGCTTGTGCCGCCGAGCAGTTCCAGGTCCCGGTGCACCAGGTGGGTGGCGTGCACGACGGTCGACCTGGGCCCGAGCGCGCCGGCCGCGTACAGCACCTCGGCCGGGGTGCGCCGGTAGGCAGCCAGGCACGCCTCGTTCTCGGCCGGCTGCTCAGACAGGTGCGCGTGCAACGGCGCGCCGAGCCGCTGCGACCACGCCACCACCGGGTGCATCTGGCCGGCCGGCACGGCCCGCACCGAGTGGATCGCGGCCCCGGCCCTGGCGTGGGAGGCGAGCAGGCCGTGCTCGTCGGGACCCAGCGCGTCGGCGCGCTCGGCCCAGCTCTGCGCGGTGCCGTCACCAAAGCGCAGCTGCGGGCCGGTCAGCGGCAGCGGCTCGCCGTCCTCGGCCAGGCCGCCGGACAGGTAGCAGGTATCCAGCAGGGTGATCCGCAGGCCGGCCGCGCTGGCCGCCTCGATCAGCGCCCGGCTCATCACGTTGGGGTCCCGGTACGGCTTGCCGCCAGGCCCGTGGTGCAGGTAGTGGAACTCACCGACGCAGCTGATGCCAGCCAGCGCCATCTCGGCGTACACGGCGGTCGCCAGCGCCAGGTAGCTGTCCGGGTCCAGCCGGGCCGCTGCCTGGTACATCTGCTCCCGCCAGGTCCAGAACGTGCCCTCGCCCGCCTGGGTCGCGCCGCGCAGCACCCGGTGGAACGCGTGTGAGTGCGCGTTCGCCAGGCCAGGCATGGTCAGGCCGCGCAGCCGGACCGCGCCGGGGGCGGCGGTCACCGGCACGCCGGGTGTCACCTGGCTGAACCGGTCGCCGGCCGCCTCGATGAGGACATCAGCCCGCACGCCGGTGCCGGGCAGCCAGGCCAGCTCGGCGTGCCAGGCGCGCGCCTGGCCGGCTGGCTGGCCCGTGGTCACGAGCCGGCCAGGCTGGCGAGCACGGCGGCGAGCGCGGCCACGCCGGCTTCGCAGTCGGACCGGGCGGCCAGCTCGGCCGGCGAGTGCGATACGCCGGTCGGGTTCCGCACGAACAGCATCGCGGTCGGCAGGAAGGCGGCCAGCACCCCGGCGTCGTGGCCGGCCCCGGTGGGCAGCTCAGGGGCGGCGATGCCGCTGGCCGTCAGCGCCGCGGCTAGCCGGCCGCGCAGCTCCTGGTCGAACTGCACGGCCGGGCTGAATGACTCCCTGGTGACGGTCAGCCCCGCGCCGTGACTGTCAGCGGCGGCCGACGCCGCCGCCTCGATGTCGGCGACCACGCTGTCCAGCGCGGCCCCATCCGGCGCCCTGGCGTCCAGCCACGCCTGCACCCTGGCGCTGATCCCGTTGACCCCGCCAGGCTCGGCCCGCACCTTGCCGAAAGTCGCCAGCGCGCCGTGCTCAGCCGCAGCCTGCCGGGCCGCGAGCACGGTTGCCGCGTACGGCAGCATCGGGTCGCGCCGGTCGGCGAGCCTGGTGGTGCCCGCGTGGTCCGGCCGGCCGGTGAAGTCGAGGCGCCACCTGCCGTGCGGCCAGATGCCGGTCGCGACGCCAACTGCCGCGCCGAGCCCGTCCAGCGCACTGCCCTGTTCGATGTGCAGCTCGACGAACGCGGCCAGGCCGCCCACCAGGTCCTCGTCGGGGCCGAGGCCGGCCGGATCCAGCCCGGCGCTGGTCATCGCCTCGGCCAGCGTCACTCCGGCGCCGTCGCGCAGCTGCCTGGCCCGCTGCGGGCTGAGCGCTCCGGTGAGCAGCCTGCTGCCCAGGCAGGCCACGCCGAACCTCGCGCCCTCCTCCTCGCAGAACGCCGCGACAGCTATCGGCCGGACCGGGGCGAAGCCCTGCCCGCGCAGCAGGTCGATGGCGGCGAAGCCGGACGCCACCCCGAGCGGGCCGTCGTACGCGCCGCCGTCGGGCACCGAGTCCAGGTGGCTGCCGGTGACGATCGCGCCAGGCCGGGGCGGGCCGGCTGACCCGCCGGATCCGGCACTGACGCTGCCAGCCGGCTCCGGCTCGCCGCCAGCTGCCTGGCAGTCCCACCACGCCCACAGGTTCGCGTTGCGGTCCCGGTGCGCACGCAGGCCTCGTTCTGCCGCTGCCCTGAGAAACCAGTCGCGGCACGCCGAGTCAGCGGCGGTGAAGGAGTACCGCCGGTACCCGCCGGTCTCCGCCGCCAGCCCGATCGGCAGCAGCGAGTCCCACAGCGCGGCAAGGCTCATCGCGCCGCTCCGCCAGCCACGCCGTGAGCCAGTCCCGCGGCTGCGGTCCGGCGGGCGGCCGTCACGTGACCGGCTCGCTCATCGGCACCCGGACCCCGCGCTCGGCGGCGACCTGCGCCGCCCGGTCGTAGCCGGCGTCCGCGTGCCTGATCACGCCCATGCCAGGGTCGTTGGTGAGCACGCGCTCCAGCTTCTGCGCCGCCAGCGCCGTGCCGTCGGCGACGCAGACCTGCCCGGCGTGGATGGACCGGCCGATGCCGACCCCGCCGCCGTGATGGATGCTCACCCACGAGGCGCCCGACGAGGTGCTCACCAGCGCGTTCAGCAGCGGCCAGTCGGCGATCGCGTCCGAGCCGTCGGCCATCGCCTCGGTCTCCCGGTACGGCGAGGCCACCGAGCCGCAGTCCAGGTGATCGCGGCCGAGCACGATCGGCGCCTGCACCGCGCCGGTGCTCACCAGCTCGTTGAAGCGCAGCCCGGCCAGGTGCCGCTCGCCGTAGCCGAGCCAGCAGATCCTGGCCGGCAGGCCCTGGAAGCGCACCTTCTCCCTGGCCATCCGGATCCACCTGGCCAGCGCCTCGTGCTGCGGGAACAAGTCGAGGATCGCGTCGTCGGTCGCCGCGATGTCAGCCGGGTCGCCCGACAGCGCGGCCCACCGGAACGGGCCCCTGCCCTCGCAGAACAGCGGCCGGATGTAGGCGGGCACGAAACCGGGGAACGAGAATGCCCGGCCGTAGCCGGCCACCTGGGCCTCGCCCCGGATCGAGTTCCCGTAGTCGAAGACCTCGGCGCCGCGGTCCTGGAATCCCACCATGGCCTCGACGTGCGCGGCCATCGACTCGCGTGCCCTGGTGGTGAAGCCAGCCGGATCCTCGGCCCGCAGCGCGGCCATCTCCTCGAAGGCCACGCCGCTTGGCAGGTAAGTCAGCGGGTCGTGCGCCGAGGTCTGGTCGGTCACGATGTCGACGGGCGCGCCCATCCGCAGCAGCGCGGGCAGCACGTCGGCGGCGTTGCCGAGCAGGCCGATCGACTGCGGCCGCGAGGCAGCGGCGGCCGCGGTGGCGCGGCGCACCGCGTCGTCGATGCCGTCGGCGGCGACGTCCAGGTAGCCGTGCTCGATCCGGCGGGCGATCCGGGACGGGTCGCACTCGACGACCAGCGCGACGCCGCCGTTCATCGTCACCGCGAGCGGCTGCGCGCCGCCCATGCCGCCCAGGCCGGCGGTCAGCGTGATCGTCCCGGCGAGCGAGCCGCCGAAGCGCTTGGCCGCGATGGCGGCGAAGGTCTCGTAAGTGCCCTGCAGGATGCCCTGGGTGCCGATGTAGATCCACGAGCCGGCCGTCATCTGGCCGAACATGGTCAGCCCGGCCGATTCGAGCCGCCGGAACTCCTCCCAGGTGGCCCACTGCGGCACCAGGTTGGAGTTGGCGATCAGCACCCGCGGTGCCCACTCGTGGGTGCGGAACACCCCGACCGGCTTGCCCGACTGCACCAGCAGGGTCTCGTCGCTTTCCAGGCCGTGCAGCGACGCCACGATGTGGTCGAAGGCCTCCCAGCTGCGTGCCGCCCGGCCGGAGCCGCCGTAGACGATCAGCTGGTCCGGATGCTCGGCCACCTCAGGATCGAGGTTGTTCATCAGCATCCGCATCGCCGCTTCCTGCGGCCAGCCCTTGCAGCTCAGGCTCGTGCCCCTGGGCGCGCGGACGGGGCGCGCGCCGGCGGGCGCCGCGCCGGGGGTGTGCACAGCTGCCATCACCGCTCCTCACCGAGTTCAGCCAGCCAGCACTGGCGATCTGCGCCGCCAGAGGTGTTCATCATCCCAGCCGCTGGCCGCCGGGGCGGGCCGGCTCCGGCCGCCGGGCAGGACCTGCGGCGCGGCGCCGATCGGCCGATTTCCGCCGGTCCGGCGCCGGCTCGGCTACTCTCTTCTCGCATATGGCCGAGTCTCGTTGCGCGCGGCGGCCGGCTCACCGGCACCCGCGCCGCGCCGCAGGCAGCCGCTGCGGGCCAACCGCGGCGTCCGCCAGGGACGGGAAGTAGGTGAGCAGGTGACGGGGTACCTGCTGCGGCGCGTTGGCCTGGCGCTGCTGACTTTGCTGCTGCTCAGCATCATCATCTTCTTCGCCGGGCAGGTGCTGCCCGGCGACCCTGGCCGGGCCATACTCGGGCCTTTCGCCTCGAGTCAGGCGGTCGCCGCGATCAATCACAGCCTCGGCCTTGACCGTCCGCTGCTTGCCCAGTACTGGAACTGGATCTCCGGCGTGCTGCACGGCGACCTGGGCACCTCCTACCAGTTCCACGCGCCCGTCAGTACCTTCCTGTTCCCCGCCCTCGGGCGGTCGCTCAAGCTGGCCGCGGTCGCGTTCGTCCTGGTCGTCCCCCTCAGCATCGTCGGCGGCGTGCTGGCGGCGCTGAATCGCGGCGGTCTTGGCGACCGTTCGATCAGCGTGGTCGGCCTCTCGCTGTCCACCGTGCCGGAGTTCGTGTCAGGGATCGTGCTGATCGTGGTGTTCGGGATCAGCCTCAAGTGGCTGCCGGTGACCGCGAGCGCGCCAGCCGGCTCGTCGCCGCTGATCCAGCTCAAGTACCTCATCTTGCCGGCCATCCCGCTGGTGCTGATCCTTTTCGGGTATATCGCCCGGATGGCCAGGTCCGGCACGATTGAGGCGCTGGACTCCGATTACGCCAGGACCGCCACGCTCAAGGGGCTGCCGCGGTCAGTGGTCATCCGCCGTCACGTGCTGCGCAACTCGCTGCTGCCGACCATCACGGTCATCGCCACCCAGACCGGATACCTCATCGGCGGCCTGGTCGTGGTCGAGACGCTGTTCAACTATCCCGGCATCGGCCGGCTGATCGTCACCGCCGCCACGGACAAGGACTTCCCCATGCTCGAGGCCGGGGTGCTCGCGATCGGCGTGGTGTACCTCGTCGCGACGCTCGCCGCCGACGTGCTCTATACCGTGCTGAATCCGCGACTGCGGCTGCAGGGGGCCGAGTGATGGACGGCGACGATCGTGAGCTGCCGGCCGGCAGCGGCGCGGCGGACGGCGTGCTGGCGGCCACGCCGGCGGTGCCGGCCGGGTCCGGCCAGGCGGCAGCCGGGGCGGGCCCGGCGGCGGCGGCCGGCTCAGCCCGGCGCGTCCGCCGCGAGCAAACTGGCCAGCTGCTGCGCTCGCCGACTTTCATCGTCGGGGCGCTGATCCTGCTCTGGTGGGTGGCCTGCGCCGTCGGCGGCCGCTCGTTCAGCGCGTACAACCCGGTGAACGGCAGCCTGGCCCAGTTCAACGCGCCGCCGTCGGCAGCGCACTGGTTCGGCGCTGATTCGCTCGGCCGGGATGTGCTGTCCAGGGTGCTGGCCGGCGCCAGGGACATCCTGATCATCGCCCCGCTGGCGACGCTGCTCGGCACCACCGTCGGCACGGTGCTTGGCCTGATCACCGGCTACTACCGCGGCGCGGTCGACAGCGTCATCGGCCGGATCGTCGACGCCGGGCTCGCGCTGCCGGTGGTCATCACCGCGTTCCTGTTCATCGTCGCGCTCGGGCCGACCACGCTCACCCTGATCGTGGTCATCGGATTCGTTTTCGCGCTGCTCATCGCCAGAACCGTACGCACCGCCGTGCTGCAAGAACGAGATCTTGACTACGTCGCCGCCGCCAGGCTGCGGGACGAGAGCGGTGCCCGGATCATGTTCGCCGAGATCCTGCCCAACGTGTTCGGGCCGATCCTGGTCGAGTTCACCGTGCGGCTCGGCTACGCGATCTTCACTATCGCCACCCTGTCTTTCCTCGGCTTCGGCATCCGGCCGCCGACCCCAGACTGGGGCGGTGACATCGCCGGGAGCTATCAGTACCTGGCGGCCGGCTACTGGTGGGAGACGCTATTCCCCGCGCTGGCGATCGCCTCGCTGGTCGTCGCAGTCAACCTGATAGCCGACTCCGTCGAGGCGGTGCTCATCCAGTGACCATCAACCTCGCCGCGGCAGCGGCTGGCGAGCAGCTCGGCGACGCTGCCGTGCTGAACGCGGCGCACGTGGACGTTACCTACAAGGTGCGCGGCGCAGGCCGGCTCGCGGTCAGGGACGTGTCCTTCCAGATCGGCAGGCAGGAGTCGTTCGGACTGGTCGGCGAGTCAGGCTGCGGCAAGACGACGATGGCGCTCGCGATCACCAGGTACCTGCCGCGTAACGGCGCGGTCAGCGCCGGGTCGATCTCGGTCGCCGGCCAGGACGTAGCGTCGCTCGGCCGCTCGGCGCTGCGCGAGATGCGGGCCAGGACCGTATCCATGGTCTATCAGGAGCCAGGCCGCGCGCTGAACCCGTCGATGCGGGTCGGCCGCCAGGTCGCCGAGGTCTTCGAGATCGCCGGGGTCAGCCGGGCCGATGCGGCCGGCCGGGCCGAGGAGGCGCTGCGCCGGGTGCAGATCGCGGACCCCGGCCGGGTGCTGCGCAGCTACCCGCACCAGCTGTCCGGCGGGATGCTGCAGCGGGTGGTCATCGCCATGGCACTGGCCGCCGAGCCGAGCCTGCTCATCCTCGACGAGCCCACCACCGCGCTGGACGCCACCGTCGAGGCCGAGATCCTCGAGCTGGTGGCTGGGCTGCGGGAGGAGTTCAGCACCGCGATCCTGTTCATCAGCCACAACCTGGCCGTCATCGCCAAGATGTGCGAGCGGGTCGGCGTGATGTACGCCGGCGAGCTGGTGGAGCAAGGCCCGGCGCGGCAGGTCTTCGAGCAGCCAGCTCACCCGTACACGGTGGGACTGCTGCGCTGCATACCGCGGCGCGGCCAGCGCAAGGACCACGGGCGGCTCGACTCGATCCCTGGCTTCCTGCCCGGCCCAGGCGAGGTGGCCACCGGCTGCGTCTTCGCGCCGCGCTGCGCGCTGGCCGACCACCGGTGCGCGACCCAGGCGCCGCCCGCCTATCCGGCCGGCCCGGCGCGTACCGCCCGCTGCTACTACCACGAGCAGGCGCCTGGCCTGCCGAGGAACACACCAGCGGAAGTCAGCCTGCCAGCCGCCAGCGCCGGCCAGCCGCTGATCTCGCTGCGCGGCGTGGGAAAGACCTTCACCGTCCGCGCGGAGCGGGTGCACGCGCTGGCCGACGTCGACCTCGACCTCTATCAGGGCGAGACGCTGGGTCTGGTGGGCGAGTCCGGCAGCGGCAAGACCACGCTCGCGCGTATCCTGGTGGGGCTGACCGCCCCGGACGCCGGCTCGGTCGTCTCACTCGACGGCGTCCAGCTCGGCCCCGTCGCCGCCCGCCGCAGCCGCGATCAGCTGCGGGCCATGCAGATCGTGTTCCAGAATCCGGACTCGGCGCTGAACCGCCGGCACACCGTGCGGCGGCTGATCAGCCGGCCACTCGCCAAGCTGGCCGGGCTATCAGGACCGGCGGCTGAGACCGCGCTGCTCGACCTGCTGCGCTCGGTCCGGATGGAGCCGCGGCAGCTCGGCCTGCGCCCCGCCCAGCTGTCGGGCGGGCTGAAGCAGCGGGTCGCGATCGCGCGCGCGTTCGCCGGGCGGCCGCGGGTGCTGGTGTGCGACGAGCCCACCTCGGCGCTCGACGTGTCGGTGCAGGCAGCCATCCTGAACCTGCTCGCCGACCTGCAGGCCAGCCAGCGGGTGACCTACTTGTTCATCTCGCACGACCTCGGCGTGGTCAGGTACCTCGCTGACCGGATCGCCGTGCTCTATCTCGGCCGGGTGATGGAGTACGGCAACGCCGAGGACGTCTTCACCGGGCCGCACCACCCCTATACCGAGGCGCTGCTTTCCGCCGTGCCCTCGCTGGACGGGTCCCCGCCGGAGCGCATCGCCCTGACCGGGGAGATCCCCAGCGCGGCGACACCGCCATCCGGCTGCGTTTTCCATACCCGCTGCCCGCGCCGCCTGCCGAGCGGGATCTGCGAGTCGACCGAGCCGCCGCTGGCAGAGGCGGGGAACGGGCACTTGATGCGCTGCCACATACCGGCAGCTGAGCTGCGCGAGCTGCAGCGGACCGGGCATGAGCGGCGAGATGAGGGCTAGCGGCCCGGCAGGCCCGGCAAATGCCAGGCCGGCCACCGCGGTGCAAATCGATATTGAATGGATTCCAAAGGCAGGCTTGCCCAATGGTGTACTGGGCAAGCATCTCGCAGTCTGACGCATTGGAGCTCGCCAAGGCGGGCAACGTCTAGGGGGTGTCGTGGACACCGGTAAGAACCACATCGACTATGGACGGCTTGACCGGCTGCGCACAGGCCAGGGCCCGATCCAGGAGCACATTATCGACGAGTACGTGGCCGGGCGGCTGTCCCGGCGCGACTTCCTGCGCCGCGGCTCGATGATCGGCCTGTCCGTGCCGCTCATCGGCGGCATCGTCGCTGCCTGCGGCGGCTCCACCGCGCCCAGCGGATCCGGCGGGACCGGCAAGGCCGGCGCCACGATCAAGGCTGGCATCCTCGTGCCGGCCGCGGCGATCAACCCGATCACGATCGCCGACCAGGGCGGCCTCGAGCTGATCGGCAACGTCGGCGAGTTCCTGGTCTTCACCGACCAGCAGTTCAACTACCACCCCTGGCTCGCCACGAGCTGGAAGCCGAACGCCGACGCGTCGGTTTGGACCTTCAAGATCCGGCAGGGCGTGAAATTCAACGACGGCACGCCGATGACCGTCGACGACGTCGTGTACAGCTTCAAGGCCCAGACCAACCCGAAGAGCTCGGCCAACGCGCTGTCAGTGTTCGGCGGCACGCTCAGCCCGGACGGCGTGGTGAAGGTCGACGACAGCACGGTCGCCTTCCACCTGGACAAACCGGATGCCGGCTTCCCTGACGCGGTGTCCGAGGACAACTACAACATGATCATCGTGCCGAACAACTTCAATTTCGCCGATTACCAGAAGTCGTTCCCTGGCACCGGCCGGTTCATGATGCAGAATTACACGCCGAACGTCGGCGCCACCTTCGTGCGCAACCCGCACTACTGGGGAAAGCCAGCGCTGCCTGAAAAGATCGAGTTCACCTTCTACCCGGAAGAGGCGCCGATGTCGGCGGCGCTGCAGGCTGGCGCCATCGACACGATGGACCAGTTCTCCGTCGCGACCAGCCCGCAGCTGCTGACCGGCGGGTTCAGCATCGTCAGCCTCAAGGCGGCCACCCACCGCGAGCTCTCCATGCGCACCGACACCACGCCCTTCACCAGCAAGTTCGTACGGCAGGCGCTCGCCTACAGCCTGGACCGGCCGGCCATCGTGTCGGCGCTGTTCAAGGGGCACGCGGTGATCGGGAACGACAGCCCGTTCGCGCCGGTGTTCAAGTCAGCCGACACCAGCGTCCCGCAGCGAGCGCAGAACCTGAAGCTCGCCAAGGAACTGCTGGCCAGGGGCGGCGTGCCGCGCGGCTTCAAGACGCCGCTGCTCACCGAGACGACGCAGGAGATCCCGCACTTCGCGCAAGTCGTCAAGCAGGCAGCTGCGCAGATCGGGGTCAACATCGACCTGACCATCGAGCCGCCGTCGAAGTACTACGGGTCGTCGGTCTTCGGCAAGTCCGACTGGCTGGACGGCGAGATGAGCCTGGTCGACTACGGCGCCCGCGCGGTGCCGAACCTGTACCTGCAGGCCCCGCTGCAGAGCCCCAACGCCAAGAAGGGCACCGGGTCGTGGAACGCGGCCCGGTTCAGCAACAGCACCTACGACAAGCTGTCCAGGGAGTTCATCGCCGCGGTGGACCTGTCCACCCAGCGCAAGCTGGCCGGGCAGATCGAGCGGCTGCTGCTGGACGAGACGCCGATCATCTTCGCCTACTTCTACGACTACCTCAGCGCGTCCCAGAAGAACGTCACGGGCACGTACCCGACGGCGCAGGGCCAGTTCTTCCTCTGGAACGCCGCCAAGAGCTGAGCGTGCTTGCTGCCCGCTGAACCGGGCAGGTGGCCGGCCGGGACGCAGGACGGTCCCGGCCGGCCTGCGTTTGCTGCCTGGCCGCTTCAAGTCCGCGCGTGGTCTGGTCCGGCACCGGGCGGGCCGCCCGAGGATCCCGCGTTCATAGACTGGAGTGCGCCCGGCCGCCGGGCGTTCGGGTACCCGAGAGGTGAGCGTCAAGCGATGACCGGTCCCGCCGTCGGCGCTGGCGGCCGCGGCACCCAGCCTGCTGCCCACCAGGACGTGCACACCCATCGTGACGTGTCGGGGGGCTGGCTGCGGCCCGCCGTGTTCGGCGCGATGGACGGGCTGATCACCAACGTGTCGCTGATCGCCGGCGTTGGCGGCGGCGGCGGTGCCCGGCACGCGCTGATCCTGACTGGCCTGGCCGGGCTGGCGGCCGGCGCGTTCTCGATGGCCACCGGCGAGTACGTGTCGGTGTCCTCGCAGAACGAGCTGGTCGCCTCCGAGGTCCGGAAAGAGCGCGCTGAGCTGCAGAATAACCCGGAGGCTGAGCGGCGCGAGCTAGCCGAGGTGTTCCGCAGCCGCGGCGTGGACGCTGAGCTGGCCGACCGGGTGGCCGGGCAGATGTCAGCGAATATGGAGCAGGCCTTGCGCGTGCACGTGCGCGAGGAGCTGGGGGTTGATCATCAGGACCTGCCCTCGCCGGTGACCGCCGCGACGGCGTCGCTGGTGACTTTCGCCGTCGGGGCGCTGATCCCGCTGCTGCCTTATCTGCTCGGATTCTCCTCGCTGGCCGCCGCGCTGGTGCTGGCGGCGGTCGCCGCCTTCGCTGGCGGCGGGCTGGTGTCTCGCTTCACCGAGCTGCCCTTCTGGCGCGGAGCGGTGCGCCAGCTGCTGCTCGCCAGCGTGGCGGCGGCGCTCACCTACGGCATCGGCCACCTTGTTGGCGCGGCCCTGCACTAGCTAGAACGAGACCCAGGAGTGCCGGCGCGGCAGCGCCGGACAGCTCAGGCGCTGGCCTCGACGATCTCGAACTTGTTCCCGTCCGGGTCGGAGAACTCGAACATGGGCGGCACACCTGGCCACCGCAGCAGGTCCCCGACCTCGACACCGCGCTGCCGCATGGCGGCGTGCTCGGACGCGGCGTCGGGAACAATGAACCGGATGCCCGTGTCGGTCCCGCTGTCCGGCCTGGCGATCAGGGCGACCGAGGTGGACGCGCTCGGGGCTGCGACCGTGAGCCAGCGGAAGCTCTCCCCCATCCGCACGTCGAGCCGCTTCTCGAAACCGAGCGTGCCGACGAAGAACTCGGCCGCCCTGTCCTGGTCGCTGACTCCGATGCCCACGGTGCCGATGTCGGTGATGGTGGTCTTGGACATGACTATCTCCTCGCTTCGCTGATGCGGGCGAACGGCTTACTGCTGCTGGTATATGAGGGAGCCGGGGGTGGTGAGAGTCTGGCCGGTCTCGAGCCACGTCTTCAGCCCGGACAGGATCATCGGCCATCCCCCGTACAGCTCGGCCGGCGCGTCGGACGGCAGCTGATCGTGGGTGACCGTCAGCCGGCACGAGTCGCCGACGGGCTCGATCAGCCACGTCAGCCGGGAAGTGCCGGCCCGCTCCGCATCCGCGCCCCAGCAGGCGCGCATCGACTGCACGAGCCGGGTTGGCCGCTCGACGACCAGGTTCTCGCCCTCGACCAGCGGGCGTCCAGCTGCCGGGTGACCGAGCCGGTAGGGCGAGCCTGCGGTCCAGTCGGACTCAATCGAGGCGCCGAACTGGTACTTCGACCTGATCACCGGATCGGTGATCGCCTCCCACAGCCGCTCGGGCGTGGTGCGGATGTAGATCTCGAAGACCTTCTCCATCTGATCCTCCAGCTCGTGCTTCAGGCCGATGAGTCCGGCAGCCCACGGCTCGGCGTACTTGCTGACCCACCGGTCGTGGACCTGGCGGATCGGGACCGGATTGAGGTAGTGCAGCTTCTCGCGGCCGCTGCGCCGGCTCACGACGAGCCCGGCGTCCTCGAGGACCTTGAGGTGCTTCGCTACGGCGATGCGGGTCATGTCGTGCCCCGCCGTGAGTGACACGAGCGTCTGACCGTCGCGGGCGAACAGCTCATCCAGCAGCGCCCGGCGGGTCGGGTCGGCGAGCGCCCGGAACACAAGATCCACGTCACTCACAATAGGAAACCATTTGGTTTCCTGTCAAGCCATGGCGCCTTCGTAATTGCCGCGTGCTCGGACAGCTGCTATGGCCCGCCTGTACCGGGACGACGGAGCCAGCCGCCCAGCTGAGTCAGTCTGTCCAGCCGTCAGAGCCGTACAGGCCGAACGAGTCCTCCGCGTGGCCGCCGGAAGCCAGCAGCTTGATGTCGGCCTCAACAATCATCGAGATCAGCTCCTCGAAGCCGATCTTCGGCTCCCAGCCAAGCTCATCCCTGGCCAGCGACGGGTCGGCGCACAGCTCGTCCACCTCGGCCCGGCGGATGAACGCGGCATCGGTGACGACGTGGTCGCGCCAGTCAAGGCCGGCCGTGCCGAACGCGCGCTCTAGCATCTCCTCCACCGAGTGCGTCACCCCGGTGCCGATCACGAAGTCGGCAGGCTCGGAACGGGCCAGCATCATGTGCATGGCGCGCACGTAGTCGCCGGCGAAGCCCCAGTCGCGTCGCGCCGCCAGGTTGCCGAGCCGCAGCTGCTTCTCGTAGCCCAGCTTGATCTTGGCCACGCCGAGGGACACCTTGCGGGTGACGAACTCCGCGCCCCGGCGCGGCGACTCGTGATTGAACAGGATCCCCGACACAGCGAACATGCCGTAGGACTCGCGGTAGTTCTGGGTCAGGAAGTGCCCGTAGGCCTTGGCCACGCCGTACGGGCTGCGCGGATGGAACGAGGTGCGCTCGGTCTGCGGCGACTCGCGTACCTTGCCGAACATCTCCGACGAAGATGCCTGGTAGAAGCGGATCTGACCGCGGGCCGGGCTGCGCGACGCGCTGATCCCGCTGCACACCCTGATCGCCTCAAGCACTCGCAGCACGCCGAGCCCGGTGACCTCGCCGGTGAGCTCCGCCTGCTGCCAGGACATCGGCACATAGGAAATGGCGGCGAGGTTGTACACCTCGTCTGGCTGCACCCGCTCGACAGCGGAGATCAGGCTGCCCTGATCGAGCAGGTCACCGCGGACGAGCCGGACATCGCCGAGCAGCTGCCGCAGCTGACGGACCCGCGGGTTGGCCTGGCCGCGGACCAGCCCCCACACCTCATATCCCTGGGCGGTCAGGTACTCGGCCAGGTAGGACCCGTCCTGCCCGGTGATCCCGGTGATCAGCGCTCGGCGTGTCAGCTGCTGCCTCCGCTCCTGTCCGCCAGGCAGGCCTTGGCCGCTGGCTTGGCTCGTCGCGGCAGCATACCGGCAGGCAGCGGCCGCCAGTACCCCCTGGCCATACTGCTGGTGCGCCAGGGCACGCAAGGTACTAGCTGGTAATGTTCGCTGCCTGAGAGGTCACCCGGGCGGGCCAGGCAGGATGCGGCAGCCAGCGGCAGACGAGGAGGCGCACCCGCGTGAGCAGCACTCCAGCACCGGGCCGCGTCCCCGGCGCCCCGCCGGCTGACCGCCAGCTCCGCGTCGCGCTGCTGTCCTACCGGAGCAAGCCGCACTGCGGCGGCCAGGGCATCTACCTGCGGCACCTGTCCAGGGAGCTGGCCGCGCTCGGGCACCACGTGGAGGTGTTCTCCGGGCAGCCGTATCCGCAGCTCGAGCCGGGCCCGCTGCTGCGCGAAGTGCCGAGCCTGGACCTGTACCGTGACGACGACCCGTTCCGCACCCCCCGGCCGGGCGAGTTCCGCGACCTGATCGACGTCCTCGAGGTCGCCGCGATGTGGACCGGGGCCTTCCCCGAGCCCCTGACCTTCAGCCTGCGCGCGCTGCGCGCACTGCGGCAGCGGCAGGGTGACTTCGACATCGTGCACGACAACCAGGTGCTCGCCTACGGCATGCTGCGCATCCCCCGGCTCGGCATGCCGCTGGTGACCAGCATCCACCACCCGATCAGCGTGGACCGGCGGATCGAGCTCGCCGCCGCCAGGGGCTGGTCGCGGCTGACCAAGCGGCGCTGGTACTCGTTCGTCCGGATGCAGGGCCGGGTCGCCCGCCGGGTCGGTCCGGTGCTCACCGGCTCGCAGTCCTCGAAAGCCGACATCGTGCGTGACTTCCTGGTGCCAGCGAAGGACGTGCACGTGATCCCGCTGGGCGTCGACACCCGGCTGTTCCACCCCAGGCCAGGCCGCCGGGTGCCCGGCCGGATCGTGGCCGTGGCCAGCGCTGACTCCCCGGTGAAGGGCGTGGCGACGCTGCTGCGCGCATTCGCCAAGCTGAGCACCGAGCGGGACGTCACGCTCACCGTCGTCGGCCGGCCAGCGCCTGGCGGGCCGACTGAGCGGCTAGTCAGCGAGCTGGCCCTCGGTGAGCGGGTGCAGTTCATCACCGGGATCAGCGACATCGAGCTGGCCCAGCTGGTGGCGAGCGCGCAGATCGCTGCCGTCCCCTCGCTGTACGAGGGCTTCTCGCTGCCGGCGGTCGAGCACATGGCCTCGGGCACGCCGCTGGTGGCCAGCAGGACCGGCGCGCTGCCGGAGGTCACCGGCGACGCCGCGCTGCTGGTACGGCCAGGTGATGCCGAGGAGCTGGCGGCCGCGCTGCGGCTGCTGCATGACTCGGCGCGGGAGCGGGAGCGACTGTCAGCCGCGGCGCTCGCCAGGGTGCAGGAGCGGTTCGCCTGGCCGGCCGTGGCCAGGGCCACGGTGGCCGAGTACCTGTCCGCGATCGGCAGGGCGGCCGGTGCTGACCGTTGACTTCGGACGGCTCGGCCTGAGGCCAGGCGAGCGGGTGCTCGACCTCGGCTGCGGCGCTGGCCGGCACGCGTTCGAGGTGCTGCGCCGCGGCGGGAACGTGGTGGCGCTGGATACCGACGCCGCCGAGCTGCGCTCGGTGCGGGGGATGTTCGCCGCCATGCGCGAGGCGGGCGAGATCGCGAGCGGCGGGAGCGGCGAGACGGTGACCGCCGACGCGACCGCGATGCCGTTCCCCGACGCCAGCTTCAGCCGGGTCATCGCCGCCGAGGTGCTCGAGCACATCGGGGCTGACCAGGCTGCGATGAACGAGATCAGCCGGGTACTGCGGCCCGGCGGGGTGGCCGCGGTGACCGTGCCCGCCTGGCTGCCGGAGCGGATCTGCTGGCGGCTGTCCGACGACTATCACAACGTGCCCGGCGGGCACGTGCGCATCTTCACCCGCCCCGAGCTGGAGACCAAGCTGCGCCGGGCCGGGCTGCAGGTGACCGGCCATCACCACGCGCACGCGCTGCACTCGCCGTACTGGTGGCTGAAGTGCGCGGTCGGCGTGCACGACGACGATCACCCGGCGGCCCGCGCCTATCACCGCATGCTGGTCTGGGACATCATGCGCGCGCCTCCCGTCACCCGGCTGGCCGACCGTGCGCTTAACCCGCTGATCGGCAAGAGCGTCGTGGTCTACGCGGTGCGGGCGGCCAGCGTCAGCGCGCCCGTCACCGTGGCCGGCCGACCTGCGGGCCGCGAGGTGCCTGCCAGTGCCTGACGGACTGACCGGCGCGCGGGTCACCGGCCAGCACCAGGGCGAGCCAGGCAGGCCGGCCAGCCCTGGCCGGGCACGTGAGAGCTGGCTACCCGAGGTGGCCGGGATCCTGACCGCCGACCAGCTGCTGGCCACCGGGCGGAGCATCGCGGCGGCACAGCAGGCCTCAGGGGCGATCGGCTGGCCGGACGGTCATGTGGACGCGTGGAATCACGTCGAGTGCCTGATGGCGCTCAGCGCCTGCGGCCTGCGCGAGCCGGCCAGGCGGGGCTACGAATGGCTGCGCTCGGCGCAGCGACCGGACGGAGCCTGGCCCAGGTTCCTGGCCGACTCCTCGCCGGAGGGTCAGGCGGCAGAGAGCAATCACGCGGCCTACCCAGCCGTCGGCGTCTGGCACGAGCTGCAGGTCACCGGCGACGAGGCGTTCGCCGCGCTGATGTGGCCCACGGTCCTGGCGGGCATCGAGTTCGCCCTCGGGCTGCAGCGCAGCGGCGGCGAGATCATCTGGCGGCGGCAAGCGGACGGCCGGCCGGACAGCTATGCGCTGCTGGCTGGCAGCTCAAGCATCTACCAGAGCCTGCGCTGCGCGATCGCGCTGGCCGACCACGCCGGCCAGCCGCAGCCGGACTGGGAACTGGCCGCCGATCAGCTCGGGCACGCGGTGGCCTGCCATCCGGCCGCTTTCGCCGACAAGAGCAGGTTCTCGATGGACTGGTACTACCCCGTGCTCGCCGGGCCGCTGCGCGGTCAGCCAGGCAGGCAGCGGCTGGACCAGGACTGGGATACCTTCGTCGTGCCGGATCTCGGCGTTCGCTGCGTCAGCGACGAGCCGTGGGTCACCGGCGCTGAGACCTGCGAGCTGGCCATCGCGCTCGACGCGATCGGCGACCGCCAGGCCGCGCTGCGGCAGTTCGGGCAGATCCAGCACTTGCGCGGCGAGGACGGCGGCTACTGGACCGGCTGGCAGTTCCGGAACCTGGCGCACTTCCCGGCCGAGCAGAGCAGCTGGACGGCGGCTGCCGTCGTGCTCGCCGCCGACGCGCTATCCGGCGCGACCGGCGGCTCGGCGATCTTCCGCGACACCGGAACGCCCTCCGCCGTGCTCGGGCCGGCCAGCCGGGCAGGCTGCGGCTGCAGCGCGTGATCAGCCGGTGCCCTCGCCGGTCCGCTCAAGTACGCGCAGCGAGCCCTGCACCCTGACCTCCGTGAACGCGCCCGAGCCGAGGGCGCGCCGGTAAATCTCGTACGGCGGCCTGCCCCCGTCCGCCGGGTCAGCGAACACGTCGTGAATGGCCAGCGCCCCGCCCCTGGCCACCCACGGCGCCCAGCCCTCGTAGTCCGTCGTTGCCGCCGCCATGCTGTGACCGCCGTCGATGAACAGCATCCCGAGCGGAGTGCGCCACAGCGCGGCGACCGCGGCCGACCGGCCGACGATGGCGATGACATGCTCTTCAAGCCCGGCCGCGGCGAGCGTCGAGCGGAAATGCGGCAGCGTGTCCAGCCTGCCGGTGGCCAGATCCACCAGCCCGGCGTCGTGGTACTCCCAGCCGGGCTGGTTCTCCTCCGAGCCGCGGTGGTGGTCGACCGTCAGCAGCGCCTGCCCGGCCGCGCTGGCTGCGGCCGCCAGGTAGATGGCTGACTTACCGCAGTACGTGCCTATCTCGGCGATGGGCCCGACGGCCGAATACTCGGCCGCGGTCTCGTACAGGGCCAGGCCCTCGTCGGGCGGCATGAATCCCCGCGCCGCCTCGGCGGCACGGCGCAACGGCTCTGGCATTTCGCTGCGCACTCGTCGTTAATACCAGAATGCGGTTCGGCTGGTGGCTTGCCGGGCTGCAGGGCTGCGTGTTTTACTCCGGACAGTCCCGCCCCTTCCGCCCCAATCGTGCCCGGGAAGGCAGCCTGAGATGAGGGTCACCGTCGACCGCGACGCCTGCGAGGCCAATGGCATCTGCTGCGGCCTGGCGCCGGAGGTCTTCGAGCTGGACGACGAAGATGACCTGCAGATTCTCGTCACCGACGTGCCGGCCCCGCAGGCCGACGCCGTGCGCCACGCGGTGCGGTCCTGCCCCAAGGCCGCGCTGCGGCTGGCTGAGTGACCAGGGAAAGGCCGGCCAGGCCGCAGCGCAGGAGGCCGCCGCGTGATCAGTCAGCAGCATCCGCCGAGAGCAGGGAGATGACCCGTTGAAAGCCGCCCTCCTGACTGCCGTCAGCCCCGACGCGGGGGTCGAGCTGCGCGACGACGTCAGCACCGTCGAGCCGGGACCTGGCGAGGTGCTGGTACGGCTGCGCGCTACTGGCGTGTGCCACTCCGACCTGTCCGTGCTCACCGGCGTGATCCCGTCCGGCATGCCAGCGGTGCTCGGGCACGAGGGCGCCGGCGAGGTTGTTGCGGTCGGCTCGCAGGTGACAGCCGTGCAGCCAGGCCAGCACGCGGTGATCTCGTGGACGCCGGCCTGCGGTGACTGCGGTGAGTGCCGCCGCGGGCTGCCGTTCCTTTGCGTGCGGTTCGTGATCGAGGGATTCACCAGGCCGCGGTTCCGGCTGGCCGACGGGTCCCCGGCCTTCGGCATGGCTGGCTGCGGTACCTGGGCAGAGGAGATCGTGGTGCCGTGGCAGGCGGTCATCCCGGTCGCCGACGACGTCCCCTTCGAGTACGCGGCACTGCTCGGCTGCGGCATCCCCACCGGCGTCGGCGCGGTGGTCAACACCGCGAAGGTCGCGCCAGGATCGTCAGTGGCCATCGTCGGCTGCGGCGGCGTTGGCCTGGCGGCCATTCAGGGCGCGCGGATCGCCGGTGCCGCGATCATCCTGGCCGTCGACCCGCTGGAGAGCAAGCACGCCAAGGCGCTCGAGCTCGGCGCCACCCACGCGGTAACGCCTGACGACGCCGAGGCCGCGCGGCAGGAGCTGACCGGCGGCCAGGGCTTCGACTACGCCTTCGAGGTCGTCGGCCGGTCAGCGACGATTCGCAGCGCCTGGAAGCTGACCAGGCGCGGCGGCGACCTGATCGTCGTCGGCGCCGGCAGCAGGTCCGACCAGGTCCCGTTCACTGCCTGGGAGCTGCTCTTCGACGGGAAGAACATCCTCAGCTCGCTGTACGGCGGCTGCGACCTGCGCCGCGACGTGGACAGGTTCGTCGGCCTGTGGCGGGCGGGCAGGCTCGACATCGAGGGCCTGATCAGCCGGCGGATCGCCTTCGCCGAACTGAACGACGCCATCGCCGCGCTACGAGAGGGAAATGTAGTCCGCCAGGTAGTGACCTTCGGCTAGGCGCCGGTTAGGCTCGCGCTGCGCGGCTGAGGTACCCCCGGAGCCGCGGGACAGGAGAGGCCCCCGATGCGGTCACGCCGCAGGCTCGGCTCGTGCGCTCTGATCATCGCCGTCGTCCCCGCGCTCGGGACGATGTCAGCCACCGGGACCGCGCCAGCGGCCCATGCCCACTCGATCGCCGCTGGCCGGCCGGCGGTAGCCGCGCTTCCCGCTATCGAGCGGCCGCCGCGCGCCTTCGGCCCTGGCGGCGGGCTGAGCCCGAGCCAGATCCGCACCGCCTATAACGTCACGCCGCTGCTGCAGCACGGGACCGACGGCAAGGGCGAGAGCATCGTCATCGTGGACTCGTTCGGCTCGCCGACGATAAGGCACGACCTGACCGCGTTCGACGCCAAGTTCCACCTGCGCGCGCCGGCGTCGCTGCGTATCCTGCAGCCGGCCGGCAAGGTGCCTGCCTACCACCCGACCGGTACCAGGATCGACTGGGCCACGGAGACCTCGCTTGACGTGGAGTGGGCGCACGTCATGGCGCCGGCCGCGCGCATCGTGCTGCTGGAGACGCCCACCGCTGAGGAGGAGGGCACCAGCGGCTTCCCGCAGATCGTCAAGGCCGAGACGTTCGCGATCAGGCATCACCTGGGCGGCGTGATCAGCCAGAGCCTGGACGCGACCGAGGAGACCTTCCCGTCCAAGGCGTCGCTGATGCGGCTGCGCGGCGCCTACAAGCTGGCGGCGCAGCGCGCGCACCGGGTGACTGTGCTGGCAGCATCGGGCGACAATGGCGCGACCAACTTCCGGGCCGACGGCGCCGACCTGTTCCTGCGCCGGGTGGTCGGCTGGCCGGCCTCCGACCCGCTGGTGACCGCAGTGGGCGGCACCCAGCTGAACCTCAACAGCTCCGGGCACCGGCTCTCGCCGGACGTGGCCTGGAGCGACAGCGGCGGCGGGCGGTCGGAGATGTTCACCAGGCCGGGCTACCAGAACAGCGTCAGCGGACTGGCCAAGGGACGGCGCGGCATCCCCGATATCTCGATGGACGCGTCCTGCTCAAGCCCGGTGGATGTCTTCGGCAGCTTCGCCGGCTTCGGTCAGCACTTCCAGCAGATCTGCGGCACCAGCCTGGCGACGCCGCTGTTCGCCGGCATCGTCGCGCTGGCCGCCCAGCGGGCCGGCCACCCGCTCGGGCCGATCAACCCCGCGCTGTACCGGATGTCCGCCGCGCACGACCCTGGCATCGTCGACGTGACCAAGGGCGACAACACTCAGATCTTCTTCCAGGGCAGCGAGGACCACATCGTCAACGGCTTCCAGGCCAGGGCAGGCTATGACCTGGTGACCGGCGTCGGCACGATCAACGCGGCGCGCTTCGTGCCCGAGCTGGCCAGGGCGGCCGGCTAGCGCGCTGATGGCAGGTCCGGTCGAAGATCCAGGGCCGGCGGCACGGCCGCTGGCTAACGTGGTGTCATGCTCGCGCTGCTGCTGATCGCGGCCTCGGTCGGGCTCGGCAACTTCGCCGCGGCCATCAGCATCGGGGTCTCTGGCGTCGACGCGCGCACCCGGCTGCGCGTGGGGCTGGTCTTCGGCGCCTTCGAGTCGGGCATGCCGATCGTCGGCCTGCTGATCGGCAACCGGTACGCCACCATGCTCGGTCACGCCGCGCGCTGGGTGGGAGCTGGCCTGCTGATCGCCGTCGGCCTGTTCAGCCTCATCCGCTCGCTACGCGAGAATCGGTCCGGCGAGCAGCGCAGCTATTCAGCCGGCGGCGTCCGGCTGCTGCTCAGCGGCCTGGCCCTGAGCATGGACAACCTGGTCGTCGGATTCGCGCTCGGCACCGCCCAGACGTCCATCGCGCTTGATGCCATCGTGATCGGCGCGGTCAGCGTCGCCATGTCGCTGATCGGGCTCGAAGTCGGCTCGCGGCTCGGCTCGCTGGCACCGGAGCGGGGTGAGCAGGCTGGCGGCGCGATCCTCGCGCTGGTGGGCGTCGCGCTGGCGGCCGGCGTGCTGACCTGACCGGTTACGCTGCCGTCATGCGAGTCGCGCTGTGCCAGCTGCCGGTCAGCTCGGATCCGGCAGTCAACCTGATCAGAGTCACCGACGCGCTGGCCGGCGCCGCTGAGCAGGGAGCCACCCTCGCGGTGTTCCCCGAAGGGACACAGGCCAGATTCTCGGCCGACCTGCGTGCAGCGGCAGAGCCGGTCAGCGGTTCGTTCTGCCATGGCTTGTCGCTGGCAGCAGCGCAGACCGGAGTCGCCGTGGTAGCCGGCGTCTTCGAGACGGCACCCGGCGGGCGGGTCTACAACACCACCGTGGCCTACGACGCGGCCGGCCAGCTGGCCGCCGCCTACCGGAAGATCCACCTGTTCGACGCGCTCGGCTACCGGGAGTCTGACCTGATCGCGCCCGGCTCGCAGCCGCTCGTCGCTGATCTGGGCGGCCTGCGCGTCGGGTTCCTGACCTGTTACGACGTGCGCTTCCCCGAGCAGGCCAGGGCGCTGGCGGTGCTCGGCGCCGAGCTGCTGGTGATCCCGGCCGCGTGGGCGGCTGGCCTGTTTAAGGAAGAGCACTGGGTAACGCTCGTGCGGGCGCGCGCGATCGAGAACACTATCTGGGTGGCAGCCGCTGGTCAGGTACCCGACCCGGCGGAGGAGCCGACCAGGGCGCCGACCGGCATCGGCCGCAGCCTGCTGGTCGACCCGATGGGCACGGTCAGGCTCGACCTCGGCTCAGGACCGGGAACTGGCGTCGGGACCGTGGACACGAAGCTGACCGCCCAGGTGCGGGCCGACCTGCCCTGCCTGGCGAACCGGCGCGAGGACGTGTTCGGAAGCTCAGCAGCGAGCCACGGTGCCGCGGCCGCGAGCCACTGACCAGGGCGATCAGGGCGCCCGGCGCGCTGTGGCGCGGTGTCGGCGCACTGCCCACCAGCCGATTGCGGCTAGCACAAGCACGACGATGACGATCGCGATGCCGGTGCCGACCCGCCGCTCGACGACCGCGTATGCCGAGCCGGCCAGGTAGCCGAGCAGGCTGTAGCCGACCCCCCAGATGATGCCGCCCACCACGTTGTAGACGACGAACGTACGGTACGGCACCCGCGCCGCGCCTGCCGCGGCTGGCATCACCGCGCGCAGCACAGCGACGAAGCGGCCGCCGAGCACCGCCACGCCGCCCTTGTCACGCAGCACGGCCTTGGTCCGGTCGGCCCCGGCGGATACCCGGCGCAGCGCGCGCGAGGCGAACACCCGGTCGCCCATCCGCCGGCCGATCTCGTAGCCGATCAGGGGCCCGGTCACCGCGGTGGCCACCACGATGACGATCAGCAGCCACAGCGACACGTGATGCCGGCTGGCCAGCACGCCGCCGAGCACGACTGCGGCCTCGCCGGGCAGCACGAAGCCGAGGAAGACAGCAGTCTCGCCGAAGACGAGCGCGGCGACGATGAGGTAAGCCAGCCAGCCAGACAGGCTGGTCAGGCCGCTGATCATCGAGCCCACCTTGCGCCGCCCTCGCCGTGCTCCAGCAATGATGTCGTGCAGCTCTATCCTCGCGCATCAGCGGGCCTGCTTGGTGCGCGCTACCCGGCGGCCGGCTGCGGACGGCGGCACGCGACCGACGGGTAACCTGGGGACAGCGGCTCAGGAATGTCAATCTCAGCTCCGGAAGAGGCGATGTCCGCCGTGTCTGAGGAGTCCCCGCGGACATCCGCGACCCCCAGCGCTCAATCCGCTCAGCGCTCCGGCCAGCCGGCCGGGCCTGGCGCCAACGGCCAGCAGGGCCAGCCAGGCCAGGACTCGACTGGCCAGGGCTCAGCTGGCCGGGGCCAGGCCGGCCAGGCAGCGGACGGGGCGGGCGGCGGCGGACCTGATTTCGGGCCGAACCAGTGGCTCGTCGACGAGCTTTACCAGCGCTACCAGGACGATCCAGGCTCAGTGGACCGGGCTTGGTGGAGCTTCTTCGCCGACTATCACCCGGCACCCGGCGCGGCGGCCGGGCCGGGAACAGCGGCAGCCGCGCCCACTGCCGGGCGGCCAGCAGCCGGGCCTTCCGGCACAGCGCCTTCCGGCACGGCTCCCGCGGCAGCCAAGCATGCGACCGCCGATTCCCGGCGTACTGCGCCGCCGACGGCCACGAGGCCAGCCAGCGCACCCGGCGGACGCGCGCAGCCTGCCGCCGCGCAATCGGCCGCCCAGTCAGCCACCGTCCGCAGAAACCCAGCCACCCCGGCTGACGTGCCGGTCGGCCAGGCGACGCAGCCGTCAGCCGCGCCCAGGGCCGACCAGGTCCGGTTGCGCGGAGCCGCTGCCCGCACCGCGGTCAACATGACCGCGAGCCTCAGCGTGCCGACGGCCACCAGCGTCCGCGCGGTGCCGGCCAAGCTGCTGGCCGACAACCGGATCGTGATCAACAACAACCTGGCCCGCGGCCGCGGCGGCAAGGTCTCCTTCACTCACCTCATCGGGTACGCGGTCGTCAAGGCGCTCGCGGTCACGCCGGAGATGAACGACTCCTATGCGGAGGAGAACGGCAAGCCCGTGCTGGTCAGGCAGGACAGCGTCAACCTTGGCCTCGCCATCGACGTGCGCAAGGATGACGGCGCCCGGCAGCTGCTGGTGCCGAGCATCAAGAACGCCAAGGACATGGATTTCCGGCAGTTCTGGATGGCCTACGAGGAGATCATCCGCAAGGCGCGCACCGGAAAGCTGGCCGTCGAGGACTTCGCCGGGACCACCATCAGCCTCACCAACCCTGGCACGATCGGCACCGAACACTCCGTGCCGCGGCTGATGGCCGGGCAGGGCTGCATCGTCGGCGTGGGCGCGATGGAGTACCCGGCTGCCTACCAGGGAGCCTCAGCCGAGACGATCGCCCGGCTGGCCATCAGCAAGACCGTGACGCTGACCTCCACCTACGACCACCGGATCATCCAGGGCGCGCAGTCTGGCGAGTTCCTGCGGGCGATCGACCGGCTGCTGCTCGGCGCTGACGGCTTCTACGACGAGATCTTCGAGTCGCTGCGCATTCCCTACGAGCCGATCCGCTGGGTCCAGGACATCGCGGCCGGGCACGAGGACGACATCACCAAGGCCGCCCGGGTACACGAGCTGATCCACGCCTACCGGGTGCGCGGGCACCTGATGGCCGACACCGATCCGCTGGAGTACAAGCAGCGCAAGCACCCTGACCTGGACATCAACCAGCACGGGCTGACGCTGTGGGACCTGGACCGCGAGTTCGCCACCGGCGGGTTCGGCGGCAAGCCGCGGATGCAGCTGCGGGAGATCCTCGGCGTGCTGCGCGACTCCTACTGCCGCACCGTCGGCATCGAGTACATGCACATGCAGAATCCCGAGGAGCGCGCCTGGCTGCAGGCCAGGATCGAGCGGCCGCACGGCCGGGCAGATCACGAGGAGCAGATCCGCATCCTGTCCCGGCTGAACGACGCCGAGGCCTTCGAGATGTTCCTGCAGACCAAGTTCGTCGGCCAGCGCAGGTTCTCGCTTGAGGGCGCCGAGTCGCTGATCCCGCTGCTGGACGCCGTGCTCGCCGAGGCCGCCCGCGAGCACCTGGACGAGGCCGTGATCGGCATGGCGCACCGCGGCCGGCTGAACGTGCTGGCCAACATCGTCGGCAAGTCCTACGCCCAGATCTTCGCCGAGTTCGAGGGCAACCTGGACCCGGCGACCGCGCACGGGTCTGGTGACGTGAAGTACCACCTGGGCGCCGACGGAACCTACCGGGTCGGGAACGGTACCCAGATCCCCACGTCACTGGTGGCCAACCCGAGCCACCTGGAGGCCGTCGACCCGGTGCTCGAGGGCGTGGTCCGCGCCAAGCAGGACGTCATCGACATGGGCGAGCCCGGCTTCACCGTGCTGCCGGTGCTGATCCACGGCGACGCCGCGTTCGCCGGCCAGGGCGTCGTCGCCGAGACGCTCGAGCTGTCGCAGCTGCGCGGCTACCGCACCGGCGGCACCGTGCACATCGTGGTGAACAACCAGGTCGGCTTCACCACGGCGCCGGAGTACTCGCGGTCGAGCGTGTACTCCACTGACGTGGCCAGGATGATCCAGGCCCCGATCTTCCACGTCAACGGCGACGACCCCGAGGCAGTGGTCAGGGTGGGCCGGCTCGCGTTCGAGTACCGGCAGGCGTTCCGCAAGGACGTCGTCATCGACCTGGTCTGCTACCGGCGCCGCGGGCACAACGAAACCGACAACCCGTCGTTCACCCAGCCGCTGATGTACGACCTGATCGATGCCAAGCGGTCGACACGCAAGCTGTACACCGAGTCGCTGATCGGCCGCGGTGACATCACCCTGGACGAGGCGGAGCAGGCACTGCGCGAGTACCAGCAGGAGCTGGAGCGCGCCTTCACCGAGACCAGGGACGCTGCTGGCCAGCAGGCCGAGGTGGCAGCGGCTCCGCAGCGGCAGGCCAGCCAGCCGCGGCAGGCCGAGCCGGTGACGGCGATCACCGCCGAGACGGTGAAGCGGATCATCGATACTCAGCTGAACATGCCCGACGGCTTCACGCCGCACCCGAGGCTGCTGCCGCAGCTGCAGCGGCGGGCCGCAATGGTCGAGCGCAATGAGATCGACTGGGCCACCGGCGAGCTGCTGGCTTTCGGCTCCGTGCTGATCGACGGGCACGCCGTCCGGCTGGTTGGCCAGGACACCCGGCGTGGCACCTTCGGCCAGCGGCATTCCGTGCTGGTCGACAGGCACACAGGTGCGGAGTACACGCCGCTGCGCACGTTCAACACCGCGACGGCGAAATTCCACGTCTACGACTCGCTGCTGTCGGAGTTCGCCGCTGTCGGGTTCGAGTACGGCTACTCCGTGGCCAGGCCCGACGCCCTGGTCTGCTGGGAAGCCCAGTTCGGTGACTTCATCGACGGGGCGCAGACCATCGTGGACGAGTTCATCAGCTCCGGCGAGCAGAAGTGGGGCCAGCGCTCCGGCGTGGTACTGCTGCTGCCGCACGGCTACGACGGCCAGGGACCTGACCACTCGTCCGGGCGAATCGAGCGGTTCCTCTCGCTGTGCGCGCAGGACAACATGACCGTGTCGCTGCCCAGCACGCCGGCGAATTACTTCCACCTGCTGCGCTTGCACGCGCTGTCCGGCCGGGTAAAGCCGCTGATCGTGTTCACCGCCAAGTCCATGCTGCGGCTGAAGGCAGCCACCTCATCGGTCAGCGACTTCACCAGCGGCGCGTTCCTGCCGGTACTCGCCGACCCGGCGAGCCCTGACCCGGCCGGCGTGCGGCGGGTGCTGCTGTGCGCGGGGAAGATCTACCACGAGCTCGCCGAGCGACGCGCAGCGGCCGGCGTGCAGGACGTCGCGCTGATCCGCGCTGAGCGCTTCTATCCGCTGCCGGGCGAGCAGATCGCCGCCGAGCTGGCCCGCTACCCGCAGGCTCAGGAGGTCTCCTGGGTGCAGGAGGAGCCGGCCAACATGGGCGCGGGACCGTTCATCGTGCTGCAGCTGCCGCGGCTCATCGGCCGCGCCATCGGCCTGATCTCGCTGCCGGCCAGCCCCGCGCCGGCCGCCGGGTCCGCCAGGGCGCACGCGGCCGAGCACGCCGGGCTGATCGATGCCGCGCTCGGCCTGGGCGGCTGACGGTGTACTTCACCGACCGCGGCATCGAGGAACTCGGCGACCGGCGCGGGACTGACGAGGTCACTCTGGGCTGGCTGGCCGAGCGGCTGCGGGAGTTCGTCGACCTGAACCCCGGCGACGAGGCAGCGGTGGACCGGCTGGCCAACTGGCTCGCCCGGCTCGACGAGGACGAGTAGCCCTGGCTCTGGAGGACGGCGCGGCCGGCTCGGCTGGCCGCCGCTGCGATGCGCTCGGTGCCCTGGCCCGGCCGGCGCCTGGCCGCGCCGGCCGGGCCAGGCGCGCCGTGCGGGGAGCCGCGGAACCGGCTCTGACGTGCGAAGCAGCCCGTGACGAGTTGCTTTTTGACAGACACGATATATCGTATGTGTGTTGCCGCTTGACGGCCCTGGCTCCGCCGCCGAACCGCCTATGCGGGACCGCGTGAGCGCTGGCCAGAGGGAGGATGTGCGATGAGCCCGGTTTTCCGGCACGGCAGGCTGCGCCTGTACCTGCTGAAGCTGCTCGACGAGGCGCCGCGACACGGATACGAGGTCATCCGGCTGCTGCAGGACCGCTTCATGGGCATCTACTCCCCCTCGCCCGGCACCATCTATCCGCGCCTGGCCAGGCTGGAGGAGGAAGGCCTGGTCACGCACGACGAGGTCGACGGCAAGAAGGTGTACCGGATCACCGAGAAGGGCCGGGAGGAGATTCACGCCCGGGTGGACGACTTGGCTGACCTGGAGGAAGAGCTCACCGAGTCAGTCAGGGACATTGCCAGGGAGATCTCGCAGGACGTTCGCGAGACGGTGCGTAACCTGCGCGAGGAATTTACCTGGGTAGCCAGGGACGTCCGCCGGGAAGGCAGGCAGGCCAGGTCACCCGGCCGGCCGGACCGCGAGCCAGCTGACGCTGGGGAGGCTTCCGGACCTCGCCAGCGGTCAGCGGCCGGGCAGCAGCCGGGCACCGGCCAGCCGGCTGACACCGGGCAGCAGCCAGACGGCACGCCGCCGCCAGCCAGTGAGGGCCAGCCGGCCGGAGCCGGGCCGCGGCCGGGGCCTGAATCCGAGGGCGATGTCTGGGCAGCAGCCAGCGCTGAGCGCCCGGCCGGCTCCGGGCCCTCGGCCACTGACCGGGCACCAGGATCAGCTGACGAGCCGCACGCAGGCGCCAGCCAGCAGCCGGCCGGAGGTGGCGCTGGAGCCGCCGGCCGGTCGGCTGCGGAGGACGGCGACAGCCACGCCGGGCGGCGCTCGGACCACGACCGGGGCGCGGACGACGATGCGGCGCGGGAAGAAGCGCGGCGAGTCCGCGAGAACGCCCGCCGGGCACGGGAGGACATGCGCGACTGGTTCCGGGCACAGCGTGGCGGCGGCCGCAGGGACCGTGGCGAGTGGCCAGGCCGCCCGGACTGGGCAGCGTGGGCGAACTGGCAGGACTGGGCTGACCGGCTCGGCGGTTCCGGTCAGGGTGGCCGGGCGGGCAGTGCGCGAGGCGGGCGCGGGTCAGGCCGTGCGGGCCAGCCGGGCCCCTGGTTCTTCCGCGACCTGGAGCATATGGCCATCGACTTCGCCAGGGAGCTGCGCACGGCCGCCGGCCAGGCTGAGTACATCGGCGAGAAGGGCCTCGGCGAGCTGTGGGAGATCCTTGAGGACTCTCTCACCCGGATCAAGGACGAGGTTTTCGGCGGCGCTAGCCGGCCACCGGCCGATCAAGGCGGGCAGGCGGACGAGGGAACCCGGTCCGCTGGGGCGCGCGGCGCGGCAGGCTCTGGCGGCCGGGCAGCCGGCGCTGGCGACCAGGAAGCTGGCGCTGGCGGCGAGTCCGACGGCCCAGCTGGCAAGTCAGGCGGGCGACGCAGCGAGCCAGCCGGCCCGGCCGAGCCAGATCAGCCGGCCGGGCAGGACGACTAGCGCTCAGCGGGTAAAGACGATCTTCCCGAAGACGTCCCCGGAGATCATCGCGGCGAAGCCGTCCCGCGCCTGAGTCAGCGGCAGGGTCCGGTCGATCAGCGGCCGCACCCCGGTCTGCTCGCAGAACCGCGCCAGCCGGGCGAGCTCGTCGCGGCTGCCCATGGTCGACCCGACCACCGAAAGCTGCAGGAAGAACACCCGGTTGAGGTCGGCGGACGGCGCGGGGCCGCTGGTCGCCCCGCAGACCACGATGGTCCCGCCCGGCCGCAGCGCGCGCAGCGAATGCGCCCAGGTCGCCTCGCCGACCGACTCCATCACCGCATCCACCCGCTCGGGCAGCCGCGCGCCCGAGTCGAAAGCCTGGTCCGCGCCCAGCTCGATGGCGCGCTGACGCTTCTCCTCGCTCCTGCTGGTCACCCACACCCGGTAGCCGGCCGCGCGGCCGAGCAGGATCAGCGCGGTGGCAACCCCACCGCCGGCCCCCTGCACCAGGACGGTGTCGCCGGGCTTGATGGGCGCCCTGGTAAAGAGCATGCGGTAAGCGGTGAGGTAAGCAGTTGGCAGGCAGGCGGCCTGGGCGAACGAGAGCACCGCTGGCTTGGGCACCAGGTTGCGCGTGGGCACGGCCACCCGGTCGGCGAAAGTCCCGTCGTGGCGCTCGGACAGCAGCGAGCGGCGAGGGTCGAACGTCTCGTCGCCGCCGGCAGCCGCCGGGTCACCGATGACGGCGTGCACCACCACCTCGCTGCCGTCCTCGACTACCCCGGCGGCGTCGCAGCCGAGGATCATCGGCAGCCGATCAGCTGGCAGCCCGACGCCGCGCAGCGACCACACGTCGTGATGGTTGAGCGCCGCGGCCCTGACGGTGACGGTCGTCCACCCGTCCGGGACGGCCGGCTCGGGCCGCTCGCCAAGCTGCAGGCCGGCCAGCGGGTCGGCGGCATCAATGCGCGCCGCGGTGATCGCGAACATGGACACGGACCCTAGCCGGCCGCGCCGTGACATCAGCGCGCTGCATCTGTTCTGTCACTATCGGCATTGGCTGTGCCATACTCGATTCGCGAAACGGCACTAGTAGAAAAAGCTTCCCGGCTGAGGATCACAAATTGGATTTCACGTCCTATGCCGAGCTAGCCGTCCGCCTTGTGAACACAGCAGTAACAAGCGGCGCCAGCGACGGGGACCAGCTCGGCAACATCGACGCGCTGCGTGCGCTGTCGGCCGATGACCCGTACCTGGCCGGGCCGTGCACCGCGCATGACCTCGGGGCGCTGCGGGAGCTGCGCGCGGAGCTCGCCGAGATCTTCGCCGCCGCAGCCAGGGGTGACCAGGCAGCCGCCGCCAGCCAGCTCAACGCCTTGCTGGTCCGTTACCCTGTGCGCCCCTGCCTGGCAGACCATGATCGCTCCGGCTGGCACCTGCACCTCGAGCCGATTGGCTCGCTCGCCGACCGGTACGGCGCAGCCGCCGTGCTCGGGCTGGCCATGATCCTCAGCCAGCTCGGGCTGAGCCACCTCGGCAACTGTGCCGCGCCTGGCTGCCCTGGCGTCTTCGCCGGCACCCGGCCCGGCCGACCGGCCAGGTATTGCGCCGACCACAGCCCCGATAAGGCAAACGTGACCGCGCTGCCGAGCCGCGCGCGTTATTCGGCCTCGTCCGCCGCCGGCTAGCCCGGCCGGCGCCATGACAGCGAAGAGAAATCTTCAGCCGTCCCGGCCCGATCAAATGCCCATCCGGTAAAGCCCGCACCGGAAATGCTGGAGCCGCGGGGACCGCTGCATGGGCATCCAGCCGGAAATGCGATCACCGGCGAGCCGGACTAGGCATTGCGCCCGGCGCGGTCGGGCACGGCGGGCTCGCGCTCACCTGCCGCGATCAGGCCAGCAAGATCGGGCAGCTCGTGCAAGTACCCGGCGAGGAAAGCCGGCCCGCCTTCCGGATCGAGCTGCCGTCCGCCCGGCGGCGGGTCCGGCTGCTTATCACCGCCACCGCCACCGCCGCCTCCGCCACCGCCACCGCCGTCGTCCCCGCCCTGATCGACAGCGAACATCCCGCCCCACGCACCGAGCCCGGCCCCGAGGAACGGGAAGAAGATGAGGACCAGCAGGTAACCAGCCGCGCTGGCCCGGACGCTCAGCTCGAACTCCAGGACCCCGGCGGGGATGTTCCTGTTCTGGCGCATGGCCGCCAGGCTCAGGTGGAAGCTCATCGCCTGGTGCGGCAGCAGCGCTGCTGCGCTGATCCCGGCCACGGACAGCAGCAGCGCAGCGGCTGCGCCCGCGCACAACCCGGCCATGACAGCCTGCCTGGTGCGGGAGTCGGCACGCGACAGCCGCCCGTCCCGGCCAGCGGCCCGCCTGGCGGCAGCCATCCCGGCGGCAACGCCCGCGCCGAGCAGAACTGGCACGCCGATGCCCCAGCCGAGGCCGTGCAGCAGGGCCAGCCATCCCTTCGTCACGTGCAGCGGGTTGCCGACCGGCGGGAGCGCGAACGCGACCAGTCCGGCCGCTCCGCCGGTGACGACGCCAGCCGCCAGCGCCGCCGGGCCGGCCGGAGGCCGGCCCGCAGTGACGGCGAGCAGCCCGGTGAGGTACACGGCCGTCACGGCCAGGAAGACGAACTCGCCGGCCCACAGGCCGACAAGCCACGACCGGCCGGGCAGCGCCGCGTATTCAAAGCGCTCCACATAGGACTTGATCAGTACGAGGCCCAGCAGGACCGCATAGCCCGCGGTCCGGGTCAGCAGCCGCCAGCCGCCCCCGGCCGGGCCGAACCGCCGGCGCGCCGCCCAGGGCAGCACCGCGAGGATAAGCAGGATCGCGATCGCGTCGGCGCGGTTGATCACCGTGGCCGGACCGGCCCCGGCAGCCGGCCAGCCGACGACGATCAGCGCCGCCGCAGCGCCGGCCAGCGCCACCCCGTACCCGATTCTGCGCAGCATCGGGCCCTCCTCCGAGCGAGCCGCGACCCTGGACCAGGTTAACCCGGCGTGACCGGAGCGTCATCGGGCAGCCTCAGCCCGGCGAATCGCTCCGTAACAGCGTTGCGACGCGGCTCCGATTCGCCCGCAGGTACTGATCGAGGCTGAAAACACCCGCAGCACGCCAGCGGGCTCGGCGCTGGCGTTCTGGCCGGCAGATGACCGAAAGGGAGCGTCTATGGCGGCTCGATGAAGTGATCACGGAGCTGGCGTTACTGAATTGACTCCGCCGAACTTCTTCTCAACGGCCGAGTCGATCATTAGCATGATGGGCAACTCAACGGGCGTATGGCCCACGTATGCGGACCCGAAAGAAGGTTCGGCAATGGCAACTGCGGCGGTACCCTCCCTCAAGCGACCGGGGGACGTTGGCCTGAGACGGGAGATGGGTCTGGTCGGCGCCACCTGGGCGTCCGTGACCTCGATCATCGGATCCGGCTGGCTGTTCGGCTCGTGGAAGGCCTCGTATTCCACCGGCACCTCGGCCCTGCTGGCCTGGGGCATCGCGGGCGTGATGATCATTGTCCTGGCCCTGGTGCACGCTGAGCTGGGCGGAATGTACCCGGTGGCCGGCGGCACGGCGAGATTCCCGCACTTTGCCTTCGGCAGCGTCGCCGGAATCTCGTTCGGGTTCTTCTCCTGGGTACAGGCGGTCACCGTCGCGCCGATCGAGTGCTTCGCGGTGATGCAGTATCTGGCCTTCTACTGGCACGGCCTGTACAGCACGAGCAACCAGGAGGTCACCGGGCTGGGCTTCGTCATCAGCGTTATCCTGATGGCGATCTTCACCGCGGTGAACTTCCTGGCGATGCGGCTGTTCAACCGGGTGAACGTCGCGCTCACCTGGTGGAAGATCGCGATCCCGATCCTGGCCATCATCTTCCTGGCCACCCAGTTCCACGGCAGCAACTTCAACTCGCACGGCGGCTTCATGCCGTTCGGCACGAAGGCGATGTTCGCCGCGATCCCGGGCGCAGGCATCGTGTTCGCCTACCTCGGCTTCGAGCAGGCCGATCAGCTCGCCGGTGAGGTGCGCGACCCGCAGCGCAACCTCCCCAGGGCGATCATCACCGCGATCCTGTTGTGCACGGTGATCTACATCCTGCTGCAGGTGGTCTTCCTCGGCGCGCTGCGGCCGGCTGACCTGGCGCACGGCTGGGGAGCGCTGAAGGGCAACGCCAGCATGCAGCTCGGCCCGCTGGCGTTCCTGGCAACAGGCGTGGGACTCGGCTGGCTGGCGGTGGTCCTGCGGATCGACGCCTTCATCTCCCCGTCGGGGACCGGCCTGGTGTATCAGACCTCGACCTCGCGGATCGGCTACGGCCTGGCCAGGAACAGGTACTACCCGCAGATCTTCGCCAGGGTAGACAAGAATGGCGTGCCGTGGATCAGCCTGATCCTCTCGTTCCTGCTCGGCCTGCTCTTCCTGCTGCCGTTCCCGAGCTGGAGCGCGCTGGTCGGCCTCGTCACCGGCGCCAGCGTGCTGATGTACGCGGGCGGCCCGCTGTCCCTCGGCGCGTTCCGCGGGCAGGTACCGGACGCGGTCCGGCCGTACCGGATGCCAGTCGCCGCGATACTCGGCCCGGCCGCGTTCGCGATCGCCAGCCTGATCATCTACTGGTCCGGCTTCGAGGTCATCTGGAAGCTCGGCATCGTCATGGTGATCGGCTACATCCTGATCGGCGTCTCCATGGCGTTCGACAAGCAGCGGCCGCCGCTGGACTGGAAGTCGGCCACCTGGCTGCCGGTGTACCTGATCGGCATGGGCATCATCTCCTGGCAGGGCCAGTTCGATGGCGGCGCGGTGAAGGCGCCGGTCAACACCGGCCGCATCCCGTTCTGGTGGGACATGCTGATCGTCATCGTGTTCAGCGTGGTCATCTACTTCTGGGCGCAGGCAGTCAAGCTGCCCAGGGAGGAGATGGAGGCGCTGGTGGCACGTCAGTCGGGTGAGGCGGAGCCGGCTGCGAGCTGAGTCCCGGTTAGCACGCTCGATGGCCCCCGTCCGCCGGACGGGGGCCATCGGCACGTCAGGGCCGGCCGGCAGTTCGCCTGGCCGTCCGGTACCGGCCGAGCACTGTGCCCTCGATGAGACCGGGCGGCACCGGTCCGAACCGCGTGCTGTCCACCGCGCCAGCGCCCGGGTTATCGGATTCCAGCCACCAGCCGTCCGCCTGCTGGCGGACCGCTCGCTTGACGATCAGCATCGAGGGCCGGCCTGGGTGACGCGCCACCACGATCTGGCCCGGCCGGATCTGCGGCGGCTCGCCCGCCCGCATCCGGCGGCGCACGATCAGCCAGTCTCCCGGTCGCAGCGATGGCTCCATCGACCGCTCGGCGACGGCCACCCGCCAGATCGGCCAGCGCACGTATCCCTCCCTGAGTGCCCTGCAGGGCACGGGGTACTGTCAGAAATCCGGTACCCATGATCTGAGCATGAGAGAAGGAGATCAATGAGACTGCTCGCACGTCTCATCGAGCCGAGGGCCACCGCGTACGCGCACTGTGACCTTCCCTGCGGCGTCTATGACCCGGCGCAGGCCAGGATCGAGGCCGAGTCCGTGAAGGCGATCTGCGAGAAGTACGCGGGCAACTCCGACCCCGAGTTCCGCACCAGGGCACTGCTGATCAAGGAGCAGCGCTCCGAGCTGGTCAAGCACCACCTCTGGGTGCTGTGGACGGACTACTTCAAGCCGCCGCACTTCGAGAAGTACCCCCAGCTGAACCAGCTGTTCAACGAGGCGACCAAGCTGGCGGGAGGCGGCGGCGGCACCAAGTCCAGCACGGACGTTGCCACCGCGGACGCCCTGCTGTCTAAGATCGACGAGATCAGCAAGATCTTCTGGGAGACCAAGCAGGCCTGACCCGCAGCACGCGAAGACTCCAGCACGGCCGGGAGGCCGCGCGGCGCTGGCTCCCCCGGCCGGCCGGTCAGGGGAAGTGGTTGCTCGCGCGGTGCCCGGCCGTGCGTGTAAGCGCAACGCGGCGCTCACGGTAAGTTGCAGGAAAGCCGGAAGTCCACGCCGGCGGATCGGGTGCCCGGTACGGGCTGGAGGACAGACGTGACCGATGACAGGCTCGCAGCGGCAGCCAGGGCAGGCACCAGGGCCGGCCACGATCCGGCGCCCGCGGCCGACCGGGCAGGGGGCGCCCGGCTCGCCGGCAGCGCGCGATCAGGCGCCCCGGCGACCGGCAGCAGCGCGCTCGCCACGGCCGGCTCGGCCAGGCCGGACAGCGCCGCCCAGCCGCAGGACCAGGTGACGGTCCGGCTGCCAGCCGAGGGCGCGTACCTGTCGGTGCTGCGCACGGCGACGGCCGGGCTGGCCGCCAGGCTTGACTTCACCCTGGACGAGATCGAGGACCTGCGCATCGCCGTGGACGAGGCATGTGCGATGCTGCTCGGCCAGGCCATTCCCGGCAGCAGCCTGGAGTGCAGTTTCACGCTCGGCCTCGAGATGACGATCTCCGTGTCCGTGCCGTGCCTGACGCCGCGAGTTCCGGCCAGCGACACCTTTGCGTGGACCGTGCTGACCGCGCTCGCCGGCAACGTCGAGGCGCACGCCGGGCCAGGGGACCGGCTCACGATCGTCATGCGCAAGAGCAGGCATTCATCGGGGTCGGTGTGACGGGGGAAGTTGAGTTCGCCTTGACCGAAGAGTTCGAGACGGCGGAAGGCATTCAGGCCAGAGGGCGGCCCGCGGCCGGAGACGGCGACGGGCCCGCCGCGGCGGTGCTGGATTTGGCCGGTGACGCCGCCGCGCCCGGCCTGCCGCAGGTCCGGCCGGACGAGGAAGACTCGCCGGGTGTCGCGGCCCGGGTGCCGGGCGGGGGACGCGAGCGGGGGCACGCGAGAGACCTGTTCGAGCAGCTCGCTCACCTGCCAGAAGACGACGAGACTCGGCTGCGCATACGTAGTGAGCTGGTCGAGCTGCACCTGCCGCTGGTGGAGTACCTGGCTCGTCGCTTCCGCAACCGGGGGGAGTGGCTGGACGACCTGACCCAGGTCGCCACCATCGGCCTGATCAAGTCCATCGACCGGTTCGACCTGGACCGCGGCGTGGAGTTCTCGACCTACGCGACGCCGACGATCGTCGGGGAGATCAAGCGCCATTTCCGGGACAAGGGCTGGGCAGTCCGGGTACCACGCAGGCTGCAGGAGCTGAAGCTGTCGCTGACCAAGGCGATCGGCGATCTCGCCCAGCGCCTCGGCCGGGCGCCGACGGTGTCGGAGCTCGCCGAGCACCTGCAGATGAGCGAGGACGAGGTGCTGGAGGGCCTGGAGTCCGCCAACGCCTACTCGACCGTGTCGCTTGACGCGCCGGACTCAGGCGACGACGACGCGCCGGCCGTGGCTGAGTCGCTCGGCATGGTCGACGAGGCGCTTGAGGGCGTCGAGTACCGCGAGTCACTGAAGCCGCTGCTTGAGCAGCTGCCGCCACGGGAGAAGCGGATCCTGCTGCTGCGCTTTTTCGGCAACATGACCCAGTCGCAGATCGCCACCGAGCTGGGCATCTCGCAGATGCACGTGTCGCGGCTGCTCGCGCGGACGCTGACGCAGCTGCGCGAGGGCCTTACCACGGACGAGTAGCCCGCCTGGCGGCTAGCCACCGCGGCGGCAGCCCGGTGCCTCCGGGCGCGTGCCGGGCCTAGCCGTGCGCTTAGCTGGTCCGGCCGCCCTGGCCGGGCTGGCCGGCCGCAAGCGTCCGGACGCTGGGCGGCGCGAACAGCAGCGCCATGCCAGCCACCGCGAGCAGGATCGCCGGCACGCCCCACTCGAAACGGTGCCCCTGCACCAGGTAGATGCCGACGATGCCGGTGAAGAGCTGGGTCAGCAGCGCCGGGGTGCGGCTCCAGCGGCGGCCACGGCGCAGCCCGGCGGCCACGAAAGCGAGCGCGACGACCGTGCCGGCGCCGATCAGGGTCAGCGCGATGCCACTGGCGGCCTGGTAGGACTTGCCAGTGGCGGTGTCGATGGCTACCAGTACGGTCGCTGCCAGCAGGCCGGCCGTCTCTACGGCCTGGATCGCCGCGAGCGCGAGCACGGTGCCCGGCAGGGCGGACGAGCCAGCATCGGCCCCTGACCGCTGCTGAGCTGGCGGCCGCACGCCCTGGCTGGCCCGCTGCTGACCTGCGGCTGAAGAGGCATCGCTAGCCTGAGCGCGTGCGCGCGCTCTTGATCGTGAACCCACACGCCACCTCCACGACGCGGCTGCGCCGTGACGTCATCGCGTCCGCCCTGGCCTCTGCTGTCGACCTAGAGGTCGTAGAAACACGGTACCGGGGCCACGCAGCGAGCCTGGCAGCCAGCGCCGCTTCCGACGGCCGCGGGCTCGTGCTCACTTTCGGCGGGGACGGCACGGTCAACGAGGCGGTCAACGGGATCATGGCCGCGGCCGGGCCTTCGGCCGGCGCGACGGCCAGGCCGGTGATGGCGGCGCTGCCTGGCGGCAACGCGAACGTGTTCACCCGCTCCCTCGGCCTGCCAGCCGACCCGGTGGACGCGGCCGGCCAGATCCTGCAGGCCATCGGCGAGGACCGGCACCGGAGCATCGGCCTGGGCCTGGCCGGCCGCCGGTACTTCGCGTTCAACGCCGGCCTCGGGCTCGACGCCGAGGTAGTCAGGGCGGTCGAAGGCCGGCGCGCGCATGGCCGGGCGGTCACCCCCGCGCTGTACCTGCGGATGGCGGGGCGGCAGTTCTTCCAGGTCACCGACCGGCGTCATCCGGCGCTGGCGTTCGAGTACGACGGCGGCCGCACCTGCCGCGCGTTCGTCTGCATCGTCTCGAACACCGCACCATGGACCTACCTGGGCGAGCGCCCGGTGCAGGCGAGCCCGCTGGCGGGCTTCGAGCTGGGCCTCGATGTCCTCGCGCTCTGCAGCCTGGGCACAGTGCGAACACTGCTCACCTTGCGGCAGATGCTGTCCGTCCGGGGTCAGGGGCCGCCAAGCGGCCGCCGGCTGGTCAGCCTGCACGACCGGGCGGCGCTGACCGTGCGCTCGGATCGCCCGATAGCGCTGCAGGTCGACGGCGAGTACGTCGGCGAGGAAGAGCGGGTGACCTTCCGGGCCGTACCGGATGCGCTGCGGGTCATCGCCTGACCTTACGGGCGGGCTCGGGCACTAGATGGGCGCAAAAATAGCTATTGAGTCGCAACGCGGACTATCTCGGTATCACTTACGGCGAGTACGCCGCCGCGCAGCCCGCGATCCATGCCGCAAATGTGACTCATCTGACACCGAAACCGGTCCTAACCTTTGCCAAAGACCCTTGCGAATGATCCACAAGCTTGAGAGGGTTAAAACGCTCCCGGCGAGGGGCGCGCTAGCCACGCGCCGCACGGCCGGGCAGGCAGGGCGCGTAAGCGGTGCACCCAGGATTAGGGCAGCCGCAACAGGGCACAGCCTGTCACAGCTTCACCGGGAGAGTCAGACCGGGACCTATGTTCCGTGACTCTGAGAGAAACCTAAGCTCGGGAATCGGAATAATCCCGACATATGATATAGCTCGTGAAATCATTCACAAGCACGACTGAGGTGGCGGAACTTCGGCCACGGGACCGCCCGCCCTCGTTGAGGAGTGAACCTCATGGACTGGCGTCACCACGCCGCCTGTCAAGACGTCGACCCGGAGCTGTTCTTCCCGATCGGCAACACCGGCCCCGCGCTGCTGCAGATTGACGAGGCCAAGCAGGTCTGCCGGCGATGCCCGGCGATGGAGTCGTGCCTGCAGTGGGCGCTGGAGAGCGGGCAGGACGCGGGCGTATGGGGTGGCCTGAGCGAGGACGAGCGGCGGGCGCTGAAGCGCCGCACCGCCAGGGTCAGGGCGCAGGCGACGGCCTGAGCACCCTGCTGCCCTGGTAGCCGCCGTTCGCGGCTAAGGCGTCAGCTGGCGGCTGGGCGGGCTCTGCCGCCCCGTCCAGCGGCACGTCCACCAGCACCCTGGTACCGCCGCCCGGCCGCTGCGCGATATCGAGACTTCCGTTCAGCTCGCTGACCACTAGCGTCCGCACGATCTGCAGCCCGAGGCTCCCGGCTGACTGCAGGTCAAAGTCATCGGGCAGGCCGACCCCGTTGTCGGTCACCGTGACGGTGAGCCGGCGCGTGCTGCGGTCAGCCGATACCTCAAGCTCGCCGCTCCCGGCATCGGCGCGCCGTGCCAGGCCATGCTGCAGCGCGTTCTGCATCAGCTCGGTCAGCACCAGCGAAAGAGGCGTGGCCACCGAAGCCGGGAGCAGGCCGAACGCACCGGACAGCCGGGGCGTGACGCGGGTCACCGGTGCTGAGACCTCGCCGGCCATCATCGCGACCCGGCCAGCGATGTCGTCGAAGTCGACGATCTCACCGGGCTCGCGGGACAGCGTCTCGTGCACGATCGCTATCGACCCGACCCGGCGGATGGCCTCCTCAAGCGCGGCGCGTGCCTCAGGGGCGCTGAGCCTGCGCGCCTGCAGCCGCAGCAGCGCGGCCACCGTCTGCAGGTTGTTCTTGACCCGATGATGGATCTCCCTGATCGTCGCGTCCTTCGTGATCAGCTCGCGTTCCCGGCGCCGCAGTTCGGTCACGTCCCGCAGCAGGATCAGCGCGCCGGACCTGACCCCGCCGACCACCAGCGGGATGGTCCGCAGCAGCACTACCGAGCCGTTGGCCTCGACTTCGGTCTCCACGTGCGCCCGGCCACTGGCGGCGACCATCAGCGAGTCGTCGCGGGGCTCGGCGCTCGCGCACAGCCGCGCGGTCAGCGGCCCGAGTTCCTTGCCGACCAGGTCAGCGGTGAGGCCAAGGCGGCGGTAGGCCGACAGCGCGTTAGGGCTGGCGTAGCTGACCTTCCCGGTACGGCCTAGCCGCAGCATGCCGTCCCCGACCCGCGGCGACCTGACCAGGGCCGGCTCCTCAGCCGGGCAGGGGAAGGTTCCTTCCGCCACCATCCGGGCCAGGTCGTCGGCTGCGCGCAGATAGGCCAGGTCAAGCCGGCTTGGCGTGCGCGCCGCGTCGAGGTTGGTGGAGCGCTCGATCACCGCGATCACCCGGCCGTCGCGCATGACCGGGATGGTCTCGTGCCTGACCGGGACGTCGCCGCTCCATTCCGGGTCGCCCTCCCGCCAGATCCTCCGCTCCGTCATCGCGACATCGAGGAACGGCCGCTCGGCTGCCGCCTTGCTGGTACCGACAATGTCGTCGGGAAAGGATGTCGGACCGGTGGTCGGCCGCATCTGGGCCAGCGCGATCCAGCTGGCCCGGTCAGGCGCGGGCGCCCAGAGCACCAGGTCGGCGAAGGACAGGTCGGCGAGCAGCTGCCAGTCCGACACCAGCGCGTGCAGCCAGTCCAGGTCGCCCTGACCGATGCGTGCCCGCACGGCGAGGTCGTTCAGCGTCGGCACCCCGCCATCTTCGCACTTCCGGCTGGCGTGGGCGGCAGACCGGGCGTGGCGTGGGCGGCAGACCAGGCGTGGCCAGGGCGGCAGACCTGGCATGGCCGGGGCGGCAGACCTGGCATGGCCGGCACCGGCCGGGCACCCCGTCCGGTGCCAGGGGACCGGCCGGCTACCTGCTGGTAACGTCGCCGCATGAGCAACCAGCCGTCGACCGCTCCCCCGGCGCGCGCTGAGCCAGGGACACCCGGCCCTGCACCGGCCCATGGCGGCGCGCACGCGGTCGCAGCGGCGCGCCGGCACGGTGCCGAGACGATGTTCACGCTGTCCGGCGGGCATGTCTTCCCGCTTTACGACGGCGCCGTGCGGGCTGACCCGCCGATGCGGATCGTCGACGTGCGGCACGAGCAGACCGCGGTGTTCGCGGCCGAGGCGACGGCGAGGCTGACCAGGGCCACCGGCCTGGCCGTGCTCACCGCCGGGCCCGGCGTCACGAACGGGATCAGCGCGATCACCACCGCGCACTTCAACGCCTCGCCGGTGGTGGTGATCGGCGGCCGGGCACCCGACTACCGCTGGGGCTCAGGCAGCCTGCAGGAATTCGACCACCCGGCGCTGCTGCGCCCGGTGACCAAGCGAGCATGGACCGAGCACCAGGCGGCGGGCGTGGGCCCTGCGGTCGACGAGGCCTTCCGGCTCGCCGCGGAACCGCACCGCGGCCCGGTTTTCCTCGACGTGAGCCTCGAGGCGCTGTTCGGCACCGCCGGCGAGGTGACCGCGGTCCCTGCGGTCCCGCCGGGCGCGGCCGGCGGTCCGCCAGAAGCCGCTGCCGGCGGCCTGCCGGGCGCCGAGGCTGAGACATCAGCCGCGCCCGACTCCGAGGCGCTGAACCGGATCGCTGAGCTGCTCGCCGGTGCCAGCCGGCCGGTGCTCGTGCTCGGCTCGGACGTCTGGCTCGGCGGCGCGGCGGCGGCCGCGCGCGACGCTGCCGAGCAGCTGCGGCTGCCGGTCGTCGCCAACGGCCAGGGCCGGGGAATCCTGCCGGCCGGCCACGACCTGCTCGTCACCCGCGCCAGATCGCTGGCCTTCGGCGAGGCCGACCTCGTGATCGTCGCCGGCACCCCGCTGGACTTCCGGCTCGGCTACGGCGAGTTCGGCGGCCGCAACGGCGCGCCGCGCGCTGCCGTGGTGCACGTAGCCGACGCGGCCAGCGCGCTCGCCTCGCACTGTGAGCTGGCCGCCTCAGCGGCCGGTGACCTGGCCGCCTTCTTCACTGGCCTGGCCGGGGCGGCTGGCCAGGCGGGAGTGACGCCACGCGGCGCGGCCTGGACGGCCAGCTGGCTGCCCGCCCTGGCCGAAGCGAGCCGGGCGGCGGTCAGCGCCGACGCGGCACTGCTGGCCAGCGATGCCATGCCTATCCACCCGATGCGGATCTACGGCGAGCTGGCCGCGGTGCTCGACAGCGACGCGGTGGTGATCGGTGACGGCGGGGACTTCGTCAGCTACGCGGGCAAGTACATCGAGCCCCGGCAGCCAGGCGGCTGGCTGGATCCGGGGCCCTACGGGTGCCTCGGCACCGGCCTCGGTTACGCGATCGCGGCCCGGATCGCCCGGCCGTCGGCGCAGGTGCTGCTGCTGCTCGGGGACGGCGCGGCCGGCTTCTCGCTGATGGATGCCGACACCCTGGTGCGGCACCGGCTCCCGGTGGTCATGGTCTGCGGCAATAACGGCATCTGGGGGCTGGAGAAGCACCCGATGCAGGCGCTGTACGGCTATGACGTAGCGGCCGAGCTGCAGCCCGGCTGCCGCTACGACCAGGTGGTCGCCGCGCTGGGCGGGGCCGGCGAGATCGTCACCGAGCCGGGCGGCATCGGGCCCGCGCTGCGGCGCGCGTTCAGCTCCGGGGTGCCCTACCTGGTCAACGTCATCACCGATCCAGCGATCGCCTACCCGCGGTCGACGACCGGAGTCTGAAGCCGCGCCACGAACCGCTCGCGGTCCACCAGCACCCGCTCGATCGTGCCTGCGCCAATCACATCGCCGTCGTCCTCGTCGCGGCCGGGGCGACCGGATCCGCCCTCAGCGCGCTGCTGCGCCTGCCGTGCGGTGAAGGTGAAGGCCAGCCGGCGCCCGTCCACGCTGGTCAGCTCGGCCTGGACGGCGAGCTCGGTGCCGACCGGGCTCGGCCTGCGGTGCTCAAGCCGCACCGCAGTGCCGACCGTGGTCTGGCCGCTGGCGAGCCGTGGCGCGACGGCTGCCACGCTGGCCGCCTCTGCGAGCGCGAGCAGCCGCGGCGTGCCGAGCACGGGCACGTCGCCGCTGCCGAGCGCCAGCGCGGTGTCGTCATCAGCGACCACGGCGCTGACCGCGCCGCGCAACCCGGCCGCCAGGCCGTCGCTGCTCACTCGATGACCGCGATCAGGTCACCCTCCTGGATCACGTCTCCCTCGGCGACCGCCAGCTTGGTGAGCGTGCCTGACCCCTCGGCCAGCACCGGGATTTCCATCTTCATCGACTCGAGGATGACCAGCGTGTCGCCGTCAGCCACCGGACTCCCCTCGGATGCGACGACCTTCCACACGTTCGCGACCATCTCCGCGCGGATCTCGGTCACGTCCACCTCCAGGGTCTGGCGCTCGGCGGCCGAGCCGGGCACGCACTTGGCTCCATTCTCGCCGTACGGCCGGCTAGGAGCGCAGCCGGGAAAGGATTCCCGTGTCGTACTCGCCGCTGACGAACTCGGGGTAGTCGAGCAGCTCGGCATGGAACGGCAGGTTGGTCTTCGGCCCCTCGATCACGAACCCGCCGACCGCCGTCCTGGTCCTGGCCAGGGCCTCCGCGCGGTCCCGCCCGTGCACGCAGAGCTTGGCCAGCAGCGGATCGTAATACGGCGTGACCGTGTTGCCGGCCGTGTAGCCGGCGTCCACCCGCACCCCGGCCCCGGCTGGCTCCTGCCAGCGGCTGATCACGCCCGGGCTCGGCAGGAACCGCCGCGGGTCCTCCGCGTACACCCGTAGCTCCAGCGCATGGCCAGCAGGAGTAACCAAGCCGTCCGGCAGGCTCGCCGCCGCCCCGTCGGCGATCAGGAACTGCTGCTCGACCAGGTCGATCCAGGTGACCAGCTCGGTTACCGGGTGCTCCACCTGCAGCCTGGTGTTCATCTCCAGGAAAACGAAGTCCTGCGTGGCGGGATCGACCAGGCACTCGACCGTGCCGGCCCCGCGGTAGCCGACCGCCTGGCCTGCCAGCACCGCGGCGGCGAGCATCCGCTCCCGCAGCGCCGGCGTGACGCCGGGTGACGGCGTTTCCTCGGCGACCTTCTGGTGCCGCCGCTGGACCGAGCAGTCGCGCTCGCCGAGGGCGACTACCTCGCCATCGGCCAGTCCCAGGATCTGCACCTCGACATGCCTGGCCGGCTCGATGCAGCGCTCTAGCAGAATCGCCGGGCTGGCGAAGAACCGCTCGGCACGCGAGCGCGCCGTCTCGAAGCCCGCCCGCAGCTGCGCAGCGTCAGCCGCCGCGCTCATCCCGATGCCGCCGCCGCCCGCCGCCGCCTTGATCATGACCGGGTAGCCGATCCTGGCTGCCTCGGCCTCGGCCGCGGCGACGTCGGCGACCGGCTCGCGGCTGCCCGCCGCGACCGGCACGCCCGCGCTCTCCATCAGGTTCCTGGCGCTGATCTTGTCGCCCATCGCCTCGATCGCGGCCGGAGGCGGCCCGATCCAGGTCAGCCCGGCGTCAATGACCATCCGGGCGAATTCCGCGTTCTCGGCTAGGAAGCCGTAGCCAGGGTGGACGGAGGCAGCGCCGGCGTCGCGTGCAGCGCGCAGGATTGCCCCGGCGTTCAGGTAGCTTGCGGCCGGCTGGGCCGGGCCGAGCAGCACCGCCTCGTCAGCCTCGGTGACGTGCGGCAAACCGGCGTCAGCCTCGGAGTACACGGCGATGGAGCGGATGCCCATCGCCCGCGCGGTCCTGATCACCCGCCGTGCGATCTCGCCCCGGTTGGCCACCAGTACCGATTCGGGCATGCCGGGCAGCTTACAGCCGGTGCATCAGCCGCTTCCCCGCGACCTGGCTGAGCGCCTCCACCACGCCCGGGTCGTATTCGTGCACGGTGCCCAGCCGCAGCCGCTCTAGCGCGGCGGCGGCCCGGTCCCGGTCCGGCGAGCCAGCCACCATGTCGTCGAACGCGTTCACCGCCCGGATTATCTTGCTGCCGAGCGGCGGCGGCTGCTGTCCCGCCGTGCCGCGGCTTGGCAGGCTCTGCCAGCGAACCAGGTCGGCGACCTTGTCGAGCACCTTCGCCTGCTCGATCACGTCGGCGCCGAGCTGGGCGATACGCCACTGGTCAGCGGCGGATACCAGCACGGTGGCCCCGCCGGGGATCGGGTCGGGCAGCGAGAGCTGGCCGATGTCGTGCATCAGCGCCGCGTACTCGAGGTCGAGCAGGTCCTGCTCAGCCATGCCGAGCTCGCGGCCGACGTAGACGGCGAGGCGGCTGACTCGCCGCGAGTGACCGCTTTCGACGTACCCGCCGACCTCGGTGACCCTGGCCAGCGCCCGCACGGTCTGCAGGTAGGTAGCGCGGATGCCGGCATACCTGCGGAAGGCCACCTGCGTCACCAGCAGCGGGCCGAGCAGGATGGCAAGCACCCACAAGCCCATCACCTCGGCGGCGAAGACGGTGATCAGCACCGAGGCGCCCACCGCGAGGCCGAGCGGGTACTGCACCCGCATCTCGTCCCACAGGCCGACCGAGAACCGAGAGCCCAGATCGTCGGCCCTGATCAGCGCGCCGATGACAGTGTCGACCAGCCAGCCGAGAATGATCAGCGCGGTCATCGCCGCCGCGGCGACCCACCATTTGCTCATCATGTGGATGATCTTCAGGTGGGTGATGTTGCGGAAGATGAAGGCCACGCACGCGACCGCGAGCAGCCTGGTGCACATGCTGGTCAGCCCCGCCGGACGGCCGGCCACTACGTGCGGCAGCGCGCCGATCAGCATCCCGACCGCGACCACGGCGATGACCTGCAGCGCCGGGATGTAGAGGATTTGCGGCTTACCGTTTACCTCGCTGACCCCGGCGACGCCTAGCAGCAATGCGTAGGACATCGAGCCGGCCATCGCGATCGGCGCCGCCTCGCGGCCGCCGGGCAGCGCCAGCCGGAGCACTTCGCCGACGGCGATGAACAGCCCGAACGCGATCGCCACGCCGCCTATATTCTGCAGCTTGACCGCCGCGGTACTAGCGACCGCGGCCACCGCCAGCATGGCCGCCGCGGCCAGCAGCAGCAGCCGCCCCGAGTCCAGCGCCTGCCACGATGACCAGCGTTCAGCCGGCTGCCGCGTGGTCACCTGGCCGCCGTCAGTAGCTCTCGACGACCCGGAGCGGGGCGGTCGGGTCGTCGTGGTCGTGCGCGGTCACCGTCGCCCCGTCGGCCGGCGCGGCCGGCCGGTCAGGCAGTCGCCAGCCGTCCACCTCGAGCGCGGCGATGAACGCGTCGACGATCAGCGGGTCGAACTGCGACCCGGCCGCCTTCCGCAGCTCCTGCACGGCGCTGCGGATGCTGCGCGCCTGCCGGTAAGAGCGGGTCGAGGTCATCGAGTCGAACGCGTCGGCTACCGCGATGACGCGGGCGAACTCCGGGATCTCGTCCCCGGCGAAACCCATCGGGTAGCCGCGGCCGTCGATCCGCTCGTGATGGTGCATGATCCCGGACAGCGCCTCCTGCAGGAAGCCGATCTCCCGGACAATCTCCAGCCCGCGCATCGGGTGCAGCTGGATCGCCGCGTACTCCTCCTCGGTCAGCGGCCCCGTCTTCTGCAGCACCTTGGTCGGCACGCCGAGTTTGCCGACGTCGTGCAGCATCCCGGCGGCCATGATCGCCTCGGCCCGGTCCGGCCGCATGCCGATCTGGCGCGCGATCATCCCCGACCCGCGTGACACCCGCTCGCTGTGCCCGCGGGTATAGAAGTCCTTGGTCTCCACCGCCTGGCAGAGTGCTTCCATCGTCGCCTTGTACGCGCGCTGCTGCTCGGCGAACTGGCCCATCGCCCAGCGGGCGACGAACAGCGGCACGAGCACGATGACCGCGGCGAACGCGTCGACGACCTGCCACAGCACGGCGATGATCAGCCCGAACGCGGCAAAGCCAAGATCGGACAGCAGGAGCAGCGACAGGCTCGACTCGATCCGCCTGCTCCGGGAGCCGCCACGCACCCGGCTGTTGAGGCGGCGCACCACGCCCCAGATCAGCCCGTGGTTGACCAGCACGTGCACGAGCGCGGCGGCCGCGAACGGCACGAGAACATGGCTGAACCCAGCGCTATCGGGGAACTGCCTCGGCCCGTTCCAAGGGTCGAATGCTACCCCGGCGGCGGACTTCCCCTGCCGGTACAGATGCTGGAATGCCACCCCGGCGGCGAATCCGGACAGGGCGTACATCGCGCCGTTGAAGATTCGCTCACCCGGCATTTCCCGCCGCACGCTGAGCACGGCTGCCGATCCGATCAGCGCCGCGCCCGTCGGCCCTAGCAGCACCACCGCGGCGAGCGTCGCCGCCGAGCTCGGCGACCAGACCGACTGCCGCGTCGCGAGGTCTGTCGGCATCGAGTCGCAGACCAGGAAGAGCAGGCCAAGCACGGCCAGCACGATCCACCAGTGCCTGGTGCCGTGCGGTGGTGCCAGCGCGATGACTGCCGCGGCTGCGGCCGCTACGGCTGCGATATATATCCACGCAGCCCAGGAGACCCTGCCCATGACCCCCTCACTCCACCGCCATAAGCTGCCAAAAGCTGCCGTCGGACCAGTCCCTTCCCCGGCCGGCCGCGGCATATAGCTCTCACGCCCGCCTAGAGTGCGACAAGCGCTGTGCAACTTGCATGTTGTAAGCACTTACAGTAATCCCGCAGACCGGATTTGCGTAAGGCTCTGACGCAATGCAACTATACGTGATCGTAGGAGTCCTGATAGTAATCAGTATCCCTTGCCCAGAGGGCGGGTGCCGTTAGTTCCGTCGTGCGGCGAGCCGCCAGCCAAATGGCAGCCATGATGGGCGGTGTCGACGCCCCTGGTCAGCCCGGGCGGACGGCACGCATGCAGCTGAGCACGGGGCGGCCTGAGCACGGGGGCGGCTCAACACGGCGCCGGCTGAGCACGGCAAGCGACTGCGGGATATGACCGATCAGCTGCCCGCCGGATCCCCGGCTCGGCGGATCAGTCGGTGCGGATCTCTATCTCGAGCTCGGCCCTGACCGCCTGGATCCGGGTCAGCACCTTGGCGCGCAGCTCAGACGGAACCGTGTCGTGCCCGCAGTGCTTGTGCACCAGGCGCTTGACCGCCTCTTCGA
>DASXMR010000082.1:0-1825 GCA_036495525.1 Streptosporangiaceae bacterium | reverse complement strand
ATGGGTCGCCGAAGGAGCTCTCGAGCAGGCCGCGGCCGAGATCTCCTGGGTCCGCGAACATCGCGACCTCATCATCTGACCGCGCAGCCAGGCTCTGGCGAGTGCGCTGACGCCGAGCGCTGGACCGCCGGGTCTGCATCGGGCGTCAGGCGGGGTCGCGGCCTAGGTAGGCGACCAGCCGGTCGCTGGCGCTCGCTCCGGCCGGCACCGGGACCGGGGGCGCGAACCGGGACGGCCGGTCGGCCCGGCTGACGAACAGCGGCGAGATCGCGAGCATCTCCTCAGCCAGCGGCTCGGGGATCGGCCGGGCCGCCCCGCAGGCGCGCGCGACATCCCAGCCGTGCACGGCGATGTCGATCGCCCCGACGCTGGTCACGATGCTGGCCGGCAGCAGGCTGCCGCCGATGCTGACCGGAACGTCGTGCGTCCCGGCGAGCATGCCGAGCAGCCGGCGCGCGCGGCCGCGCAGCGCGCTGACCATGTCGGCAGCTGGATCGGCGCCGCAAGCGTAAGGAATGCTGCTCGAACCCGGGCCGGAGCCTGGACTGGCATCCATCTCTGGCTCGAGGTCAACCTCCCGGAGATCCAGCGCCTCGTGCAGCGCCGCCAGCGAGTCGCTCATGTGCGCCAGCAGCGCGCGCAAGTCCCAGTCCCGGCACGGCGTGCGGCACGTGAGCAGGGCCGGGGTCACCAGGCCCAGCGGGCCGAGCGTGTAACTGACCGCGCGCTCGAGCAACGCGACGCCGCCGAACAGCGTGGTTGCCGCGCGCGCCTCGGTCATGACCCGGCCGGGATCATGTCCGGCAGCCCGAACGCCGGGAACAGCGACAGGTCGAAGAACGAGACCACGTGGTCGATGAGCGGCCCGCGGAACTGCAGCACGTGCAGCTGGAACGGCTGATGGCTGCCGTCAGCGTCGCGCAGGTACATGCCGAAGGCCGGCTGCCCGTTCGCCCGGACCGGCAGCAGCCGCAGGTCGCCGGGCTTCTCGGCCGGGCAGTTGCACTCGACCAGGCGGCGGATGTCGGCCGGGCCCTGATACCAGCCGGTGTACGGCGGCATCTCCCAGACCGCATCCTCGGTGAACAGCTGGACGAGCAGGCCGGTGTCGTAGTTCTCGAACGCCGCGACGTAGCGGTCCAGCAGCTCGCGCTGCTCGGCGGTGACCGGCTCGGTCACCGCGTCCTCGGCGGGCGCCGCCTCGCTGATCTGCTGGCGGGCCCGCTGCAGCATGCTGTTGACGGCCACGGTGCTGGTGCCGAGCAGCCCGGCCACCTCCGCGGCCCGCCAGCTCAGCACGTCGCGCATGATCAGGACGACGCGCTGCCGGGCCGGCAGGTGCTGCAGCGCCGTGATCAGCGCCAGCCTGATGCTCTCGCGCGACGTGACGATCGCGGCCGGGTCCCCCGGCGCGGCGCCGACCATGGCGTCGGGCACCGGCTCCAGCCACGCGACCTCCGGCTGCTGCGCCAGCTCGGCGGCCGGATCGGAGCTCGGTGCCCCGAGCCCGCTCGGCAGCGGCCGCCGCCCCTTGCTCTCCAGCGCGGTCAGGCAGGAGTTGGTGGCGATCCGGTACAGCCAGGTCCGCAGCGACGAGCGCCCCTCGAACCGCTCGTAGGAGCGCCACGCCCGCAGGTAGGTCTCCTGCACCAGGTCCTCGGCGTCGTGCACCGAGCCGAGCATCCGGTAGCAGTAGGCCAGCAGCTCGCGCCGGTACGGCTCCGCCAGGCTCTGGAAGTCTTCCTCGACCGCGCTGTGCGTCATCACTTCGGCCCTTCGTTTCTTCCTGACATGGAGACTACGGCGGCTCGCGGAACTCACCGGC
>DASXMR010000081.1:0-37867 GCA_036495525.1 Streptosporangiaceae bacterium | reverse complement strand
ACGGCAAGACGTCCGCAAGTCAAGCCGAGTCCGCAGCGATCGAGTGCTGTCGATGGCCGTTAAGGCTGATGCTTGCGTTCTTGCGCTAATCCGAACGGCGCGGATCGTGCTAGCCGTACCTGGAACTCGGGTGTCGTCACGGTGGCCTGGCTGCCCTTACCGGACCGAGCATCAAGTGAGGCCGGGGCACAAGCGGCCGCTACCGCAGCCTTGCAGGGCAGCCGGTGCGGCGGCCGGGCCAGCGCAGGCGCGGACCTCGCGGTACGCGCGGCCGGCGCGGATACTGAGCGAGAACGGAGAGTGCGGCATGAACAGCGTGATCGCAGCCCCTGACCGGCCGGCCGGACCAGTCGGGCCAGAGCCCTATCAGCAGTGGCGCGAGCGGATCGCGGCGCCCGTCGTTCCCTCATTGGCACCGGATCGCCGGACGGCATTCCGGCGCGACTTGCTGCGGCTGCTGGCCGAGCCTTTCACCCGGCGCAGCATCGCCGAACGCCAGTACGCGCTGACCGGCTTCCTGCTGGCCGTGCCCGCGTTCGTCCTGGTGGCGGACGCCTTCGCCATCAGTCTCAGCCTGTCGATGAGCTTCGCCGGCATGCTGCTTGGCCTGCCACTGCTCGCCGTGTCCCTGTGCGGCGCCCGTCGGCTCGGCGCGCTGCACCGGGCGCTCGCTGCCGGGCTGCTTGGCTTGCAGGTGCCGGCGCCGCCTGCCCGGCCACGCCGCAGGGGCGTCCTCGGCTGGTTCCGGGAAAGCCTCTGCGATCCGGCCGGCTGGCGGGCCGTCGCCTACCTGCTGGTCAGGCTGCCGATCCTGGCCTTCGGCGGGTTCATAGTGGCGACGTTCTGGGTTTACGGGCTGCCGTTCCTCACCTTCCCCTTGTGGTGGGGGATTCTGCACGCGGCGGGCGCCAGCGGATCGGCGATCCACCTGACGCCATGGCTGTCGCACTGGTGGAATCCGGTGGCCGACGCCGTGTCGATACGCAGCCTCGCGCTCAGCTTCTCGCTGGTGCCGCTCGGTGCCGCGCTTGTGCTCACGTCCCCGTGGAAGGTCAGGGCTGTGGCTATCGCCGACGGCGCGCTGATCAATGCGCTGCTGGCCCCTGGATCACTGCCGCAGCGTGTCCGGCACCTCGAGCGGACCAGGGCGCAGGCGGTCGACGACGCGGCTGCCCAGCTGCAGCAGATCGAGCGGGACCTGCACGATGGCGCGCAGGCGCAGATGGTCGCCGTCGCGATGAAGCTGGGGCTGGCCAGGGAGAAGCTGGGCACCGCTGGCGCGCGGGCCGAGGCTGACCTGGAGCGCGCCCTTCAGCTGGTCGACGACGCGCACGCCAGTGCCAGGGAGGCCATCATCGAGCTTCGTGACCTGGCCCGCGGAATCCACCCGCCGGTTCTCGACGGCGGCCTCGTCACCGCGCTGGCCACCCTCGCGGCGCGCAGCGCCGTGCCGGTAGAACTCGTCGCTGACCTGCCTGAGCGCCCGTCGGCCGGGATCGAGACCATCGCCTACTTCTGTGCCGCAGAGCTGCTGGCCAACATCGCCAAGCACTCCGACGCGCGGCACGCCACGCTCGAAGTCGTGCACGTGCCGGGACTACTGCGGGTCAGGGTGAGCGATGACGGCAGCGGCGGCGCCCAGGTCAGGCCAGGCGGCGGCCTGGCCGGGCTGGCTGAGCGGCTGCGAACCGTCGACGGCACGCTGCAGGTCAGCAGCCCGCCCGGCGGACCGACCGTGGCCACGATCGAGATGCCATCACCGGCATGACCGGACCGGACCACGGCGTGATGCGGATTGTGATCGCCGAGGACTCGGCCGTGGTGCGGGCTGGCCTGGCCGAGATCCTCGCCGATCGCGGTCATGTCGTCGCCGCGGCGGTGGGCACCGCAGAGGCGCTGCTGACAGCGGTCGCCGAGCACCACCCGGACGTCACGGTGGTCGACGTGCGGATGCCGCCGGGCTACACCGACGAGGGCCTGCGCGCGGCGATCGCGGTCCGGCGGGACCACCCCGGCACCGGGGTGCTGGTCTTCTCCCAGTACATCGAGACCCGCTACGCCGCTGACCTGCTCGGCGCGGCGTCGGCCGGTGGGGCTGCGGGCGTCGGGTACCTGCTCAAGGACCGCGTCGCCGACGTCAGCGAGTTCATCGACGCGCTGACCCGGATCGCGGCTGGCGGCACCGCCCTGGACCCCGAGGTGGTGACCCAGCTGATCGGCGCCAGCCGGCGCAGCGACGACCTCGCCTCACTCACCGCCAGGGAGAGAGACGTGCTGGCGCTGATGGCCGAGGGTCGCTCCAACGGCGCCATCGCCGGGATCCTGGTGGTGTCCGAGCGGGCGGTGGAAAAGCACATCTCGAACATCTTCAGCAAGCTCGGCCTCGCGCCTTCGGACGCTGACCACCGCCGCGTCCTGGCCGTGCTGCGCTACCTGCAGCCCTGATCGCCAGTCCGGTCGCGCATTGCCGAGCCGGCGCTACCCGATCCCGCGTACGTGCTCGACGGCAAGCTCCCCGGACGGCCCGCGCAGCACCCCGACCGCGTCGACCCGCACCTCGTCGAACAGCACGCCGTGGGCTACCACCCACAGCACCGCCAGTCGTCGCAGCCGGGTGCGCTTGCGCCGGCTGATGGCCTCGAGCGGCGATCCGAAGCGCTGGTCAGACCTCGTCTTCACTTCGCAGACGACCAGCGAGCGCCGCTCAGCGGCCACGATGTCGATCTCGCCTTCGGCGCAGCGCCAGTTCCGGTCGAGAATCCGCATCCCGGCTTGGCGCAGGTGATCCACGGCCGCCTGCTCACCAAGCTTGCCCAGGGCATCTTTCGGTTTCATCGATACCACCTCCGCCTTCGACGGTGGCAGCACGGGCCAGGGCGGCGCGGTGATCAACGATGCGCTGTGGAAGGCGGCCCAGATGGCCCTGAGCCTGTGGACAAGCAGGACCAAAGGTCAGAACTGCTCGTCAGCCTGTCCTGCTGAGGCAGGCAGTGCGGCCAGGCGCTACTTGTCGTCCGGCATCTGCAGGTCGCTCTTCGCTAGCTCCTCGACGTTCACGTCCTTGAACGTCACGACCCGGACATTCTTGACGAACCTGGCAGGGCGGTACATGTCCCAGACCCAGGCGTCCTGCATGGTGACCTCGAAGAACACTTCGCCGTTGGCGGTGGAACGGACGTTGAGCTCGACCTGGTTGGTGAGGTAAAACCTGCGCTCAGTCTCGACCACATGGCTGAACAGCCCGACCACATCGCGGTACTCCCGGTAGAGCTGCAGCTCCATCTCGGTCTCGTACTTCTCGAGATCCTCCGCGCTCATGCTCATCCCTCCGCTCAGGCGCCACGCGATGTCTTTGCGAAACCAGCCGTAGCCAGCCAGGCGTGATCCCCGATGAGGTCAACGATAGGGCCATTCTCACCGGTCACCTGCCCGTTCTCGTCCTCGGCAACCAGTCCGGGCACATCCACAGCGGCGTCGCCAAGCCCGGCCCTGATCACGCCGTCCACGTTGACGAACGAGCGCCGGTGCTCCAGGCACGGCCCGTGCTCGGAAAGCGCCCGCATGTGACTAGGAGTCGAATAACCCTTATGCCGGGCAAAGCCGTACTCCGGGTAAACCGAGCTCATCTCTCGCATGATGGCATCCCTGGTCACCTTCGCGACAATCGAGGCCGCCGCGACGCACGCGGCTACCTGATCCCCCTTCCACATGGCGAGGGCGGGGACGGCGAGGCCGCGAACCGGGAAACCGTCGGTCAGCACGTAACCGGGCCGGCAGGTCAGCCCGGCCAGCGCCCGGCGCATGCCGGCCACGTTGCTCACGTGCAGGCCGTGGCGGTCGATCTCGGCTGATTCGATGATCACCACGTGCCAGCCGACGGCACAGCTGAGCACCTGGTGGTAGGCCAGTTCCCTGGCCGGTGCGGTGAGCAGCTTGGAGTCAGCCAGCTCGGTGATCCGGGCGACCTTCCGCTGGTCAAGCGCCACGGCCGCGACGACAAGCGGCCCTGCGCACGCCCCGCGGCCAGCCTCGTCGATCCCCGCTACCGGGGACAGGCCGGCCCGGCAAAGGACGCGCTCATAGCTGCTCAGGCCACCGCCCCGTCGCGGGGTGTAGCCGGGCTGACGCTCGACGGGAGTGCGCATGCCTCACCGGCGCCGACGGACCCGGTCAGCCAGCGCGCTGACCTGACGGCGGACGAGCGGGCGCGCCCGGCGCTGCAGCCAGGTCACCGGCAGCGCCAGCGCGAAACCCGCCGACAGCGGCAGCAGCGGCGAGGACGGCGCGACAGGCATGCCAGCCGTGAGCGCCGCTGCGCTCCTCGCGGCGGTCTTGGCGGCCGGCGATCCGGCGGCATGGATACCTGGCTGGCCGAACGTCGACGGCACCGGCAGCACTCGCCACCGGCTCGGCGGCCACACGATCATGAACGCACGGCCGACGACCTTGTCCTCTGGCACGGTCCCGTTGCCGGGATCTGACCGGTGCAGCCGGGAGTCGTCGGAGATCGCGCGGTTGTCGCCCATGACCCACAGGCGCCCGGGAGGCACGGTGATGTGGAAGTGAATCCTGGATGGCGCGGCGCCGGGGAACAGGTATGAGCTCTCGGACAGCGGCACGCCGTTGACGGTCATCTGACCCTGGGCATTGCAGCAGGCGACCCGGTCCCCCGGTACGCCGATCACCCGCTTGATGTAGTCGGTCTGCCCTGGCACCGTGCCGAACAGCCCGGCGATCGACCGGAACAGCGGCTTCAGCGTCGCGTCGTAGGCCCGCACGACCGGATCGGAACTGGGCCGCGACGGCGGCGGCGGCTGGTCCCACGAGCCGATCCCGCTGAACACGACGATGTCTCCCGGCTCGATCTTGCGCAGGTGATAGACCACCTTGTTAACGAGCACCTTGTCGCCGGGGATCAGCGTGTTCTCCATCGAGCCCGTCGGGATGTAGAACGCCTGCACCAGGAATGTCTTGATCAGCAGCGCGATCGTGAGCGCCACCACCACGAGCACCGGCAGCTCGCGCCAGAACGACCTGCGCCTGCGCCCGCCAGGCGGCTGCACGCCTGACGGCTTCGCGGCTGCCGTGCCTGCGCCCTCCGCGCCATCGGCCCCGGCGCCACCGGCCCCTGCCCCGTCCGCCCCCGCGCCATCGGCCCCGGCGCCACCGGCTCCCGGCCGGCCTGTCGCCGCGCCATCGCCGTGAGCGCCAGCGGTTTCTGGCCGGCTCGTCGCGGTGCCATCGGGCCCCGCGTCACCCGAGTCCGCCCGGCCGGTCCTCGCGCCATCACTTCCCGCCCCGCCGGACCCCGGCCGGCCCGCCAGCTGGCCATCGGTCTCCGGTCGCCCGGTCCGCGTGCCATTGGTCCCTGGCTGGTCGGTCCGCGCGCCATCAGAGCTGCCGCCGGCGGTCGCTGCGCCGGCAGACCCTGAGGAGCTGCTGGCTGAGCCACTGCCGTCTGAGCCGCTGGTTCCTGAGCCGTCCGGGCCTGGGCTGACCGGCTCTATCTCATCGGTCGGGCTGTGATCCAGCCGCACGCTGTCGGCATGGGCGCTGGCCGGGCGCATGGCAGCCAGGCCGACACCGTCGGGCGTGGCGTCACCAGCCTGATCCAGCCCTATGCCATCAGCAAGCGCCCGGCTGCGTGAGCCGTCAGCTAGCTCGGTGCTGACTACCTGTTCGCCGCGTGCCAGGGGACCGGCGGCCGGGACGCCCGTACTGCCCGGCGCCCGTCCCGCGGGCCAGTCAGCTGTCCCGGGCGCTTCCGCCTCGGCCCGGTCGGGCGTGTTCGGCTCATCGCTCATCGGCATCGAGCCTAGCGCCGGCGCCGGGGCGGCTGATCCGGCGGCTGCGCCGCTCGCCAGGCGGGCCGCCCGCGGCGGCACCTGTTAGCCGTGCGCACGTCAGCGGACCCGGATCATCGGCGCAGGCCAAGCAGTCCGGCCAGCGCAGCAAGCCGGCCTGGGGCGGCACGGAAGGCAGCCAGGATCGCCGGGCGCGCCCGCCGCTGCAGCCAGGTCACCGGCAAGGCCAGGCCGATGCCCGCCGTCAGCGGCAGCAGCGGCGACGACGGCTGGACCGGCAGCCCAGCGGCCAGCGCGGCGCCTGCTCCCTGGCCGGCCGGCCCGCCCGACTGAGACGCTGCGGCGGCAGCGGAAGAGGCCGCGGGCGTGCGGATACCCGGCTGCGAGAACGTCGCTGGCACCGGCAGCACCCGCCACCGGTCGAGCGGCCAGACGATGAGGAACGCCCGGCCCACGACCTTGCTCTCGGGTACCGTGCCGCCGCCCGGCGCAGAGCGATGCAGCCGGGAGTCGGCTGACAGTGCCCGGTTGTCCCCCAGCACCCAGAGCCGGCCAGGTGGCACGGTGATATTGAAGTGGCCTGAGTGGCCAGCCGGAGCGCTGGCCGATGTCGCCCCCGGATACAGGTACGACTGCTCGTCCAGCGGCACGCCGTTGACGGTGATCTGGCCACGGGAGTTGCAGCAGCGCACGTGGTCACCGGGGACGCCGATCACCCGCTTGATGTAGTCGAACTGCCCTGGCGCCGCACCGAACAGCCCGGAGACCGACCGCAGCAGCGGCCGCAGCGTCGCGTCGTACGCCCGCACAATCGGGTCAGAACTGGGCCGTGATGGCGGCGGGGCCTGATCCCACGAGCCGATCCCGCTGAACACCACGATGTCGCCGGGCTCGATCTTGCGCAGGTGGTAGAGGACCTTGTTGACCAGCACCTTGTCGCCCGGCTTGAGGGTGTTCTCCATCGAGCCGGAAGGAATGAAGAACGCCTGCACCACGAACGTCTTGATCAGCAACGCGATCGTGAGGGCCACCACCACCAGCACCGGCAGCTCGCGCCAGAACGACCTGCGCCTGCGCCGCTCAGCCACCCTGGCCGCCATCCGGCTGCCAGGCGCAGGCGGTGCCTGGCCAGCGGCCAGCTGCGGGCCAGGCGGCTCGCCGTTCCCGGCGCCGGCCTGGTCCTGGCCTCCCCGAGCTGTCCCTGGCCGCCAGGGCAGCACGTTCAGAACCTGGCCGACCGGGCCGTCCTCGGGCGGCGCCGCCGCAGCGTGCCGGCCACGTGCCGGACGCAGCGGCTCAGCCGGGCCTGGAGCACCGCCGTCCGGGCGGTGACCGTTTGCCGCCGGGCGGCCAGCATGCTGGCCATTCTCGCCGTAGCGCGGCGCGTCCTGGCTCGCAGCCCGGTGATCGCCCGGCTGCCGTCGCGCTGAGGTTCCGCCAGGACCGGTCGTCGATGTTCCCGTACGCCAGCCCGGCGGCGTGCCGCCGGGCGGCGGGTGATCGGGTAGTTCGCCGTCGTGGCGCCGCTCGTGTACGGGTGCGTGCAGGCGCTGGTCGTCGTTCATCGCAGCCGTGTCCTGATCACCGCGGCTGCGCAAACCGCGCCCACCACCGGGCCGGCGAGCCGGAGATATGAGTCACCTTCGCGCCTTCCCGCTCAGCTGGCCGCGCCAGAAACTGCCGCGGGCCCGGCGGGCCTGCCGCTTCGCCACGACGAATCCTGGCTCCTGCTCCAGTCGTCCCGGCATCCCCGCAGCCAGCCGCCTCGGCACCGAGGTGATGCGCCTTGGCTAACGCGCGACGGGTTCCCTGCGTTCCCTGATCCGCGCGGCCTTGCCGCGCAGCGAACGCAGGTAGTAGAGCTTGGCGCGGCGAACCCGGCCGCGGGTGACAATCTCGATCTTGTCGATCGCCGGGGTGTGCACCGGGAAGGTCCGCTCGACGCCGACGCCGTAGCTGATCTTCCGGACCGTGAAGCTCTCCCGCACGCCACCGCCCTGCCGCCGGATCACCACGCCCTGGAACACCTGGATCCGGGAGCGGCTGCCCTCCTTGACCCGTACGTGCACCTTCAGGGTGTCACCAGGGCGGAAGCCCGGGATATCGGACCGTATCTGCGCCTGCTCCAGCTCGGCAATCGCGGTGTGCATCGCTGCGGCTTCCTCAGTAGTGTTCACGCGCACGCCTGCGAACGCGCTCATCGGGCTGTCCCGGCCGGGGCAACTTGCCCGGCCCGCGCCTTGCCGGGATACCTCCAGCGGCGAGACGGCGGCCTTCAGTGTGCCACATCGTCGGCGGTGACCGGGAATCCTGCGTCAGACAGCACGGCACGGTCGCGCCGGTCAAGGGCCGGGGCCAGCGCGGCGGCCAGGTCGGGCCGGTTCTGCGCGGTGCGGCGCAGCGCCCCGTCCCGGCGCCACCTGGCGATGGCCGCGTGATCACCAGACAGCAGCACGGGCGGGACCTCGCGCCCCCGCCATACCCGCGGCCGGGTATAGGCAGGACCCTCCACCAGCCCCGCCATCGGGCCGCTGCCCGCGCCGAACGAGTCGTCCGGCGCCGAGTCGGCGTTGCCGAGGACTCCCGGCAGCAGCCGGCAGATCGCCTCGGTCATCACCAGCACGGCCGGCTCGCCGCCAGCCAGCACGAAGTCACCGATGCTGACCTCATCCACTGGCATCCTGGTGCTCGCGTCCTCGGCCACCCGCGCGTCGATGCCCTCGTACCTGCCGCAGGCGAAGACCAGGTGCTCCTGCGCCGCGTAGCGGGCGGCGAGCCGCTGGCTGAACGGGATGCCGGCTGGCGTCGGCACGATCAGCCGGGCCGTGCCGCCAGGAGGCGCGACGTCATCGAGCGCGGCGCCCCACGGCTCCGGCTTCATCACCATGCCCGGCCCGCCGCCGAACGGCGCATCGTCGACCGTGCGGTGCAGGTCCGCGGTCCAGGTGCGCAGGTCATGAATGCCGAAGGTGATGTCGCCCCTGGCCCTGGCCCGGCCGATCAGTGACACATCCAGCGGGCCGAAGTACTCGGGAAAGATCGTGATGATGTCGATCCGCACCCGGCACCTGCTCTCTACCTGGCGTCCTCGGCCTACCTGGCGTCCTCGGCCTGATCGGGGTCGAGCAAGCCGGGCGGCGGGTCGATGACGAGCCGGCCGGCCGCGACGTCCACCTCGGGCACCAGCGGCGCGACGAACGGCACGAGTATCCGGGCGCCGGACCGCCTCCCGGCACCCTTGATCACCAGCAGGTCCTGCCCCTGGTGCAGCACCTCGCCGACTTCGCCGACCTCCTCGCCGCCGGTCGTGCTGACCCGCAGGCCGACCAGCTGATGGTCGTAGAACTCGTCGGGGTCAGGATCGGGCAGCTGATCGGAGTCCACGGCCAGCAGCACGTCCCGCAGCGCCTGCGCAGTGTCCCGGTCGGTCAGGCCGTCGAATCTGACCAGCAGCCGGCCAGAATGCCAGCGGGATGACTCGACCGTGAGCGGTCCAGCCGAGGCCGGCTCGGTCAGCAGCACCGAGCCGGCGGCGAAGCGATCATCGGGATCGTCGGTCCGGATCTCGATGGTCACGTCGCCGCGCAGCCCATGCGGCCTGCCGATGCGGCCAACCACCAGCTGCATGCTGCTCTATCGGCCCTCGTCGGCGTCCAGCAGGTCAACCCGGACGTAGGAGCCGCCGGCCAGCGAGCCGATGACGGTACGCAGCGCCTTGGCGGTCCGGCCGCCGCGGCCAATGACCTTGCCCAGGTCCTCAGGATGAACCCGGACCTGCAGGACTCGGCCCCGGCGCAGCCCGCGGCTGTCGACCTGGACGTCATCCGGGTACTCGACTATGCCCTTGACCAGGTGTTCCAGGGCCTCCTCGAGCACCTCAGGCTCCGCCGGATCCGGCCGTGTCCGAAGACTCACCAGCCTCTGCCTGGCCATCAGCCGGAACGGCCGCGTTCTCGCTATCTGCCTTCGCAGCCGCCTGGCCAGCATTGGCCTTGCCGGTCCCGGATGCCTCCTCGGCCGCCTTGTCACCAGCCGGGGAGGACTCCTCCTGCCTGGCTGCCCTCGCCTTGGGTGCCTTCTCGCCCTTGGCCGTGGCGTTCTCCTTAGCCGCCGCGGCGTCCGGCTTGGCGGCCTTCTCGCCCTTGGCGGTAGCGTCCGGCTTGGCGGCCTTCTCGCCCTTGGCTGGCGCGTCCTGCCTGGCAGCCTTCTCGCCCTTGGAGGCCGTGCCTGCACCGGCCTTGGCGTCACCGGCCTTGGCGTCACCGGACTTGGCGTCGGCGGACTTGGCGTCGGCGGACTTGGCGCGGCTCCTGGCCTTCGGCGTAGGTGCCGCGGCGCCCATGTTCTCCTTGACGGCGGCCTCGAAAATCTCCTTGCGGTTCTCGCGCGGTGCGGGCGCGCGCAGCGTCCCCTCGGCGCCCGGCAGGCCCTTGAACTTCTGCCAGTCGCCGGTGACCTCGAGGATCTTCCGTACCGGATCGGTCGGCTGGGCGCCGACGGACAGCCAGTGCTGCGCCCGCTCCGAGTCGACCTCGATGAACGACGGATCGGACTTCGGGTGGTACTTGCCGATCTCCTCGATCGCCCGTCCGTCCCGCTTGGTGCGGGCGTCGGCGACGATGATCCGGTAGTACGGCGCGCGGATCTTGCCCAGGCGCTTCAGCTTGATCTTGACAGCCACGGGTGTGGTCTTCTCCCAGCGATTCGGTGTTGCGATGTGCGCGGGCAACGCGCGCCGGGTGGGGAACCAGCACGCCCATGCCGCCTGCGGTACGGCTACTGCGAGAGGAGAGAGGGCCTCGCGCTGCCGATGATAGCCGTCACATTCTGCCAGACATGCGCGGCCTGAGTGTAATCGCCGTTCTCAGCGGGCCGCACCGCCGGCGACAACCGGCAACTGAGGCGACCATCGCCCGCTATCGGCCCTTGCCTGACCGGCCGCGACGGCTCTGCTGCGGCCCGCGCAGTCCCGGTGGCAGGTTCTGGCCGGGACCGGGCAGCACAGGTCCCCGGCCGGGCATGCTGCCAGGAAATCCTGGTGCGCCGCCCGGCAGGCTGCCGGGCAGGCCCTTGCCGAAGCCGGCCGGCAGTCCGGCCGGAGCGCCAGCCGGAGCCTCCTGGCCTGGCGTCCGCCCCGCAGGCCGGCCGCCGCCCTTGCCCTTCTTCTTGCCCTTGGCCTTCGCCTTCTGCCCGCCGCGGCGCATGCCGGGCAGACCAAGGCCGCCCATCATCTGCCGCATCATCTTCTGGCCCTCGAGGAACCGGACGATCAGGTTGTTGACCTCACCGACGGTGACCCCGGAGCCGCGCGCGATCCTGGCCCGGCGCGAGCCATTGATCATCTTGGGGCTGCGGCGCTCCTCCACCGTCATCGAGCTGACGATGGCCGCCGCCCGGTCCAGGTCCTTGTCGCTGATCTGGCTGAGCGCCTCGCGGTTCTGCGCCGCGCCGGGCAGCATGCCGAGCAGGTTCCCGATGGGGCCCATCTTGCGCACCATCGCCAGCTGCTCGACGAAGTCCTCCAGGGTGAAGTTCTCGCCCGAGGCCAGCTTGCCGGCCATGGCCGCGGCCTGCTCCTGGTCGAACGTCCGCTCGGCCTGCTCGATCAGGGTGAGGATGTCGCCGAGGTCCAGGATCCGCGACGCCATCCGGTCCGGGTGGAACACGTCGAAGTCCGCTAGCTTCTCGCCCGCGGACGCGAACATCACCGGCTTGCCGGTGAGCTGGGCGATGGACAGCGCCGCGCCGCCGCGCGCGTCGCCGTCGAGCTTGGTCAGCACCACGCCGTCGTAACCGACGCCATCGAGGAACGCCTGCGCCGTAGCCACCGCGTCCTGGCCGATCATCGCGTCGACGACGAACAGGATCTCGTCGGGATCGACTGCGTCCCTGATGTCAGCCGCCTGCTGCATCATCTCCTCGTCGACACCGAGCCGGCCTGCTGTGTCGATGATCACGATGTTCTGCATCCGGCGGCGGGCCTCGTCGATCGACCGCCTGGCCACGTCGACCGGGTCGCCGACGCCGCTGCCAGGCTCAGGCGCGAAGACCGGCACCCCCGCCTGCTCGCCCACCACCTGAAGCTGCTGCACGGCGTTAGGCCGCTGCAGGTCGGCGGCGACCAGCATGGGCGTGTTGCCCTGGTCCTTCAGCCACAGGCCAAGCTTCGCGGCCAGCGTGGTCTTACCGCCGCCCTGCAGGCCAGCCAGCAGGATCACGGTGGGCGGCACCTTGGCGAAGCGCAGCCGCCTGGCCTCGCCGCCGAGGATCTCGATGAGCTCCTCGTTGACGATCTTGATGACCTGCTGCGCCGGGTTCAGCGCCTCGGATACCTCGGCCCCTGAGGCCCGTTCCCTTACCCGGCTGATGAACTGGCGCACCACGGGCAGCGCGACGTCGGCCTCGAGCAGCGCGATCCTGATCTCCCGGCACGTGGCGTCGATGTCAGCGGCGGACAGCCGCCCGCGCCCGCGCAGCGAGGTGAAGACCTGCGTCAGCCGGTCAGAAAGTGTCTCGAACACCGCTTCAGGCTATCTGGTCAGTCGCCGAGGATGGCGTCCACGAAGGCGGCCGGCTCGAACGGCGCCAGGTCGTCCGGGCCTTCGCCCAGCCCTACCAGCTTGACCGGCACGCCGAGCTCGCGCTGCACCGCGATGACGATCCCGCCCTTGGCCGTGCCATCCAGCTTGGTCAGCACGACCCCGGTCACGTCCACGACCTCGGCGAATACCCGCGCCTGGCGCAGGCCGTTCTGGCCGGTGGTGGCGTCGAGCACGAGCAGCACCTCGTCCACCGTGGCGTGCCTGGAGATCACCCGGCTGATCTTGCCGAGCTCGTCCATCAGCCCGGCCTTGGTGTGCAGCCGTCCGGCGGTGTCCACGATGACCGTGTCGACCCCGCGCTCGATCCCGGCGTTGACGGCCTCGAACGCGACGCTCGCGGGGTCGGCTCCGTCCCGGTCTGAGCGGATCACGCTCGCACCGACTCGCTCGCCCCAGGTCTGCAGCTGGTCAGCGGCCGCCGCCCGGAAAGTATCAGCGGCGCCGAGCAGCACGGTCTGCCCGTCGCCGATCAGCGCCCTGGCGAGCTTGCCGCAAGCGGTCGTCTTGCCGGTGCCGTTGACGCCGACCACCAGCACGACGGCGGGCCGGTCGCCGTGCGGCTTGGTGCGCAGCGACCGGTCCATGTCGGGGCCGATCTGGGCGATCAGATCTGCCCGCAGCAGTGCGCGTACCTCGGCGGGATCCCTGGTGCCCTGCACCTTGACCTCGGTGCGAAGCTGCTCGACCAGCTGCCGCGCCGGGCCGACGCCCATGTCGGCGGTAATCAGGGTGTCCTCGATGTCTTCCCAGGCCTGCTCGTCGAGCGTGTCGGCGGACAGCAGCCGCAGCAGCACCGCGCCGAGGCCCGACTGTGACCTGGCCAGCCTGCTGCGCAGCCGGACCAGGCGGCCGGCGGACGGCGGCGGCTTCTCCGGCGGGGCCGGCCTGACTGGCGGCGGAGCGGCCGGCGGCGGCTCGAGCTGCTGTGTTCCGCCGCTGGTCTCGGGCGGCGCCTGCTCGGCTGGCGGCGCCTGGCGGGCGGGTGGTGCCTGCGGCGCCTGCCGAGTGGCGACGCTGCCGTTCTGCCCGTCCTGCTGCGGCTGAGCGCCCTTGCGGTGCCGGCCGCGGACCAGCAAGACGGCCGCGCTGCCGCCGCCGCCAACCACGACGACAACGGCGGCGATGATCAGGTCAGTTACCATAACGGCCCCCAGTCTGGCAGACGACGCAGCGTGCACTGGCCGCCACCGGGCTGCCGACGCGCCGCCAGCCCGCCCGGCTCGGCGCCAGGCAGTTGCCAGCCGGCCGATACGGGTCCGGGCGGCATGCCGGCCCGGCCGATACGAGTCCGGGCGGCGGCACCAGACCCGCCCAATGGCCGAATCGTGCGCGTCGCGAGCTCAGCTGGGCCGGCCGCCGAAATCAGGTCGGCCGGGGCAGCGGAATCAGACGGTCTCGCGCTCGCGCAGCCGCTGGCTGATCACGGCCGACACGCCGTCGCCGCGCATGCTGATGCCGTAGAGCGAGTCGGCGATCTCCATGGTGCGCTTCTGATGCGTCACGATGATCAGCTGGGAGCTGTCCCTGAGCTCTGCGAAGATCTCCAGCAGCCGCTGCAGGTTAGCGTCATCCAGGGCCGCCTCGACCTCGTCAAGCACGTAGAACGGCGACGGCCTGGCCTTGAAGATCGCCAGCAGGAACGCGATCGCGGTCAGCGCGCGCTCGCCGCCCGACAGCAGCGACAGGCGCTTGACTTTCTTGCCCGGCGGCCTGGCTTCCACGTCGATGCCGGTAGCGAGCAGGTCATCAGGCTCGGTCAGCACCAGCGCGCCGGCGCCGCCAGGGAACAGCTGGCCGAAGATCCGCTCGAACTCGATCGCGGTGTCCTCGAAGGCGGCGGCGAAGACCTGCTGCACCCGGTCGTCGACTTCCTTGATCACCGTCAGCAGGTCGCGGCGGGTTTTCTTCAAGTCCTCGAGCTGGTTGACCAGGAACGCGTGCCGCTCCTCAAGCGCCGCGAACTCCTCGAGCGCCAGCGGGTTGACCCTGCCGAGCTGGTCGAGCTGACGCTGCGCTGCCTGAGCTCGCCGTTCCTGCTCAGCGCGGTCGTAACTGGTCGGCTGCTGGCCTTCGTCGGCTGGCGGGATCAGAACCTCAGGGCCGTACTCGCTGACCAGCGCGTCAGTGTCGACGGCGAACTCCTCGGTCGCGCGCCCGGCGATCTGCTCGAGCCTCAGCCGCCGGCCGGCCCTGGCGATCTCGGTGCCGTGCGCGCTCTCGACCACCTGGTCGAGTTGCTGCGAGAGCTGGCGTGCGGTGTCCCTGACCTGCTTGAGCTCTCCGCCCCGGCTGCTGCTGGCAATCTCTGCTGCCTGGCGCTCCGCGTCAGCCGCATCGCGGGACCGCTCGATGGCGGCCAGCAGCACGGCGGCACCGGCGGCGGCTGAGCCGGCGACTGCCGCCTGGGCGGCCCGCCGGGCGGCTCGCTCCCTCGCCCTCCTGGCCGCCTGACGCTCCGCGACGGCGGCAGCGGCCAGCGCGTCGGCCCGGCCACTGATCGCGCGCAGCCGCTCCTCGGCCGTCCTGACCTCGAGCCTGGCCTCCATCTCCGCGTTCCTGGCGGTGGACGCGGCCTCGTCCAGCGCCTCCTTGCCGGCCTGCGCGTCGGCTGGCCCGCCGTGCGCGGCGGCCGGCCCGGCGTGCGCCCCGGCGGGCCCGGCCTGACCGTCAGCCCGGCCCGCCTCGGCCGGGTCGGCCTCAGCATCGGCCGGGTCGTCCTGGCTGGCCGCAGTCCCTGCCTGCTCGCTCGCCGTCGCCTCGCCGCCGGCCTCGGCTGCGCGGTCCCTGCCGTCGGCTTCGGCCACCGCGAGCCTGCCCTGCAGCTGCGCGAGCCTGGCCAGGTCGGCTTCCCTGGTCCGCTCGGCCGCCTCGGCCGCCGCCGACAGCCGCCCGGCCTCGTCCCTGGCCGCCCGGGCAGCGCCAGCCAGCGCGCCGAGCTTGCCTGAGGTCTCAGCGGCGGCCGCGTCCAGTTGCTGCAGGTCGGCGGCCGCCTCGGCGAGCGCCTGGCGCGCCGCATCCTCGTCCTCGGCGGCGTCGGCGAGGTCCTGCTCGGCCCGCTCGCAGTGGCTGTCAGCGCCGCTCAGCTCGGCGGCCGCCTGCTCCGCTGCCTCACGCAGGCTGAGCATGCTCTGGCCGGCCGGTGATCCGCCCCGAGCCCAGTGCGCGCCGATCAGGTCGCCGGACCGGGTCACCACCAGCAGTTGCGGGTCGGCCGAGATCAGCTCCAGGCCCCCTCTCAGGTCGGGCACGACCAGGACGCCGGCCAGCAGCCGGTCAAGCGCCGCTGCCAGCTCGCCGGGTGCCTTCACCAGCTCGGCGGCTCGCAGCACGCCGGGTGGCAGTGCTGGCTCCGTGCTGCGAGCCTGGCCGCCAGCCCCAGACTGGCTGCTAGCACCGGCCTGGCTGCTCGCACCGGCCTGGCCGCTAGCACCGGCCTGGCCGCCGGCGATGACTAGCTCGGCGCGGCCCGCATCCCTGTCCTTCAGCGACTCGATGACGGCCAGGGCGGTCTCGACGCCGGACACGGCGACCGCGCCAGCGGCGGCTCCGAGCGCCGCGGTGATAGCGTCCGCCGCGCCGTCATCGACCGTGAGCAGTGAGGCCAGCGGGCCGAGCACGCCAGGGAAGTCATCCTGGCCAGCCAGTAGCGCACCGGACCCGTCAGCACCGGTCGCGGCCTCGCGCAGGGCTTCGACCCGGGCCCGCAGCGCTGCACGCCGGTCGCTCGCCGCGTGCTCTGCCGAGCGCCGGCTGGTCACCAGGCCGGAAGCGGTGGCCAGCGCCTCGGAAGAGCGCTCGCGCGCCGCGGCAAGGTCAGCCCGGCCCTGTTCCCGCCCCGCCACCTGGTCCTGCAGCGCGCCGTACTCGTGCTGCGCCTGCTCGGCCCGCGTCCTGGCCTGAGCCAGCGCGTCAGCGAGCCGCCCGGCTTCCTCGCGGCCAGCCGCCAGCCTGCTGCGCGCGGCCTCTACCTGGCTGCGCAGCCGGGCCAGCTGCTCGGCTCGCTGCGCCGCGGCGCGGGCGTCAGCCGCCATCCGCCGCTCGGTCTCGGCCACCGCGGCCTCGGCGGCCGTCCGCGCCGTCACCGCCGCGGCCAGCTGCCAGCGCGCGCCGGCCAGCCGCGAGTCAAGCTGCGTCTCCTGCTCGCGCAGCGCGGCTGCCTCACGGTCCAGCTCGTCCGGGTCGCGGCCGGGCCGAGGCGGCTCAGGCGGCGCTGACAGGTGCCGGTGGCGCTCCTGCGCCAGGCCGACGGTGCCGCGGACCCGCTCGGCCAGCCCGGCGAGCGCGATAAATGTCTGCTGAGCCCCCGCGAGCCTGGGCGCGTGCAGCCGCTCGGCTTCCTCGAGCTCGGCCTCGGTTGACCGCGCGTCGGCCAGCGCGGCCTCCAGCTCAGCCCGCCTGGCCGCCGCGGCTGCCTCGTCGCTCTCGTCCTGCTGCAGCTCACCGGCCAGCATCAGGTAGTCGTCGGCCAGCAGCCGGAGCCGGGCGTCACGCAGGTCGGCCTGGATGACCGCGGCCCGGCGGGCGATCTGCGCCTGCCTGCCCAGCGGCTTCAGCCGCCGCCCGAGCTCGGCGGTGAGGTCGACCAGCCGGGTCAGGTTGGCCTGCATCGCCTCGAGCTTGCGCAGCGCCTTCTCCTTGCGCCGGCGATGCTTGAGGACGCCGGCGGCCTCCTCGATCAGCGCCCGCCGTGCCTCAGGGCCGGCGTTCAGCACCTCGTCGAGATGTCCCTGGCCGACGATGACGTGCATCTCGCGGCCAAGGCCGGTATCGGACAGCAGCTCCTGCACGTCGAGCAGCCGGCAGTGATCCCCGTTGATGGCGTACTCACTCTGCCCTGACCTGAACAGCAGCCGGCTGATCGTCACCTCGGCGTAGTCGATCGGCAGCGCGCCGTCGCTGTTGTCGATGGTCAGCGTGACCTCGGCGCGGCCAAGCGCCGGGCGGCCTGCCGTCCCGGCGAAGACGACGTCCTCCATCTTGCCGCCGCGCAGCGGCTTGACGCCCTGCTCGCCCATCACCCAGGAGAACGCGTCGACCACGTTGGACTTGCCGGAGCCGTTGGGCCCGACGACGCAGGTGATGCCCGGCTCGAAGCGCAGCGTGGTAGCCGAGGCGAAGGACTTGAACCCGCGCAAGGTCAGGGTCTTCAGGTACACCCGCCGACTACCCTCCCTCAGGTCCTACCGCCAGGGCCGAAGGCAGCCGGCCGCGCCAGGTCCCTAGCGACCATACCGCGCGCCGCGGACAGCTCCCCGGATTCAGCCGCGAGCCCGGCGCGTACTCCAGCAAGCCAGTCCAGCGCTGGCTGGCGGGCCGCAGCCGGGTCGCAGGACATGCCAAAGACGGCGGCGGCACCAGGCCGGACGCCGTGGTTAAGACGCTTGAGCTAAAGGGTGCGGATCGGTCCGGACGGGGAGGGACGCCCGGTTCCGGGAGCCCCTCCGTACGTCGCGGCCAGCCGGCGCTCGTCAGGTCAGCGCCGGCTCGCGAACCGGAATCAGCAGGTCATGATCGGCCTCAGCAGCCAGCACGTCCTTTTCCTCCTGCAGCCGAGCTAGCTCGGCCTCTAGGTCGTGCACGCGCTGCTGCAGCCGACGCATCTCTGAAACGATGCGAGGATCCGGCCCGCCGACGTGGCCATACAGAGCCTTCGCCATTTTTGAAGGTCCTCCACACTGAGTAACCAGAGTGGGCGCGCAGGTGAATACGCGATCGCTTAGTCGCGCGATGTTGCGCGCAGGTAACGCTTAATCGTCCCACCGCCGGGGCCGTCCGGTCAAGTTGAGCGTTGCCCCAGGTCACCGGCGGTGCGGACGGCTCCGGATCGGGCCCGGATGAGAGCGGAAAAGGGATCCCAATCCGGTCATTACGTCCCGATCAGCGTTCGGCGAAGCCAGTCAGCCCGCCGCGAGGCTCATCCCAGCGATGCGTCACGCGGACCACCCAGCCTGGCGTTCCCGGCGATTCAAGCCGGGCGAGCAGTTCCTCGCAGTTCTCCTGTGACCCCTCGACCACGACCTTGACCCGGCCATCCTCCAGATTCTCGGCGAAGCCGGTCAGCTCGAGTTCCAGCGCGCGCGACCTGACCCACCAGCGGAAGCCCACGCCGTGCACCCGGCCTTCGACCCACGCGGTGAGCCTGACCAGCGCCGCTGGCCTGATGTGGCCCCCATCGTCGCTCACCAGGTCACCCTACGACCGCCCGACTCACCTGTCCCGCAGGTCGCAGTCCGCGCTCAGCAGGCGCCGTGCCCCACCAGGCGCGGCAGCCAGCCGGCCCGTCGCGCAAGCCCGGGCTGCCGTGGCATGGTCGGCGCCCTCAGGGCACGACGGCGGGCGAGGACAAGCCTGCACCGCCCGCCGCTGTGATCCGGATCGGGTTACCAGCGACCACGGCGCGGCCGCGGCTGGCACTTAGGACAGCTGTAGGCAGAGCGGTTCATGAAGATGTCGCGGCGCACCGGCGTGCCGCACCGCGGGCACGGCAAGCCGACCCGGCCGTACACGGCGAGGCCGCGCTCGAAGTAGCCGCTCTCGCCGTTCACGTTGACGTACAGGCTGTCGAACGAGGTCCCGCCCGCCTGCAGAGCCTCAGCGAAGACCTCCCGCACCGCGCCGATCAGCGCGGCCACGTCTGGCCGGCGCAGCCCGTCGGCGGCGCGTGCCCAGTGCATCCTGGCGCGCCAGAGCGCCTCGTCGGCGTAGATGTTGCCGATGCCGCTGATCAGGGACTGGTCGAGCAGTGCCCGCTTGATCCCGGTCCGCCGCGACCGCAGCCGGGCGGTGAACGCGGCCAGGTCGAACTCTGGCTCAAGCGGGTCGGGCGCGATGTGCGCGATGGCCGCCGGCAGCCGCGCGCCGCCAGGCTCGAACATCAGGTGGCCGAACGTCCGCTGGTCGGTGAACCGCAGGTCGGGGCCGCCGTCGGTGAAGCCGAACCTGACCCGCACGTGCGGCCCTAGCGGCCGGTCAGGCGCGCCGAGCAGCAGCTGGCCGCTCATGCCCAGATGGGCGATCATGGCGTCGTCGCCGGCTGGCAGCCACAGGTACTTGCCGCGGCGCCGGGCGGCATCGAAGCTGCGGCCGGTCAGCGCAGCGGCGAAATCCTCGCCGCCGGCCGCGTGCCGGCGCACGGCGCGCGGGTTCAGCACCCGGACGGAGTCGATGGGCCGGCCAGTGACGTGCTCGGCGAGACCCTGCCTGACGGTCTCGACCTCGGGCAGCTCGGGCACCAGCTAGTCCCGGTGCCGCCTGCCGCCGCCCGCAGCCCCGTCCGCGTCCTCGGCGGCCGGCGGTGACTCCTTGATGGCGGTCCAGGCGGCCTCGGCCGCCTGCTGCTCGGCTTCCTTCTTGGACCGGCCCTCGCCCTCGCCGTAGGTGCGCCCGCCGATCCAGACCGTGGCGTGGAAGGACTTCTGGTGGTCGGGCCCGCTCTCCTGCACGTGATACTCGGGCACGCCGAGCAGCTCCCCGGCGGTCAGCTCCTGCAGCGAGGTCTTCCAGTCGAGCCCTGCGCCGAGCGCGGCTGAGCGGGCGATGACGGGGTCGAACAGCCGGTGCACCAGCTTGTCCGCCTCCGTCAGGCCGCGGTCGAGGTAGACGGCGCCGATCACCGCCTCGAGCGTGTCGGCGAGGATGGATGACTTGTCCCGGCCGCCCGTTCCCTCCTCGCCCTTGCCGAGCCGCACGTAGGAGCCGAGCCGCAGGCCGCGGGCCACGCTGGCCAGCGCACGCATGTTGACCACGGCCGCGCGCAGCTTCGCCAGCTGCCCCTCGGGCAGGTCCGGGTACTCCCGGAACAGCGTGTCGGTGACGATCAGGCCGAGCACCGAGTCGCCGAGGAACTCAAGCCGCTCATTGGTCGGCAGGCCGCCGTTCTCGTATGCGTACGACCGGTGCATGAGCGCGCGCTCCAGCAGCTGGCTGCCGAGCGGCACTTCCAGGGCACGCAGCAGGTCGGCGGTGACAGCATCTGCTGCCTGGCCGCCTGCTGGCGTGTCACTCACCGTCGTCTCCTTCCCGCTGCGCATCAGCGAGCGCCCGGCTGCCGCGGTTAACGCGAGCCGGGCAGCCAGCCGCTGGTGGGGTGCCTCCCCGCCGGCGCGTCAGGAGGGGGTGGTGACCTGGCGCCGGTTGTAAGTGCCGCATGTCGGGCACGCAGTGTGGGGAAGCTTGGGGTCGCGGCACTGCGGGCAGGTCACCAGCGCGGGCGCGGTTGCCTTCCACTGTGCCCGGCGCGACCTGGTATTGCTGCGCGACATCCGTCGCTTGGGTACCGCCACCTCAGCGCTCCTCTGCTCGCTGTGCCGCCGGCCCGCTGGCCGGCGCCGCTCTGTGCTGCCGGCCGTCCTGCTGCCGGTCGTTCTCGTACTGTGCCTGCTCGTGCTCGGCCTGCCCGTGCTGGGCCTGCTCGCTGCGCCTGCCCGGCTCGTTGCCGGCGCCGCCTGGCTGCTCCTCGCCGTTCCCGGCGACCCGGAAGTCGCGCAGTGCCGCCCACGGGCCGCCGGTGCTGGCATGACCGTGATCAGGCCCGGCGTCGGCGAGCCGCACGCCGCAGTCCGGGCACAGACCGGGGCAGTCCGGCCGGCACAGCGGCGACAGCGGCAGGTCAAGCACCACCGCGTCCCGCAGCGCCGGCTCGAGGTCCAGTATGTCCCCGTCCAGCAGGTACTCGTCCTGCCCGGCCTGATCGCCGGCGTCCGCCGGCGCCCCCTCGCTGCTGAACAGCTCCTGGAACCGCACCGTCAGCTGGGAGCTGAACGGGTCCAGGCAGCGAGCGCACTCCCCGGCCAGCGGCGCGGTCACGGTCGCGGTGACCAGCACGCCGTCCGATACGCCCTCTAGCTGCGCGTCAACTCGCATGTCGGCGCCCTGCGGCACATGCACCATGCCCGCCCCGAGATCGGCTGGCGCTGGCGCCGTCCTGGTCTCGCTGCGGGCTGACCCTGGGCCGAGGGAGCGGGTATCGAAGGCGAGCGGGCCGTGCGGATCAAGGCGCCGCATGTGCTTGGCTCGTGCGTGTGGCATGGCAGGCTGAATTGTCGTTGGATTACCGGGCGGCTAGCTTACCGGCTGCCCTCGCGCAATCCCAAACTGTGCCCTCTGCGAACTGTCAGGACGATGCGGAACGCGGTCGGCCCGGTGGCTGCAGCCCACAGCGAGCAATCTCGCTCGCGGCAGCCAGCCGCGCGTTGCTCAGCCGCCCGGAGAGCCGCCGAGCCGGGCAGTCAGCCGGTCGAGCACCTGGCCGGGCACCAGCCCGGCGACGTCACCGCCGTACTTGGCGAACTCCTTGACCAGGCTCGACGACAGGAACGCGTACAGCGGGTTGGTGGTCATGAAGAGCGTCTCAACGCCGGCCTGGTTGTAGTTCATCTGGGCCATCTGCATCTCGTAGTCAAAGTCAGTGACCGCGCCCAGCCCCTTGACGATCGCGGACACGTCATTGGCCTTGCAGAAGTCGACGGTCAGCCCGTTGAAGGGCTCCACCCGGACGTTGCCGATCTCCTTGGTGACCTCGCGCAGCATGTCGACCCGCTCGTCCACGGTGAACAGCGCGCTCTTGGAGAGGTTGTGCAGCACCGCGACGATCACCTCGTCATACAGCCGGGCGGCGCGGCCGATGATGTCGAGATGCCCGTTCGTGACGGGATCGAACGAGCCAGGACAGACCACACGGCTCACCGGGACTCAGCCTCCTGTCGCTGCTGGCGCGGCATTCTCGCCCGCGGCGCGACCGTACCAGAGGGTGGCCTCGCCGTATCTGCGGGATCTGCCCGGAACGTACGGCGCCGGCCAGGGCGGCGGGCCGGACCGGGTGGCTCTTTCCACCGCGATCAGCGCGCCGGCGGCCAGCCAGCCGTGCCCGGCCAGTGCCCGCAGGACGCCGGCCAGCTCGTCCGAATTGGTGGCGTACGGCGGGTCGGCGAAGACGAAGTCACGCCTGGCCGTCTCGCCGGGACCGCGGCCGAGCACGCGTTCGGCCCGGTCGCACGCCACCCGCGCGCCTGGCAGTCCGAGCGAGGCGATGTTTTCGCCGATGACCTGCGCTGCCCGGCTGTCTGACTCGATCAGCAGGACGTCGGCGGCGCCCCGGGAGAGCGCCTCGAGGCCCACTGCCCCCGAGCCCGCGTACAGGTCGAGCACCGCGGCGCCAAGCAGCGTGCCGCGGACGGACGTCACGGTGGCGAACAGCGCCTCGCGCGCCCGGTCGCTGGTGGGCCGCGTGCGCCGGCCAGGCGGAACCGCGATCTGGCGCCCGCCGGCGATGCCCGCGATGATCCGGGTCACCGGTCGCTCACGCCTTCCCGAGGAAGTCGGCCTGTTCCTGGTCGACCAGCGAGCGGATGGCACCGGCCAGGGCGGGCTGGCTGGCCAGCGCCGGGTCGGCGTCGATCAGCGTCACCGCCTCCTGCCTTGCCTCGCCGATCAGCTCCTCGTCGTGCAGCAGGGTCAGCAGCCGCAGGCTGGACTTGCGGCCAGCCTGCGCTACGCCGAGCACGTCGCCTTCCCGCCGCTGCTCAAGGTCGAGCCTGGACAGCCGGAACCCATCCTGAGTCGACGCGACGGCCTCGATCCGCTGCCGGGCCTGGGTGTCCCGCGCCGCCTCGGTTACCAGCAGGCACAGCCCCTCGTGCTGGCCCCGGCCGACCCGGCCGCGCAGCTGGTGCAGCTGCGATACGCCGAACCGGTCCGCGTCCATGATCACCATGACGGTGGCGTTCGGCACGTCGACGCCCACCTCGACCACGGTGGTGGAGACCAGGACGTCGAGCGAGCCGGCCGCGAACGCGACCATGACCCGCTCTTTCTCCTCCGGCGGCAGGCGGCCGTGCAGCACGCCGAGTCGCAGCCCGGCTAGCGGACCGGCCGAAAGCTCGGCGGCCAGGTCAGTCACCGCCACTGCCGGGCGGGCTGGCGCCTCCTCGTCGCCCAGCTCGCCTGGCTCACCTTCATCGGTCAGCAAGGCCTGGTCGCCGTCGGCCTGGCTGCCTCGCCCGGCCCCGCCGCTGCCCGGCCGGGCAGCGCTGCTGCGCTGGTCGTCGCCGCCGGGCTCGTCCTGGCCGGGCTCGTCACCGCCGATCCGGGGGCACACCACGTACGCCTGCCGGCCACGCCCGGCTTCCTCCCCGACCCGCTGCCAGGCGCGTTCCAGGTACCACGGCTTGTCGGCGGCAGGCACGACGTGGCTGGCGATCGGGGAGCGGCCGGCCGGGAGCTCGGTGAGCGTGGACATTTCCAGGTCGCCGAAGACGGTCATCGCGACCGTGCGCGGGATCGGCGTGGCCGTCATCACCAGCACGTGCGGCCGGCCGTCGCCTGCCTTCTCGCGCAGTGCCTCGCGCTGCTCGACCCCGAACCTGTGCTGCTCGTCGATCACCACCAGGCCCAGGTCGGCGAACTGCACCCGCTCCTGCAGCAGCGCATGCGTGCCGATCACGATCCCGGCCTCCCCGGAGGCGGCTTCCAGCAGGTGGCGGCGCTGCGCCGCTGCCCCCTGCGAGCCGGTGAGCAGGGTGATCCGGGCCGCGTGCTCAGCGCCGCCCAGCTGCCCAGCCTGCCCGAGCGGGCCGAGCAGCGCGCTGATGGACCGGTAGTGCTGCTGGGCCAGCACCTCGGTGGGCGCCAGCAGCGCCGCCTGCCCGGCGGCGTCGACGACCTGCAGCATGGCCCGCACCGCAATGACCGTCTTACCTGAGCCGACCTCGCCCTGCAGCAGCCGGTGCATCGGATGGTCGCGGCCCAGCTCGTCCGCGATGGTGGCGCCGGCCAGCTGCTGCCCGACGGTCAGCTCGAACGGCAGCACGGCGTCGAACTGGTCGAGCAGCCCGCCCTCGACCGCTGGCCGCGGCGTGGCCGCGTAGGCGACGGCGGCCCGCCTGCGCTGTGCGAGCACGACCTGCAGCTCGAACGCCTCGTCCCATTTCAGCCGGAGCCTGGACTGCCGCCAGTCAGCCTCGTCGGCTGGCCGGTGAATGCCGCGCAGCGCGTCGGCGTAGCCGCGCAGCTCGTGCCGCTCCCGTACGGCGGCGGGCAGCGGGTCGCCGGCCACGTCGAGCGTGTCGAGCACGATCCGGACCGAGTCGGCAATCTGCCAGGAGTTGATCTGGCTGGCCGCCGGGTAGACGGGAATCAGCTCGGCAGCGTACTCGGCGGCCCTGGCGCCGTCGCCGCTGCCGCCCAGCAGCTCGTAAGCGGGATGGGACAGCTGCCGCTTGCCGCGGAAGGTCGACACCTGCCCGGAGAACAGGCCGCGCAGGCCCGGCTGCAGCGCCTTCTCCCGCCAGTCCTGGCGGCCGCGGCCGAAGAAGGTCAGAGCGAGCCTGCCGCGGCCGTCGGTGACGGTCGCCTCCATGATCGTGCCCGGCCGGTTGCGCATCCGCCGCACTGAGACGGAGGCGATCTCAGCCTGGACCGTGACGTGCTCGCCGTCGCGCAGCGACGCGATGTCGGTCAGCTCGCCGCGCCGCTCGTACCGCCGCGGGTAGTGGCCGAGAAGGTCCCTGACGCTATGCAGGCCGAGCGCGGCGTCCAGCCGCTTGGCGGCCCGGGCGCCGACGACCGCGCGAAGCGGATCATCCAGTCCTGCCATCAGCAGTCCATCCTTGCCGCATCATCTGACAACCGCCCCGGTCGGCCGGACTCCGCGCCCGCCGCTGGTGCCGGTCCGGCTCGCGCTGACGCCGGAAGTTCGGATATCCTTCGACGACAGCGCGGGCAGCCCCCGGCGCGATGATCTGACTACTACCACCCATTGGAGCAATCCCGTGGCTTCCGTCTGCGACGTCTGCGGCAAGCGGCCAGGTTTCGGCAACAACGTGTCGCGCTCGCATCGCCGCACCCCGCGCCGCTGGAACCCGAACATTCAGCGCGTCCGCGCCATGGTGGGCAAGACCCCCCGCCGGATGAACGTGTGCACCTCATGCATCAAGGCGGGCAAGGTCACTCGCTGACCGGCAAGCCAGAGCGCTGGCGCAGCTGCCAGCCATGATCGACCGGCCCGATCCCCGCGCCCAGCGGAAAGCCTGCGGCGATCGCGCCCGTCACGTATTCCTTGGCTGACCCGACCGCTTCGAGCATGTGCTCGCCCTTGGCCAGGTTCGCGGCGATGGCCGACGCCAGCGTGCATCCGGTGCCGTGCGTGTGCCGGCTGGAGACGCGCTGGCCAGGAAAGGTGATCGCGCGCTCTCCGTCGAACAGCAGGTCCACCGGGCTGCCGGCCAGGTGCCCGCCCTTGACCAGCACCCACCGCGGACCGCGTGCGCTGATCGCCTCGGCGGCGCGCAGCATGGCCCGCTCGTCGCTGATGGACTCGCCGGTGATCAGCTCGGCTTCGAGCAGGTTCGGCGTGACGACCGTGGCCAGCGGCAGCAGCCGCTGCTTCACCGCCTCGAGCGTGCCGGGCGACAGCAGGCTGTCCCCGTGCTTGGACACCGCTACCGGGTCGACGACTACCGGCGCGGCGATGCCGCCCAGCACCTCAGCGACCGTCTCCACGATCGGCGCCGAGGCCAGCATGCCGGTCTTAACCGCGTGCACCGGGATGTCGCCGAGCACGGAATCGAGCTGGGCGCGCACCGCCTCGGTCGGCAGCTCCCAGTAGCCCTGCACCCCGACCGAGTTCTGCGCGGTGACCGCGCAGACCACGCTCATGCCGTGCACGCCGAGCGCGAGCATGGTCTTGAGGTCGGCCTGGATGCCGGCACCGCCGGCTGAGTCAGATCCGGCAATCGCGAGCACGCTGGGCGGGGTCTGCGCCATAAAGGCAGCCTACGGTCAGCGCGGCAGCGCACGCGGCGTGGCCTGACGGCGACATCGCCGGGGACGATGCTCAGCGGTGACTCGCTCAGCGTCTGCGCGCCAGGGCCGGCCGCCAGGGTGCGCCCTAGCCGAGCGTGCAGACGTCGCCGTCGAACAGGCAGTCGGCGAGCTGGCCGGAAGGCGGTGTGCCAACCGCGAAGAACACGATCTGCGCGGTCATGCCCGGTCCGTTGCCCTGGACGACCGCGGCGGGACCGCCCTGGCTGTTGCCGTCCTGGCCGCCGCCGCCGGGACCGGGACCGCCTGGCAGCCCGGACGGTCCGCCCGGGCTCGAGCCGCCTGGCCCGGATCCAGTCCAGCTGGCGATGCCGCCGTCACCGGCCTGGTTCGGCTGCCAGCTGGCGCCCTGGACGGCGATGATCCGCGCGCCTGGCACCCGGAAGCTCAGCTGCCACTCGCCAAGCGCACGGCGGCTGCTCGTCAGCGTGATGACACCGACGAACCCCGCATGGCCGTGCCGGTGCTCGCGGAAGCTGACGGTGACCCCGGCCACGCTGACCTGCGGCTTGCGGCTGGCGTGCCCGTGCCCGTGCCCCAGCGCGATCACCTTGGGCAGCTTCGGGGCGTGCCGGGTCGTGGTCAGTGCGCCATTCCCGCCTGGCCCCCCGGTACAGCCCTGGTACCTGCACTTGATCCCGGGGTCAAGCGGGGGACCATAGCTCAGCACCGCCTGACCGGGCGATTCCAGCAGGATGGTCGCCGCGATCAGCACGCCGGCGCCAGCCGCGAACCACGGCGTCACCATGGCCCGCAGCACGCTGCGCTCCAACTGGAGCCGGCCCCGCGATGCCCGCTTGTGCGCAGGGCGGCCGGGAACGCCGCGATCGGAGTCGTCCCCCCGACGCTGCGCCCTGTGGCGGGGCATGCTGCGCATGCGGTGTCGCGGCATCAGTGGCTTTATATCAAGCCGCGCGGCGGCGGACTAGGGACAAATGCGCCACGGCCGATCACAGATCGGTCGCTGTCGCGCGACCGGGCAGCGCGGCGCCGCCGGCCGTGGCGCGCGGGGCTTGCGCCGGGCCGGGCAGTTGCCAGGTACGCCCGGCCAGACAGCCGGTCAGCAAGCGGTCATGGCTGTTCACGGTCCTGGTCACGAGCCCGGCTGACGACAGTGGCCGGCCCTGGCCCCGTGACCGGCACAGGACGAGGCCGGCCCGGCTGCGCACCGGGCTATGGCCGACCGAAAAGGCCGAGGCTGGTGACCGAAATACGCGGACATCGCCCTCTGGCGTCCTTTGCCGAATGGCGTGGCTGGCCGGCGACGGCCGTACCCGCCCGCCTCCCGGCTTCCGGCTGGCCCCGAAGCTGGCCGCCGGAAGCCATCGCCGGCCGAACAGGGCTTTGCGCTGCTAGCCGCGGAAGTGGTCCCAGCCAGCCAGGTCGGCGCGGTCCTGCCCGTCCACCAGCACGCCCTGGCCCGCGCGGACCACGCCGATGGGCGACCACTGCTCCGGCACGGCCGTGCCAGCCGGGAAAGTGGCGGCCAGCGCGTGATCCTCGCCGCCCGACAGCGGCCAGCCGAGCCAGTCAGGCCGGCCGAGCAGCAGCGCCCCCTCGCGCAGGGCGGCAGCGCGCACCGCGGCGCTCGCCGCCAGCTGCTCGGTGTCGATGTCGACCTGCACGCCGCTGGCCTCGGCGACGTGCCCGAGGTCAGCAACCAGCCCGTCGCTGATGTCGATCAGCGAGGTAGCGCCCAGCTCGGCGGCCTGCGGCCCGGCTGGATACGGCGGAGACGGCCGGCGATGCGCGGCGACCAGGCCGGCTAGGGGCTCGGTCAGGTTCCCGGCGAGGCCCGCCTGCAGCAGTGCGAGCCCGGCAGCCGCCGACCCGAGCGTCCCTGTCACCGCGACGATGTCGCCAGGGCGCGCGCCGCTCCTGAGCACTGGATCACGCCCGGCCAGGTCACCGAGCGCGGTGATCGCGAGCATGATCGTGCTGGCCCTGGTCACGTCTCCCCCGGCCACCGAGGCGCCGGCCCTGGCGCACTCAGCGGCCAGGCCGCGCATCAGGTCCATTGCCCACTCGGCTGCGACATCAGGCGGCGTGGCGAAGCCGGCCAGCAGCGCGGTGCCGCTGGCGCCCATCGCGGCGACGTCGGCCAGGTTCTGCGCCGCTGCCTTGCACCCGATGTCGAAGGCAGACGACCAGTCGCGCCGGAAGTGCACGCCGTCGACCAGCAGGTCAGTGGTCGCCACCACGCGCCGGTCAGGGGCGCTGATGACCGCGGCGTCGTCGCCGATCCCGACGACCTGCCCGGCGCCCGGCGGCAGCACCGCTCGTATCGCCGCTATCAGGCCGAACTCGCCCAGGTCAGCGACGGTAATGGCGGCCTCCCTCAGCTTGCGGCGCCGGCTCGGGCTGCCCGCAGCGCCAGGTGCGGCGGCCGGCGATCTTCAGCACGCAGAGGTCTCCTACGGTAGCGTTGCGGTGACAATGTGACCGGGAGAGACGACATGGTGCAGGCATACATTCTCGTCCAGACTGAAGTCGGCAAGGCAGCCGACGTCGCCACGGCCATCGGGGGGATCACCGGCGTGACCCAGGCCGACGATGTCACCGGTCCCTACGACGTCATCGTCCGGGCCGAGGCGGACAACGTCGACGACCTCGGCCGCCTGGTCGTGGCCCAGATCCAGGGGGTATCCGGCATTACCCGGACTCTCACCTGCCCGATCGTCCACATCTGAGCGCCCGCCAGCCAGGCCGGCAGCCGGGCAGCAGAGCCGGCTAGATCCCCAGCGCCCCGGCGACGGCTGCTGACCGCGGCCCGAGCCCCAGGCCGGTGGCCAGAGCGAGGTCGGCCGGCGTGTCGACATCCTGCCGCAGCCCGCCGATGCCGGGCAGGTCAAGCTCTACCGCGCCGTGCGCCTGGTGGGCGGCACGCGAGCCGGGCCCGAACCGCGGCCAGAACGTGATCCCCGGGCCTGTCGCGTACAGCGTGGTCCCGGTTCCGGCCGCATCAGGCACGAATGCCTGCGCTACCCCTGCCGCAGCCGAAAGCGCTGCGGCCAGCTCGCCGGGCGAGAGCGCGGGCAGGTCGCCGGCCAGCGCCGCCTGGCCCCGGCCCGGCCAGCGCGCGGCGGCGTGCTCGGCGCCGAAGACCAGCGCCGCGTTCAGGCCGCGACCCGGCACGTCAGGGACGATGAGCGCGCCGAGCCCGCCGAGCGCGGCAGCGGCCGTGCCGTCGTCGGTGACCACCAGCACGGTGCCGACCAGCGGGCAGGCCACCGCGGCCGCGACCGTGTCGGCGGCCATCGCCAGCGCCAGCTCGGCCCGCTGCTGCGGGGAGAGGCCGGGCGGTCCGGCCTGGTCGCGCGCCGCTCCCCCGTCGCGGCCAGCCAGGCGAGTTTTGGCCAGGGCAAGTACCTTGACGGGAATCACCACCGACCAGGCGAGGGGTTTGTCACGCACCATGCCCACGATCCTGCCTCGACACGGCCGCGACCGAACCGGGAGACTGACGACATGACACGCGGGCAGGCGCGCGGATGAGCGCGCGCGCCGACGGCACGTACTCCAATGCCTGGCGGAACGTATCGAAGATCATCCTTCGGCCGCTGATTCCCATGCTGATGAAGAACGACTGGCAGGGACAGGAAAACTTCCCGGCCGCTGGCGGGGCCATCGTCGCCCCCAATCATCTGTCCTACGCCGACGTGCTGGCTGTGGCGCTGTTCTGCGACAAGGCGGGCCGCTACCCGGTGTTCCTCGCCAAGTCGCCGCTGTTCAAGGTGCCTGTGCTCGGATACCTGATGCGCAAGCTCGGCCAGCTGCCGGTGTACCGCGGCCAGGCCGACGCGGGCCTGGTGCTCAGGGACGCCGAGCAGGGCATCAGGAAGGGCGCATCCGTCATCGTCTACCCCGAGGGGACCGCCACCCGCGACCCCGATATGTGGCCGATGGTGGCGCACACTGGCGTCGCGCGGCTGGCGCTGGCCAGCGGCGCACCGGTGATTCCGGTGGCGCACTGGGGCGCCCAGCGCATCCTGCCGTATGGCAGCTTCCGGCCGCGGCTGCTGCCGCGCAAGCGAGTTCAGGTGATCGCCGGCCAGCCAGTGGACTTGTCGGCCTTCGCCGGCCAGCCGCTGACCTCCCAGACTCTGCGCCAGGCCACCGAGGTGATCATGGCGGACATCACCGCGCTGCTCAGCAAGCTGCGCGGCGAGGACCCGCCGCCCGAGCCGTATCACCCGGCGGTCGCGCGCCGCAAGCTGCGGCAGGAGCTGCGCGCCCTGCAGGAGCAAGAGCAGCCAGCGCAAACGCGGCCGTCCGGGGAGACCGCCGCGCCAGGAGGCTCCTCACCGTGAGGGCCGCGGTGATGGGCGCCGGCTCGTGGGGTACCACCTTCGCCCAGGTGCTCTGCGACGCCGGGACCCCGGCCACGGTATGGTGCCGCCGTCCGGAGCTGGCCGAGGCGATCAGCCGCTCGCACCAGAACCCGGCCTACCTGGCCGGAGTCACGCTGCCCGACAGCCTGTCGGCCACCACCGATCCGGCAGCCGCGCTGGCCGGAGCCGACCTGGTGATGCTCGCCGTGCCGGCCCAGACGCTGCGGCCGAACCTCGCCGAGTGGAAGCCGCTGCTGCCGCCAGGCGCGCTGCTGGTCAGCCTCATGAAGGGGATCGAGCAGGGCAGCTGCTACCGGATGAGCGAGGTCATCGGGCAGGTGGCTGGCTGGCCCGCCGAGTCTGTCGCGGTGGTGTCCGGGCCGAACCTGGCCCGCGAGATCGTCCAGCGGCAGTACTGCGCCAGCGTCGTGGCCTGCACCGACGAGCAGGCGGCACAGGAGCTGCAGAAGGCCTGCCACACGCCTTACTTCCGGCCCTATACCAATCTGGACGTGACCGGCTGCGAGCTCGCCGGTGCGGTCAAGAACGTGATCGCCCTCGCGGTCGGGATCGCCATCGGCATGGGCCTTGGCGATAACACCAGGGCCATGCTGATTACCCGCGGGCTGGCAGAGATCGCCCGGCTGGGTGCGGCGCTCGGCGCGGAGCAGCACACCTTCGCTGGCCTGGCCGGCATGGGCGACCTGGTCGCCACGTGCAGCTCGCCGCTGTCACGCAACCGCACGTTCGGCGAGAAACTGGGCCGCGGAATGGCCCTCGACGAGGTGATCGCCGGCACCACGCAGACAGCCGAGGGTGTCAAGTCGTCGCGGTCAGTGCTCGAACTGGCCGCCCGGCATCAGGTCGAGATGCCGATCACGGAAGTCGTGGCCGCCGTGCTGCACGACGGCATGGATGTGGGCACGGCCGCGCTGATGCTGGCCAGCAGGACCGCGAAGCCGGAGCGTTATGGCCACTGACCGCTGGCCTGGTGTCGGCGGCCCGCTGGCTGGCGAGCCTGGCGAGAACACCAGGGCCGTGCACCTGCCAGACCCGCCCCTGGTCCGGCAGCGGCCGCTGGCGCCGCCGGTCTACCGGACCGCAGCATTCTCGTTCTCCTCCTCGGCCGAGTACGAAGCCGTGCTCGCCGACGCGATGCCCGGCTACAGCTACTCGAGAATCGACAACCCGACGGTGGAGGCCTTCGCCACCGCGGTAGCGGCGCTGGAGGGCGCAGGGCTCAGCGAGCCGGTCAGCGCCCAGGCCTTCGCCTCCGGGATGGCGGCGATCAGCTCGGTGTTCTGGACGTTCACCCAGGCCGGTGCCCGGGTCGTCGCGCCGGCCGCGGTCTACGGCGGCAGCTACGGCTTCCTGCGGAACGTGGCTTCCCGGTTCGGCGTGCGCACCGAGTTCGTTGACATGACTGACCTGACCAGGGTCAGGGACGCGCTGCGCGAGCCGGCCGCCGTGCTCTACGCGGAGACGCTGGCCAACCCGACGATGGCGGTGGCCGACCTGGCCGCGCTCACCGCGCTGGCCCGTGACACCGGCGCGCTGTTCGTGGTCGACTCCACGCTCGCCTCGCCAGTCGTCTGCCGGCCGCTGGAGTACGGCGCTGACCTGGTGCTGCACTCGGCCACCAAGTACCTGGGCGGCCACTCGGACGTGACCGGCGGCGTCGTGGCCGGCCGGCCTGAGCTGATCGGCCGGATCCGTGAGCTGCGGATCGACACTGGCGGGTCGCTCGCACCTGACGAGGCGTACCTGCTGCGGCGCGGGCTCGAGACGCTGCCGCTGCGGGTGCGGCGGCAGTGCTCGACCGCCACCATGCTCGCGGCCGCGATCGCGCGGCATCCTTGCGTCCGGGCGGTGGACTATCCGGGACTGTCCCACCACCCTGGCCACGACCTCGCGAGGCGCCAGTTCGACGCCGGCCCCGAGGGCACCAGGTTCGGCGCGATCGTCACGATCACGCCGCACGGCGGCCGTGCGGCGGGGATGGCGTTCGCTGACCGGCTGCGGCTCGCCGCTCTGGCCACCTCGCTGGGCGGCACGCACACGAAGGTCAGCCACGTAGCGTCGACTACGCACCGGCAGATGGACGCCACGGCGCTGGCCGCCGCGGGCATCGACCCAGGCGCGGTCAGGTTCTCGGTCGGATTGGAGGACTGTGACGACCTGCTGGCCGACGTGGTCGCCGCCCTGGATTCGCTGGCTGGCTAGGCAGGCTGGCGCGGCAAGCCGTGCCTCGCCACCATCGGGCCAGGCGAGCCGGCCTGCAGCCGCCGGCGAAGCCGGCGCGGGCCGCGGCCGCGGCCGCGCACTGGCCAGCCGCCGGGGTAAGCCAGTAATGGCCTTAGCGGGAGCTGGAGCCGGGATGCGACAGGTCAGCAGGCGAGGGACGGAGGACAGGTGAGCGAGCAGCGCAAGATCAGGGTCGCGGTCGTGTTCGGCGGTGTCGGACCAGAGCACGCCGTGTCCTGCATGGGCGGCGGGAACATGCTCCAGGGCATCGACCGGGACCGTTACGAGGTCATCCCGGTCGGCATCACCCGCGACGGAAGCTGGGTTCAGGTGGCTGACGAGCCTGGTGCCCTGGCGATCAGCGGTGGCCAGCTGCCCTCGGTCGAGGCGCTGGCCCAGGGCCGCGCCGTCGTGCCGTGGGCCGAGCGGGGCAGCGCGCTGGTGGCCAGTCCGCAGGGCAGGATCCCGCACCTGCTCGGTGACGTCGACGTAGTGCTGCCGGTGCTGCACGGGCCGTTTGGCGAGGACGGCACCATTCAGGGCCTGTTCGAGATGGCTGGCGTGCCCTATGTCGGCGCCGGCGTGCTGTCCAGCGCGGTCAGCATGGACAAGGAGTACATGAAGATCGTCTTCCGGGCCAAGGGCCTGCCCGTGGGCCCGCATGTGGTGGTGCGGGAACGGGACTGGCCGGTGGCAGCGTACCCGGCCGCCGCCACGTCAGGTGCTGCCCTTCCCGCCGGGGCCGGCGGTGCCGCCGGCCAGGGCGGTGACGAGCCGGCCCATCCTGAGCACAAGCGCGTGCTGGACGAGATCGCGGAGCTTGGCTGGCCGCTGTTCGTGAAGCCGGCCAGGGGCGGGTCGAGCATCGGCACCTCGAAGGCCGCTGACATGGCTGAGCTTTACCAGGCGATCGCCACGGCCAGGCAGTACGACCCGAAAGTACTCGTGGAAGCCGCGATCGAGGGCCGCGAGATCGAGGTGTCGGTGCTCGAAGGGCGCGGCGGCGGGCCGCCGGACACCAGCCTGCCCGGCCAGCTGCTGATCGACGGCGGCGAGGAGTTCTGGGATTTTGAAGCCAAGTACCTGGACGGGGCGAGCGGGATGGCGATCCCGGCGCCAATCCCCGCGGCTGACCGTGCGGAGATCCGCCGGCTCGCCGGCCTGGCCTTCGAGGCTGTCTCCTGCGAGGGCCTTGCCAGGGTGGACTTCTTCTACACCCCGGACGGGCAGATCATCATCAACGAGATCAACACGATCCCCGGCCTGTCCCCGGCCTCCTACTTCCAGAAGATGTGGGAAGCCAGCGGGCTGCAGTTTCCCGAGCTGATCGACCGGCTGCTGCAAACAGCGCTGAGCAAGCGCCACGGCCTGCGCTAGCCCCGCGTCACGCTGCCTCGCTACCGGGGGGAACGGCAAGACGGGTGATCCCTGCGGCCAGCCGCGTAGGCGGGGGCTGCGATCAGTACGAGGGCTGCCGCTATGCACGACCGGCGGGTTCGCCGACCCGGATTCGCTGCTGCACATCGTCCCGGTGACAAGCCGCAGGGCTCCCGCTGGCCAGCAAGACCACAGGCGATGACCTGGTCACCGCCTGTCGCCGCGGCGCCGCCGCCGGGTAGCGTGACGTTGTGCCTGGCCGGCCCGACGTCATCAGCAGCGGGCGCGATCCCGATCGTCGCGGCCGGGTTCCCTGGCGGCTGGTCGCGGGCGCTGCGGCGGTGCTGCTAGCCGGGACCCTGGGCTTCCGGCTGCTGGCCGGCCAGCCAGGCCATCATCGGCCGGGCCCGCGGCCCGGGCCATCGGCCAGTGCCGCCGGGCTCTCGCTGCCGCTGCGGCCGCTGCTGCATGGCCTGCCGGTGACGACCGGCGTGGCTCCCAGCGCGGTGCTGTACCTCGGCGGCCAGGACCTGCGCCGCGTCGCCATCGAGCCGCAGCGGCCGTCAGCCGCCGCCGCTCCGGTGGCGGCCAGCACCAGCCTGCCGCTGGGCCCCGACCCGGCCGTGCAGCAGATCGTCCCGGTCTCCGGCGGAGTGGTCGCGCTGCTGGCCAGCCACGGCCCGGACGGGCTGCGCGACCTCGGCGTCGCTGTCTTCGTCCCGGCCGACCTGCCAGGCGCCGCTCAGCCCAGGGTGCTGGCCAGGGCGAACTACATCGCCGCGGCACCAGATGGCGGCAGCGTGTGGATCGAGCAGGCCGCACAGCCCTGGGGCAACGGGCCACCGGGAAGCCCCGCCTGGCAGGTAGGCCTGGCTGGCCACCGGCTGTCCGGCACGCTGAAGCTCGGCCACGCGAAACTCAGCGCGGTGACCAGCCGCGGCGTGCTAGCGGTCGAGCCTGCCGGGTACGTGCTGCCCGGCTCGCCGGGCGGCACAGAGCACGACACCAGCCGGTCGCAGCCTGCGGTGCTGATCAGCCCGGCGGACGGCAGCAGGCACCAGCTCAGCCTCCCCGCTGGCGCGCAGATTCTCGGCGCTTCCGCCGACCGGATCGCCTGGCAGGCGGCTGCCTGCCGCGGCCCGTGCCCGCTGCGGATCACCAACCTGCGCAACGGGACGTCCGTGAGTTACCCGCTGCCGCCGCACACCGCAGTGGACCTGGCGGACAACCCGGCCTTCGATGGCGCCGGCCGGTTCGCCCTCGCGCTCGACTCGGTCAGCCGTGACGGCGTCGCGACCGGGACGGGCGTCTACGTGACGAGCCAGGCGACCGGGCGGCTCAGCCAGGTGCCCGGCGCGCGGACCGGCCTTTCCGACGAGCCAGCGGTGATCGGCGCACTGCCAGCTGGCGCCACCGACGTGACGTCGCTGAGCTGGTCGCCCGCCGGACCCGGCCTGTGGGTGGTGGTCAGTGACGGGCTGTCCTACCAGGTGGGCTACTGGACGGGCGCGGGCACGCTGCGCGTGCTCCCCGTCCAGGCCGGCCTGGCGGCCAAGCTCGGCATCGCCGGCTCGGACACCGCCCGGTAACGACGGCGAGCGGCATGCTCGCGTGCCGCTCGCCGTCACAGCAGTGGCCCCGCTGTCTTGTCGCCCGCAACAGCCGGCCTAGCGCCAGGCCCAGGGTGCGGGATCAGCCGTGCGGGCCGCGCCCGGCGGGCGCGTCTCGCCGGGCTGGCTACTTCCCGTTGACCATCGCCTTGAAGTCGGAGCCCGCGCGGAACTTGGGCACCGATGACTTGGGCACCTTGACGGCTGCGCCGGTCGCCGGGTTACGCGCGGTGCGAGCTGGCCGGACCGTCTTCTCGAACACCCCGAAGCCGGTGATAGATACCTTATCGCCCTGCGCGACGGCAGTCTGAATCGTATCGAGGACGGCATTCACGGCTTCGGTCGCGGTCCGCTTGTCCCCCATCCGGCCCGCAATTGCGTCGATCAAGTCACGCTTGTTCATTTACTCACTCCTGCGTCCCCCGTGGGAGGCCGCGGGACCAGGCGTCCCGCTTACGACCTCTGACCTGCATGAAAGTAAGTGATCTGGCGTCGATGCACAATCACATCGGCGAGGAAATACCCCGTGCCGGGCCAGGAATCACACAGAATTCGCAGATACGCGATTCAGTTTTCGCCGGTATCCGCGCGGTCTACTTCCGCGAGCAGCTCAGCGAGCCGCCTGGCGCACCGCGCTGAATTCGCGCCGGGCACCTTTATCGCATCACAAATCGCGATAAAGCGCTGCTGCAGCGCCGCGCGCAGGTCGTCTGGCAGGCTCGCGGCGGCCAGCCGGCGCTGGACGGCCAGCAGGGCAGCCGACAGTTCCTGACCTTCCGGGCCAGGCGGCTGGATCCAGGGCTCGCGGCTCAGCGGGGATCCGTCGCCAGGATCGCCATGCGAATGCCGTCGTGCCGCTGCCCGTCCCAGTTCAGCACGTCGCGCTCGACGCCTTCGCGGACGAAACCGCACTTTTCGTAGACGCGCTGCCCGCGCGGGTTGAAGTCGAACACCTGCAGGCTGATCCGGTGCAGCCCGGCCGTGTCGAGCGCATAGCCGACGACCAGCCTGGTCGCCTCGGTGCCGTAGCCGCGGCCGAAGTACTCAGGCCTGAGCAGCGCGATCCGGAAGTTGGCCGACTCATCCTCGGCGGAGAAGTCGTTCAGCACCGCCTCGCCGAGCACGGCGTCGTCCGCCTGCCGCATGATCGCCCAGTCAGCCCGGTCATGATGCTCCTGCCGGGTTGCGAGCCAGTCCCTGATCTCAGCCTCGGTGAACGACCGGTGCGTGCCGGTCAGCATGCGCACCTCCGGCTCAGCGACCGACATCCACATCGCATCGAAGTGCTTGCTGCCCAGCGGCTCGAGGCGGACGGCCGGTCCTGTCAGCGTGGGCTGGTCACGGAAGACGTCGGGCCGGATCACCGGCACAGTCAACCACAGCGCCGGCTGGCGGGCCGCGCCCGCGAGGTGGGCCGCCAGGCACGCGGCGATCGGCCTGCTGCCGGCCAGCTACGCCCGGCCGGCCACGGACCCGGCGCGCGCGCTGCCGGTACGGTACATACTGAGGACTGCGACCGGCTGGCTACACCGATCCCCTGGTGACGAGCGGGTCGCGCGCCATGATCTGGCTCCGAGTGAGGTCGCGTCGATGAAGCTAGCCGTCGTCAAGGAGGCTGCGCCCGGCGAACGGCGGGTCGCCCTCGTACCCGAGGCGGTGAGCAAGCTCAAGGGTGCGGGGCTTGAGGTACTGGTCGAGTCCGGCGCGGGCGATGGCGCCTGGTTCGCTGACGACGCCTTCACCGAGGCAGGCGCCAGCGTGGTCTCCCAGGCCGAGGCAGTCTCAACAGCGGACGCGGTACTGACGGTCGGCCGGCCAGCCGAGCCGGTGCTGGCCGCGCTGCACGAGGGTCAGGTGCTGATCGGCATGCTGGCCGCGCTGACCGACCCGGCGCTTGCCCGACGGCTTGCCGCGGCCGGCGTGACCGCGATCAGCCTGGATCTGATCCCGCGGACGCTGCCGCGGGCGCAGCCGATGGACGCGCTGTCCTCCCAGGCGAACATCGCCGGGTACAAGGCGGCGGTGCTCGGCGCGGCGGAGTTCGGCCGGTTCTTCCCGCTGCTGATCACCGCGGCGGGCAC
>DASXMR010000080.1:0-6075 GCA_036495525.1 Streptosporangiaceae bacterium | reverse complement strand
GCCTGGCAGAAGGTGCCGGGGGAGTACCGCGCCGAGCTGCAGCGGCTGATCGTCATCCAGGGCGACACCGAGCCGGCCAGCGTGGAGCAGCAGCGCAACCTCGGCGCGACCGCGCCCAGCCTGTACGACCTGCGCAACCTGTTCCAGGTCAACGTGGAGGAGGGCCGTCACCTGTGGGCGATGGTGTACCTGCTGCACGCCTACTTCGGCCGGGAGGGCCGCGAAGAGGCCGAGCTGCTGCTGCACCGCAACTCCGGCAGCGAAGACGCGCCGCGCATCCTCGGCGCGTTCAACGAGGAGACGCCCGACTGGCTGTCGTTCTTCATGTTCACCTACTTCACCGACCGGGACGGCAAGTACCAGCTCGGCACGCTGAAGGAGTCGGCGTTCGACCCGCTGTCGCGCACCGCTGAGTTCATGCTCAAGGAAGAAGCGCACCACATGATGGTCGGCACCACGGGCGTCGACCGGGTGGTCGAGCGCACCGCGCAGGTAATGGCCGAGCGCGACACCGACGATGTGGCGGCCGCGGGCGCCATCCCGCTCGACGTGATCCAGAAGTACCTCAACTTCCACTACTCGGTCTCGCTGGACCTGTTCGGCGGCGACACGTCAACCAACGTGGCGAACTACTACACCGCCGGGCTCAAGGGCCGCTGGATGGAGGACCGCCGCAAGGACGACCACAAGCTGACCGATGATGCGTTCAGCGTCGATGCCCTGATCGACGGGGAGATCGGGCAGCTCGAGGTGTCCGCGCTGGTCGGGCTCAATACCGACCTGCGGCGCGAGTACACCGCCGACTGCCAGGGCGGGGTCAAGCGGTGGAACCGGATCCTGGAGCAGGCCGGCCTGGCGCACCGGCTGACGCTGCCGCACGCCGCGTTCAACCGCAAGGTCGGCGCGTTCGCCGGGATCGAGGCGACTCCGGACGGGCGGCTGCTGTCCGCCGACGAGTGGCGCCGGGAGCAGGGCAGCTACCTTCCGACCGACGTCGACAAGGCACACGTACGGTCGCTCATGCAACCGGTGCACGAGCGGGGCAAGATTGCCTCGTGGATCTCGCCCCCGCGCAACGGCATCAACGGCCAGCCGTTCGACTACGACTACGTCCACCTGAGCTGAACGATGCTTAACGCCAGCGAGTACCTTCTCGACCGGCGGATCGCCGCCGGCGACGGCGCCCGGCTCGCGCTGACCGGCGCCGCCGGCGACGTCAGCTACGCCGAGCTGCACGAACGGGTGACCCGTGCCGCTGCCGGGCTGCGGGCCATCGGCCTGCAGCCCGAGCAGCGGGTGCTGATGCTGATGGCCGACTCCCCGGAGTTCGCGGTCGTCTATCTCGCCGCGATGCGGATGGGCGCCGTTCCCGTGCCGGTCTCCACGATGTCGCACCCGGACGGCCTGGCCGAGCTGCTGACCGACTCGCGCGCCCGGCTGCTCGCCGTCACGGCCGAGTTCGCCGGCCTGGCGGCGGCCGCGGCGCCGCGCGCCCCCGAGCTGCAGGGCATCCTCGCGGCCGCTCCGCTGACGTCGCAGCTGCCCGTCTACCCCCTCGACCGGCTGGACGGCGCCGACGACTCGGTCTACCCGACGACCGCGGACTCACCGGCGTTCTGGCTGTATACCTCCGGCACCACCGGCATGCCGAAGGCGGCCATGCACCGGCACGGGGCCATCGCCGTGGTCTGCGAGACCTACGGCGCGCAGGTCCTGGGGATCACCCGCGAAGACCGCTGCCTGTCCGCGGCCAAGGCCTTCTTCGCCTACGGGCTGGGCAACACCGTGCTGTTCCCGCTCTCGGTCGGCGCCGCCGCCGTCCTGGAGGCCGCGCCGTCCCGGCCCGACGTCATCGCCGACCGGGCGCAGAAGTACGGCGCGACGCTCTTCTTCGCCGGGCCGACGTTCTTCGCCAACATGCTGCGGGCCGGGCTGGCGCCCGGCGCGCTGGCCGGCGTGCGGACCGCGGTGAGCGCCGGCGAGGCGCTGCCGGCCGCGCTGCACGAGCGGTGGACGGCGCGCTTCGGCGTCGACATCCTCGACGGCATCGGCATGACCGAGATGCTGCACATCTTCCTGTCCAACCGGCCCGGGCAGATTCGCCCGGGCACGACCGGGCAGGCGGTGCCCGGCTACCAGCTGAAGATCCTCGGTGAGGATGGCCGCGAGGTCAGCGCGGGCACCCCGGGGACCCTGTTCGTCCGCGGCGATTCCACCGCCACCGGCTACTGGTCCAGGTACGACGCGTCCCGGCAGGTCTTCCAGGGCGAGTGGCTGCGCACCGGGGACACGTACGTGCAAGATGCCGACGGCTACTTCAGCTGCCTCGGCCGGACCGGCGACATGCTCAAGGCCAGCGGCATCTGGGTCTCGCCCGCCGAGGTCGAGACCCGGCTGCTGGCGCACCCGGCCGTCGGCCAGGCGATCGTGGTCGCCGCCCCTGACGTCGACGGGCTGGAGAAGCCGGTCGCCTACATCGTGACAGGTCCGGGCGCCGTCACGACCGAGGATGAGCTCATCGCGTTCTGCCGCGCAGGGCTGCCCTCGTTCAAGCGGCCGCGCAGGGTCGTCTTCGTCGATGCGTACCCCACCACGGCCACCGGCAAGATCCGCCGGGTCGACCTGCGCGCGATGGCCGCGACCATCCTGCTCGCCCCGTAGCGGCGGCCAGGCCAGCGAGTCCGGCAACGATTGCGCGCCAAACGCGTAACCATCTCGCGGTGCGATCGAGCAGCGCGCATGCCGCTTGCGTAGCGTCAGCATCATGGGGATGGGCCGGGGCCAGGGCACTGACGACGTGGCGGCCCGTAGGGAATACTCCGGGAGCATGCGCAGCTCGCGGGGGTCGTTCGTGCTGCGGCGAACCCTGTCCGCCCCGCTGCTGCCGGCCAGCCTCCTGCTGGCCATCCTGACCTCGGTGATCGTGACGACCGCGCTGGCCAGCTTTGGCGCCCGGGCGCTCCCGGCCGCCGTGCACAAGCAGCTGGCCACCGCGCCGGCCACGTCGATCCTGGTTACCGGCCAGATCGGGGCCGCCGCGGCCCGCGCCGACCTGCCCGTCATCCGCTCGTCGGTGCGCTCGGCCCTGGGCGCCGTTCCTTTCGCGCTGGCCAGCGCCCGCTGGTCCGATCAGCTGACGCTGCCGAATCCGCACGGCAGCAGCCAGGTCCCGCTGATCCAGGCGGCATCACTCGACGGCGTCATGGCGCACGCGGAGCTGACCGCCGGGACCTGGCCCGGGCCGCCGGCGCCCGGCGCGCCCGTCGGCGTGGCGCTGCCGGCCAGCACGGCGAGCCTGCTGCACCTGCCGGTCGGAGCGGTGCTGGACCTGCACGACAGCATCACCGGGGCGCCCGCCAGGCTGCGCGTCACCGGCCTGTTCCGGCCGCGGGACCCGGCCGCGCCGTACTGGCGTCTGAGCATCCTCGGCACCTCGGGCAAGAACGTGCAGGGCTCGTTCGTCACCTACGGCCCGATGCTGGCGAGCCCGGCCGCGTTCGCTCCCGGCGGGCTCCCGGTCAGCGTGGCGTCCTGGCTCATCACCGTGCACACCGCGCGCCTCGCGCCGGGCGACATGGCCAGGCTGTCGGGCCGCCTGGACGCCGTCATCTCCGGGTGGCAGACCGGGCAGAACCCCGGCGGGCTCGAGGTGACCACGGCGCTGCCGCAGACGCTGTCCGCGCTGGCCAGCAGCGTGGTGGTGTCGAAGTCGCTGCTGCTCATCGGCTCGCTGCAATTGCTGCTGCTGGCCATGGCCGGGGTCGCGCTGGCCGCGCGGCTGCTGGCCAGTCAGCGGGAAGCGGAAACCGCGCTGCTGTCCGCCCGCGGGGCGGCCCGCGGGCAGCTGGTGCTGGCCTCCCTGGCCGAGGCGTCCCTGCTGGCCGTGGTGGGCATCGTGGCCGGGATCGTGCTCGGCAGCTACCTCGCGAACCTGCTGCTGTCGGCCAGCGGGCTGGCGGTGGCCCGCTCCGGCGGAGGGCTGCCGGACGTCGTGCGCAGCGGCGTCGCCGGCGGTTCCTGGTGGCCCGCCGCGGTCATCGCGGTGCTGGTCATCATCGTGATCATGTGGCCTGCGCTGCGGCCGGCCACCCCCGGCGCCGCCCGGATCCGGCGCACCAGGCAGGCCGCGCTCGCCGCCACCGCGCGGACCGGCCTGGACGCGGCGCTGATCGGCCTGGGCGTGCTGGCGTTCTGGGAACTGCGCAGGTACTCGGCGGCGCCGCGGCTGTCCGGCGGCGCGCTCGGCGTCGACCCGGTGCTGGCCGTGGCCCCGGTGCTCGCCCTGGCCGGGATCGCCCTGCTGCCGCTGCGCGCCCTGCCGGCCGCGGCGCGGCTGCTCGACGGGCTGAGCGTCCGCGGCAGGCGCCTGGTCACGGCGCTGGCCAGCTGGCAGCTGAGCAGGCGCGCGGTGCGCGAAGGCGGCCCCGTGCTGCTGGTGGTCCTCGCCGCGGCGACCGGCACGCTGGTGCTCGCCCAGCATCAGAGCTGGCGGCAGTCCCAGCTGGACCAGGCGGCCTTCTCGGCCGGAGCCGACGTCAGGGTGAGCCTGGCCGCGCCGCTCCCGCTCGGCCGCGGCGGATCGCTCGCCCGCGGCCGCGGCGTGCTCACCGCGATGCCGGTCAGCGCCGTCAACAGCGGGTTCGGCGTGTTTGCCGTGGACGCCAGCCAGGCCGCGCGCACCGTGCTGCTCCGGCCGGACCTGTCCGCCGTGCCGCTGACCGCTCTCTGGGCGCGGATCACTCCGCGCTACGCCGCCCCCGGGCTGGCTCTGCCGGGCAGGCCGGTCCGGCTGGACGTCAGCGCCATGCTGCTGCCGCCGCACGGCGGCCGGCTCGGCGTCATGTCGGCGAGCCTGTCGGTCCAGGACGGCGGCGGAATCGTCTACTCGCTTCCGGCCGGGAGCCTGCCCGCCGACGGCCGCTACCACGACCTCGCCGTCGACCTGGCCACCGCCGGGCAAGCGCGTTATCCGCTGCACCTGCTGGGCCTGTCGCTGAGCTACCAGCTGCCGGGGTTCCCGCCGTCCGCGACGAAGCACGCCCAGCAGCAGACGGCGTCGGCCACCGGCACGCTGGCGATCCGCTCGCTGGCCGTCTCCGCGCGAGGCTCCGGCGCCTTCCCCGCTCCGTTCGCCGGGGCCAGCGCGCTCGCCCGGTGGCAGGCCGGCGCACAGTCCACTGACCTCGCCGACCCCGGCGCCAGCGGAATCGCGCCGACCGCCGCCGCCTGGCAAGTCAGCGGGGGCGCCGCCGAGCTGTCCTTCACGGTCGGAACCGGGCACCTCATCGCGCGTGCGGGAGCGACGCCGCAGCCGGTGTCCGGCCAGCTGAGGGTGGCCGCCGCTTACTCCGGCGGGGTGGCGGGAACCGTGCCGGCCATTGCGACCCGGGCGTTCCTCGGCTCGGCCGGCGCCCACCTGGGCCGGATCGTCCCGCTGCCGGTCGGCAACGCCACCGTGCGGATCCGGCTGGTGGCCGAGGTCGCTGCCTTTCCCGCGGCCGCCACCGCCGGCGGCGGCGGGCCCGCGGTGATCGTTGACCAGGCCTGGCTGCAGGACGCCCTGGCCGGGCAGTGGCAGCCGCCGCTGCCGGTCACCCAGTGGTGGCTCAGTACCGCACGTGGCGGCCCCGCCGGGTACCCCGCGGGCGCCACCGTGACCACCAGGGCGGGGACGGCCGCCGGACTGCTCAGCGATCCGCTGCCGAACGTGCCGCAGCTGTCCCTGCTGGTGATCGTGATAGCGGCCGGCCTGCTGGCTTGCATCGGCTTCATGGTCAGCGTGGTGGCCGCCGTCAGGGAACGCCGGCTGACCGATGCGCTGCTCGCCGCGCTCGGCATGGGCCGGGCCGCGCGGGCCGGCCAGCTCTGCCTGGAGCAGCTGATGCTGAGCCTGCCGGGCACGGCCGCGGGCGTGGCGATCGGCGCGGCGCTCGCCCACCTGCTGGTCCCGGCGGTCACGCTCACGACGGGAGCGGTCGCGCCGTTCCCGCCGGTGCACGTGCTGATCCCGGTCGGCTGGACGATCGCGCTGGCGCTGAGCATCGCGGCCGTGCCGGTACTGGCGGCCACCGCGGC
>DASXMR010000079.1:0-25576 GCA_036495525.1 Streptosporangiaceae bacterium | reverse complement strand
TCTCGGCGAGCAGCGCGAGCAGCGCGATGATGAGCAGGGCTGCCGCGGCGCCGGCCAGGGCAGCGGGGCTGACGCGCAGCGGCACATTTACGGTACTGCCGGTAAACGGTGACAGGTTCAGCGCCGGGCCGAGGAGCACGGTGAGCACGAACGCGGCCGCGACGCCTGCCAGCGCGGCGGCTGCGACCTGCGGCAGCCCCTCGGTGGCGGTCAGCCACCTGGCCTGCCGCGGGGCCAGGCCGATGACCCGCAGCCGGGTGACGGTCAGTTCCCTGGAGCGGGCCCCGAGCAGCAGCGTGACCAGCAGCACCACGCTGGCCAGGATGGCGGCGGCGATCGCCCCGGCCGCGAAGGCGAGCACCCCGGCCCTGGACAGCGGGGCGTTGGCCAGCGCCGCCAATGCGGCGGAGCGCAGCGTGATGGTCGCGGACGGCAGCACGTGGTGGATCACCGCGATCAGCGCCGGGCGGTTGATGTGCGACCCGGTCAGCAGCAGCAGCGTCGGCTGCGGCGGGTGCGGGCCGAACGCCCACGAGGGCATGATCAGTAGCGACCTGGCCGTCACGCCCGGCACCAGCGGAGCCCGCCCGGCGGCGCGGATGCTAATGCTGTGCACGCCCATCTCCAGCCGGCTGGCACCCGGCTGGATCAGCGGCGCCGCCTTGGCCGACACCAGCACGGGAACGGCCCCGCCGCTGGCGCCCCCCGGCGGCTGCCGGAGCAGGCCAGCCGGGAACGGCTGGCCCGGAGTGTCGGCGATGAGCGCGGCGTACTGGGCAGGGCTCACAATGACGACGGTGAGGCCGAAGCCCCGCGCGGTAGCGCCCGCCTGGATGCTGATCGCCGCGGTGTGGCGGACACCAGGGGCGGCGGCGATCTGGCTGTCTTGCGGGTCGAGGGTGGCCAGGTCCTGAGGCAGTCCGATGATCGCGTCGGCGCCGACGCGATGCCATGAGGCGGCGATCTCGCCGCGTTGCACCGCGCTGTGCACGGCGGCGCCGAACGCGACGACCGCCATGGTGAGCACCAGCGCGAAGACCGGCAGGGCGGCGCGCAGCGAGGTCCGCGCGGCCCTGGCGACGCCCACGAACGCGGCGACGCCGGGCCGGACGGCTGTCAGCCGCTGCAGGCCGCGCAGGGCCAGCGGGTAGCAGCGCAGCACCACGATCGCGGCGGGAATCGCGACCAGCGTCGGCGCCAGGCTGGTGTACCAGTCCTCGTGGCCCGCGGTGGTGCCCTGGCGGCGCAACAGCGCGAGCCCGCCGGCCGCGGCGGCCAGCAGGCCAAGCTCGATCAGCACGCGCCGGATGGCGGCCTGGCGGGCGAGGGTACGCCAGCCCCAGGCGGCTCCCCGGCTGCGGGCGGCACCCCGGCTGGCGGTCCGGCGCCAGCGCAACGCGATGAGCGGCGGGGTGACCAGGCCGGCCAGCACGACCAGGCCAGCCAGCCAGTACCCAGTCAGCGCGGCGTGTCCCGGCGTGACCAGCACGGCGGCCACCGCGCCGGCCGCGGCGCCGGGCAGCGTCGCCGTGGCGGCAGCGCGGAACGCCAGCCGGGCGTGCTGGGCCGCTGAGGCTCCGCGTGCCCGCAGCACGCTGAACTCTGCCCGCCGGTGCTCGGCCAGCAGCCAGCAGCACAGCAGCACAGCCAGCCCGGCAACAACGGCCAGGCTCGCGAACAGCGAGTACAGCACGCTGGAAACGGCCAGGTCCTGCTGCAGAAATACGTCCAGCTGCGAACCGATGCCGCTGGTCAGCGACACCGGCTCGACCTCTGCGGCCTCGCCGCGGAAGGTGACCTGGGCCTCGTGCGTCTGCATCTTGGTCAGCGCCGCCTGCAACCCGGCCGCCTGCGCGGCGGTGACCCGGCTCAGCTGCAACGGGAACAGCCACGTCATGCCGATGTTGGCGATCGGATAAGCGCGCGCCACATCCCGCAGCTCGCCCGCCCCTACCAGCGCTGCCCCCGCGAGGAACTGGGGAGAGTCGCCTCCGCTGCTCTGGACGGCGGGAGCGAGTACAGACCGGTCGGCGGTCCAGAAGGCCGAGGCGGCGTCGAGCGGCCGGACGATCCCGGACACGACCAGTGTCGTGCCAGTACCGGTGCGGAGCCTACTGCCCACTCGCAAGCCCAACCTGGTCGCCGTCGCCTCTGTCACCGCGATCTGGAACCGGGAGGCTAGCGGCCCGGCCTGGCTGCTAGCGGGCAGCCGCCCGGTGACCAGCCGGGAGTACCGGCTCAGCTTGTCCCGGTACACCAGTTCAAGCCGCGGCGGCTGGCCGAGTGTCGCCTTCGTCGCCGCCCCGGCGACCGGCTGCAGCTGGGTGAACATGCCCGCCCAGTCCTGGCCCGCCGGCGCCAGCGGCAGCCGGTCCGCGCGCAGGTAGCCGAGCAGCGAGCGCTCGGCCTGATCGATGCCGGCCTGGTTGAAGCCACTCGGCAGCAGCGTGATGAAACCGCTGTAGTCGATCGACCCGGACACGCCGCGGCCAGGTGCAGGGGTAGCGGCCACTGCCCGCTGCAGCGCCTGGGTGCGCAGCCCAAGTGCGGCCCTGGTGCCCGCCACGGCCATGAACACGCACGCGAAAACCAGCAGTGCCAGCCCGGCGCTCACCGCGCCGCCGGTGCCGGTGGCCCACACCCAGCCCTCGCCAAGCCGCCGGGCGGCTGGCGCCAGTCCGGCCCGGCCGCTGTTCTCCGGCGGTCGCGATCCCGGCCCGGCCGCGGTGGCGGTCACCTCGCAACCGCCCAGTCGCTGAGGGCCGCGTCGCGAAGCGCCGTCCCCGGGCTGCGGTGCCGCGCGGTGAGCTCGCTGGCCAGCAGCGACAGCAGTGCGAGGGCGAGCAGCACGGCGGTCGTCACGGCCAGCGCGGTCAGGTCAAGCCGGACCGGCACGGCGCCGCTGCGGCCGGCGAAGGAAGACAGGTTCAGCGCCGGGCGCAGCAGCGGCGCCAGCGCTACCGCCGCGCAGGCGCCGCCCACCGCCGCGGCCGCCACCTGCGGCAGCACCTCGGCGACCGTCAGCCACCTGGCCTGCCGCGGGGCCATGCCGATCACCCGCAGCCTGGTCATGGTCAGCTCCCTGGAGCGGGCGCCAAGCAGCAGGGTGATCAGCAGCACGGCGATGCTGAGCAGCGCGGCTGCCCCGGTGCCGCCGGCCAGCGCGAGAAGGGCGGCCCGCGGCAGCGGCGCCCTGGCCAGCCGGGCGAGCGCGCTGCTGCGCAGGGCAACCGTGGCGCCGGGCAGGTCGCGGTGCGCGACAGCCGTCAGTGCCTGGCCATCCAGGCCTGCGCCGGTGATCAGGACCAGGCTGGCTGGCCGCTGGCCGGCGCCGAGGGAACTGGCTGGCACGAGCACGACGGCGGCGGCACGCAAGCCTGGAACGGCAGGCGCCCGGCCAGCGACAGCGACATGAAGCGTGCTCGTTCCTGCTCGCAGGCTGCCGCCGGCCCCGATGATCTTCGCGGCGCCGGCGGACACCAGGGCGGGCGTGCTGCCGCCAGCCGCGCCGCTCCCGGCCTGGCTGAGCCCGGCCACTGCCCGCCCGGCCGCCGCGGCACCTGGCTTGGCTGCCATGACGCTCGCGAGCTGCGCCGGGTCGGCGGCCGCGATGGTCACCTGAAAGCCGCTGGAAGTGACGCCCGTGAGCACGCTGACGACGGCGACGTGCCGCGTGCCTGGCACCGCTGCGATCGCTCTTGCCGCTGCGGCGCTCAGCGGCGCGGCCGGGGCCTGGCTGGCGATCACGGCGTCCGCGCCGACCTGCCGCCAGGACGTAGTCACCTGCGCGCGGTGCACGCTGCTACGGGCCATCGTGCCGAAGGCCGCCACCGACAGGGCTACTACCAGGGCAAAAACCGGCAGCGCGACCGTCAGCGCGGTGCGAGCGGCGCGCGCGCTGCCGACAAACGTGGCGACGCCGCGACGCGCCGAGGCCAGTGTCACCAGCCCGCGCAGCGCCAGCGGGTAGAGCCGCAGCGTCACGATGGCGGCGGGAATCGCGACGAGCACCGGTGCCAGGCTCAGGAACCAGTCCGCGTGGCCACCAGCGCCCTGGCGCCTGAGCAGAGCCAGCCCGCCGGCGGACGCCGCGACCAGCGCGACCTCGCTCAGTATCCGGCGCAGCGCGGCCCGGCGGCTGCTGGCCAGCCGGCGTGCGGCGGCGCGGTGCCAGCGCAGCGCGATGACCGGCGGCCCGCCGAGCGCCGCAAGCACTACCAGCGCGGCCAGCCAGTAGCCGAGCGTCGTGCTGGCGCCGGGCGTCACCAGCACGGCGAGGACCGCTGCTAGCACCGCGGCCGGCAGCGTGATGGCCGCGGTGCTCCGCAGCGCCATCCGCATCTGCTGGCCTGCCGACGCGCCCCGCGCGCGGCTGACGATGAAATGCGCCCTGCGATGCTCAGCGAGCAGCCAGCTGCACAGCAGCACAGCCAGCGCGGCGACCATGGCCAGGCTGACGAACTGCAGGCTGAGCACGCCGCTGACCGCCCGGTCCTGCTGGCCGAAGTCAGCCAGCTGCTGGCTGACGCTGACGGTGAGCGGCACCGGCTCTGGCGGCTCGGCGCTGAATTCACCGTGCGCTACCCTGCCGATCTGGCCGGCCGTGCTGGTCAGCGTCGTCAGCGTGTGCTCGAGGGCTGGTACCTGGCTGGCGCTCAGGTGGCTGAGATCCAGCGGGAAGTCCCAGGACACCTGCATGTTGGTGGCCGGGAACGCGCGCTTGATGCCAGCCAGCTCACCCGGCCCGACGACGGCGGCGCCGACCCAGAACGCCGGCGCGTTTGCCGAGAGCTCCATCAGCCGCGGCGCGAGGGCCACCGGATCGGCAGTCCAGAACGGCGACCCGGCCGCGCGGGTGCTCAGGATGCCAGTGACCGTCAGCGTCGTGCTGGTGCCGGTGTGCAGCGTGCTGCCTGGCCGAAGCCCGAAGATCTCGGCGGTCTGCTTGGTGACCGCGACGTCGAACCGCGAGCTCAGGCTCGTGACCTGGCTGGCAGTCGGCAGGCGGCCGGCGGCCAGCACTGCATACCGGGCAAGGTGGTCGCGGTAGATCAGTTTCAGCAGCGGCGGGTGACCGCCGCGGACGGCTTTGGGCGCGCCGCTGACCGGCTGGATGCCGGTCGACGCGCCGCCCCACTGGCCAGCGCCGGGCGCGAGCGGCAGCTTGTCAGCGGCGAGCTTGCTGGCCAGCCTCGTGCGGGCCTCGCCGATGCTGCCAGTGCCGAACGGGCCCATGCCCATGGTGTTGAAGCCGATGTAGTCAACGTTGCCGTAGACGCTGCGGGCGAGCGGGCCGGCCGAGGCCAGTTCCCGGCGCAGCGCGTCGGTGCGCAGGTTCAGGCTCGCCCGCGGCCCGGCCACCGCCATGAGGACGCAGGCGAAGATCAGCAGCGCGAGGCCGGCGCTCACCGCTGGGCCAGCGCCGGTCAGCCGGATCCAGCCAGCCAGCACGCGCGGCACCTGACCATCGCCTTGTGCCCCGCCACTGGCAGGCTGGCCTGCGCCGGGGTGCGCCAGGCGGCCGTGCTGAGGCTGCGGCTCGCTCACGCTGCCTCCGCCGCCCGCAGCTGGGCGGCGGGGTCAGGCCGCCTGATGACGGTGAGGGCGGCCACTAGCACCGGGATCGCGGCCACCAGCAGCCCGAGCCAGCCGGCCAGGCTCACCGGGACTACGACGACAGCAGGCGGCAGCGGCTTGGTTCCGCCGGAAGTCAGCGTGACGGCCGGGACCAGCAGCTCGGCTAGCCCCGCCCCGGCCAGCAAGCCGACCAGGGCCGCCGGCAGGCTGAGCATGACCTCCTCCAGGCACAGCTGGACCGCCTGAGCCGGCCGGGAGACGCCGAGCGCCGCGAGCAGTGCGCTCTGCCGCCGCCGGGCGCGCAGGCTGGCCGCGACGCTCACGGCAAAGCCGAGGGCGGCCAGCAGCGCCGCCGCCGCGGCGATGGCGAGCGCCGCCTGCTGCGGGGAGTCGAGCACAGGGCTGCTGAGCAGCTTCGCCGTGACGCTTGCCCGGTCGGTAACGACCGCGGCGGCTGGCAGCCCCGGCGGCAGCTCGCCCGTCGCGGTCCGCAGCCACCAGGACGTCACCGGCAGCGGCTGGTCACCCACGGCGACCAGCAGGCGCTGCAGCGCGGCCTGATCGACGATGAGCGCGCCGCCGGGGTCGGTGACGGTGGGGAACCTGGTGATGGCCGCGACGATGCGCACCCGGATCGCCTGACCGCCTGCCTGGGCAGGCAGGACCGTGCCGACCGAGGCTTTGGTGGACTGCAGGAACGCCTGGGTAGCGATGGCCGGCAGTAGCTGACCGGGCAGCGCAGGCGTCAGCTGGATCACGCCATGGATCGGCGGGGGCAAGTGGCCTGGCTGCGGCGCCGGCTCACGGCCGGGCCTGAAGCTCAGCAGCCCGGTACTGCCAGCGCCCTGCCAGCTGATCAGCTTCGGGTCGACAGCGGCTCCGGGGCCGGACGTGACGGCACCGAGGTTGGCCAGCTCAGGGGAGGACACGGTCACCGGCCAGGAGCGCAGCGAGCTGCCGCTCGCGAGCTGCCGCGCAGCCCCGCCGCCGCTGCCAGCCGGCGTGGTGGCCAGCGCGGTTACCTGCAGCGTGGCCGGCGCCTTGGGCGGGGCCGGTGCGCGCGGCTTGCTCACCTCGAGCAGGTAGCTGAAGGAGAGCCCGGCCAGCCGCGGCTGGCCGTCAGCCGGGCTGCCAGCCACCAGCTGGGCGGTCAGCTCATGCGAGCGGCCATCGGCTGGCAGCACGCCAGCTGGCCGCTGGTAGACAGTGCCGTCGCTCTGCTGTACAGAGACAGTCACGCTGGCGGCTGCCAGCCGGCTGCCTGGTGGCGCGGCCAGCTTCGCGGTGAGGCGCAGGCTGCCGGCCGTGCCGGGAAGTGCCGGGCCTGCTGCTGGCCGCCGCGGAGTGATCTGCCGCCAGAGCGATGCGGCCGGCTGCGAGGACTGGTCCTTGCGCAGCAGCACAGTGCCCGGCGCCTGGCGGGCGTCAAGGGCGACGAGCTGGCCGGGCGCCAGGTCGGCCTGGCTGACCGGCATGGCGGAGAGCACGCCGGGTGAGTGCCTGACCGCCCCCTCTTGCGCGGGGGCCAGCGGGAAGAGCGGATCGACCCGGACGTCAGTGCCGGTAGCGAAGGCAGCCTGATCAGCCGCCGACCGCTGCCAGCTCTGGTACTGCGCCAGCGTCAGCGTGCCGGTCGCCACGGCCAGGACGGCGAGCAGCACCGGGCCGCTCTGCCGCACCGGCCGCCTGCTGATCTCCCAGCCCGCCAGCGCCGCGGAAAGCCGCCGGCCTGCCGCCGTGGCCCGGTCGATGAACCTGGCCAGCAGTGGTACCGCGCGCAGCACGATCAGGCTCACCCCGGCCAGCGCGAGCGCCGGGCCGAGCGCAAGGACGGGGTCTATCCCCAGCACGCCGGATATCGACGGCGAGACGGCCGAGTACGTTCGCAGTTCCCAGACCGCGAGCCCGGCGAGCGCGAGCAGCAGCACGTCGCCGCCCGCCTCGGCGGTCCTGGCGAGCGCGGCCTGCCGGCCGCGGCTGGCTCTGGCAGCTCCTGGCGCCGCCGGGCGGAGCATCGGCCACAGCATGGTGGCCGTGCACAGGGCCACGACCGCGAGCCCGGCCAGCCAGGCATCAGCCGGGATGCCGCTGATCCTCAGCCGCGCGCCGGCTAGCTGGCCGGTCCGCACCAGCAACCCGGCCAGCCGCCCGCCGGCCAGCACGCCGACCGCCGCTGCTATGGCGCTCACCAGGATGCCCTCGGCCAGCGCTGGCCGGGTGAGCTGGCTGCGGGCGGCGCCGCGAGCAGTCAGCAGCGCGGACTCCTCTTCGCGGTGCGTCGCCAGCAGCCTCGACGCCAGGGCGAGTGCGACGCCGGCCAGCAGCAGCAGCTCGAGCGCGGCGATGACCAGCAGCGAGCGAGCGACGGTCAGGCTCCGCGCTGTTCCGGTCAGCAGCTTCGGCAGGCCGCTGCTGGTGACTAGCCCGCCAGCGCCGGACGAGTGCAGCCGGCGCTCGGCGGCGGTAACCCGCGCCGCCGCCGCCGTCAGCGTCGCTGGCCGCAGGCTAGCGGCGTCGGGCAGCACGACCCAGCTGGCCTGGTCAACCGCCAGCCCGCCGGCGCCGAACGCCGCCGGGCTAACTACCAGCGGCCCGTGCGCCGTGAAGCACTTGAGCGTGCTCGCGCTGCAGGTCCAGATCGCATCGAGGCCCCAGTAGGGCGAGCCGGAATCGCGCTGCCGGTAGATGCCGGTGACCAGGAAGCTGACCGTCTGGCGGGAGTTGGTGTCCCGGGTGGTCAGCAGCGACCCGGGGTGCAGCTGCAGCTGGGCGGCGGCCTGGGCCGGTACCGCGACCGGCACGGGCTGACCGGACTGCGGCTGGCCAGGCCAGCTCCCGCTGGTCAGCACGCCGTAGCTTTCAATCGCCGCGGGCGCGGCGGCCTCGGCTGGCAGCGCGGACTTGCCGTGCGCTGGGGCCGTGATCCTCAGCGGATCGGTAAAGGGCGAGGCGAACAGCTGATAGCTGCCGTTGCCGAGGGCGCCTTGCATTTCCCGCCTGATGGCGTGGCTGCCCGTCTGCATCGCGTGCTGATCGCCGATGCCAATCACGGTCAGTGACAGTGCCGCCGAGCTGGCCAACTGGTGCCGCACGGCCTGCGGCAGCGCCTGCGCGGAGAAGCTCACCAGGGCGCTCAGCAGGGCTGCCACCACGAGCCCGGTGACGGCCACGCAGCTCAGCAGCTGCCACGACGATCTCATCCTGCGGACCAGGAACGACGGCGCCAGCGCGCTCATCGGACCGCCCCCTCCGGTCAGCAGGCCGCGTGCCGCTCCCCGAACGCACGCCTATCTCTGGGCAGCTCGGACCTTCCGGGAAGCTCGTCTGATGTTTCGGAGACTAGCTCCGCTTAGGTAAAACGCCCACGTTACGTCGCAAACGGTTACCAAACCGATGAGGAGACGCCGCTTTGCAGCGACCTGTCACCTTCGTGGCGGCCCTGGCCATGCGCGGCTGCAATACACCTGGCCGGTTCGGCCGGGAGCGGGCCGGGTATTTCCGGGGCGTGGCCACGATCCAGCGCGTCGGGGGCCGCTTGCCGCCGACCGGGCCGGGCGCTGACAGCCTGAGTCGCCCGCTCCGGCGCTAGCGCAGCGCGTACATGACCCGCTGGCACGGCAGACCGGGGAGCTGCCGGGGCAGGCAACCGCGGGGGCGCCGTGCTGGCCGGTTGTCGGCCGCCGCAGGGGACGGGGGAAGCACATGAACCTGACCGGATCGACGCTGTTCTTTATCCTCATGCCTATATTCGTCCCGCTGGCGCTGTTCACCTTCATCTTCGCGCCGTTGCTGGCCGATCACTTCACCGAGCGCCAGGACCGGAATGCCGCGCGGGCGCTCGCGGAGTCGGCGAAGAGCGCGCTGGTCGACCGGACCGACCCGGTCCAGGTGCCGCCTCAGGCCGCCCCGTCAGTGCCGCAGCCGCCCAGGCCGCGGTCCGGTGCGGACCCCAGCCAGACGGACACCGGACAAGAGGCAGAGCGGCAGCAGGCAGAACAGGGCTCTGCTGGTTCCGCGGCAGCCGGGGACCGGCCACCAGGCAGGCCGCGCGAGCGCTGAGCGGCCGCCAGCCGGCGCCGCGCCGCTTGGTCAGCTCAGCCGGGCTGTGGCTGGCCTCCGCTGACCGGCTGGCGCTGATCACCGCCCGGCGGCTCTGCGTCAGACTCAGGTTGACCATTTCAGCGACCGCTACCTGCAGGTCTGCCATTTTACGGCAGCCAGAGAATCGCCGGCAGTTGATATTTACTTATTAAGCATGCTAAAGCATTCCTTAATTGGGCCCGGCGAGCCCGCCACCGCCGGACGCGGGTACTGCTATCTTTCAGCGGAGGAGACTGCGATGATCTTCGGCGTGCTCGGTAAGCGTGCCGGGCCGCGATTGGCGGCGGCGGTGGCGGTAGCAGCGGCCACCGCGATCGGGCTGATGGCCGGCAGCGGGTCGGCGCAGGCCGCCACTACGCCCGGCTGGCGGCTGGTGAAGACGATCGGCCCGGCGGACGGAGAGAGCTTCCTGATCGGAGTGTCGGCGTCGGGGCCGACTAGCGGGTGGGCAGTAGGCCAGCTGTGCACTGCTGCCTGCCGGGGCGGGACCAGCAAGCCGGCGGATCTGATCGAGCACTGGACGGGCCAGAAATGGGTGCGGCGCCCGGCGCCGGCTGGGTTCAGCGACATCGGCGATCCCACCGCGATCAGCGGCGGCGTCTTCGTCACCGCGATGAGGTCCGGCCGTACCCACGTGCTGCGCTGGAACGGCCGGCGCTGGCTGGACAGCGGCACGCCTGGCTGCAGTTTCGTACGGCTCGCTGCCTTCGGTGCGCGGAATGTGTGGGCTTTCAGTAATGCGCTGTGCGCGGCGCGCTTCAACGGGCGGTCTTGGCGCAAGATACGAATGCCTGGCGCAGCCAGCGGCGGATTCACCGCCTTGTCCCCGAGTGACATCTGGGCGGTGGGCGTGTCAGCCGCGACGGTCAGCAAGCCGCCCGCCAAGGCCGTTCACCTCGCGATGCACTGGAACGGCCGCTCGTGGCATGCGATGCGGGTGCCGACGGTGCCCCACCCGGCGGGCAGCGTCGAGGGTGCCGGCCTGGTCGCCGCCACAAGCAGTCATGACGTCTGGGTCAACTACGGATGGTCCCGCAGCGGCTGCTGTACGGCACTGCGGGCGATGGAGCACTGGAACGGCAAGCGCTGGCTGCGCCTGATGATCCCGTTTGCGACCGACACCTTCGGCGACTCGATCAGCGACGGTCACGGCGGATTCTGGCTGGAGGCGTCTCTCGGTCCGAGATCGGCGACCGAACTTCGGATGTACCACTTCAACGCTGGCCGCTGGCGGCGGATGATCGTGCGCGCGCCGGCCGGCATGTCTGTGAGCCTGTCGTTCGCCTCGATACCGCGGTCGAGATCGGCGTGGGGGGTGGGAGGCGTCTCGCCACTCAATAATCCGCAGAGCTTCCTTCAGGCTGCCATTTACAAATTCGGCCAGTAAACGTTCAGTCACCGCAGCGGCTCAGGCTAGGCCGCAGGCCGATGAACACCAGCCGGTCCGGGTCGGGCCGCTCCCAGGTCTCGGCGGCGAACCCGGCCCTGATCAGGCCGCCCAGCCACTGGTCACGGCTGAAGGCGCCGAGCCGGTGCGTCTCGTGAACGACCTGGACCGTGCCGTCGGCGTCGCGGAGCACGAACTCGTAGTCCGACTCGATCCAGTCGTCGTCCGGGTCCGGGTCGGAGGTCCGCTCGGTGAAGCTCGCCTGGCGCCCGGACGCGTCGCTGCCGCCACCGCCGCCGGTGCCCGGCCGGAAGGTCTCGGCGGTGTGGTCAGGCATGAAGACGGCCACGCCGCCCGGCCGGCAGTGCACGTGCGCGGTGCCGAGCACGGCGTCCAGGTCGGCCGCGGTGGTGACGTAGTCAACCGCGTCGTGCACAAGCACCGCGTCGAAGGTGCGGCCGAGCCGCAGCGTGCGCATGTCCCCCAGCTCGTGCGCACAGCCAGGGTTGAGCCGGCGCGATGCCGCGAGCATCTGCGGTGACAGGTCGACCAGCGTCAGCCGTAGCGTGTCCTTGAGGTGCGCGGCGACGTGCCCGCCGCCGCAGCCCAGGTCAAGCGCCGTCCGTACCTGGCCTTCGGCCAGCCCGAGCGCGCGGCGCAGCACGGCCGCGTCGGCCGGGTACTCGGTCACCGGCGAGATCAGCGGCCACCAAGGCGCCAGGTCCTGGTAGACGCGGTAGCTCTCCGGCTCTCCGGCTACCGCAGGCACCGGCGCTGCCTCAGTGCGGTCACGCGGATCAGTATCCCGGCCCGCCAGCTGCCGGCTGCTGGCGGCCGATCACGGCAAACGCCTCGTCGATGAGCTCACCGAGACCGGGAGCGGGTTCGTCGCGCGCCTGCAGCTCCCGCCGCCTGATCATCGCGCTGCGCAGCGCCGCCACACAGACCCGGCCGATCACCTGCGCGCGGAACTCGTCCGCCGACTCGGCGGCCTGGCCGGCGCCGGCCGGCCGGGCGGCGCGCAGCCTGCCGCCGACCGCGCCGACGATCGCCGCTTCCGCCCGCAGCAGCGGCCGCGGACCCGGCCGCTGCAGCCCGGCCTGGCCTTGCCGCTCGCTGAACAGCCACAGTGGGGCCGGCCCTGCGCCCGCATCCGCGTGCCCGCGCACCGAAAGCATGGCGTGCTGAACTGCCGAGAGCGGATCCTCGCTGGCCGGGCGGGCCAGGATGGCGTCGCGCAGCACGTCGAGCCAGGCCAGGTGCGTGTCCGCGATCAGGCCTTCCTTGCCGTCGAAGTAACGGTAAAAGGTCCGCTCTGTCACGCCGGCGGCGCTCGCGATGTCGCGCACCGTCGTCGCCGCGTAGCCGCGCTCTGCGAACTGCTGCTGCGCGGCATCCAGCAGCGCCGACCTGGTGGCCCGCTTGTTCGCCTCTCTGCGGCCGCCCGGCACCGTCACGGCGTCATCATTCCACATTTTGTCAGATCTGACACTTCTGCTAATCTGTCAGATGTGACAGAAACGCGACCGGACGGGAGTCACCATGCTGTTCAGCTACCTGGCGGGTGAGCTGCGCCGCCGGAAACGGCAGGCGGTCTTCATCTCGCTTGGCCTGGCCCTCGGCGTCGGCCTGGCCATCACCGTCACCGCTGCTGCCAGCGGCGTGCAGGCGGCGCAGGGCAGGGTGCTGCACGCGCTTTACGGGGTCGGCACCGACCTCACCGTCACCCAGTCGGCTGCTGGCCGCACAGCCGGTCCGTCGAAGCCGCAGATCAGGTCCGACGTCAGGGTCTCGATCGCGAACGCCTTCGGCGGTACCGCGCCGCGCGCGGGCACGGGCTTCAGCAAGAAGGTGCTGATCTCGTCGGCCAGCGGCCTCGGCACGCTGAGCTCATCGGCCGTCACCAGCATCAGGCAGCTGCCGGGGGTAGCGGCCGCCGGGGGAGGGCTCAGCTTGTCCGACCTGGACCTGTCCGGCACGATCCCCGCCGGTGCGGGCGGCCTGGCTGGCCTGGCCGGGCAGTCGTCGCTGCGCAGCACCTCGTTCAGCGTGCTCGGCGCCGACCCGGCGGCGACCGGGGTGGGCCCGCTCAGCTCCGCTCGCCTCACCGCTGGCAGGCCGCTGAGCGGGGCCGACTCCGGAGCTGACGTGGCGCTGGTCGACGCTGACTACGCCGCCCAGCAGGGGCTGCGGCCGGGCTCGTCGGTCATCATCGGCAACTCGGCCGGCCGCGGTACCAGCTTCCTGGTAGTCGGCTTGGTGCAGCCGCCGTCCGGAGCGACCCCGGCCGACGTCTACATTCCGCTCGCGCGCGCCCAGGCGCTGGGCGCTGCTCCGCAGCCGGGCGCCAGCCTGCACTCGCGGGTCAACACCATCTACGTCACTGCTGCCAGCTCGGCCAGCATCGGCACCGTGCAGCGCGAGATCAGCGGGCTGCTGCCGGCCGCGTCGGTGTCGTCCTCGGCCACCCTGGCCACCCAGGTCAGCGGGTCACTCGCCAGCACGTCGAGTCTGGCCAGCAGCCTGGGCAGGTGGCTGGCGGTGGCGGTGCTGATCGCCGCTTTCGGCGTCGCCAGCCTGCTCACGCTTGGCGCGGTCTCCCGGCGGGTACGCGAGTTCGGCACGCTCAAGGCGCTGGGCTGGGCCACCCCCAGGATCGTGTCTCAGGTGCTGGCCGAGACCGTCACCATGGGGGTCGCCGGCGGCCTGGCCGGCATCATCCTCGGGTTCGCCGGGGCAGCGGTGATCACCAGCGTCGCGCCGGCGCTCACCGCGACGGCGGGCCTGGCTGGCAGCGCGGCATCGGACACCGGCAGGCACGCGCTGGCCGGATTGCTGCAGAACGCGAACCCCACCGTGTCGGTGCACCTCACCGCGCCGGTCACAGCCGGGATAGCCGTCGCGGCCGTGCTGCTCGCCGTGGCCGGGGGGATCATCGCTGGCGGTCTGGCCGGCTGGCGTATCGCCCGGCTGCGCCCGGCCGCTGCGCTGGCCAGGGTCGAGTGAGCGACAGATGGGCTTGCGGCCTTGCGCGCACCAGCTATGTCGCCAACCCGCAGGGACCCGAACCGGAGCCGGGTTAGCCAACCCGCAGAATCCCGCAATGGGCGGGTGCGTAACCCGCACGAATCGCGCATGGGGCGGGTCAGGTGCCACCCAGACCCGCATCGGGCGGGTTAGCAAGCCGCCCAGAGCCGCATCGGGCGGGTTGGGTCGGGCGCGGATCAGAATGCGAGAGCGCCGCTCAGGAAGGAAAGAAGGAAACGGCATGTACACGCTGACCGGGGTCACCAGGACCTACCGGACTCGCCGGGCGGACGTCGCCGCGCTGCGCGGGGTAGATCTGGCGATCGGCGACGGTGACTGGCTCGCGGTGCAAGGGCCGACCGGTCACGGCAAGAGCACGCTGCTGCAGTTGCTCGGCGGGCTCGACCGGCCAAGCTCCGGCCGGCTCGAGCTGGCGGGCCACGACCTCGGCACTATGCCGGAAGCGCAGCTGACCAGGCTGCGTGCCGAGGTGATCGGCTTCGTCTTCCAGACCTTCAACCTGATCCCGACGCTGTCGGCGGCCGAGAACGTCGAGACGGCGCTGGTCCCGCTCGGTGTCGGCGCGGCCAGCAGGCGGCGGCGGGCCGCGGCGGCCCTGGCTGGCGTCGGCCTGGCCGATCGCGCCAGCCACCTGCCGGCCGAGCTGTCCGGCGGCCAGCAGCAGCGCGTCGCTATCGCCCGCGCGCTGGTCAAGCAGCCGCGGGTGGTGCTGGCCGACGAGCCGACCGGGAACCTCGACGAGGACACCACCGACGAGATTGCCGGCCTGCTGGCCCGGCTGTGGCGCGAGCACGGGCTGACCATGGTCATGGTCACCCACGACAGCTCGCTCGCCCGCCGGGCGCAGCGTACCCTGCTGATGCGCGATGGGCGGCTGACCCCCAGTGCTGCTGAGGCGGGCCGCGGCGAGTCCTGACTGCCGTGGCTGAGCCCCGGCAGGCTGGCGGCTGGGCTAGCCGGGGAGTTGCTGCATGGTGCTGGTAGCGAAGTCCAGGCCGTGACCGGGACCGTGACCGGCGCGCAGCATGCCGCCGGCCACCTCGACGCCGCTCGGCCGCCGCAGCGCGCCGAGCGCCTCGAAGGAGCCATGGTCGATGTCCTCAACCATGGCTGGCAGCGGCAGGCACAGCGCCAGCTGGCCGGAGATGTCGGGCAGCAGGTGCGGCATGACCGGGACGCTGAAGGCCTCGGCGAGCCGCGCGATCCGCAGGAACGGCGTGATCCCGCCGACCCGGCACACGTTGGGCTGGATGAAGTCGCAGCCGCCCGCCAGCATCAGGTCGAGGAACTGGGCCTGGGTGTGGAGGTTCTCGCCCGCCGCGACCGGGATGTCGATCGAGCGCCGCAGCTGCGCGTACCCGCGGGTATCCTCGGCCGGCAGCGGCTCCTCGAGCCAGAAGATGTCGAACGGGGCCAGCGCCCTGGCAGCCCCGCGGGCGGCCGGCAGGTCCCACCGCTGATTCGCGTCCAGCATGAGCCTGCCGCCTGGCCCGATGATCCGGCGGACGGCGGCGACCCGCTCGACGTCCTGGTCCAGGCTCGGCAGCCCGACCTTTATCTTCACCCGGCGGTGCCCGGCCGCCACCCAGCGGCTGACCTGCTCGGTCAGCTCATCCAGCGACAGGTGCCTGTTCACACCGCTGGCGTAGGCCGGCGCCTGGTCCCGCCGCCGGCCGAGCAGATCGGCCAGGCTCAGCCCGGCGGCCCTGGCCCGCAGATCCCACAGGCCGATGTCCACGGCCGCCATCGCCAGCGTGGTGATCCCGCTGCCCGCCTCGCGCAGGTGCCAGCGCAGCCGGTCCCAGGCAAGCTCGGGATCCGCCGGGCCGCCCTCGGCTGCCGGCCGGCAGTCGGCGTCCAGCATCGCCCTGACGGCTTGCGCCCCGGCGTCGACGGTCCAGCTGAAACCGGTACCCGCGCTGCCGTCGCCGGCCTGCACGTCGGCCACGATGACGTGCTGGTGCTCGCGGCCCGGCCCCCACGGCACCGGCATCGGCAGCCGGTAAGCCCGTGCGGTGATCCGGGTGACGGTGGTCATGCCAGAGCGGGGCATGCGGCGCCGGTCATCCGAGCCGGTCGGCGTCCAGGGCCGGCAGGCAGAACTCGCCGCCCAGGCAGGCCAGCTCGGGATCGTCAGGGTCAGGCTCGCCGTACTGATCCGTCACCTGGCGGGCGAAGACCTCGGCGTCGTCGCGCGGCTGGTAGCCGAGCGCCCTGGCCTCGGCCAGGCTGACCCAGCCGCCCCTGGTGTTGGCTGACACCCCGTACGCGACCCGGAAGCCAGGCGCCGGCGCCGACAGGCACGCCTCGAACAGCCGCCCGGCGTCATCGGGGGACAGCCAGGTCGACAGTGCTCGCACGCTTCTCGGCCGCTCGGCGCAGGTCAGGATCCGCAGGCAGATGGCGTCTATCTGGTACCTGTTGTGGTACAGCGCGGCGAGCGCCTCACCGGTTACTTTCGACACGCCGTAATAGCTGTCGGGCGCCGGATACGCGTAGTCGGCTACCGGAAACTTCTGTCGCGGGGTGAAGCCGACCGCGTGGTTGGACGAGGCGTAGATCACCCGGCTGACGCCAGCCAGGCGGGCTGCCTCGAACGCCACGTAGCTGCCCTGGATGTTGACCGCCGAGATCCGGTCCCATGGCGCTTCGGTGGCGACGGCGGCGAGGTGGATGACCGCGAAGACGCCTTCGCATGCATCGGTCACCGCGTCCAGGTCAGTGACCGATGCCTGCACGACCTCCTCGCCGGCACCCGCGGTCAGCGGCTCGACGTCGAGCAGCCGCAGCACCCGGCCCGGCTGCGCCAGCCGCGGCCGCAGCATGCTCCCGACCAGCCCAGCTGCCCCGGTGATGAGGATGATCGGCATGCCCTCACCCTAGGGGGCCGCCACGGCAGGATCGCAGCTTCGGCTGCTGGCGTCTGCCCGCTGCTCGGAGCGGACTGGCGGACATCAGGTTTTCGCGGTGCTCTCGACGCTGGGACGGCTTGAGTTGGCCGATGGCTGGCCGTTGCCCTTGGCGTCCAGGACTCGCACCAGGTCACGGGCCGCATTGACGAAGCTGACGGCAGTGGCCGGAGTGATCGACTTCGGCGCGCTGTCCGCCACGCCGCGCAGCGACTCGAGCGTCTGCGCTACCCGGACGAGCGACGACGGGACGTCCTTCGCCTGCGCCATGCTGTCGAGCACCTGGGGCACCGTCTGGCTGACGACGCTGGCGGGGCCGGACGGATGCGCCTGGCCGGCCGCATCCTCGACCGCGCTCCACGCGGTCAGCACCGAGCCGGACGGGTTGCTTGCTGCCGTGCCGACCGCGCTCTCGATCGCGGGCGGCGAGGTGGTGGTGGTGACTGCGACCGCGCTGGCCGCCGCCTTGACTGCGCTGGCAGCGGTGTCCGCCTGCTGCTGCAGCACCACCTTTGCGGTGCCGACGTCGACCTCGTTGACCCGGCCGATCGCGGCGCGCAGCGGCGCCTGGAAGAGCACCAGCGCGATGATCACCACGACCGGCCAGAGCAGCGGCGCCAGCGCGTGCAGGATCGTCGAGACCTGATTTGTCGCGCTGTCAGCAAGCACCGGGACCGTTGCGGCGCTCGCCGCGAGCACGCCAGACATCGCCATTTTCCCCGCCCTTTCGAGCAGCAGCGCCGTGGCCGGTACCGGGCGAGCGCAAACTGCCTCGCGCAGCAGCCTGCCGTGCCACACCGGCCGTCCGCAACATACCTATCGAAATCCGCGTGACAGCCATTACCTAGGACACCGATTAAATGCCGGCGAAACCCGCTCAGGTACTGATTCAGCCGGCCGCGCCGCGGCTCGGAACGCCGCCCGCCCTGGCGAACTGCCGCTCCTCCGCGTAGTCACAGGTGCCGTCCGCCAGGAACTGGCGCGCCGCCCGGACGACCTCCGCGCCGAGGGCGCGCAGCTGCGCGCCGACCGCATCGTCGGTGAGGCGGCCGTCCGGGTCGAATGCCCGCCACGATTGGGCGACCGGCAGCACCAGCGGGACACTCCAGGCGCGCAGCGCCCTGGCGATGAAGTCCATCGAGTTGACCGACTGCAGGCCCTGCACGCCGCCGGCCGTGCTGATCAGGCCGATGGGCTTGTTCGCCAGGTAGGGCGGGGTCCGCTCGGCCAGCAGGATGAGCCAGTCGAGCGCGTTCTTGAACGAGCCGCTGACTGAGCCGTGATAGGTCGGGCTGCTCCAGATCATCGCGTCGCAGCCATGCGCCGTGTCAGCCAGCTGGTGCGCAGCCGCCGGGATAGCGTGCTCAGCGGTGTACAGGGGCAGGTCGAGTTCACGGAGCCAGAGCAGCTCAGTCCCGGCACCCTGGGCTGCCGCCCCGTCGAGAGCGACCTGGAGCGCGGTGCGGCTGGTCGACTCTGATCGCAGCGAGCCGCCCAGGCCGACGACCCGAACTGGCCTCGCCATCGTGCCCCCCCGCCCCCGGCGCTGACGCCAGGCTGCTCAGCGTATGCGCCGGTGCCGCAGCCGGCCGCGGCAGCCCCGCGTGCGGTCCTGCTGGCTCGGGGGCAGCAGCTCGCCGAGAATGGCCGGCGTTACGGCATGGACTGGCGGGCACGCGGCGTGCCACACTTCACCGAACGAAGTCGAGTCAGCAGCGATACGGAGTCGGCCCTCGCCCGCTCTCAGCTCCTTCCCCGATCGCAGTCAACTGGCGGAGGTGAGCTGAGTCATGACCATGGCCGAGGAACGCTCGAGCTGGGCACCGTCGCTGCCATCGCAAATCAGGGCGTGCTGGATGTGCGGGACGCAGCTGCCGTCCCCGCAGCTCATCGCCGACGGGAGCGCCGCCTGCTCCGACATCCGCTGGTACTGCCGCGACGTGCGGCGCTGCACCGAGCGCTGGACATCGCATCGCGGCGTCCTCAGCCCCATGCCAGCAGGCGCCGTCAGGGCCTGACCGTAGCCCGCCTGCATACTGGCGTGCGTGCAGACTGACCCGGCCGGGCAGCAGAAGCGGCACCGGCAGCGACGGCTGTTCAACAGCGTCGCAGAGCTCTACGACTCCTGCCGTTCCGGCTATCCGGACGAGCTGCTGACGGCCATGACCGGGATCGCCGGCCTGCGGGACGGCAGCCGGGTCCTCGAGGTCGGCTGCGGCACCGGCCAGCTCACCCGTCAGCTCGCGGCCCGCGGCTTCCGGCTGCTCGCGATTGACCTCGGCCCGGCGATGATCGAGATCGCCCGGCGGAACGTGCCGGCCGGCTCTGCTGAGTTCGAGGTGAGTTCCTTCGAGGACTACCAGGCAGCGAGCGCCGCGTTCCAGCTGATCGTCTCGGCTACCGCGTTCCACTGGGTCGATCCGGAGATCAAGTGGGCCAAGGCGGCTCGGCTGCTCGCGCCCGGCGGCTGGCTCGCCGTGCTGAGCACCGGCGAGCACTACGACGAGCCGCTGGGCAGCACGCTGACCCAGGCCTGGATCAGGCGCGGCCAGGACGGCGGTGCCTGGGCCATGACCGCCCCGCCGAGCGTGGCCGAGCAGATGGAGCGGAGCGGGCTGTTCGGCCCGCCCGTCGTCCGGGAGCACGCGCAGCGCCGGTCCATGCCGGCGGGTCGGGTACTCGGGCTGGAGCTGACCAGGGCCACCAGCCTCAGCTACGACGAGGCCACCAGGGCATCGTTCAGGGCCGAGCTGGCAGCGCTGCTGCAGAACTCGGCCGAGGTCGGGCTTGAGCAGCGGACGCACCTGACCATGGCTCCGGTCAGCGGCTAACGCCGCCACGGTGGCGAGGGCCGCGAGTTGATGTGCGGGGTCCGCAGCCCGCGGCGGCACCCTGCCCGACCGGGTGGCGAGGGCAGGAAGGTGATGTGATGATGAAGAAAATCCAGAATCAGGAAGGAAAATGGTGTTACGCGAATCTGGTGCTGATGCGGCACGAGCTGAGCGCCGCCGGATGCAAGCCTCTGCCTTTGATCATATTGGCGAGCGATATGACGAGGTATTTCCGCACAAGGAAGGCCAGCTCGCCGCCGTCTCCTGGCTGATTGGCCGGCTACCGCCCGGCGCGCGCGTGCTGGACGTCGGCTGCGGCACCGGCGTTCCGGCGACACGGCAGCTCACCGACGCCGGCGCGCAGGTCACCGGCATCGACATCTCCCCGGTGATGCTCGACCTGGCGCGGCGCAATGTGCCGGCCGCGACGTTCCTCCAGATGGACATCATGGACGTCAGCGCGGGGCTGGGCGAGTTCGACGCGGCCGTCTCGTTCTTCTCCCTGCTCATGCTCCCCAGGGCCGAGATTCCCCTCGCGCTCGGGCGACTGCGCGACGTGCTGGTACCCGATGGCCTGCTCGCGCTCGGCATGGTCGAGGCGGACATCGACGACGTGCCGATCCCGTTCCTCGGCGAGCTGGTTCGCGTGACCGGCTACATCCGAGACGACCTGCGGGAGGTCGTCTCGGCGGCCGGCTTCGCCGTGCTGGCGGAAGACAGCCTGTCCTACGCGCCGGTCAGCGCCGACCTGCCGCCCGAGATACAGCTGACGCTCTGCTGTCAGCGGGCAGGCGACTGACGGGACCATGCAAGCGCGCGAGCAGGCGGAGCACGTCAGCCCGTCGGCGATGGAGCAGTGGCTGACGTTCCTGAACGAGGCGACCGAGCGGATCGGCGCTGACCTCGATCCGGTGCGGATCGCCACCGGGTTCTGCACCGCGGCGGTGCCATTTCTCACCGACTACGCCGCCGTTTACGCCGCCGAGGCGGTGCTGGCGGACAGCATCGTCCCGGTGGCGGCACGCCCGCAGCAGCCAGTACGGCTGGTGGCGTCGGCCGGCGAGGCGGGGCTGGCACCAGCACCGTCCGACGGCCATGGCACGCACTTACTGACCGGCCAGGTCCGGTCCCGCCAGCCAGGGAAGCTGCTCGTGCCACTGCGCGCACACGGCGAGGAACTCGGCTTCGCGGTGCTCGTTCGCGCCCATGGCCGCGAGGACTTCGGCAAGACGAGCGAGCTCGCGGCCCGTCAGCTGGGCGCGCAGACGGCGCTCACGCTGCGGGCGGCGATTCTCTACCAGCGCGAGGCGCGCAACGCGGACGTGCTGCAGCGCAGCATGCTGCCGACCAGGCCGCCTGACCTGCCGGGCGTGCAGATCGCGCACCGCTACCTGCCGGGCAACCTGGCTGCCCAGGTCGGCGGGGACTGGTTCGACGCGATCCCGCTGACCGGCAGCCGGGTGGCCCTGGTCGTAGGCGACGTAATGGGGCACGGGATCCACTCGGCCGCGGCCATGGGCCGGCTGCGGGCAGCGGTGCAGACCCTGGCGGCGCTCGACCTGCCGCCGCACGAGGTCTGCCGGCACCTGGACGAGGTCGCGGCGCGGATGGATGAGAACACCCTCGCCACGTTCCTGTACTGCGTGTACGACCCGGTGCGGAACCGGATGACCGCCGCGAGGGCTGGGCACATCCCGCCGGTCCTGGTGGACGCCGACGGCCAGGCTCAGCTGATCAACCTGCCGGCCGGCGGCCCGATCGGCGTGGGCGGCATCTCGTTCGAGACCGTCGAGTTCAGCGCGCCGCCCGGCAGCCTGTTCGTGGCGTGCACGGACGGGCTGCTCGAGGTCCGCGGTGCCAGCATCAGCCAGGGTCTTGCGGCGCTGCGGCAGAACATCTCCGATCCCGCCGCTCCGCTGGACGAGCAGTGCGAGAGCCTGCTGCGCGCGTTCAACACCGCCAGCCGCGAGGATGACGTCGCGCTGCTGATGGCCAGGCTGTGCGGCATCCCGGCCAGGGACGTGGCCCACTGGATCCTCGACGCGCACCGCGCGACGCCGGCCAGGGCGCGCCGCCTGGTCCGCGCCGTGCTCGCAGGGTGGGGTCTGTCCAAGTACTCCGACACCGTGGAGCTGCTGGTATCCGAGCTGGTCACCAACGCCGTGACGCACGCCACCCGGCCGGTCAGCCTGCGGCTGCTGCGGACCGACACGCTGCTGTGCGAAGTGTCCGACGACGACCCGCGGGCGCCGGTGATGCATCAGCCCGAGCCGCTGGCCGACTCGGGCCGGGGCCTGTACCTGGTCAGCAAGCTCGCTGTCAGCTGGGGAGTCGGCCGGGTGCCGACCGGCAAGGTCGTCTGGTTCAAGCTGGCGCTCCCGGCGTGAGCATGCAGCCAGGTACCGGATGGCCAGCCGCGATCCGGCCGACGTTGGCAGCGGCGCTTTGACTGCCGGCTGCCCGGGCTGCGGTCTAGCCGAGGATAAGACCGCAGCCCGGAGCGAGCCCTAATGATGGCAGGGGTCTTGGTTACTGACTATGCGGAAGCTCTTCCAGTCTGTATGCAGCGTGCCGGTTGCGGTCCGGTGCGTGAGACAGAGCGTCTGGCCGCGCTCGCCTGTCTGCGTATAGAGCCACACGCGGAATATGCAGCCATTATCCGCATGCCGAGGGATCGACGGGAAGTTTCCCTCATTTCCGGCGAAGCAGGTGCGCGTCTCTATCCGATGACAGGACCCGTTAAAAATGACGAACCTGTGCAGGGGAAGCGGAAGACACTGGCTCGCCGGCACCTTGGCGATCATAGGCGCGGTGCCTGCAAGCGCATGACTGGGCCGCATATCCACGGTGGCTCGGAACACGCTAGCGTGAACCGCTGGCGTAGTTGCGGCCGCGGCCGGGACCGTGCCGGCGGCCAGGCCGAACGCGCCGGCCAGGCCGATGATCGCGACGGCAGCGCGCCAGGCGATTGGCTTCATGCTGATGACCTCCTCATGCGTCGTAACCAGGGCGAAGGTGCCCTTGTTCTGGTCGAACGCCAGCTGGTCGGCGAGGCAGCACAGTGACTGGCTGCGTGATCATTGCCGCCAATTCATTGCTCAGATTCATGGCCGGCGACCACTGGCATTAGATGCGATAACAGGGTGAAACGGCAGCCGAGTCGGCGGCAAGCTTTTTCATTTTCTTGACTAAGGCCGGCGAAAGGCCATTCGGCCGGTAGCTCCGGTTCAGGGGCTGCTCGCGTGAAGCGTGGTCTCAGCTGGCGGGCAGGACCCGGACACTAGCGGGCGAGCAGGTCGGCGAGCTCGTCGCCACGAGCCGTGCGCGTTACCCATACTGACTGGCCGTGCCGCTCGCGCTGGATCAGCCCGGCGTTCTCCAGCCGGTCGCAGTGATAGCTGGCGGTACATGGCTCACACCGCAGCTCGGCGGCGAGCTGCCCGACCGTCAGCCGGTGGTGCGCGGCGCGCAGCGCCCTGGCCCGTGCCGGGCCGAGCACCAGAGCCAGCGCGTCACCGGCGGGCTCCGGCGCCATGGCGTGGCGGCAGCCGGAGCCGGAGAATCCGCGTACCGGATAACCCACGAACGCGACTTCGGGCAGGTCGAAGCTGACCGCGGTCCCGTTCGGGCCGCAGATCATCGGCACCAGCGCCAGCTTGCGGCCGGCGAGGTCGCGCACGGAATCGCACGCGTCCAGCACGGTGAGCTCACCGTCGTGGTACCGGATTCGCGGATGCAGGCTGTTCAGCAGGGCCTCGGTGCCACCGCGCACTACCGCTGCGCCGACCCGCCGGGTCTCGCGGTCTATCAGTGGCTGGGCACTCCGCCACAGGGGCTCGATGACCTCCCAGCCGTCCATCGACACCGCGGCGAACGAGTCGAGCCAGTTGCGCGGCCGGTCTGCGGCCGGCCGCCACCACGGCGGCACCTCACCCCCGAAGTTGCGGTCCAGGTCCGCCAGCAGAGTGGATTCAGAAACCTCGTGCAGCCGCTGCACCTGATCGGCCGCCGAGACGTCCGCCACCGGCGGTACCGGACAGTGGGCAAGGTCAGGAAAGACGTGCGGTGACCGTTGCAGCACGGCCGACAGGGCGAACCGGCCAGGACGACGGACCGCGGCGCGGACGTCCCGCGCTGCGCGCCCAGCCGTGCCTAACGAACAGGAGGACACGAGCAGCGAAGTCAGTGATAGATGCGGGACTTTCACCACTGAGACGATCGGCTCCGCGGCCTTGCCGATCCGCAGCCGATAACCCCGAGGCTGGGCGGAAGGGGGCCCGCTCATGAGAACTCCCGTAGCTTCGGTGCCGATCAGTCCCCGCACGAACGCTATGCCGAACCCCCGGCGTCCACAAGGCTCGGCCCCTCAGGTTCGTCACATCGCCGCAGACGAGAACTAGAGGCTCCGCCACTCGGCGGAGCTGCCAGCGGCCGCGCCACGCACGCCGTGGTTGACCCGGCAGCGGCTGGGCAGGCCATGGGCGAGCATGCCACGTGAGAGGCGGTCATCGCATGCGCTCCGACATCGTTCCCGGCGGCGTCTTTCCTGACTACGCGCTGCCCGACCACACCGACACCGTCCGCAAGCTGAGCGAGCTGCAGGGTCGCGACCCGATGATCCTCACGCTGGCGCGCGGTAACTACTGCCCGAAGGAGCACCACCAGCACCTCGAGCTGGCCGCCAACTACCCGAAGATCGCGGTGGCTTACACCCGGGTCGTCACCATCGCCACCGACGAGCATCACACGCTGCAGGAGTTCCGCTCGTCCGTCGGCGCCCAGTGGACCTTCCTGTCCGATCCTGGCCGGACGATCCAGCAGGACCTGGACATCGCCGAGTACACCGACCCCGAGAACAACCCGATGATCCCGCACACGCTCGTACTCAAGCCGGGGCTCATCGTGCACAAGGTCTACAACGGCTACTGGTTCTGGGGCCGTCCCTCGTTCTACGACCTGTGGCACGACCTGCGGGCGGCGACCAGGGAGATCCGGCCGGACTGGGATCTGTCCGCGCCGGGGCTGCGCGAGGCCTGGGAAGGCGGCGACTACGCGCCGTTCCACGGCTGGGACAAGCAGGCCGCCAAGGCCGACGGCGCCAGCTAGCCCGCGGCCGCAGCTGCCGTCGCAGCCGCCTGAGCTGGACTCTCGCCGACGGCCTGGCGCTAGCCTGCTGCCGCATCTCGTGGCTTATCCGGCTGATCGTACGATTCTTCTCGATGACCGTTTCGATACGTGCCGCACGCCCTGGTGATGCCGCCGGGATCAGCCGGGCGTTCATGAGCGCAGCGGCCTACTACGCGGAGCTCGATCCCGAGCATTTCCAGGTACCGGTGCCAGCCGCCGAGCGTGACGCCGAGAGTGCGGATGAAGGCGGCCGTGACAGCGACAACTCACTCCGGCTCGTCGCCGAGTCAGATGGCGAGGTCGTGGGCTGGCTGGCAGCCAGGGTTGAGCAGCCAGCGGCCAACGCCGCCGTGCAGCTCACCCGCGAGCACGGCTGGGTCAGGCTGCTGGTAGACGCGCTGATCGTGGACCGCGGCTACTGGCGAGGCGGCGCCGGCACCGCGCTCTTGCAGGCTGCCGAGGAGTGGGGCCGCGCCCGCGGCGCGCAGGTCGTGCGGCTGGACACCTACGCGCACAGTCCGGTGTCAGTGCCGTTCTACGAGGAACGGATGGGCTACCAGCGCCGCGCGATCGTCTTCCAGAAACGGCTCTGATCC
>DASXMR010000078.1:0-26138 GCA_036495525.1 Streptosporangiaceae bacterium | reverse complement strand
GGCCTGATGCCAGTCTCCGGTGTACTCCAGGATGAGCCTCTGCCCGTCCACATTCAGCTCGCTCCTGGTCCCGCTGAAGGTTTCGTTGGGCACAGGCCGGTTGTCGTCGCGGGCCTCCTTGATGAACCTTGCGGTCAACTCGTGGGCGACGATCGTCAGGCCGTCGTGTGCCAGCAAGCTGGCGGAGCCGATGTGGTCGGCGTGCGCGTGGCTGTAGATCAGGTGAGTGACCGGCTTCGTGGTGACCTCCTCGATGCCTGTCAGCAGTTTCGCGCCCAGGTCCGGAGGGGCGTCCACGACGACAACGCCCTGCTTGGTCACCAGGAACATGGTGTTCACCAGGCCGCTGGTGATGCCGTAGGCGCCGCCGCCCAGGTCGGTGACGAGATAGCCCGCATCAGGTATGTCCGGGCCTCGAGCGAACTCCGGCACAGGCGCAAATGTCATCACTGATGACCTCCTGTTGTGGTTCGGCTGACGCCGGCGCGGCGGCAGAGTATCCGCACATTGACGTACCCATGCGGGCAGCCGGTGCGGTCAGGTTGCCGATACCCCGAGTACGGGCAGGGCAGTCTGGACCACCGGGCGATGAGTTGACCGTCGATGTCAGTCGAGAGCCGATGTCAGTCGATGTCATCACCAAACTAGTACGATCAGCACATGGCGCGTTGGGAGCCGGACAGCCGGGGCAGGCTCGAACAGGCCGCGCTCGAGCTCTACGCCGAGCGCGGGTTCGAGAACACCACCGTCGCGGAAATCGCGGCACGCGCGGGCCTGACGGAGCGGACGTTTTTCCGGCACTTCGCCGACAAGCGCGAGGTGCTGTTCTGGGGGGCCCCGGCGCTGGAGGAACTCCTCGTCAGCGCCGTTGCAGCCGCGCCGGAGTCTGCTTCGCCGATCGAGGCGATCGCCAGCGCACTCGAGGCCACCGGCCCGCTGTTCGAGGAACGCCGCGACCACGCCCAGCAGCGTCAGCTGGTCATTGTCGCCAACAATGAGCTGCGCAAGCGCGAACTGATCAAGCTTGCGTCACTCGCGTCTGCGCTCGCGGGCGCGCTCCGCCGGCGCGGCGTCGCCGAGCCTGCCGCGACGCTGACCGCGGAGGCGGGCATCGCGATCTTCAGAGTCGCGTTTGCCCGCTGGCTCAGCGGCATCGACTCGCGAGCCCTGCCGCAGCACATCCGGGAGTCCCTCGGCGAGTTGCAAACGGTGACAGCCGGCTCATGAGCAACGCGCACGGGCGGCCGCGCCACTTGCCAGTTGCTTGGTGACCACATAGCCGGACAAAGCCACCGCCAGAGGTCACCAACAACGTGGAGGTGCGATCAGGCAGCGCGCGGGTGGTCCACTGCCGTGCTGCCTTGCTCCTGGTGATGATGATGTTCGTGCCCGTCGGGGCTGCCGTCCATCATCTTCAGCATCGGCCCGCCGCCAGTGCGGAAAAAGCGCGCGAGCAACGCGGCCGCTAGGAGCAGGAAGATGATGTTCAGAACGGTGGTGTAGTTCCACTGGATCGCGTGCTCGGTGACCTTGGCCGCCCGGGTGTGCGGGATCAGGCCCAGGGCGCCGAACAGGAACTCGATGGCGTAACCGGCGATGACCATGGCTGCGTAGAAGATCCCGAGGATGGTCAGCATCATCTTCGTGCCGTAGTACTTCCGGTAGATGATGAGGATCGGGATGATGATCAGGTCGGCGAAGATGAACGAGATCACCCCGCCGAAGCTGATCCCGCCGTTCCACAAAACGGCGGCGAGCGGCACGTTGCCGATCGAGCAGACGAAGCTGAGCACGGAGATGACCGGCCCGATGACCGGGCCCCACAGCCGGGCGGCGACGGGGTGGCCGGACAGGAACAGGTGCCCCCAGAAGGACTCGGGCACCCAGGCGCCGATCGCGCCGGCGATCAGCAGGCCGCCGATGACGTCGCGGATGACCGCGGCCCACTCCATCACGAAGATGTGGCTCACCGAGGTGTAGCCGCCGGGGCTGAGCAGCCGCCGCCAGAAGCTGCCCGGCGCGGCGATGCTCATGTCCATGGCGGCGTGGCCCTCCATCGAGCCCGCCAGGCCCCGGTCGGCCTGGCGGCGCGCCGCGTCGATCAGCTGCCGGCGCACGAACAGCCGGAAGGCCACCGCGATCAGCACGATCATGATCGGGCCGCCGACGAACTCGGCCAGGGTGAACTGCCACGAGATCAGCAGCGCGAGGATGATCCCCAGCTCGATCACCAGGTTCGTGCTGGCGATCTCGAACGCCATCGCCGCGGTGAAGCTCGCGCCCCGGCGGAACAGCGCGCGGGCCAGCGAGACCGCGGCGTACGAGCACGACGATGACGCCGCGCCGAGACCGGTGGCCACCGCCAGCGTCCGCGGCCGGTCATCGCCAAGCAGCCGGGCGACAGTCTGCCGGCGCACCAGCGCCTGGATCACCGCGGACAGGGTGAAGCCGAGGATCAGGGACCAGGTGATGTCCCAGGTCATCGTCCCGGCCACGCCGAGCGCGTGGCCAAGGGCGTGCAGCACGCTCATCGGGCGTCCGCCTGCCTCCCCCCGCCTCGCCGTGGTCCGCCTGCCGGCAGGCGTGCCCGCCGGCGGGCGGCCGAACCCCTGCGCCGCCCGCTGCCCGAGCCTAACGCCCCTTGACGCAACTGACTGGTTGCCATAATATCGCAACCAACTAGTTGCTACGTGGTGGAGGGTGTCATGGCGTTCCCTGACCGCATCGAGCGGACCGTCGAGCTCGCTCACCCGCCGGCCAAGGTGTGGGCGGCGCTCACCACGGCCGACGGGCTCGGTACCTGGTTCGGCAATGAGGCGGGCATCGACCTGCGTCCCGGCGGCCAGGCCTGGATGAAGTGGGACGGCGGCTACAAGGCCGACCTGCGGGTGGAGCGGGTGGAAGAGCCGGCTGTGTTCGGCTTCACCTGGCATATCTACGGGCTGCCCGAGGGCGACCCGCGCCGCACCTACGTCGAGTTCACCCTGGAGCCGGCTGGTGCTGGCACCAGGCTGACCGTCGTCGAGTCCGGATTCGCGCAGCTTCCCGACGACAGCTACCGCAAGGCCTACGACGGCAACACCGAAGGGTGGGCCAGCGAGCTGGGCGAGCTCGCTGACTACCTCGATGCCGCCGCCTGACAACGAGGCCGTTGCCGAGCAAGTCTTCGTCGCCCTGGCCGACCCGAGCCGGCGCAGCATCCTTGCCGCGCTGGCCTCGGGCGGGCCAGCCACCGCGACGGACCTGGCCAGCCGGCTGCCGATCACCCGGCAGGCGATCGCCAAGCACCTGGCCCTGCTGGCCGACGCCGGCCTGGTGACGGCCGTGCCGGGGGAGCGGCGCCGGGTGCGGTACCGGCTGCGGTCCACACCGATGCAGGTGGCGCAGCAGTTCCTGGCCGCGCTGGCGCGCGACTGGGACGGCTCGCTTGACGCACTCAGGGATCACCTTGACCAGCAGGCGCGCTGATCCGGGCGGCAGCAGGCCGCCGGATGCGGACGGCCACGAGGGAGGGCTGACGGTGAACGCGGCACCCAGGCAGGCAGCCGGGCCGGCGACCGTGCTGGCGGCGACGCTCGCTGTCGCGGCTGCCTGCTGGGCAGCAGCGGCCTGGCTGATGAGCGGCATGGACATGGGGATCGCGACCGGGACCGGGTCGCTCGGCTTCTTCGCCGCGGCATGGGTGACGATGATGGCCGCGATGATGCTGCCGGGCGCCGCCCCGGCGATCGGCAGGCGCGCCGCTCTGACCGGCACGACTCGTGCGGCGGCGCTGTTCGCCTGCAGCTATCTCGCCGTCTGGGCGGTCGCTGGCGCCGCGGCCTACGCGCTCGACCGGCCGCACGGACCGGCGGTGGCCGGCGCGGTAGTGATCGCGGCTGGTGGCTACGAGCTGACGCCGGTCAAGCGGTACTTCCGCTGGCGCTGCCGGCAGGGCGCCTCCTCCGGGCTGAGTTTCGGGCTGTGCTGCGCTGGCTCGAGCATCGCGCGAGGACTGGCTTGCCGCGCGGATGGAGCTGCTTGAGGCGGAGAAGGAGCTGACCCGGCGCGGCGACGAGCTGGCCAGGCGACGGCGGGAGCTGCCCTGGGTGCGGGTCGACAAGGACTACCGGTTCGCCACCAGCCAGGGCCCGGCATCGCTCGCTGACCTGTTCGGCGGGCGATCGCAGCTGCTCGTCTACCACTTCATGTTCGGGCCTGATTACTCGGCCGGCTGCCCGTCCTGCTCAGCGATCGCTGACGGCTTCAACGGCTCGGCGGCCCATCTCGCCGGGCACGACGTGACGCTGTGCGCCGTGTCGCGTGCGCCGCTCGGCAAGCTCCTGGCGTACCGGCAGCGAATGGGCTGGAGCTTCCCGTGGGCTTCCTCCTACGGCAGCGACTTCAACTTCGACTTCGGCGTGGCGCACACCAGGGAGGAATGGGCAGCGGGAGCGGTCGCGTACAACTTCGGCGCGCAGGACCTGCGGCCGCCGGCCGGCGAGCAAGCCTCCCGTGACGCCTTCACCGAGTCGTTCGTCGGCACCGACTGGGAGACCTACCGGCGCGAAGGACCCGGCGTCAGCGCGTTTGCCCTGCAGGACGGCGCCGTGTATCACACCTACTCGGCGTACGCCCGCGGGCTGGACGGCCTGTGGGGCATGTACCAGTGGCTCGACCGGGCGCCGCTCGGCCGCAACGAAACCGGCATGTGGTGGCGCCGGCACGACGAGTACGACAGCCAGTGAGCCAGAGGCTAGCCGAGCAGCTCGCCGACGGCGGCGCCGAACAGCTGGACGTGGGTGTCAACGTCGGTCTCGGTCGTGGCCGGGGACATCAGCGTCATGTTGTGGAACGGGGTCAGCAGCACGCCCCGGTTGACCAGGTAGATGTGCAGGAACTCATCCAGTTCCTGGTCCGCGGCGGCCGCCGACTCGCCGCCGGTGCGCGGCTGCGGGCAGTACCGGTACTCCGCCCGGGCGCCGAGCTGCGCGATGCTCCACGGCAGGGCGCTGGCGTCCAGCACCGCCCGCACGCCGGCGGTATACCGGCCGGCCAGCTCGATCATCGCGGTGAACGCGCCGTCTGTGAGCACCTTCTCCAGCGTCGCGCGCATCGCCGCGACCGACAGCGCGTTCCCGGCCAGGGTGCCGCCCACGCCGCCCGCGTCGATCAGGTCAGCATCGGGGTCGCCGATGATCTGGTCGGCCAGCGCCGCTGACAGGCCGAAGGCGCCAGCCGGGATGCCGCCGGCGATCGCCTTGCCGATCGTCACCAGGTCAGGGTCCAGCTGCCAGGCCCTGGTGCAGCCGCCGGGCCCGGCGCTGAACGTGTGCGTCTCGTCGTTGATCAGCAGCGTGCCGTGCCGCCGGGTGACCTCGCGCACGGCCGCCAGGTAACCCGGCTCGGGCAGCACGATGCCGATGTTGGTCAGGGCTGGTTCCATCAGCAGCGCGGCCACGTCACCGTGCGCCAGCTCGGCCTCCAGCGCCGCGATGTCGTTGAACTCGCAGACCCTGGTTGTCTCCCGCGGGTCGGCTGGCGGGCCGACGTTGCCCGGCCGCGAGCGCGGGCCGTCCGGCGTCGAGAGGATGAACGACTCGTCCACGCTGCCGTGATAGCAGTGGCTGAAAACCGCGATCTTCGGCCGCCCGCTGAGCTGCCTGGCCAGCCGCAGCGCCCACCGGTTCGCGTCGGTCGCGGTCAGCGTGAAGCTCCACCGCGGCACGCCGAACCGGCGGGTCAGCTCCGCCGACACCCAGGCGGCGTCCTCGGTCGGCAGCATCGTCGTCGCGCCGCCGAGATCGGCGTACCGGCGGGCCACGGCCGCCTGCACTGGCAGCGGCGAGTGCCCGGCCATCGCGCCGGTGTCGCCCAGGCAGAAGTCGGCGTACTCGTTGCCGTCGATGTCGGTGAGCCGCGCTCCGTGCGCGCGCGACAGGTACAGCGGGAAGCCCCCCGCCCACATCCGCATCCAGGTCATCGGCACGCCGCCGAGCAGGTTCCCGCCGGACGCGCCGAACGCGTCCCTGGACCGCGGGTGCGTCGCCGCGTAGGTGTCCCGCTCACGGGCGATAAGCGCGGTCAGCCGTGCCCTGTCGACCAGCGCGCTGCCTTTCGTTCCGCCGGGAAGGACATCGGCCTCGGCGGCGAGTTGCCGGGCGGGGCGGGAGCCGGCCATCAGGAAACCTCCTTGCTCTGGTGACCCCGTCACTGTAGGCCGGCCAGCCACGGCCGGGCCGGCGACGGGGCAGTCCGCCTCCTGCCTGCGGTTAGATAGAGGTGATTTGCGGGGGCTATCAGCGGTCGCTGGCCTGGCGATCGCGGGCTGGAGGTGGGGCGTGGCGCTGGCAGCCGACGAGCTGGCGGTCTATGAGGGAGCACGGCCAAGCAGGGTCGGTGACCTGGCCCTGGAGAGCCAGGGGATGGCCCCGATCCCGGCAGACGCGCGCTACGGCGGCCTGCACCGGATGTTCACGGTCTGGTTCACGCCCAACATGCAGCTGTCGGCGGTGTTCGCCGGCACCCTGGCCGTCGTGTTCGGCCTCGGCTTCTGGCCAGGCCTGCTGGCGCTCGTGACCGGGACGATCATCGGCTCGCTGCCGGTGGCCCTGATGTGCACCTGGGGGCCGCGGACCGGCACGGCGCAGCTGCCGCTGGCCCGGCTGCCGTTCGGCAAGACGATCATGCTGCCCGGCACGGTGCAGTTCCTGTCCACGATCGCCTGGGACGCGCTGGTCGCGCTGTTCGGCGGGCAGGCCGTGCAATTGCTGTTCGGTGTGCCGTTCTGGGCCGGGGCGGCGATCGTGCTGGTGCTTGAGGGCTCGGTCAGCGTCTACGGCTACGAGTTCGTGCACCGGCTGCAGGCGTGGGGCTCGACGGTGCTGATCGTGCTGTTCCTGGTGCTGTCGGTGCGGATACTGCAGCACCACATCGTGCTGCCGCACAACACGGTGCACGGCGGTGCGCTGGCCGGCGCGTTCGTGCTGATGACGACCGTCGCGCTGAGCCAGGGGATTTCCTGGGCGCCGTACGCCTCTGACTACAGCCGGTACATGAAGCCCGGCACGTCACGACGGGCGGTGCTGTGGCTCACCCTGGCCGGGCTGACCGTCTCCTACGTGTGGATGGGGGCCATCGGGCTCGCCGCCGCCAGCGTGCTTGGCGACCAGACCGCGGCCGGCGTCCGAACGCTGATGGGCGGGGGAGTGCTCGGCGTGCTCGCCCTGGTGGCGATCGCGTTCGGCGCCGTCGCGTCCAACTCGATGAACGACTACAGCGGATCACTGGCGTTCCAGGCGCTAGGCGCCAGGGTGCGGCGGCCGCTGAACGCCGCGGTGGTGGCGGTGCTCGCGTTCGCGGCGATCCTGTGGATAAACGCTGGCGACACCTCGGGCAAGTTCCAGAACGTGCTGCTGTTCGTCGGCTACTGGATCGCGCCGTTCTGCGCCGTCGTGATGATCGACTGGTATTACGGCAGGGACCAGTACACGCCCGGCTACCTGCGCGGCGCGCTCGGTTTCCGCGGACTGCGCGGCGGCTGGCCGGCGCTGGTCGCGTTCGTAGCCGGCTTCGCCGCCATGGTCCCGTTCATGAACACCTCGATCGTGGTCGGCCCCGCCGCGAAAGCGCTGGACGGCGCCGACATCGCCTTCTACGTCGGCTTCGCCGTCGCCGGCCTGCTGTACTACGTGCTACGCCGGGCGGCTCGGGCCGGGCAGACCGTGAAGTGGCCGGCGATCGGCGAGAGGACTGCTGGTGAGCAGGATTAACGACGTGGGCGGGATGCAGGGATTCCCGCCCGTGCAGCAGGAGCCCGACGAGGAGCCGTTCCACGCCGACTGGGAGGCCCACGTGTTCGCGGTCAACCGGGCGCTCATCGGCGGCGGCGTCTACAACCTGGACGAGTTCCGCGACGCGATCGAGCGGATGCCGCCGCAGCAGTACCTGGCGTCGTCCTACTACGAGAAGTGGTTCTTCGCGATCACCACGCTGCTGGCCGAGAAGGGCGTGCTGACCGCGGCGGAGCTGGCTGGTGAGGCCGGGGCCGGGTCAGCTGGCAGAGCCGAGGCAGGGCCTTCTGCCAGCGCGGAACCAGGGCCAGACGGTGACTGAGCCGCTCCGGCCTGGTGACCGGGTGCTCACCAGCCGCGCCGACCCAGCGCACCACACCAGGCTGCCCCGCTATGCCCGCGGCGCGGTCGGCACCGTGGTCGAGATGCAGGGCCGGCACCCGCTGCCCGACCTGCGCTCGCGGCGGCTGCCGGCCGAGCCGGAGCCGGTCTACACGGTCGCGTTCGCCGCCAGCGAGCTGTTCGGCGACGGCGATCATACGGTCACCGTCGACTTGTGGCACAGCTACCTGCGCCCGGCCGAAGACGCGACGGCCGGCCGGCCAGCGCCTGCCGGCCCGCCAGCGACGGCTGGCCCTTCCGGAGTGGCTGGCTCGTCCGGGATGGCTGGTCCGCCCGTGACAGCAGGCAACGGCGAGGAGGAACGATGAGTGGCAGTCACACGGGCCCGGCAGCGGTGATCGCCGCCCAGGTCAGGCACGTCGAGGCGCTACTCGAGCAGCGCGGGCTGGTCGACGCGCAGGAGCTGGACCGCGCGCTGGAGGCGTTTCTCGCCAGGGCGTCGCCGGCCAACGGCGCCCGGATCGTCGCCAGGGCCTGGCTGGATGACGAGTTCGCCGTGCGGCTGCTGGCTGACGCCAACGCCGCGCTGCCCGAGCTCGGGCTGTCGATGGGCGGCGGGCTGCAGGAGCAGCGGCTGCGGGTCGTGCCGAACACGGCAGACCGGCACAACGTGATCGTCTGCACGCTGTGCTCGTGTTACCCGATCGCGCTGCTTGGCCCGTCGCCGACCTGGTACAAGAGCGAGGCTTACCGGTCGAGGGTGGTCCGCGACCCGCGCGGGGTGCTGCGCGAGTTCGGCTTCGAGCTCGATCCTGCGGTGCAGGTCAGCGTGTGGGACGCCAGCGCCGAGTCCCGCTACATGGTGCTGCCGCAGCGGCCGGCCGGCGCCGACGGCATGACCGAGGAGAGCCTGGCCGCGCTTGTCACGCGCAACGGCCTGATCGGCGTCGCGCCGGTCTGAGCCTGCGCCGCGCCGGCTGCCTGCCCCTGGCTGACGGCCTTCTGGGCTACCGGCGCTGGCCAGGTTCCTCGCCGATACGGTGCCCGCCCGGCCCGCTGGCCAGCCACACCTCGCGCACCAGCACCTGCCCGGCGCCGGCCAGCGGGATCGCAAGCAGCGCGGCGACGAAGCCGCCGAAGAAGCCGCCCAACCAGGCGCCGAGCGACGCAGCAACCAGGATCGCGACGAGCACCAGCAGCGGGTTGATCCGCACCGTCTTGCTCATGATCACCGGGTTCAGCACGTGGTTCTCTACCTGGGTGTAGATCAGGAAGACCACCAGCGTGACGATGCCGGCCGTGAGCGAGTGGGCGACGGCGAACAGCACCGTCGGGATGCCAGCCAGCGCGCCGCCGATCATCGGCAGGAAGTCGACCAGCGCGACCCACAGCGCCCACAGGAACGGGAACGGCACGCCAAGCGGCAGCAGCGTGACGAATACGACCGCCCCCGCGATCATCGAGGTTGCGAAGTTCCCGAGCATGTAGCCGGTCACCGACCGGTTCACCTCCCGGGCCACCCGGCTGTACCGCTCGGCGCGGTCGGCCGTCATCATGCCGAGCAGGCCGCCGCGGATCTTCGGTCCCTCCAGCAGCAGCAGCACGACCAGGACGAAGATCGTCAGCAGCGCGAGCATGAGACTGAGCGCGCCCTTGCCGACGGTGAGCGCGGGGCTGGCCAGGTTCTTGCCGTAGCCGGCCAGTTTCGGCGCGTTCTGCTGCACCCAGCTCTGCACGTGGTACTTGGTCACCAGGTGGCCGATCCAGCCCTGGCCGCTCTCGGCCTGCCTGATGTAGCCGGGCAGGCTGTTGGAGAGATGGGTGATCCCGTTCACCAGCGGGTAGCCGAAGGCGAACGCCAGCCCGGCGAACACGAGCACGGCGAACAGCGTGACCACGGTGATGGCGAAGCCGCGGCGGCGCAGCCAGCGCTGCAGGATCAGGACGAGCGGGTTCAGCAGCAGCGCGACGAACCCGGCGACCGCCATCAGCAGGATGACCTCGCGGATCCGGAAGACGATCTTGCCAGCCAGGTAGACGAGCACGACGACGGCGACCGTGGTGAGGATTGCCTGCAGCGGCACGCCACGGGACTCGGCCGCCGCCCACAGCTTGGCTCGCCTGGTCATCTCGGTGCGCACGACCCTGACCGTCGTGGCGACCTGCTGCTCCTGCTCCCGGAACTCCTGCTCCGGCGCGGAGACCGCCCCGGCTGGCTGCACGCTGGTACCTGCTGCGTGGTCGCCGCTGCCTTGACCGGACGGGCCTTGCTGGCCGGCGGCCTGGCTGGCGCCCGCCGGCGCGCTGTCGCCGCTTTCGGCAGCCTGACCTGCCGCTACGGCTCCGTTGGCCGACCGGCCTTCGTCCGCTACCTTCCGGTCGCTGGTCACCTGATCAGCATGCCAGGCCAGAGGCCATGGACAAACTCTGACCGCTGGCCGCCCGCGCGTGTCGGCTGGCCAGCTATGAGTCGGCCGCCTGGCCCGCAGCGGTAGCGGACGGACTCGCCAGCTCGATCAGGTCCCAGCGGTTGCCGTACAGGTCCTCAAACACCGCGACCGTCCCGTACGGCTCGTGCCTTGGCAGCTCGGCGAACCTGACGCCGGCGCCGCGCATCCGCTCGTAGTCGCGGCTGAAGTCGTCGCTATGCAGGAACAGGCTGACCCGCCCGCCGGTCTGGTCGCCGACCCGGTCGCGCTGAGCCTCAGTTGCCGCCGTGGCCAGCAGCAAGCCCGCCTGCCCGCCGGGCGGCGTCACCACCACCCAGCGGTTTCCGTTCCCCAGCGGCGTGTCCTCGGTCAGGGTGAACCCGGCCGCCTCGGTGTAGAACCTGATCGCCTCGTCGTAGTCGGCGACGACGAGCGTCACCAGGCTGATGCGTGCCACCCGCTCATGATGCCCCCTCGCGGGGCACCGAGGGGAGGGCCGGGCGTTCAGCCAGATTGCGGGCCGGGCGTCGGGGTGCGGCCAGGCAGCGCGTTATCGTCGGTTCTGCGCCAGCGGGCTGGCACCGGCCGGCCGCCAGGAGGGAAGCGTGGACATCACCCAGGTGATCCTTGACGATCATCATGAGCAGCGGCGGCAGTTCGCGATGCTCGAGGAGATCGACCGCGCCGACACCGCCACGCTCGGCGCGGTATGGCAGCGGCTCGCGACGCACCTTGAGGTACACGCCGCCGCGGAGGAAGCGATCTTCTACCCGGTGCTGCTGCAGGTCGGCATCCGCGCTGGCCGCCAGTCCGGCGTCGAAGGCGAGACGCTGGACGCGATTAAGGACCACAACGAGATCCGCGACGCGATCGCTGCGGTCGCGACATACCAGGTCGGCACCGACGAGTGGCTGGCCGCGGTGGACGCGGCGAACCTGGCCAATAGCGATCACATGGCCGAGGAAGAGCGCGAGGGCCTGACCGACTTTCGTCGTCTCGTCGGGCTGGATCAGCGGCACGATCTGGCCGTCGCCATGGCCGCGTTCGAGGCAGCCAACTTCACCGGCGTCCCGCCGGTCGACAAGGACCCAGCCAGCTACGTGCACGAGGCTGAGCAGGGCGGAGCCCAGCCGGGCGGCACAGCCGCGCACGACGGCTCGCTGCGCATCGGCAGCCTCAAGGACAGCTGACTTTCACCCAGTCGCTGCGGGCCTGCCGGGCCGGCTCAGCTGTGGCGCTGCCGGTCCTCAGCCCCCTGGGGGCACAGAAGTCGAGGGCGCGAGGCGGCCGGTTAGCTCCGGATCTCGCCGAGCACCGCGATCAGGTCGTGCAAGGTGCCGCGCAGCACCGGCAGCCGGGACAGCGTGATCAGCCGGTCGGCCAGCGGGACGGTTGCGTCGATCAGCCGGTAGGTCTTGGCGCAGCCCGGTGAGCTGTCGTGCACCCAGAAAAGCACGATGCCGAGCGAGTAGAGCCACAGCAGCTCAGGCAGCTGCGCGCGCAGCTCGCGGTCGATGCGCGCCGTCGAGCCGTCCACGACCTCGCGAAACAGGCCGACCGCCGCCTCTCTGGCGGGCCCCGACTCCCGGCTGAACGGGCTCAGCGGGCTGCGCGGCTCGGCCGCTGTCTTGTAGAACGCCGCGGCGAACTCGTGATAGGGGCCGAGCACGTCGACAAGCGCCCGCAGGGTTCCGCGCAGACGTGCGGCCAGCGTGCGCTCGCGGCCGAGTACGGCTACGCAGGCGCGTGCGTGCTCGGCGTGGTTGCGCAGGTAGAACTCCTGGATCAGCTCGTCCTTGGAGCGGAAGTAGTAGTAGGCGTTGCCGGTCGACACCCCAGCGCGCTGCGCGATCGCGCGCATCGTCGCGGCGTCGTAGCCCGACTCGCGGAACAGCTCCAGGGCCGCCTCGATGATCGCGGCCCTGGTCTGCTCCGCCCGCGGGGTCAGCGGCGAGCTGTCAGCCACTAGCGGCTCTCCGGCTAGGCCGCCACAGCGGCTGGCCAGGACTAAGCCGTCCAGGCAAGGCTGACCGGCTGCGCAGCTCGCCGTCATCCGGCAGCCCGCCGGCCTGGCCGTGGACTGGCGTCCCCAGGGCAGCGCCCGCCCCGGCGGGCTGACCCGGGCCCGCTGCGCCAAGCCCCGACTCCGCCAGATCCGCCCGCACGGACGGGTCGCCGGCTGACGTCCGAGCCTGGGCTGGCCGCCCGGCGCCGCCTGAGCTGAGGACCAGCCGCGTCCGCCGCCGCAGCCGGGTCAGCACCGCGATGCTCGCCAGGTAAAGCGCGCCGAGCAGCAGCAGAACGTAGCCGACCTTGGCCGCGAGCAGCTGCAGCACCTGCCGACCGGTTGCGACCTCACCGCCGGCCCGCATCGTCAGCGCCACGAACCCGAGTGCGAGCAGGTAGAACGCGACCACCAGCAAGTTGCTGAGGCCTTCGGCGGCGCCGTCATTGCCGCCCCGGCCGTCAAGCAGCAGCAGCCGTCCATTGCGCGTCAGCGCACGCCCGGCCAGGAACACCAGGCCGAGGCTGATCAGCAGATAGCAGAGATAAACGAGACCGATGCTCATGCCCGCTCCCTTGCCGGACCATCTTGAACATGTTCAAGTCTGCGCTCCGAATGGCCTCCAGCGCCATTCCCAGACCTGTGATTTCGAACACGTTCAACTCCGATCTCCGTCAGCCCCTGCGTCTGCGGGCAGCGGCGCGGGTCACCCGCTGTCGTTGCAGGAGCACCAGGGTTCCCGAGCTGCGGCTCAGACTGCGGGCTGCGGGCCGGGGACGGGCCTGGGTCGTGGCCGGCCGGGAGGCGGTGGGCCGCGGGGCGCGGGCGTGCGTCGGCTGGCCGCCAGCGGCTCGAAAGCGCGACAGGGTGAGCGAGGCGGTCAGCACGGGCTGCGTCGCAGGACCGTGAAATGGGTATTAGCCAGGCATGACACGCAGCCGGGCGGCCAGCCTGGCGAGGGGCTGGCCGCGATGAAGGGCGACCGGGTCGAGATCGTCGTCGACGCGGGCGATGGCAGCAAGACCTACGACGTCACGGCCACCAGGGCCGGCCGCCGGGTGGAGGTCGTGAACCGGCGTGGCCTGGTCGAGGTGAGCGAGCTGACCAGGGGCGGCAACGCGGTCCGCACGGCTCGCTTCATGGCCAGCCGGGTGATCGCGCTCGTCGAGCACCCGGCAACCTCGGCGGACGGCAACTCAAGGATCAGGCGCGCTGAGTCGCCGCGTTCTGGAATACCGCGCGCGAGGATCAGCCGGCCGGCGACTCCCGGGTCGCGTGCGTACACCGACGAGTCCGTGCCGGTCGCCGACCCAGCCTGGCCCGACGAGGGCCACGCACCCGGCGGGTGAGCAGGGCACCGGGGCAAGCGGGTCTGGCTGCTGAGAGGCTCAGTCAGCCGGGTGTGTGATGATCAGTAGCGCTCGGACAGGTGCGCCCGGCTCGCCGGAAGCTCCGCCGGCGTGGGCCAGAAGTCGGTGATCCGCGCGATCAGGCCGTCCTCGCTGAAGTCGAAGAAGCACACGCCGGGATACTCCTCGCCAGCGTCGTGCATGTGTATCCAGCTCGCCGCGTGCCCGCCGTGGCCCACCACCCGCTCGACGCTGAAATGCCAGTCGCCGGGAAAGCCCTCGGCATTGAACCGGTAGTACGCCGCGCGCCCGCTGACCCGCTCTCTGGTCTGCGGTGCCTCGTAGACCACGTCCTCGGCGACCAGCGCGGTGAACGCGGACCAGTCACGCCTGGCCGCGGCGTCCCAGTAGGCCTCGACGACCTCGCGCTCCCTGGTCGGGTCGCTTGCGTCCATGCCTTGCTCCTCTGTCAAAGTCGCCTGGCTGACCGGCATCGAGGTGCCATCGGCCACGCTAACAGCGGCCAGTGACAGGACCAGGGCGCCGGAATGCCGGCCGGCCCGCTGAACCGCCGCGCGCCAGCTTCGTTACGGTTGGTGGCACTTACGAAGACTGAGTGAGGGACGGTTACAGCGATGCCGATGTGGAACCAGTTCAGCACCGATTCCAGCCAGGGCATTACCTCGGAAGTGATCAGGTATTCCGGCGCTAACGGCGACTCCATCCATGCTTACGTCACCCGGCCGACCGGGGACGGGCCGTTCCCCGGCGTGGTCGCGGTGCACCACATGCCTGGCTGGGACGAGTTCTACCGCGAGTTCAGCGACCGGCTGGCGAGGCACGGCTACTCGGTTATCTGCCCCGACCTGTACTGCCGGCTCGGCCATGGCACCCCGGACGACATCGCGGCCAAGGCCCGCTCGGAAGGCGGCGCGCGCGACGAGGAGGTAGTCGGCGACCTGGACGCCGCGGCAGGCTGGCTGCGGGCGCAGCCGGGCAGCACCGGCAAGGTCGGTGTCATCGGCACCTGCTCCGGCGGCCGGCAGGCGCTGCTGACGGCGTCCAGGACAAGCAGCTTCGACGCCGTCGCTGACCTGTGGGGCGGCGGGGTGATCGCGCCCAAGGAGAACCTGTCCGAGGCCCAGCCGGTCGCCCCGATCGATTACACCGCTGACCTGTCGGCCCCGCTGCTCGGGATCTTTGGCAACGACGACAAGTACCCGACCCCCGACCTGGTCAACCAGCACGAGGCGGAGCTGCGCAAGCACGGCAAGGAGTACGAGTTCCACCGTTACGACGGCGCCAGCCACGGCTTCTTCTACTACCAGGCGCCGATGTACCGGCCCGAGCAGGCGATGGAGGGCTGGTCGAAGGTTTTCGACTTCTTCGGCCGCAAGCTCGGCGGCTGACCGGGCAGCAACCGCAGGCGGGCGCCGCTGCCGCGGACACCGCAATCCCGGAGCGGAACGCGGCCGCGGCGCCGGCCAGCTTGCCTGCGCTGGCCGGGCTGGGCGAGGATCAAGGATCCGCTGACTGCCGGCCTCCCCGCCGGGCAGTTCTCGTCGCCCGGCCGGAGGCCGCCTTGTCCGTCACCCCGCCTACCCCCGGCGACCTGGCCAGGATCGCGGGCCGCTACGGCATCCCGATGGCCGACGGCGACGCGGAGTCTTACGCGGGCATGATCAGCGTGATGCTCGGCTCCTACGAGACCGTGCAGCGGCTCTATGAGCAGCACATGCCTGAGCTGACACGGCGAGCCTGGCAGCGCCCGGACCCGGCGGACAACCAGCTCGGCGCGTGGTACGTGACGACGCGCATCACCGCCGGCGACGGCGCCGGCCCGCTGGCCGGCCGCACGGTCGCGGTCAAGGACAACATCGGCGTGGCCGGCGTGCCCATGATGAACGGCTCGGCGATTATCGAGGGTTTCGTCCCGCGCCGGGATGCGACGGTGGTGAGCAGGCTGCTGGCGGCCGGCGCGACGATCACGGGCAAGGCGGTCTGCGAGGACCTGTGCTTCTCTGGTGGCAGTCACACATCGAGGACCGGCCCGGTTCACAACCCATGGGATCCGTCCCGGTCGGCCGGCGGCTCGTCCAGCGGCAGCGCAGCGCTGGTCGCGGCGGGCGCCGCCGACCTGGCCCTCGGCGGCGATCAGGCCGGCTCGATCAGGATTCCGAGCTCCTTCTGCGGCGTGGTCGGGCACAAGCCGACGCACGGCCTGGTGCCCTACACGGGCGCGTTCCCGATCGAGAACACCATCGATCACCTCGGCCCGATCACCAGAACGGTCAGGGACGCGGCGGTCATGCTCGGCGTGCTGGCCGGGCCGGACGGGCTTGACCACCGGCAGTCAGCCGCCCAGCCCCAGGATTACCTGGCCGGGCTGGACGATGGCGTGCGCGGCCTGCGGGTCGGCGTCATCGAGGAGGGCTTCGGCATTCCCGGCTTGTCTCAGCCCGCAGTCGATCAGTCCGTCAGGGACGCCATCGCCGTGCTGGCGGATGCCGGCGCGATCATCCGGCCGGTGAGCATCCCGTGGCACCGCGATGGCATGGACGTGTGGAACGTCATCGGCACTGATGGTGTCGTCACTCAGCTGATCGAGGGCTTCGGCCACGGCATGAATACCAGGGGCCAGTGCGACCCGGAGCTGACCGCTCACTTCGCCCGCGGGCTGCGCGAGCGCGCGGCCGAGCTGCCGGCCACGGTCACCGTCACGATGCTGTGCGGCCGGTACATGATCGACGCCTACGACGGTGTGCACTACGCGATGGCGCGCAACCTGGCGCTGGAGCTGACCGCCTCCTACGACGCCGCGCTGCGCGAGGCTGACGTGCTGGTGCTGCCGACGCTGCCGATCGTCGCCTCGCGCATACCGCCGGCCGACGCCAGCCGCGAGGAATCGGTGATCCGCTCGATCGAGATGATCGTCAACACCGCGCCGTTCGACGTCAGCGGGCACCCGGCGATCACTGTCCCGGCCGGGCTGGCCCGCGTTCCCGGCGGCCAGGAAGACGGCCTGCCGGCCGGGCTGATGATCGTCGGCCGCCGCTTCGACGACGCAACCTGCCTGCGCGCGGCCCGCGGCTACGAGACCGCCGTCGGCGGTTTCCCCGCTCCGCCGGCCTATCGCTAGCCAAGTCGGTTCACTACCGGTCTGCTGCTGCTGAGCGGCGGGCGGCGTAGCTGCGCAGGGCGCGGAGGAAGTCGATGTACCGGAAGCCTGGCCAGTAGACGTCGCAGAAATACAGCTCGGAGTGGGCTGCCTGCCAGATCAGGAAGTCCGACAGGCGCTGCTCCCCGCTGGTCCTGATCACCAGGTCGGGATCCGGCCGCCCGCTGGTGTACAGGTGCGCCGCTATGTCTTCGTCGGTGATCGCCTCGGCCAGGGCGGCGAGCGCCATGCCGCGCTGGGCGGCGTCGGTGAGCACCGACCGGACCGCGTCGGCGATCTCAGCACGCCCGGCGTAGCCGATGGCCAGCGTCACGTGCAAGCCGCCGGTCCGGTCCCTGGTGAGCTGCTCGGCCTGCTTGAGAGCGCGGGCCGTCGCGTCGGGCAGCAGGTCGAGCTGACCAGCCAGGTGCAGCTGCCAGCGGCTGTCGGGCCTGGCGATCAGCTCGGGGATGACCCGTTCGGCTAGCCGCATCAGAAAGTCAACCTCGGCCGCGTCGCGCTTGGCCAGGTTGTCGATCGATGCCACGAACACCGTCACGTGGCTGATGCCAAGGTCCGCGCACCAGTCCAGCAGGTCCTCGATGTGCTCGGCACCGTGCTGGTGCCCGAGGCTGACGTTGGCCAGGCCCATCTGCCGCGCCCAGCGGCGGTTGCCGTCGATCACGACCGCCACGTGCCGGGGCACCGCCCGGCCGGCCAGATGAGCACGCAGCCGCCGCGCGTAGAACCGGTAAGCCATTCCCCGCATGGTCACGCCGCCAACCTAGCAACCCGCCCGGCCACCGGCGATTCACTGGTGTCTGGGCCAGGTCCGCAGTCGCAAAGCGTCAGCCGATGACGAGGCGCTCGTCACCGAAATCGGCAACAAGCTCCAGGCGACCACCGAGGGCCGCTACATAGCTGGCCAGACCCTGGACCGCAGCGCGATCGGTCTGACCGTGCTCAATCTGGCTAACCCGGGCTTTCGTCACGCCAAGGGCAGTCGCGATCTGCTGCTGCGTGAAATGGCGCGCCCGGCGAATTTCAGCGAGCTTGTACGCGCGGATCTTCGCTCTCAGCTCATGCTCGAGTTCGCTCACCTGATCTTCGTCGCCAGGCGGAACAGGTCGCCTTCGACGTCATCCCATTGTCGCGTAGCCATCAGTGGTCCTCCCGCCGCAGCGCGACTGCACTGCCTCATCACTCATAGGTTAAGCAAAGACTTGACCCTAGACAATCTGAGTCAAGGCCGGTCTCTAGCTGGTCCATGCGCGGCGCTTGTCGGTCAGCGGTCTGGTGATCTGCGAATCTGAGGGTTACTGTGCGGTAATGCTGAGCGGGCCGCGGCTGCGGCAGGTAGCGCTGGTCGCGGCCGACTGCGATCGGGTGGCGCGAGAGCTGCGGGACGCGTTCGGCTGGGGCGAGCCGTTCAGCGATCCGGGCGTTGGCCAGTTCGGCCTGACCAACGCCGTGTTCGCGGCCGGTGACACGTTCGTGGAGGTCGTCGCGCCGGTGCGGTCCGGCACGACGGCCGGCCGCTACCTGGAACGGCGCGGCGGCGACAGCGGCTACATGGCCATTTTCCAGCTGCCCGACCTGGCGCAGGCCAGGCGCCGGATCGCCGACGCGGGAGTCCGGGTCATCTGGACCGCTGACCTGCCGGACATCGCCGGAACTCACCTGCACCCCAAGGACGTTCCCGGCGCGATCGTGTCCCTTGACTGGGCGGACCCGCCGCGGTCGTGGCGCTGGGCAGGCCCTGACTGGACCGGCCAGGCGCCGCCGCTGCTGGCCGGCGGCAGCTTGACCGGGCTGACCATCGAGGTGAGTGACCCGGCCGCCGCTGCGGCGCGCTGGGCGCAGATCCTCGGGCTGACCGCGAGCGAGACTGGCCCTGACGCAGCGCAGATCAGGCTGGACGACGCCGGGCAGGACCTGCGGTTCGTGCCAGTCAGCTCCGGCCGCGGCGAGGGGATCACGCAGGTACGGCTCTCCGCCGGACCGGCAGGCGGCACTGCCCCGGCGGCCGACATTGCCGGCGTGCGCTTCGTTCAGGAAAGTTAAGACAACCCCCCGCGGAAGGTGAGCCAGCCGTGACCACAATCGACACCGGAACGAGCGACCTGCTCGCCGAGATCACCGACGGCGTCGCGGTTCTCACCATGAACCGCCCCGAGCGGCGCAACGCGCTGTCCGAGCCGATGATGGCGGCGATGAACCGGGTCCTGGCCCAGGTCGAGCTCGACGACCAGGTCGGCTGCGTGGTGCTGACCGGCGCGGCCGGGGCGTTCTGCGCGGGCGGAGACGTCAAGGCGATGGCCGAACGCTCGGCCGGCAACGGGCACGGCAGCCTGGACGCGGCGATCCACCGGCAGCGGCTCAGCCAGCGCGCGACCAGCGGCCGGCTGTGGGAGATGCCCAAGCCGACCATCGCGGCGATCGGCGGTCCGGCTGCCGGTGCTGGCCTGGCGCTCGCGCTCGCCTGTGACCTGCGGTATGCGGCTGACACGGCGGTGCTCACCACCGCGTTCGGCCGGGTCGCGTTCTCCGGCGACTACGGCGGGACGTGGTTCCTGACCCGGCTGGTCGGCCCGTCGCGGGCCAAGGAACTGTACTTCTTCCCGCGCCGGATGCCAGCCGCGGAAGCCGAGAGGCTCGGCATCGTGAACCGGGTGTTCCCCGCCGCCGAATTCGAGGCCGGGGTGACCGAGCTGGCTCGCGAGCTCGCGGCCGGCCCCCGGCTGGCCCACCGCTATATGAAGGAGAACATCAACCGGGCCGTGCACGGTGAGCTCGGCGAGGCGATGGACCTTGAGGTGACGCACCATCACCGGCTGGCGCTGACCGAGGACCACCGCGAGGCTGCCCGCGCGTTCGTCGAGAAGCGCGAGCCCCGCTTCACCGGCCGCTGAGCTAGTCGCAGGGGCCGTAGTTCCCGGTGCCGCCGCCGGGCCGCCATGTCGCCGGCATCAGGCGTGCCGGCGCGCTCCGGGCGCCCGGCGCGCCGGTCACTCCTGGGTGGCCACTATCTCGGCGTCCGATACCGCGCGGAGCAGCCGCTCGTAGTCGCGCTCATTCTGATCCGCGTAGGTGACCGCGAAGTCCCCGATGGCCTGCTCGAAGTCGCCGTTGGACCCCATGTAGCCGGAGATCATCGCGGCCCGGCCAGTCCGCGCGTGCGCGCGCGCCAGCGCCCAGCCGCAGAGCTTGCCGTAGTAGTTGAGCTGCTGCGCGTCCATCAGCGGGACCGTCATGCTGCCCTTCATGTCGCGAAGCTGGCGCACGTAGTACTGCTTGCCCGCGCGTTGCAGCTTGCGGGCGCCGGTGCCGCTGGTGCCGATTCCGCTGGTCCAGCCGAGGAACGGATCGGTGGCGGCCTGCGTCAGCCGCTGGCCGCGCACGACCCGCTCGCCCTGGTGCTGATAGCTGCTCGGGCCGGCGAACGGCGCGAGCACGGACTCCTGGGCTTCCTTGAGCTGCAGGAACAGCGGCTCGTCCGCGCGGTCGCCGAGCAGCAGCAGGATGAATGCCTCGGTGCCCACCGATCCGACACCGACGACCTTGCGGGCGAAATCGCCGAAGTAAAAGCGCTGCAGCACCTCGCGCTGGTCCTTGCGCAGCGTGTTCTCGTACTGGCCGATGGCGTGCTTGAGTTCCTCCAGGATTTCTGGATGCCGCTCGATCGGGAAGCGGACGATCACCGGGTGCGCGGGCCGGATCCGGTACTGGCCCTCCACCTCGTCGCACATTTTCAGGAACGCCTTGAGGCTGGTGCGCCGCTCTGCTTTCTGGATGTCCTTGCGGCGCCGCCGTACCGCCTTCTTGGACTGGACGGCGTCGAACAGGCTGCTGACCTCGCTCACGTCGATCCGCGAGTACCAGACCTCGAGGAACCGCATCGCCGCATAGCTGGCCATCTCCTGGTGGTAGCTGCGCGCGGCGCTGTGCGCAGCCGTGTGCGCCTCGCGGTCGGTGAGCCCGTTGTCGCGTGCGGCCACAGCCATGCTCGCGGCCAGCCGCTTGACATCCCACTCGAACGGCGCAGGAAGAGTTTCGTCGAAGTCGTTGACATCGAAGACCAGCCGCCGGTCCGGCGAGGCGAACATGCCGAAGTTGAGCAGGTGCGCGTCGCCGCAGGCTTGCACCCGGATGCCGGAGGACGGCATGTGCGCAAGGTCCCAGGCCATCGGCGCGGCCGCGCCGCGGAAGTAAGCGAACGGCGAGGCGACCATCCGGCCGTACCGGATCGGAATCAGGTCCGCGACCCTGGTCTTGGCCTGTTCCTCCAGCAAGTCGACCGGATCAGGCCGGTCCGACGGCGTCTCCCACTCACGGTGACTCGTCCTCGGCACCTGCCTGCGGAGCTCCCGGCCGCGCTCCCGCCACTCATCCGGCGTGAGTAGCTCGTGCTCGGGTGCGAGCACCCCGGGCGACATCCTGGTCATCGGCTATTTCCCCCGTTTTGAACCCTGCGGCCGATCTGGCGCGGTCGGCCAAGGGAACCCCCTCGTAGCTAAGAGAAATGCCCGATGACGCGCACGGTTAACCAGGACGCGGGCAGCCGACCACCAGGTCAGCGGTGTTCCCGGGGCGCCGGCTCAGGTTGCAGCGGCGGCGGAGGGGGCGACGGCAGGTCGGCGACGACGTTGTACCACTGCCGCGGCATCTCCGATTCCTGCAGAACGTACTTCACCTGTTGGTCCATGGTTCCCCCGCTCCGCCTCGGCGCGGCTCGGCCGGCCCTCGTCGCGCTGACTCGGGCGCTCTCGCGCGATGCCGCCTGGCCGGGCGTCCGGCCCGGCGGCGGCTGGCCGGCGAGCGGCGCTGGCTCCTCCCAAGGTCACGTTAGGGCGGGGATCGCTGGCCAGGGCGGCCGGCAGTAGCGGGAAATATTCGTTCTCGTTCCTGGTTGCAGCCAGCACCGTGCCGGCGCCGGGCGGCCATCCGCCAGCGCGCCGCCAGAAACGCATCCGCTGAGCCGCGTCGCGGCTCGTACCAGGAGGAACCGTGCGCGTCGATATCTGGAGCGATGTCATCTGCCCCTGGTGCTACCTCGGCAAGCGCCAGTTTGCTGCCGCACTCGAGTCGTCCGGGCGGGCCGCTGAGGTCGAGGTGGTCTACCGGTCGTTCGAGCTCGACCCGGCCTACCCGAAAGACGACCACACACCGGTGCGCGACGTGCTCAAGGTCAAGTACCGGATGAGCGGCGAGCAGGCCGACGAGGCCGAGACCGCGATGGCGGAGCGGGCACGCTCGGTCGGGCTGGAGTTCAGCCCGGACCGGGTCATGGGCAACACCTTCGACGCGCACCGGCTGATCCACCTGGCCAGCGAGCGTGGGATGCAGGACCAGGCGGTGGAGCGCCTGTTCCGCGCCTACTTCACCGAGGGCCGCCCGGTCTTCGACCAGGCCGACCTGACCGGGCTGGCGGCTGACTCAGGACTTGACCCGGCCGAGGCCGGTAAGGCGCTTGCCGACGGCAACTACGCCGACGCGGTCCGCGCCGACGAGCAGCAGGCGGCGGAGCTGGGCATCTCCGGCGTGCCGTTCTTCGTGCTCGACGGCAGGTACGCGGTGTCGGGCGCGCAGCCGGCCAGCACGTTCAGCCTGGCACTGGAGCGGGCGTTCACCGAGTGAGCCGGCCATGATCGGGTCAGGCACCGCTGCGAAGGGAATCCGCCTTGCCTCAGCCGATCATCCTGGACTGCGACCCCGGCCATGACGACGCGCTGGCCATCCTGCTCGCGCGCGGCTGCCCGGACATCGAGCTGCTCGCGATCACGACGGTGGCCGGCAACCAGACGCTGGACAAGACCACGCTGAACGCCCGCCGGGTGTGCACCGCGGCCGGCATCACCGACGTGCCGATCTATCCCGGCTGCGACCGGCCGCTGATCCGGCCGCAGATCGTTGCTGCCGACGTGCACGGCGAGTCCGGCCTTGAAGGCCCTGCCTTCGCCGAGGCGACCGTGCGGGCGCAGGACGAGCACGCGGTGGACTTCCTGGTCCGCACGCTGATGGCGTCGGATGGGGAGATCACCCTGGTCCCGGTCGGGCCGCTGACCAACATCGCGATGGCGGCACGGCGCGAGCCGCGGATCGTGCCCAGGGTCCGGCAGGTCGTGCTGATGGGCGGCTCCTACACCCGGGGCAACCGCAACCCGGCCGCCGAGTTCAACATCGTGGCCGACCCCGAGGCGGCCGCGGTCGTGTTCCAGGCGGGCTGGCCGCTGACCATGGTCGGGCTCGACCTGACCCACCAGGCCGTCGCGCCGCAGCTGGTCTTCGACGAGATCCGCGCGATGGGCACGCCGCTGGGCGACACGGTCGTCGCGATGCTGGAGTTCTTCCGGGAGCGGTACCGCGAGCTGACCGGGATGCAGGCGCCGCCGATCCACGACCCGTGCGCGGTCGCCAGGGTCGCCCGTCCCGAGCTGGTCGCGGTCAGGGACGCGTTCGTCGCGGTCGAGACCAGGGGCGAGTGGACTTCGGGGATGACCGTGACCGACTTTCGCGGCGCGCTCGGCCAGCCGGTGAACGCGCAGGTGGCCACCGAACTCGACGCCGACGGGTTCTGGGCGCTGATGCTGGACGCGCTCCGGGCGCTCGGCTAGCGGGGCGCTGGTGGGCAAGGGCTAGTGGGCACCGTCGCCGTTGTCGGCTCGGTCAACGCCGACTACGTGCTGAGCGTCGGCCAGCTGCCGCGGCCCGGCGAGACGGTAGCCGGCGGGACGCTCGCCGTGCATCCGGGCGGCAAGGGCGCCAACCAGGCGCACGCCGCCGCCCGGCTCGGCGCCGGGGTCACCCTCGTCGGGGCGGTCGGCACTGACCAGGCCGCCGCTGACGAGCGCGCCGCGCTGGCCGCCGATGGCGTGGACACCAGCGCGCTGGCTGAGTGCGACGGGCCGAGCGGCGTCGCGGTGATCCTGGTGGACGACCGCGGCGAGAACATGATCGCGGTCGCGCCCGGTGCCAACAGCCGGCTCAGCGCCGAGATGGTCACCGCGCGGCTGGCTGGCCTGCTCGGTCCTGGCAGCGTCGTGCTGGCCAGCCTGGAGGTCCCGCTCGCCGCGGTAACCGCCGCGGCGGCTGCCGCCCGGCGGGCCGGCGCCACCATGGTGATCAACCCGGCGCCGGGGATGCCACTGCCCGCCGAGCTGCTCGCCGGGGCGATCCTCACCCCGAACGAGGGTGAGCTCCGGCAGGTCGCGCCCGAGGCCGGGGACGCCGCTGCCGCCGTGGCCAGCGTGCTTGCCGCCGGAGCCGCCGCGGTCGTGGTGACCCGCGGCAACCGCGGAGCCGTGCTGTACCGGACGGGCCAGGCTGCGGTGAAAGTGACGGCCCCTCAGGTCAGCGTGGTGGACACGGTCGGCGCTGGCGATGCGTTCAACGGGGCGCTGGGGGCTGCGCTATCCGACGGCATTCCGCTGATGGACTGCCTGACCAGGGCCGTCGCGGCCGGCTCGCTGGCCTGCACCGGCGCCGGAGCTCGCTCGGCGCTGCCGACGGCCGCCGAGCTCGACGCCTTCCTGCGGGGCCGCCGACCGCCCAGCTGACCAGACATGAGCGCCGACCCATGGTGCCGTGCGCCCGGTCCGGCTGCGGTCACGGTGTTTACTGAGTCGCATGCAGCAGGTCTGGTTCGTCACAGGTTCCTCGCGCGGCTTCGGCCGCGCGCTGGTCCGCGCCGCACTCGAGGCCGGCGACCTGGTGGCCGCCACCGCCCGGCGACCGGAGCAGCTCATCGACCTGACCGCCGAGCACGCTGACCGGATCCAGCCGATCGCTCTCGACGTCACCGACCCGGCGGGCGCCCGGTCGGCGATCGCCGCGGCCCGCGACCGGTTCGGGCGGCTGGACGTCGTCGTCAACAACGCGGGCTACGCGAACGTGTCACCGATCGAGACCACCGACGACCAGGATTTCCGCGCGCAGTTCGAGACCAACTTCTGGGGCGTCTACAACGTCACGAAGGCAGCGATTCCGGTCCTGCGCGAGCAGGCGAGCGGACTCGTCATGCAGTTCTCGTCGACGGGCGGACGCGTCGGCGGATCGCCGGGCATCGCCTCGTATCAGGCGGCCAAGTTCGCCATCGACGGGTTCAGCCGCGTGCTCCGGGCCGAGACCGCGCCCTTCGGCGTCAAGGTGATGGTCGTCGAGCCGAGCGGCTTCAGAACGGACTGGGCCGGATCTTCCATGATCATCCGCGATATTCCCGAGGCGTACGCCGCAACGGTCGGCGCCATGAACACGCGGATGCGGCAGAGCCGCGACGGTCCGGCAGGCGATCCTGTCCGCGCGGCCGAGATTCTCGTCAGGGTTGCCAAGCGCCGCGATATCCCGTACCACCTGCCACTTGGCGTACTCGCGGCTGAGGCCTCGATCCGGCTCGACGAGCAGCTCCTGAGCGACGACCGGCGATGGCGGGAGGTCAGCCGTTCCGCGGACTCCGGCCTGCCGTACCCAGTGGCGTTCCCGCCCGACGCAGCGACCTGAGCCCGGCCAGCGGGTCACGGAGCGGCGAGGGAGCGCTGGTACAGCACGGTGTCGATCCAGCGGCTGTGCTTGCGGCCGACCGCGGTCAGCCGACCAGCCAGGGTGAACCCCAGTCGCTCGTGCAGCGCCGTCGACGCGGCGTCGCCGGTATCGGCGATCACGGCGATGACCTGCCGCGCGCCGCTGTCCGCACAGGCCGTGAGCAGCGCCTCAAGCAGCAGCCGGCCGATGCCACGGCCTGTCATGCCAGGCGCGACGAACACCGAGTCCTCGACGGTATGCCGGTAGCCCGGCTTGCCTCGCCAGGGGCTCGCGCAGGCGTATCCGGCGATGTCACCGTCGGCAACGGCTACCAGGAAGGGCAGACCAAGATCTTCAAGATGAACGAGGAGCTGCGCCCACTCCGGGTCAGCCCGGCCGGTCTCCTCGAAGGTAAAAACGGTGTTGGCCGCGTACCACGCGAAGATGGCGCTGACCGAGGCCAGGTCATCGGTGGTCGCCGGCCGGACGATAGTGCTCAGCTCGCTGAACCCCACGCCACCCGGAACTTCTCGATCAGCCGCTCCGCCTCCGCCCCGCTGATCTCCA
>DASXMR010000077.1:0-11835 GCA_036495525.1 Streptosporangiaceae bacterium | reverse complement strand
TGCCAAGTCGTTCAGCCAGCTCGGCGTCCGCTGCTTCGGTTTCGCGCCGCTGCGGCTGCCAGCCGAGCTTGACTTTTCCGGCATGTTCCACGGCGTCGACGAGCGGGTTCCGGTGGACGCGCTGCAGTTCGGGGTCCGGGTGCTTGATCGGTTCCTCGACCTCTGCTAGCGCGTTTGCCCAGCTCAGCGGCTAGACCGGCGGCCATTGGCAGGAAGAATATTGTCCGGACGCTGCCGAGTTACCCGCTCATGGCCACATAGCAACGGTCGGTAGTGCTATGGTAACTCATTGTGTGATGCCGGCCTCCCCGGGGCGTACCCCTTTCCGCAGCGCTCCCCGGTCAGCGGCGTCACACCGAGCCGGCCCGTACGAGGACGCTGCTGACGCCGCCAGAATTGGGCCCGGACCTGAGTCGCGCGAGCGGCAGGCCGAGTCCGGCGGCCCGGCGCAGCGGTCAGCCCGCGACCCTGGCACCGGGGGCTGCGCCGCGCCGCGGCGGCCGGGGGCCGGCGCGCTCCGGCGGCCACGGCCGACGGCGCCGCGATGGCGGCGCTCCCCCGGCCGCGGCCGCCGTGACCGGGAAGCGCAGCTAGCGGCCGAAGCGGCCAGCTTGCGCCATCGCGGTACGCGCGGCCGGGATGACCTTGCGGCGCAGCGTGGCCTTCCTGCTCCCGTCGGCATAGAGCCGCATCCGGGCCAGTTCCCAGTGGCCGTACTCGGCGTGGTCAGTCAGGATTCGGCGCGCCGCGTCTCGCGACATTCCGCGCGGCAGGTAGAGCACACGATAGGAGTACTGCGCCATCACCCTTATTGTGCGTGACTGAGCTAGTGGTTCAATCAAGGTTGCGTGAAGCCGCCCTGGATCGCCCGGGAACATAGCAGCCCGGGCGGCGAGTTCCTAGCTGGGGCACGCGGCGGATCGCGATTGACGGCGATCGGCCGTATTGTGCTCCGGGGGCCTCCGGCCGCGGAGTGAGCGGACGCCGGGCCGCCTCTGATAGCGAGGCGGGCCGCCGGACGTCTGCGGGATGCGAGGGTGAACGAGCGTGGCAGCGAGCACTGATGCTGCCGCCAGGGCAGGTAAAGCCAATGGCGGCACAGCGGGCAACGGCCGGCGGCGGCTGGTGATCGTCGAGTCGCCAGCCAAGGCGCGGACGATCGCGGGCTACCTCGGCAAGGGATATGTGGTCGAGTCGAGTATCGGCCACATCCGCGACATGCCCGATAAGGCAGCAGAGATCCCGGTCAAGTACCGCAAGGAGCCGTGGGCGAGGCTCGGCGTGAACGTCGATGACGACTTCGCGCCGCTGTACGTGGTCAACTCCGACAAGAAGCAGCAGGTCTCCAAGCTCAAGTCGCTGCTCAAGGACGCCGACGAGCTGCTCCTCGCGACGGACGAGGACCGCGAGGGCGAGGCCATCGCGTGGCACCTGCTGCAGGAGCTCAAGCCCAGGGTGCCAGCCCGCCGGATGGTCTTCCACGAGATCACGCCGGAGGCGATAGCCCAGGCCGTGGCCAGCCCGCGCGAGGTCGACGACGGCCTGGTCGAGGCGTACCAGACCCGGCGGGTGCTTGACCGCCTGTACGGGTACGAGGTCTCTCCCGTGCTGTGGAAGAAGGTCATGCCGCAGCTGTCCGCCGGACGGGTTCAGTCAGTCGCGGTCCGGCTCGTGGTCGACCGCGAGCGGGAGCGGATCGCGTTCCGCGCCGCCAGGTACTGGGACCTTGAGGCGCTGTTCGCCAGGCAGGACGGCGGCAGCGGGACGGCGGGCACCGATAACCCGTCGTTCCCCGCGACGCTGGTGTCGGTCGACGGCCGGCGGGTCGCGCAGGGCCGCGACTTCACCCCGCAGGGCGAGCTGCGCACCGCCGGGCAGGGCGAGCAGAATGGCGGCGCAGCCGCCGCGGTGCTGCACCTGGACGGCGAAGCCGCCGCTGCCCTGGCCGACCGGCTGGCGGACACCGCGTTCTCCGTGAGCTCGGTCGAGCGCAAGCCATACCGGCGCGCGCCGTACGCGCCGTTCCGCACCACGACGCTGCAGCAGGAGGCCTCGCGCAAGCTTGGCTTCTCGGCGAAGTACGCGATGAGCGTCGCGCAGCGGCTGTACGAGAACGGCCACATCACTTATATGCGGACCGACTCGGTCACCCTGTCGCAGACCGCCATCAACGCCGCCCGCACCCAGGCGCGCGAGCTGTACGGCGGCGAGTACGTGCCAGACGCGCCGCGCGTCTACGCCAGCAAGGTGAAGAGCGCGCAGGAGGCGCACGAGGCGATCAGGCCGGCCGGGGACAGCTTCCGCACGCCGGCCCAGGCCGGCCTGAGCGGCGACGAGCTGCGGCTGTACGAGCTGGTCTGGAAGCGCACCGTGGCGTCCCAGATGAAGGACGCGACCGGCGAGTCAGTGTCGGTCCGGGTCGGCGGCGCATCCAGCAGGCAGGAACGGGTGGAGTTCGGCGCGGCCGGCAAGGTGATCTCGTTCTACGGGTTCCTGAAGGCATACGTTGAGGGTTCGGACGACCCGGATGCGGAGCTGGACGACAACCAGCGACGGCTGCCGCCGCTGGCCGAGCACGACCCGCTGACCGCGCTCAGCCTGGAAGCCGCCGAGCACGCCACCCGGCCGCCGTCCAGGTACACCGAGGCATCGCTCATCAAGGAGCTGGAAGACCGGGAGATCGGCCGGCCGTCGACCTACGCGTCGATCATCGGCACGATCCTCGACCGCGGTTACGTGTTCAAGAAGGGCACCGCGCTGGTGCCGTCCTTCGTCGCGTTCGCGGTGGTCACCCTCCTGGAACGGCACTTCGCGCACCTGGTCGACTACGACTTCACCGCCCGGATGGAAGGCGCGCTGGACGAGATCGCCAGGGGCGAGGCAGCGCGGGTGCCGTGGCTGCGCCGGTTCTACTTCGGCACCGATGGCACCAACGGGCACGAGGAAGGACTCAAGGAACTGGTCAGCGACCTGAGCGACATCGACGCGCGCGAGGTCAGCTCGTTCCCGCTGGCAGGCACCGACATCGTCGTGCGAGTCGGCCGCTACGGGCCGTACCTGGAGCGGGACGGCCAGCGGGTGAACGTGCCCGAGGGCACGGCGCCGGACGAGCTGACTCCCGAGGTCGCGGAGGAACTGCTCGCCCGGCCAAGCGGCGACAAGATCCTCGGCACGGACCCGGACACCGGGCGGACCATCATCGCCAAGGCAGGCAGGTTCGGGCCGTTCGTCACCGAGCAGCTCGCCGAGGACGCTCCGGCGTCGGCCAAGCCGCGGACAGCTTCCCTGCTCAAGTCCATGGACCTGGACAGCGTGACGCTGGATGAGGCGCTGCGGCTGCTCACCCTGCCGAGGACGCTGGGCGAGCTGGACGGCGAGCCGGTAACGGCGCAGAACGGCCGTTATGGCCCGTATGTCAAGAAAGGCAGCGACAGCCGCTCGCTGGAGTCTGAGGATGAGCTGTTCACGGTCACGCTGGACCAGGCGCGCGAGCTATTCGCGCAGCCGAAGCCACGCGGCCGGGCGGCCCGCGCGGCCGCTGCGCCGCCGCTGCGCGAGCTGGGTGATGACAGTGCCTCGGGCAAGCCGATCGTGCTGCGGGAAGGCAGATTCGGCCCGTACGTGACCGACGGCGAGACCAACGCGTCGCTGCGCAAGGGCGACACAGTCGAGTCGATCACCCCGCAGCGCGCGATCGAGCTGCTGGCCGAACGGCGCGCCTCCGGGCCGGCGCCAAAGCGCAGGGCGGCCGGCAGCACCCGCTCGGCAGGCCAGAAGCCGAAGTCCGCCGGCCGCCGGGGCGGCAGCCCGGCCGGCCGCAAGAAGACCTGAGCACCGCTGCCCGGGCGGGTTGTGCCGATACCCTGGCGCAGTGAACTTTAGATCCCCTTTGGCGGGACCCAGAGCCGGGGCGCTGGCCATCAGGCCATTCCGCCGGCTCTGGATCGCCCTGACGCTGTCCAGCCTGGGGGACTGGCTCAGCCTGCTCGCGCTGACCGCGCTTGCCTACGACCTGGCCGGCAGCGGTCAGGCGGTGCAGAGCGCCGCGGTCGGCGGCGTCTGGCTAACATCCCTGCTGCCCGCGCTGGTGCTCGGCCCGCTCGCGGGGGCGGTAGCTGACCGGTTCGACCGCCGGCTGAACATGATCGTCGGCGACGTGCTGCGGGCCGCGCTCTACCTGTCCATCCCGCTGAACCTGAAGCTGCACGTCGTCAACGAGCTCACCTGGATGTACACGGCGCAGTTCCTGGCCTCGTGCGCGTCGCTGTTCTGGACCCCGGCCAAGGACGCGACCGTGCCCAACATTGTCCCGCGGGACAAGCTGGAGCAGGCCAACCAGCTGAGCCTGCTCACCACCTACGGCACCGCCCCGATCGCGGGCATCGTGTTCGGCGGGCTGGCGCTGCTCAGCAGGTGGTTCAGTCACATCTCCGACAAGCTCAGCACCAACCAGGTGAATCTCGCGCTGTACTTCAACGTCGCCACGTTCATCGTGTCGGCGCTGACGATCTACTCGCTGCGGGAGATACCCAAGCGCATGGCCAGGGGCGAGATCTCCGCTCCGTCGGTGGCCAGGACCATCCTCGACGGTGCGCGGTTCATCGGCAGTACCCGGGTCGTGCGCGGCATCGTGATCGGGATGGTCGGCGCCTTCGCCGCTGCCGGGGTGGTTGTCGGGCTCGGCCAGGTGTACATCACCGACACTTTGCACGGCGGCAAGGCCGGCTGGGGAATCGTGTTCGCCGCCATCTTCATCGGCCTGGCCGCCGGCATGTTCCTCGGCCTGCGCATCCTGCGCGGCTTCAGCAGGAGGCGGCTGTTCGGGCTGGCCATCGCGTTCGCCGGGATCCCGCTCGCGCTGATCGCGCTGATCCCGAACCTGGCGGTGGTCGCGATCCTGGTCGTGCTGCTCGGCGCGTGCGCCGGAGTGGCCTACGTCACCGGGTACACGATCATCGGCAAGGAGGTCGACGATGACACCAGGGGCCGCACGTTCGCGTTCCTGCAGTCGGCCATCCGGATCATCCTGTTCTCGGTGATCGCGGTCGCGCCGTTCATCGCGGCCGGCCTCACCGCCGTGGTCGGCAGCGCTGGCTTCCACACGGTCCGGCTCGGTCACGCTGTCTATGGCGCCATCGGCGACAACGTCGTGCTGCTCGCCGCCGCCGGTGTCGCGGTCATCCTCGGCGTGCTGTCGTACCGGCAGATGGACGACCGGCGCGGGGTGCCGCTGCTCGACGACCTTTCGTCGGTGGTCCACGGCGGCGCGTTCAAGTCGGCGCCCGCGCACGCCAACGGGGCCGCGTACCCCGGCACCGAGTACCACGCCGACACGCCAGCCGGGCCGCGCGGGCTGCTGCTTGCCCTGGAAGGCGGTGAGGGCGCGGGCAAGTCGACCCAGGCGCGGCTGCTCGGAATCTGGCTGCGTGACCAGGGCTTTGACGTGGTCGCCACGCACGAGCCCGGTGCCACCAAGATCGGCATGCGGCTGCGCGCCCTGCTGCTGGACACCGCGCACACCGGGCTGTCGCCGTGGGCCGAGGCGCTCATGTACGCGGCGGACCGTGCCGAGCATGTGTCGTCGGTGATCGAGCCGGCCCTGGAGCGGGGCGCTGTCGTGGTCACCGACCGCTACGTAGATTCCTCGCTCGCGTACCAGGGCGCAGGCCGGGACCTGGGCATGGCCAGGATCGCCGAGCTGAACCAGGAGGCCACCGGCGGGCTGAAGCCCGACCTGACCATCCTGCTCGACCTGCCGCCGGCGATCGGCCTCGGCCGCCGCGAGCGGTCGGCTGACCGGCTGGAAGCCGAGCCGGCCGAGTTCCACAGCCGGGTGCGGAACGGGTTTCTCAGCCTCGCCGAGGCCGAGCCGTCCCGCTACCTGGTGCTGAACGCGACTGAGGAGCCGTTCGAGCTGAGCCGGCAGATCAAGGCCAGGGTGCGTGAGCTGCTGCCCGACCCGGTGCCCGAGACCGCGGAGGAGACGACCGGCAGCTTCCCGGCCGTGGCCGAATGAGCGAGCGCGCCAGCTTCAGCGAGCTGGCCGGCCAGGACGCGGTCGTCAGCCAGCTGCGCGAGGCGGCCTCGTCAGCGGCGAAGATGTCGCACGCGTGGCTGTTCACAGGCCCGCCGGGATCCGGCCGCTCAGTCGCGGCACGGGCCTTCGCCGCGGCGCTGCTGTGCGGCCAGAATGGCTGCGGTGCCTGCGCTTCTTGTCACCAGGTGGCCGCTGGCACGCACGCCGACCTGCTGCTGGTCCGGCCGGACGGGCTCTCCTACGGGGTGCGGCAGACCAGGGAGCTGGTGCTCCGCGCGGCGGCGGCACCGGTCTACCGCGGCTGGCGGGTGGTGCTCTTCGAGGACGCCGACCGGGCGACAGAGCAGGCGGCGAACGCGCTGCTCAAGGCCATCGAGGAGCCGGCGCCGCGAACCGTCTGGCTGCTCTGCGCTCCGTCGGCCGACGACCTGCCGACCACGGTCAGGTCCCGGTGCCGGCTGATCACGCTGCGGATCCCGCCCAGCGAGGCCATTGCTGACCTGCTGGAGCGGGACGGGATCGACCGGGAGCGCGCGCTCAGCGCGGCCAGGGCGGCGCAGGGCCACATCGGCCGGGCCCGGCGGCTGGCGACCGATCCGGAGGCTGCCCGGCGGCGAGCGGACGTGCTGCGGCTGCCCCTGCGATTGTCAGGGGCCGGCCAGGCCAGCGGCCTCGGCCAGGCGCTGCAGGCGGCGGCCACGCTGGTGAAGGCCGCCGAGGCGGAGGCAGCAGCGGTCACCGAGGAGCTGGACGTGCCGGAGCAGGAGGCGCTCCGGCAGGCCTTCGGTGCCGGGTCGACCGGGAAAGGCGTCGCCACCGCCATCCGCGGCGGCGCTGGCGCGCTGAAAGACCTGGAAGAACGACAAAAATCCAGGGCGACCCGGCTGAAGAGGGACTCACTGGACCGGGCGCTGCTCGACCTCGCCTCGTTCTACCGGGACGTGCTTGCCGTGCAGGTCGGCGCCGACGTCGAGCTGGCGAACGCCGGCCAGCTCACCGAGCTGCGCGAGGTCGCCGCGACGTCCGGCCCTGGCGCCACTGTCCGCCGGATCGAGTCGATCATGAAATGCCGCGAGCTGCTGGCCCTTAGCGTCGCCCCGCTGCTTGCCGTCGAGGAGATGGCTCTGGCGCTCGCTGCTCGCTGAGCTAGCCGCCGCATCAGATCGGCACAGCCAGACTTTTGCCGGTCTGGTATTGGATTTCGGCCGAGTTGCCCGGAAAATCAGGACACTGGCTGGCAGCGCTCCGCTCGGCCGGCGAGCAACCAATGCGGCGGTCGCGCGTACTAGTGATGTGTCCAGCCGCTCGCAGCCAGCCGCAGCCGTGCTCGCCCTGACGCGCCGGGAGAAGGGCCGATGACAGCCGACTTCCCGGTCACGCCGGTGGCCGCCAGCTTCGGCGACGCGGCGGAGACCGGCCTGACCAGCCTGGCCGAGCTGTTCCGGCTGCACCACGCCGAGCTCGCCCGGCTCGCGCTGCTGCTCGTACGCGACCAGGAGACGGCAGAAGACGTCGTGCAGGACGTCTTCACCAGGGTGCACGCACGGGCCGCGCCGCTGCGGCCAGACGCGGCGCTGGCTTACTTGCGCTCAGCGGTGCTCAACGGCTGCCGGTCTGTGCTCCGGCACCGCGCGATCGCCCGACGGCTGGGCGTCGGCCGGGCCGGACTGGCCGGTGGCCGCGCGGCGAATCGCTGGTCAGGTACGGCGGAGTTGCTTGAATGGCCGGGTTCCGGTGCAGGAAGTCCCGGCGCCGTGCAAGGCAGCTGGCACGAGTCAGCGGAGCACGCGGCTATCCGGGCCGAGGATCGGCGGCAGGTGCTCGCCGCGCTGGCGACGCTGCCCGCCCGGCGGCGTGAGGTGCTGGTGCTGCGGTACTACCTCGGCCTGTCCGAGGCGGAGATCGCGCGCACGCTCGGCATCAGCGCCGGAACCGTCAAGTCCACCGCGGCCCGCGGGATCGCCGCGCTGGCGCGCGCCCTGGGGGAGGAGTCATGACTCGCACTGAGGAACGGCTGACCGATGCGCTGGGCGCTGCGGCTGGCGCCCTCCGCGAGGAGGCGCTGCGGCCACTCGCGCCCGCTGCTGGGAAGGCAGTCAGCCGGTCAGCCGCGCGCTTGCGCGTGCTGGCCAGCGGCAGGGGAACCGGCAGCCGCGTCCTCGCCGCCGTGGCGGCCGCTGCCGCTATCGCCTTGGTAGCCGGCCTGACCGCGGTGCTCGCGCGAACGCCTGCGGCCACGCAGTCCGGGCCGTTCCCTGACATCGCGCACGACGGGAACCCGCCGCCGTACTACGTGACCATGGATCTCAACTGGCGCATTCTGGTCTTCTCCAGCGTCACAGGTCACCGGACGGAGAGCACCGGGGCGCCGCGGTTCTTTGACGGCGGGGAGGACGACGATGCAGCCCTGTCGGCGTCCGCTGACGGCCGGGTCTTCGTGGCTGCCTTCAATCTCCAGGACTCGTTGCGGACCAGGCTGTACCGCTTCAGCCTGACAAGCAGCGGCCGGATTACCGACATGACAAGAGTGCCTGGCCCACGGCTGCCTGGCCTGGCCGACATCTCCCTCGCTGTTTCCCCCGACGGATCGCAGGTCGCCATCGCCGGGCTCGCCGAAGCCAGGAAGTCGGGGCTGACATCCCAGGGCGCGCCGAGACTCACGCTGGTGAACCTAGCGACGGGTACGCAGCGCAGCTGGCGCGGTCCAGCCGGACTTTATGAGCGGCCCGGCCCGGATAAGTACGCCTATACGAGCCTGTCCTGGCTGGACGTGGGGCCGCTGCAAGTGCTCATTACCCGGTGCTTCTCAGGTCTGGAGGCGAATCAAGACTTTGGCTGCGCGGGCACGGGCGGACTGGCTGGCCAGGTCTGGACGGTGCCCAACGCCGCGCGCGGCGGCCCGCTCGGCAGGGGCAGCCGGATTCTCACCTTGCCGCAACAAACCATTCAGCAGCGGCCTGAGCCAGGAGCTCACGCTGTGATCGCCATGGTGGTGAGCAATCAAGGCGTCTCGGTCGCCCGATACGCCGTCCGGTCGGGCAAGCAGCTCTTGGCGCTCTACCGGGGGGCCAGCTACGAGCCGGATTCCCTGCTCGCGACCGATGGCAGCGGCCGCTACCTGCTGGTCCTCGAATCGCGAGGCACGAGGTTCGGCTGGCTCGACGACGGGCGCTTCCGCAGCCTCCCGACTGAGAACACGTTCGGGGACTACGAAGTCATGGCGATGGCCTGGTGAGTCGCGGCTGCTGGGACCGGCTTGGGTGGCGGATGGGCCAGAACGGCCGCGTTTCTCATGGTTGTCGGCAGGGCTCGGGCAGACGGCGGTGCCGGGCGGCCTTACTGTGGGAACCGTGAGCATGATGATGGCGGTCAGCTTCGAGCGCAGCGGGCGGCTGTATTACCTGGATCCGGGGCCTTACCAGCCGTCGGTCGGGACCATGGTGCTCGTGCCGACCGACTCGGGACCGGAGGTCGCCGAGTGCATCTGGGCGCCGCAGTGGGTGGACGACGAGATTGGCGGGCTGCCGGTCTGCGCTGGCCTGGCCACTGACGAGCACCTGACCAGGGACCAGTCGAACCGGGCGCGGCGGGCTGAGGCGCGGGTCGCCGCGCGCCGCCTGATCCGCGATCACGAGCTGCCGATGAAGGTCATCGGGGTCGACTACCTGGACGAGGCCAACGTCATCACGATCTATTTCAGCGCGCCGCACCGGGTCGACTTCCGAGCCCTGGTCCGCGAGCTGGCCGGACGGCTGCACGGCCGGGTCGAGCTGCGGCAGGTCGGCCCGCGGGACGAGGCCCGGCTGCAAGGCGGCATCGGCCCGTGCGGACGTGACCTGTGCTGCGCCACATTCCTCAAGGACTTCGAGCCGGTGTCGGTCCGGATGGCCAAGGATCAGGACCTGCCGGTCAACCCGCTGCGCATCGCCGGGGCGTGCGGTCGGCTGATGTGCTGCCTGAAGTACGAGCACCCGCTGTACCAGAAGTTCCGCGAGGAGGCACCGAAGGTCGGCGCCTCTGTAGACACGCCGGACGGGCCGGGAACTGTCGTCGGCCACAATGTTCCTGCTGATCAGGTCGTAGTGAAGCTGTCGGAAGACGGCCGGCGCTCGGTCTGTCCCAAGGCCAGCGTGTGCGGGTCGCGGCAGGCCTACGAGGCGATGCACGGCACCGGGCAGGAACCGGGCCCGGCCCGGTAGACTCCTGGGGCTGCCCCCGGCGGGCGGCAGGCCGCCTTAGCTCAGTCGGCAGAGCGATTCACTCGTAATGAATAGGTCGTCGGTTCGATTCCGACAGGCGGCTCCACCTGACCAGCGGGAATCCCCGCCAGGCCTTATGGATCATGGTCCTTCATAGCAGTTCCACGACAGAGCCCGCCCCGATTCGGGCCGCCGCGTCCTGCGCCAGCAGTGACGACACGTGGGTGTAGCCGCGGGTCACGCGGATATCGGCATGGCCGAGCATCTCCTGAACGCCGGCCAGCGCGAGGTTAGCTACGACCGATCCCGTGGGGATGCCCGTAGCTGCCGTGCTGCAGTTGGAGCCAGCACATCTCGACCGCTTGCGGAAGCAAGCAGTGGCGGGTCTGAGCTCAGAAATGTGTCCGTGACCTGGCTATCTGGGTACTCCGGTGCGGCACTCTGCTCTGTCAGTTTAGGTTGACACAGCGGAGACGTCAGTCTAAATTGACAGGCGTGGACTTCGAAGAACTCGGCGTGAATCTCTCATCGGATGACCCGGCAGTTGGGCTTCGCGCCTCGTTGGCGCTCCATCGCCTGGCTGAGCGGGTCGAGGCGGCCCACGTCGCGGCTGCCAGGGGAAAAGGCTGGTCGTGGCAGCAGATCGGAGACGCTTTGGGCGTCACCCGCCAATCTGTGCACACCAAATACAACAAGGAGTCATCGTGACCACCGAATCCGCTGCGCCAGAGGTGCATCACGCGTGGGCCATCTATCTGCAGGCCAGTGAGGAGGCCCGCCGCCGGGGTGATCGCCGGACCGGCACCGATCACATCTTGCTCGCCTTGCTGGAGGATCCCTCGATCGAAGTCGTGTTGGGCGTGACCCTGCAGCAGGCTCGCCAGCTCCTTGACTCGCTTGATCGGGAGGCTCTGGGTGCCCTGGGCATGGTCTCGGGCGCCGACGCTCCCGCACTGCCGATGCGCGCCGTGCCGAAGAAGCCGAGGCTCAGGGACGTCGCGACAAAGGATCGCTTCCGCATGACGCCCGCGGCAAAGAAAGTGCTCGAGGAAGCGTACAAGCCCAAGGGTCATCGGAAGCTCCAGGTCACAGGCCCCGAGGTGCTGGCCCAGATCCTTGCTCTCCAGCCCCCGGATCCTGCGGCGGTGCTGCTGGGCGCTCTCGGCGTCAACACGCACGAAGTCCGGCGCGGATTGGATGCGGTCACCCCGTTCAACGGCCAGGCACGCGGATGACGGCGGTCGTCGAAGCCGAGTCGTTGACCAAGCGCTTTGGTGAGGTCTCAGCGGTCACGGATCTGTCGTTTGCGTTGGAGGCTGGGACGATCACGGGCTTTCTCGGCCCGAACGGGGCTGGCAAGACGACGACGCTGCGGCTGATCCTGGGACTGGCGGCGCCGACGAGTGGGCGGGCACGGGTATTCGATCACCCTTATGCGGAGTTGCCGCGTGCGGCGTCGCGGATCGGTGCCGTGCTCGAGGCGACCGATTTCCATCCCGGCCGTTCGGGCCGCGATCACCTGCGGATGCTCGGGCAGGCCGTCGATGTTCCTGACTCACGTGCGGACGAGGTGTTGCGCCTGGTGGAGCTGGGTGACGC
>DASXMR010000076.1:0-120981 GCA_036495525.1 Streptosporangiaceae bacterium | reverse complement strand
TGCAGGCCTCGGACGACGCCAACACCGGCGTCCCGCAGGTCCTCTGCACCAACGGCGGCGGTAACCCGCTGGTCATTAAGTCGGCGCCTGATCTCACCACTGAAGGCACGATCCCGTCTTTCTGCGCCTGGCAGATTCCCTAATTCGCAGGTGAGCGGCAGGCGCCGGCCAGCTGACCGGCGCCTGCCTCATCGCGCGCGGTCGGCAAGCCCGACCAGGCCCGCGGCCGGTCAGCCGACGGATGAAGCCCGCGCCGGGGTGCCCGGCGGCCGGCTTCGCAAGCGGCACATGCAGCGCGGCCCGGCCACCGCCTGCCGTTAGCCGATAATGTACATTATGTTAAGTCGAACGATGCCCGTTTCATCGGCGACCCTCAGGTCTGCGGGGCGTACTCGATCGAGTCAAATGGCCAGTCGCGTTCCAGCCACGCGAGGACCGCGTCGTAAAGGACCGGGTCGAGCGCGGCGCAGTCGGCGCGTACCCAGGACTGGACGGACGCGCGCCGCCGGCCACCACCCTCGCCGCCGCCAGGCTCACCGCCCCTGACCGGGTAGATGTAAACGCAGCCGATGACGTCCCCGCTGCCGGCGCTGAGCACCGTGTAAGTGAACCCGCGACGCCCGGCGAAGTCTCGTGCGTGCCGTTCCAGGTCGCGGCGATTGTCAGCCAGGGACATCTCGCGTGGCCAGCTGCCGTCAGGGAACCCCGGCGTCCCCCGGATGTGATCCATGCTGGCCGTCCAGGCGGCGTAATCGGCCTCGTTGTGCTGCGGCCCGAGCGGGGTCAGCCGGAGCTCCCCGGCGACGAGACCGTCGGGTACCGCGAAGCCTTCCGGAACGAACGGCTCATCGCTCATCTCGCGATATTAAACCCGCGCGCGTTGCACTGATCTGAGTCAAGATGGCGATGCATCACGAGCACTCCCCCGACGACCACGGCTGCCGACGAGAGCGGGCGGACCTTGTCATTAGCCGCGGCCGCGCTCGTCCAGCGCGCGCAGGGCCTCGGCGAAGGGCCGCTCTAGCCAGGCGAGGTGATCGGTCTCGCCGTGATGATGCGTCGTGAGCTGGTCGGACCTGCGGACCGCGGTGTGCCGGACGTACTCGCGGGCGCCTTCGACAAGCGTCCGGATATAGCGGATGCCTTCGGGGTCGGTCATCGTCCAGTCGCCGCCGCAGGCGATGTAGACCGGCGAGGTGTGCGCGAAGACCCGGCGCCCCCATTCATCGAGGTGGTAGTCGACACCGAAGGCCCGGCAGGCTATCCACGAGTTCCCGTCGATCCGGATTTCCTCGCTGATCTCGGCCTGGCGTCCGCCGCCGGCGTCTGCCCGGGCGATGACCTCGCCGTTCCGGACGATTTCGACCGAGCGGAGCGGGAAGATGCTGCGCACGGCGGCGTGGACGGTGACGGTTCCTGGCCCGGATAGCCCGACGGTGTCGCCCGGCTGGCGGCCGTCGACTGACAGGGTGACTAGCGGCCCGCCGGAGAGGAACGTACGGCCCGACCGGACAGCCCGGCACCAGGCCTCATAGCTGAACTCCTCGTCCAGCCGCGCGTACGTGCGGTACAGGCCGACTGGCACCTCACTGGACATCTTGTCTGTCCCGCCGACGAGCGGCAGCCGGTAGCCGCTGTTCAGGTACCGGTAGTACTCGAGCATCGCCTCGTCGGAGTGGGCCAGCACCTCGACCGCGTCGGCCCGGCCGGTCGCGACGAGAACGGCTGGCTCGCCGTTCGGATTTGGGAAGTGCGCCGCGATAAAGGTGCCGCCCTGAGCGTGCGTGCGGTCGGCCCAGTCGCTCAATGTCGCATCCAGCGCGCCGCCGAGCTCGGCCTCGTCGGGCCCGTCGCTGCACCACGGCATGACCGGTTCCTTCAGGCCCCACAAGAGCGCGTGGCCGAGCACGTGCTGCCGGTTTTCCTGGCCGACGTACGTCACGTACCCTCCGCCGTCGACGACGGCCGGCCGGCCCGAGAAGTCCTCGGTGTTGGTAAACAGCGCGCCCCACTGCGTCTGCAGGAGATTGACGACGCGCAGGTCCTCGCCCCGCTGCTCAAGCTGAGCGCCTGGCGTCGACAGGAAGTGCACGTGCGAGTCGCCAGACCACCAGCCCTCAGCAGCCATGTCAGCGACGCGCCCGATCCGCAGCGTGAGTTCTCGCTGACCTGGCTCGATCCGGACCGTCTGGCTGAGCGGCTCATACTCGAACCCGCGCGCCGCGTCCACGACGACGTCGCCTCGCGGCAGCCATCCCTGGCAGGTGCCGTCGATATACGCATAGCTGCGCTGGCCAAGCCGGACGTCACCGCCGACGTCGTAATGCCAGCTGTCGAGGTTCTGCGTGACATGGTTGTGGTGGCCATGCGGCTGGTAGGGAATTCCGCCTGGCGAGCGGAAGTGGACCCGGCACGGAACCGGCCGCCCGGTCGCGTCGTCGACGACGCTGACATGCACCCAGTTGCGTCCCTGCTCCGCCAGTTCCAGCGTGACCCGGCCGGCATCCGCCCGTCCGTCACGTTCCACGTCGCCCCAGCGCACCCGGCCGAGTTCAGCGCCGCCCTGCCTTACCGAGACGGTGGCCGACGGCACCGCGGCGATCGACGCGTACGCGGACTCTCCTGCGGCCGCTCCCCAGCCGGCCCGGTCATCATCGCCGGGAAGCGGCTGCGGATAAGTCGCCACGCCGCGGTCTACCTCGATGTCGAGGACGCCGTCCCGCCCGTCCTTCGGCACCAGCCGCACCGGGCGCGCTGGCCCGCGGACGAACGGGTGCTCGTCAGCGTCGCTGGTCGTGATGCCGGCGATGACGAACCTGCTGCCGCGCGGGATGAACTCGATGCGCTCGACCACTCGCTCTGGATGAGGATTCTCCCAGCACCACAGGAAGTACCCGGCGGGCCATCCCATCCTGTGCTCCACCAGGCGGTATCCGGCATGGCCCCAGGGACCATGGAAACGCGGAAAGCTGCCATCGCTGGTGTCAGGTACAGCCAGGAACGGCAACCGGCCCCACCCCGGCGGCACCACCTGGATCTCGAACCGCTCCCGGATGAGCGCGACCACAACCTCGCCGCCGGCCAGGTGAAACGCGTACTCAGCGACGGTCTGCCCGACCGCATGACCAGCTGGCCCGCCCGGCCCGAGCAGCCGGTGCGCGACGATCACCCGCCGCGCCGGCCGCCCGATCCTGACCGACGTCGGAGCGCCGGGCAGCAGCAGGCACCGCTCAGCGGACGCCGGCTCTGACCCGATCAGGAACGGCACGCCGCGCAGGTCCACCTTCCCGAGCGGAACATCACCCGGCTCATCGCCGAGAACCTCCAGGCCGGCGTTGCAGACGGCTGACATGTCTACTGGCTCATAGCTCGGCATGCGTCCGATCGTAAGGAAGACGGCCGGGCCGATCCCAGTCGATTTCAGCGCTCTGGCGGGCACCTCAGCCGGCGACGGCGGTCTGCGGCGCCGGGGCCAGTCGCCGATCGCCTGGTAGTTGGGGCCGCCAGAGACCGGCCCCGGACGACGAATGCGAGTGATCGTCATGACGCAGTACCTGCTCGCGCTCTACCGCGACTACGCCGCCCCACTCCCCCGGACCGAACGATGACTGGCACGAGCGCAGGCTGAGGCCTTGACAAACTAGTGAGTGATTACTAACTTAGTGGCCATGGCCGAACAGGCAGTGCGGGAGCCAGGAACGGGGCGCGGGCCGCGGATGCCCGCCGGGCAGCGGCGCGAGCTGGTTCTCGGTGCGGCGATGGCGGCGTTCGCCGCGCACGGGTACGCGGGAACGTCGACCGAGGAGGTCGCGCGCCGGGCCGGCATCAGCCAGCCGTACCTGTTCCGCCTGTTCCCCACGAAGAAGGCGCTGTTCCTGACGCTGGTCGAGCGGTGCTTCCGCCGGGTGCGAGACGAGTTCGCAGCCGCCGCGGGCGAGCTGACCGGCGAGGACGCGCTGACGGCGATGGCCGACGCGTACGAGGCGCTGCTCGACGACCGGATCCTGCTGCTGCTGCAGATGCAGGCGTACGCCGCGTGCGAGGACCCGGAGATCCGCGACGTCACCCGGACCGGATTCCGGAAGCTGTGGGAGGAAGTCGAGCGGATTACCGGCCTGCCGTACCAGACCGTGGTGGACTTCTTCGCGGTCGGGATGCTGATGAACGTCGCGGCGGCGATGAACCTGCCCGAGGTCGACGGACGATGGACCTCGTGGTGCCCGAAGCCTAAGCAGTAGCGGCGCATTGACCAGGGCCGAGTCGGCTCAGCACGCTCGCTCAAGTTAGTGAGTACTCACAAAATTAGGAAGGATGCCGGGGAGATGACCTCGAAGAGCAGGATGATCTGGACGTTCGCGGTGACGTCTACAGCGCTGTTCATGGCCTCGCTGGACAACCTGGTGGTGACCACCGCGCTGCCGTCGATCCGGGAGCACCTGCACGCCGGGCTGGAAGGCCTGCAGTGGACGGTGAACGCGTACACGCTGACGTTCGCGGTGCTGCTGCTCACCGGCGCCACGCTGGGCGAGCGGTTCGGGCGACGGCGGCTGTTCAGCTACGGGCTCGCGATCTTCACCGCGGGGTCGGCGGCCGCCGCGCTCGCGCCCGGCATCGGCTGGCTGGTCGCCGCCCGCGCGGTACAGGGCGTGGGCGCCGCGGTGCTGATCCCGCTGACGCTGACATTGCTGTCGGCGGCCGTGCCGCCGGAGCGGCGCGGCGTGATACTCGGCGCCTGGGGCGCGGTCGGCGGTCTGGCCGTCGCCGTCGGGCCGCTGGTCGGCGGGGCGATCGTGGAGGGCGCGTCCTGGCAGTGGATCTTCTGGGTGAACGTGCCGATCGGCGTTGCCTTGCTGCCGTTCGCCCGGACCAAGCTCACCGAGAGCAGGGGCGCCGCGACGCGGCTGGACTGGCCCGGACTGGTCATGGCGAGCCTGGGACTGTTCGGCATCGTGCTCGGCGTGGTGCGCGGCAACGCGCACGGCTGGACCAGCATGACCGTGCTGCCGCCGATGGTGATCGGGGCGGTGCTGGTGGCCGCCTTCGTTGCCTGGGAGCTGCGCGGCGCCCGGACGCCGATGCTGCCGATGCGGCTGTTCCGCTCGCGCGGCTTCACGATGACCAATGCAGCCTCACTGCTGATGTACTTCGGGATGTTCGGGTCGATCTTCCTGCTGGCGCAGTTCCTCCAGGTCGTGCAGCACTACAGTCCGCTGGAGGCGGGGTTGCGCACGCTGCCGTGGACCGGCATGCCCGTGCTGGTGGCGCCGATCGCCGGGGCGCTGTCTGACCGGATCGGCGGCAGGCCGCTGCTGGCCTCCGGGCTGCTCCTGCAGGCAATCGGGCTGGGCTGGCTGGCGCTTGTCGCCTCCCCGACGGTGCCCTATCTGGACCTGGTTCCGGCGTTCGTGGTTTCCGGAGCTGGCATGTCGCTTTTCTTCGCCCCGGTGGCGAACGTGGTGCTCAGCTCGGTGCGGCGCACCGAGGAAGGCATCGCCTCCGGCGCGAACAACGCGATACGGGAACTGGGCGGAGTGTTCGGCATCGCGGTGCTCGGCGCCGTGTTCTCGGCCCGTGGCGGCTACGCGTCCGCCGCCTCGTTCGTTGCCGGGCTGACGCCGGCGATATGGGCCGGCGCGGCGGGGGTCGCCGTCGCCGCCGTGGCCGCCATGCTGATCCCGGCCGCGCTCGGCCGGTCTTCTGAGGCGGTCGTTAAGACGGCGCTCGAGGACGTCGGAGAGCGGGTCGCGCAGCCTGACCTGGTCGGGTGAGCGCACCGCGAACAGTGCGGGACCGTCCGGTGCGGACGGTCCCGCACTTGCGGATACGGCCAGCAATATCCTGGCGCCGCAGCTATCAGCGCACGGCGACGTTACCGGGCGGCGCCTAGCAGGTAGACCATGGGAGTCATGGCTGCTAGTGGCCCCGGCCGCGCAGCTAGCTGACATGGTCGCCGCTGCGGCAGCCGGGTGTCGATTCAGCAGTGGCCACTTCGTAGCTGGAGTGAGGGCAAGCCAGAGACCGGCCCGGACGACGAATGGGAGTGATCGTCATGACGCAGTACCTGCTCGCGCTCTACCGCGACTACGCCGCCCCCATTCCCCCGGAACGAACGCGGCAGGTGTGGGCCGACGTCAACGCGCTGGGCGACAAGATGACCGCCGCCGGCGTGTTCGTGTTCAAGTCCGGCCTGGATGGTGACGCCCAGTCGGCGACCGTAGTGCGCCACTCGGGCGGCGGCTTCCTGATGACCGACGGACCGTACACGGAGACCAAGGAGCACCTCGCCGGGTTCTGGATCATCAACGCCGGCGGGCCGGACGAGGCCCTTGAGTGGGCCAAGCTCGCCGCGGCCGCCGAGAAGCTGCCGATCGAGGTCCGCCCGCTTTTCGGGGGAGATCTCGACGAAGCGCTGGAGGAGCCGGCGTCGAGATAGTCCGGGAGGCTGTGTCGGATCGGGGCAGAGCTGTTCGTAGCAGGGGTGAGCGGCCGCCCAGGAGGGCGCCCCAGACCACAGGAGATGATCCGAGATGCAGTACCTGATTTCCGTGATTGACGACGGAGTTACCACCGCCAACCCGGGCGAGGACGCCGCGATCGACGTCTTCAACGACCGGCTCCAGGCCGAAGGCCACTGGGTCTTCGCCGGCGGCCTCGGGTCACCAAGCGCGGCCACCGTCATCGACAACCGGGGCGGGCAGGCGATGATCACCGACGGGCCCTTCCTGGAGTCGAAGGAGTACCTCGGCGGCTTCTGGATCATCGAGGCCCCCGATCTCGACGCGGCGCTCAAGCTCGCCGCCGAGGGCTCGAAGAGCTGCAACCGGAAGGTCGAGGTGCGGCCGTTCCTGGTGCCGTGAGCCCTATCGATGTCACGGAGGCGATCACCCAGGCCCACCGCGACGAGTGGGCGCGGGTGGTCGCCGGCCTGACCAGGCGCTTCGGTGACCTCGACATCGCCGAGGAAGCGGCGGCCGAGGCGTTCGCGACCGCCGTCGGGCGCTGGCCGGCCGATGGCGTGCCGCCAAACCCGGGCGCATGGCTGACCACCACCGCCAGCCGCAAGGCCATCGACCGGATCCGGCGCGAGAGCAGGCGCGACGACAAGCAGAAGGAGGCTCAGATGCTGTACGACGACTCGCCCGAGCCTCCCGGCGCCATCGACGACGACCGGCTCCGGCTGATCTTCACCTGCTGTCACCCGGCGCTCGGGATGGAAACGCGCGTGGCGCTGACGCTGCGCATGGTCGGCGGCCTGACCGTGGCCGAGATCTCGCGGGCGTTCCTGGTGCAGGAAACCGCCATGGAGCGGCGGATCACCCGCGCGAAAGCCAAGATCAGGGAAGCCCGCATCCCCTACCGGATGCCATCGGCAGAGGATCTCCCGGTACGCGTCTCCGGCGTCCTGGCCGTCCTCTTCCTCGTCTTCAACGAGGGCTACCTGGCGACGGGGCCTGGCACCGACCCGGTACGTCATGACCTGACCGCCGAGGCGATCCGGCTCACTCGCCTGATCCGCGCGCTCATGCCGCACGACGGCGAGGTGGCCGGGCTGCTGGCGCTGATGGTCCTCACCGACGCCCGGCGCACCGCCCGAGTCTCGGCCAGCGGCGAACTGGTGACCCTCGACGAGCAGGACCGCGGAGCCTGGGACGCGGCGCTGATCGCCGAGGGTCACCGGCTGGTGCGCGAGCGCCTGGCAGCCGGGGTCGCGCCGGGTCGCTACCAGATCCTCGCCGCGATCAGTGCCGTGCACACCTCCGCCCGCGACATGCGCGATACCGACTGGTCGCAGGTCGTCGCCCTCTACGACCAGCTCGTGCGCCTCGACTCCTCCCCCGTCATCGCCCTCAACCGGGCCATCGCGGTCGCCGAGCTTGACGGCCCGGAGGTGGCGCTGGCGGTCATCGACCGCCTTGCGGACAAGCTGGCCGGCTATCACGCCTACTACGCGGCCCGCGCCGACCTGCTGCGCCGGCTGGGCCGCACTCAGCAGTCCCGCGCGGCATACGACAAGGCCATCGAGCTGGCGGGCAACACCGCCGAGTCCGCCTCCCTGACTCGCCGCCGCGACCAGCTGGGCTAGTGCCCGGCCGGGCTCAGCGGCCAAGGCCGCTGCCCGCAGGCGACCGGCGCCCCGCTTTTACTACTCGCGCCGCCGCCGCGCGAGATGGACCGTGAGGTCGGCGGCTAGCTCAACCGTCTCGGGCAGGACTTGCATGATCTGCCTCAGGACCTGTTCCCGCTCCGGGCCCGGCAGTTCGAGATAAGCCGAGATGGTTGACAGCTGGCCTGCGTAGTCGCCGGCACTCAGCGTCAGGCGCCGCTCGATCACGACCTGCTGTACATCGGCGAACCACTCGGACTGCTGGAGTTCCGTCCCCGGCCACTGCAGGTGCTGTTCCGGCGGCGTCCCGTCCGGAGACGGAATCTCATCGCTCGCCAGGAACGGCGCCCTGGCCACGCGAATGGCTTCCTCCACGGCCGGGTCAGCGGGCCGGGCTGGCCCGCCGAACGAGGCGAAGACGCCACCCGGTTCCAGCAGGGCGGCCATGCGCGCCCACCGGCCATCGGGTTCGGTCCAGTGCAGCGCGGCCGCCGCGTAAACCAGCCCGTAGCGCTCGTCCGTGCGCAAGTCCTCGAACCTGGCCTGCATCGTCCTGACGGTTGCCGGCACGTGCTTCACGAGCACCGCGAGCATGGCCCCGTCGGGCTCGGTCGCGGTGACCTCGATGCCCAGCTGAGCGAACAGCCGGGTTGCCTTGCCTGTCCCGGCGCCGATCTCCAGGGCGGTCCAGACCGGGTGACCCGCATACGTCATCACCACGTCGGGGAGCTCGACGGGGTAATCCGGCCGGAACCGCTCGTATGCGTCCGCCATCATCCCGAAGCTCAGCGCGCGGGCAGGCATGCTGAGCATCCTGACACGACCCGCGCGGTCAGCGCGCGAGCATTTCGCGCCAGCGCTGCGTGCCTCGCCGAGCGCAACATGCTCATCGGCGGCGAGCCCGGCGGCGGGAAGCCCGCCGCCCGGCAACAGCTCGCCCGCTCACCAGGTTTCTTGGTCGCCTACCTGCCGGGCATACCGGCAATAACCTGCTGGCCGGCGAAGGGTGCCAGGGTGAAGCCTGGCAGGCTGACGATCTGCCCGTTGACCAGCGCACCGACCTTGCCGAAACAATCCACCAGCGGATGCGCGCCGCCCGGGCCGAGCGACAAGACGTTGCACCCGGCCTCAAGCTGACTGGCGTCGCCGGTCGCGCTGGCGGTATACAGAGTGCGCTCCAGCTGGCCGTTGTGCGCATCCAGTTCCACGATCCGGCCCTCCGCTTTGTGGCCGTGCGAGCCCAGAGTCAGCCGCGAAGTGACGACGGTCTGGCCATCCGGCGTGACAAGGACCGTGGGAACGGTGTTGAAATCTGGTTGCTGAGCATCCGATGAGGCGACGGGCTCGCTGGCGGCCAGCAGGTCTGCTGCGGATGCGGCGGACAGTGGCAGAACCCGGTAGGGCCTGGACCCGCGGGTAATGGGCCGATAGATGATCCGGTCCCCCCTTTGAGTCAAGGGAACCCACTCAAACGACAGCGACCTGGCGTTCACCCAGGAGAGATTGTCCACCTCACCGATGCCGCCGTGGGTGGACCAGCTGCCTGTGACCGCACCAGTGGCCAGGTTCAGCACCTGGATGCCAGTACGCGCGCAGCGGGTCTTGCCGCAGTCCCAGTCGGACGCGATCGCGAGACTGGTGCCATCGGGTGATAGGTCAACGTCCTCTGGCGAGCTTATGAACGCGTCGGACGGAACATGAAAAGGCAGCTTCGTAACATGGACGGCGCCGCTGTCGCTGACCTGCAGCCGGAAAATCCTGGTGGCGTAGGCAAACGAGCCTTCGCCGTTATCGGGGAACGGAAATGGTGCCGCCAGCAGCACGAAGGTCCGGCCGTTGCTGGCGGCCGTGAGGTCCGGCAGGGAGATCGCGGAGACGTGGCCCTCCTTGAAGCGGGCGGTCGGCAGGCTCACCCGGGCAACCCTGGCGCCAGTCGCCGAGTTGTACACGGCCACGAAGGTCTTGAGGCCGTTGTCGGCTAGCCCGGCCACAGTCGCGTAATACGGCGGGATAGCGTTACTGCGCGCCAGTGCCGACGCCGTAGGCGCAGTCCCCCTGCCGGGCAGCGACTGTGCGACCACGCCGAGCCCGACGGCGATCGCGACGACCGCCGCTGCGGCAACGACGGGCGCAAGCAGCCGGGAACGCCGTGCCCTGGCCAAGTACAGCAGCCCTGGTGCCGCGGCCCTGCTGCGCGTGGCCGGGCCGCCGAGCGGGCGGATAGTGTCTGGCTGCGCTACCTCGGCCAGCTGGCGGAGCTCCCGCGTGAGCCGGTCTTCCAGTGCTGTCATCGCTCTTCCTCTCCTATCTCAGCGGCGAGCCTCGCAAGCCCGCGGCTCAGGCACCCGCGGGCGTTGCCCGCGCTGATCCCCAGCGTCGCGGCGATCTCGGTCACACTCAGGTCGGCGTAATACCGGAGCACCAGCACCTCGCGGTGACGGCGCGGCAGTCTCCGCAGCGCTGCGGCCAGCTGCAACCGGTCGGCGGTGACAGACGCGGTGTCCGGGGCAGCCGCGTCCGCGCGCACCGCCAGCCGCGGCGCGTGCCCGCGGGCCACCGCGGACCGTCGGTGCACCGACCGGCAGCCGTTCAGGACCGCTGAGCGGGCGTAGGCCAGCGCCCGCTCCGGCTCGCGGATACGTGGCCAACCAGAGTGCAGCCGCTCGAAACAGTCCTGCACGACGTCCTCGGCGGTCGCCAGGTCACCGACCATCACGAGGGCGAGCCGGACCAGCTCGAGGTGATGGCGGCGGAACAAGTCAGCGACGGTCGCCGGGGCGTGGTCCTGGCGTGGCCTGCTGACGCCGCTGGTGCGTGAGAGCGTGCCGTCCGGCGGCGCGCTGTCGTCTAGCCCGAGGGGCACATCCATTGAGGGGCTCACAGATAAGAGACGCTCAGCGTAGCTGGGATGCTGTCCGCCTGACCGATGTCGTCGGCGCACAGGTCAGCAAGACAGGACACGTCCGGCGGCGCTTTATCGTTCTCAGGAAATAGGCCGTGCGGCTCGATGACGAGGAACGGTGAGCGCATGGACGAGGTCAGCATCGGCGAGTTCGCACGGCGCTCGCGGCTGTCGGTTAAAGCCCTGCGCCTGTACGACGAGCTCGGCGTGCTGGCGCCTGCCCGGGTCGACGAAGGCTCGGGCTATCGCTATTGCCCGGAGCTAACACTGCGGACCGAGCCAGCGCACCGGGAAGCGTTCGTCCCGCTGTCAGCCGGTCCGGCGGGAACCGCGGTGTCCGAGTGGCAGCTCGCCTCCGAGGCGCTGCGCACCTGGGCCGACGAGCACGGAATCGCTGCCGGGAGCGTGGCCCTGACGCCCGAAGACCCCGGCATCCGGATCACCTATCTGGCCAGCCAGCCGGTCACCGAGACGAGCACTCCCTACTGCGATTTCGCCGTGCCCTACGCCTGATCACCTCACCCCGCCGGGGAAGGTCCAGGTTCCGGGCCAGGCAGCCGGGCACCGCACGCCGCGCGGGCACGCCGCCCGGCTGAAAAGCCGGGAAGGTCCCGGCTCAGCGGTCCCGGCGGTACTCCAGCTCGACTGTCCCGTTGCTCCAGGCGATGCTGGACACCCGGTGGAGCTGACGGGGCTTGCCCGGGTCGGCGAAGAGCCGGGTGCCCTCCCCGGCCAGATAGGGGAACACGGTCACCCGGAGCTCGTCGATCAGGTCGAGCCGCAGCAGCGACTGCCAGAAGCTGACCCCGCCGCTGACAATGATGTGGCCGTCGCCCCCGCGCCTGAGCCTGTCGATCTCCTCGGCCGTGTCGCCGGCCGCGATCGTGGTGCTGGCCCAGTCAGCGGTCTTCAGCGTGCGGGAGAAGACGATCTTGCGCGCCGAGTTGAGAGCGCTGGCGTAAGGGTGGTCAGCCGCTGCCGGGAAGTAGCTGGCCATGCCTTCGTATACGGCCCGGCCCATGATGTGCGCGTACGCGCGCTCGTAGAGGTCAGCGGTCCTGTCCAGCTGCGCATCGTCGTCGGGCAGGTCCCGGCAGAACTCGAAGTACTCGGTCCCTTCGTCAGCGACGAAGCCGTCGAGCGAGTAATCGAACACTCGCGCTATCAGTTTCCGCATGCTCAGTCCTCCCCGGTTCCGGAAACAGCTGCGTGCCTGTGAGGGCAGGCAGCAGGCCCGCCCGGCCGCGCCCCTGTCACGGCGCGGCGTCACGGCACCTTGCTGGTGACGCCTGCGCACGGAAGTCAGCGGCGCCCGGTCAGCTCCCCTGCTGCGCCGTCAGATGCCTGGCCAGGCCGTCCAGCATCTCGCTGGTGCCTTCCCGGCGCAGTGCTGGCGCCTGCGCCCCGTCGATGCCGTCCAGGTAGGCACCCTGCTCGGTCCAGGTCAGCGCGGTGCCGTCGCCGGTCTTGGCGAACTCGATGGTGGCGACGGACACCGAGATCCGGACACCGTCGGCGTACATCTCGTAGCTGTACACAATGCGCTGATCAGGCACGATGTCGTAATAGAGCGCGTCGTAGCGGTAGCTCGTGCTCTGGTAGGCGAAGCCGAACCGCTCCCGGCCGCCAGGCCGGAAGTCGAGTTCCGCGCTGGCTGCGCGGCCGTCAGCGGGCTCCGCGGCGGGCTCGTCGCCCCAGGCATCCTTTGCTTCCTTCGAGGCGAAGGCCGCGAACACCCGCGACGGCGCTGCAGGGTAAGTCCGCTCGACGCAGAAGGTGTCGTGAATAACGGAACGCTCGGTCATTGCTGCTCCTCGTCTTCGCTGGCTGGCCGGGCGGGCTCGGCGGCCCAGCCCGGCTCTGGCTGGCCGGCCGTCTGCTCCAGGTACTCCCCCAGCCGGTCGAGCCGGCGCTCGACCATGGTGCGCCGGCTGGCGATCCAGTCCTCAGCGGATCGCAGCGCGACCTGATTGATCGCGCAGGTACGCGTCCGGCCGGTCTTCTGCGAGCGGATCAGGCCGCTCGCCTCCAGCACCTGCACGTGCTGCAGGACCGCGGCCAGGGACATATCCAGCGGCCTGCCTAGCTCGCTCACTGACGCCGGTCCCCTGCTGAGGCGCTCGACCATGAGCCGCCTGCCGGGATCTGCCAGCGCCTGGAAAACACGGTCCAGGTCCGGCGCATAGTCAAGCATGTACCTGAGTATGGGCCTCCCAGCTGCAATAGTCAAGCAGTTACCTCACTATCGCGTGCCGCACCGGCGTCACGTGGTCGAATTCTCGGTACCCCCGCCCGATTGCCAGATCAGCTGGGACCGCTGCGCCTACGACTCTTCAGAGTTGCCGAGGCCGAGGCTGGCCAGCCGGGAGCGGTCGGCCAGGATGTAGATCTCGGTGATCTTGCCTGCGGCATAGGTGAACGCCATGACCGACGGGGGCTGCCTGCTGTCAGGGGTGACGATGATCCCCGCTGCCCCGCTGACCATGGCGGCGCGGGCGAACGGGGCCGAGCGCCGGAAACTGGCTGCCAGCCCGACCGCCTGGGCCGCGCCGCGGACCTCCCGCAGCCCGCCGGCCGCAAGGGCGCCGAGATCTATCCGGACCACGACATCCGGGTCGAGCAGCCTGAGCAATGCGTCGAAGTCGCCGCGCCGGGCGGCGGCGAGCCACGCGCCGACCACCTGCTGCTGGCGGGCGAGGCTGGTGTCCGTGCCAGCGGCCGAGCCGCGCACCCGGCGCCGGGCGCGGCTGGCGAGCTGGGCGGCGGTGTTCGGCGAGCGCCCGACGATCACGGCGATGTCGTCGAACGGCACGGAGAACATGTCGTGCAGCACGAACGCGAGACGCTCGGTGGGGCTCAGCTTGTCCAGCACCACCAGCAGCGCCATGCTGACCGCGTCCGCGAGCTCGGCCTCCTGCTCGGGGTCGGCGGCGTCCAGGCTGCTGACAACGGGATCGGGCAGGTGCTCGCCCAGCGGCTCCTCATGGCGTGCCGATCGCGAGCGCAGCATGTCCAGGCAGATCCGGGAGGTCACCGTGGTCAGCCAGCCATCCAGGTTCGCCAGGTCGTCCGCGCCGGAACGGCTGAGCCGAAGCCATGTCTCCTCTACCGCGTCGTCTGCGTCGCTCAGCGAGCCGAGCATCCGGTAGGCAATCGCCCGCAGCCGGCCGCGCCTGCCCTCGAAGGCTGCGGCCAGATCCGGTGTTCCAGCTTCGGTCATATATCTCCGCCGTGATCCGTCATGGCAGTGACACCGCAACTGTAGAGAAGACCCCGAGAGCATGGGAGAGGACCTGTGATGACGTCCATCGAATCGGTCACCCTCGAGGCGCCAGACGCCACGGCAGCCGCCAGTTTCTACGCCAGCGCCTTCGATCTGGGCGATCGGGTGCGCCTGCGCGCCTCAGAGATACCGACCACTGGCTTCCGCGGGTTCACGCTGTCGCTGGTGGTGTCCCAGCCGGCCACGGTCAGCGGCCTCATCGGCACCGCTGTCGACGCTGGCGCCACGGTGATGAAGCCGGTCGCCAAGTCGTTCTGGGGCTACGGCGGCGTCGTGCAGGCACCGGACGGGACGATCTGGAAGGTCGCGACTTCGGCGAAGAAGGACACCGGCCCGGCCACCCGCCAGGTCGACCAGGTCGTGCTGCTGCTCGGAGTTGCGGACGTCGCGGCCAGCAAGCGTTTCTACGCTGACCACGGTCTGGCCGTGGCCAAGAGCTTCGGCCGCAAGTACGTCGAGTTCGACACCGGCTCGAGTCCGGTCAAGCTGGCACTTTATACGCGGCGTGCGCTGGCCAAGGATGCCAGCGTCCCGCCTGAGGGCACTGGATCACACCGGATCCTCATCGACAGTGACGCCGGGACCTTCACCGACCCGGACGGCTTCGCATGGCAGTCACCCCAGGCCTGAGCAGCGCCGGCCGCGGTCATCGATCAAGGAGCAGAGAGCATGTCAGTAATCCACGCTGAGGCCGAATTGTTCAACGCCGGCTCATGGACCCTTCTCCGGCTGCCCGAGGGCGCGAGCGCGAAGCTTCCGTCCCGGGGCATGACAGTGGTCGACGGAACCATCAATGGTTTCCGCTTCCAGGTCGCGCTCGAACCAGACGGCAAGGGAAGCCACTGGTTCAGGATCGACCAGGCGATGCGCGAGGCCGCGGGCGCCGGCGCAGGCGACACCGTAACGCTGGAGATAGCGCCGGCGCAGGAATGCCCGGAACCCGACCTGCCAGCTGACCTGGCTGACGCTCTCGCCGCCAGCCAGCGGGCGAACGCCCTGTGGCTGGAGGTCACGCCAATGGCGCGGTGGGACTGGATCCGCTGGATTCGCTCCACCAGCCAGCCTGAGACGCGCCGGCGGCGGATCGAAGTAGCCTGCTCGAAGCTCGAGTCCGGGCAGCGAAGGCCGTGCTGCTTCAACCGCTCCGCCTGCACTGAGCCGTCCGTATCGCGTAACGGGATGCTGCTCGGGCCGATGCCCTGACTGCCCGGCCATCCAGCCCGGTCTTCCAGCCCGGTCAGTCCGCCAGCATCTCCGAGCCAACTCCCCCGCCGTGATCCCGCGGCTTAGCACCCGGCTCGGGCAGGCCGCTAAGCGGCCGCGTCGCCCGGCACCGGACGTCAGCCGACGGCGGGCTCAGCCTGCGGCCCCGGCGACGGCTGAGGCGAGTCGCTGGCGAAACTGCCGCAGCGCAAGCTAGGGGGACCACTCCCCCGCGATGAACAGCAGTCAGACGACGCCGAGGAAGCTACCGGAACCACCGCCACGCGGCACGGGCGGCTTATCCCTTATGCGGCTGAGCCCCAGACGCGTACTATCTCGAATCGTGAGTGACGTCAGCAGCGCCGCGCCGGCTCCCAGCGCTCAGGCTCCTGTTCCCCTCCGGAGCAACAATGGCTTCCGGATGCTCTGGGTGGGGCAGTTGCTGTCCGACACCGGCACCGAGGTCGGCTTGCTCGCCTACCCGCTGCTCATCCTGGCGCTCACCCACTCGGCAGCGCTCGCCGGAGTCGTCGGGACGGCGCGGGCCATTGCCCTGCTATGCCTGCAGCTGCCCGGCGGGGCGCTCGCGGACCGGCTCGACCGGCGCCTGACGATGATCATCTGCGACACCGTGCGCGCCGGGATGCTCGCCCTGCTCGTCCTGCTGATAGTGCTGCACCTTGCGCCCTGGCCGGTTGTCCTGATCGTGAGCCTGATCGACGGCGGCGCCCGCGCCATCTTCGACCCGGCGGCTACAGCCGCGCTGCCGGGGATCGTGCCGGATGGGCAGCTCGAGCGGGCATGGGCCGCCACCGAGGGCCGGCTCTACGCGGCCAGCCTGGCCGGCCCGGCGCTCGGCGGGGTGCTTTTCGGGCTTGGCCGGGCCGTCCCGTTCCTGGCCGACGCCGTCTCCTACGGCGTCTCGTGCGGCACGGTGAGCCGGATCCGCGGGCAGTTCCGCCCGAAGAGCACGGCAGGCCGCAAGGCGCTGTGGCGCGAGGTCGCCGACGGCCTGCATCTCGTCTGGCAGGTGCCGATCCTGCGCGCCGTGGTGCTCCAGGCTCCCCTGGTGAACCTGGCCTTCAGCGGCGTGATCTTCACCGTCACGATCGCGCTGCGCCAGCACGGCACCTCCACCGCGGTCATCGGGCTGGTGCAGGCGGCCATCGCGGGCGGAGGGCTGCTCGGCGCCGTCGTCGCACCCCGGCTGCAGGAGCGGATGCGGCTGAGCACCCTGGTCGCCACGATCACCCTCGCCGGGGCGCTGCTCTTCGGCGCCGCCGCCCTGCTCATCCCGTCGCCGCTGGTGGCCGCGCCGATCGCCGTTGCACTGCTGCTCGCGCCGGCCGCGAACGCCGCGCTGTTCGCGGTGCTGCTGCGCACGACGCCCGAGGACATGCGCGGCCGGGTCAGCAACACCGTGGTCATGGCGGCGACCGCGCTGGCGACGCTCGCGCCGCTGATCGCCGGCCTGCTCGTGGAGCACGTCTCCGGCGCCTGGGCGATGGGCGCCTTCGCTGCCTCGATGGCCGTCGCGGCGGCCTTGTGCCTGATCCTGCCTGGCCTGCGGCGCGCCGACGATCTCGCCAGGAGCGGCGGGGCAGGCAGCCACGACACGAGCGCGACTTAGCCGGCCGGCGCGGACACAGCATGCGAGGAGGCGCTGCTGGCGCTGGAGAAGGTCCGGGCCAGGCTCAGGTAGGACCAGTCCGTGCGCCACCCGCCGGTAGCCCGCCTCATCCGCGCGATCACTGACCGCGGCGATGCGGGGGCGCCAGCCATGTGACACCGCCACACCGCCCGCTCCAGCGTCAGTGCCTCGCTGCCTGACACAAGGGGGCCTGGCCCAACGGTCGCCTGCATCAGCCGGCTGACCGCCGCAGCTACGCCGAGGGCATCGAGAGCTGAGCTGGGCACGATCGATTATCGCCCGCCACGCGCGGATCTGACCGGTTGTCAGGCCACCACCCGATACGGCCTGCGCGGCAGCAGGCACCATCCATGGCCGCTGGCTAGCCGGGCTGGCCGTGATCGTGGCCGTGGCCGTGGCCGTGCCCATGCACCTCGGCATCGGCCCGACTGCGTCACGATTCGTAACGCTACAGCTCTCCTCCGCTTAGCCCGCCGGGTCGCCGGGAATCTTCGTCCGGTGACGGCCGCACGCTGGCCGTCGAGGAGGCGTCACGATGGGCAGTTCCGGAAGGAGCCGCCGATGACCGACCGACACCGGGTGGTCATCATCGGCGGTGGCTTCGGCGGCATCAACGTCACGCGCAACCTCGCCCGTGCTGACGTCGAGGTGACGGTCGTGGACAGGACCAACCACCACCTGTTCCAGCCGCTGCTGTACCAGGTGGCTGCCGGGATCCTGGCCGAGGGACTGATCGCGCCTGCGCTGCGCTACGTGATCAGGAAGCAGGCGAATGCCCGGGCGCTGCTCGCCGATGTTCAGGACATCGATGTCACGGGCCGCGTGGTGGCCGCGCTTGCGCCGGACGGCCAGCGGCTGGCCCTGCCCTACGACACGCTGGTTGTCGCCAGCGGCGCTGCGGACGCCTATTTCGGACGTGACGAGTGGGCGCAGTTCGCGCCGGGGATGAAGACCCTCGAGGACGCCCGCCGCCTGCGCAGCCACATCCTCAGCGCCTTCGAGATGGCCGAGCTCGCGGCCGGCCAGGCGGAGCGGGCCAGGTACCTGACGTTCGCCGTGGTCGGCGCCGGCCCGACCGGGGTCGAGCTGGCTGGGCAGCTGGCCGAGCTGGCCCACCAGGTCCTGCCGCGGGACTACCGCTCGGCCGACACGACAGAAGCGAAGATCCTGCTCCTTGATGCGTCCCCGGCAGTGCTGAGCGCGTTCCACCCGAAGCTGCAGCGCTATGCACAGCGGCGGCTCGAGCGGATGGGCGTCGACGTCCGGCTGAGCACGACGGCGGTCGCCATGGATCACGACAGCATCACCGTCCGCGGACCCCAGGGTGAGGAGCATATTCCCGCGGGAACGAGGATCTGGGCAGCTGGCGTGCAGGCGTCACCGCTAGCCCGGCTGCTCGCGGAAGCGACCGGCGCCGGGACCGACCGCGCTGGCCGCGTAGCGGTCAGGGCGGATTGCAGCCTGCCGGGCCACCCGGAGATCTTCGCGATCGGGGACATGATCTCGCTGAACCGGCTGCCCGCAGTCGCGCAGCCCGCCATCCAGCAGGGAAAGTACGTGGGCAATCTCATCCGGGCCCGGCTGCGTGGCCAGGCGACGGCGAAGCCCTTCCGCTACCGCGACAAGGGAAGCATGGCCACCATCGGCCACCTGTCCGCGGTCACGGAGTCGTTCGGGTTGCGCTTCACCGGCGTGACCGGGTACACGATGTGGGGATTCATCCACGTGCTCTACCTCATCGACTGGGGCAACCGGCTGGCGGCGATGTTCTCCTGGGCACGCGCGCTGACTTTCGCCGGCCGCCGGCCACACCGGGTCATCAGGTTCGAGCAGGCCAGCTATGAGCTCGCTGAGCCCGCCCCGCATCAGCGCAGGTCTCCAGGGCGCCAGGTGACGGTCCGGGAAGGCAAGTTACCGGGCTCCTGCTCGGTGCAGCTGAGTTGGCTAGCCGGCCGCTGCTGGCAGCCTCTAGCGCACCGCGAGCAGGACGCGATCCGAGAGCACCTGCCAGATGGCCGCCACCTCGCTGAGGCCCGCGTCGCGCAGCGCCGACACCTTAAAGTCGAAGCCGGGCTCTCAGCACCGCGTCTGCGCTCGTGTGTTCATGCGGACCCCCAGCTCAGGCCTAGCCGCAGCATCGTAGCTGCACATCGAAGACTTGCAGACGCCACCGGCGCTGGCCTGTCGGCTGATCAGGCAAGCGCGTATAGTTCTTGACAGTTATATTACTATCACGCTATGTTCGACCTGTGAGCACGCCGTTCGCTGCGCTGGCCGACCCGCACCGGCAGCAGATCCTCGATCTCCTGCTGGCTGGAGCGCGACCCGTCGGCGACCTGGTGGCAGCGCTGCCGGTCAGCCAGCCAGCCGTGTCCAAGCACCTGCGGGTGCTGCGCGAGGCCGGGCTGGTGCAAGTGCAGGTAGATGCGCAGCGGCGGCTCTACAGCATCCGGCCGGAGCCGCTGCGCGCTGTCGACGAGTGGCTCGCGCCATACCGGCGCCTGTGGGCCAGCCGGCTGGACGCACTCGAGCGGCACCTGAACGAGGCGGCACACGCTGCCGGGGAGGAGCGGCATGACGCAGCAGACCGCTGAGGACCGTTACGGGAAGCTGGAGATCGACGACGGCCGCGCCGTCGTCCGCTACACGCGCCGGCTTGCCTTCCCGCAGCGGTCGGTGTGGCAGGCCCTCACCGAGGACGAGCACCTGGCGGCGTGGTTCCCGTCCACGATCGACGGTGACCGGGCTGCTGGAGCGCCCCTCACCTTCCGCTTCCTGAACGTCGACGTGCCGCCGATGACCGGCAGCATGATCGCCTTCGAGCCGCCGTCGGTGATGGAGTTCACCTGGGCCGAGGATGTCGTCCGCTTCGAGCTCGAACCGGATGGCGCAGCGCGGACCGTGCTCACGCTGATCGTGACGATGGCCGAGCTGGGCAAGGCAGCGCGGGACGGTGCTGGCTGGCACATCTCCCTTGACCAGCTGGCATTCATGCTGGCCGGCGAGGATCAGGCCCGGCCGGGGCACGGCGACCGGTGGCGCGAGCTGAACAGCAGCTACACAGCCCAGTTCGGGCCTGAGGCAGCGGTCATCGGCCCGCCCAGGGAGTGGCTGGAGACGCACGGCGAATCCTGACCGGCGGCGTGCCGCGGTTCCGCGCAACCGCTCGGCGCTCAGGATCCTTCACCGGGGCTGGGTGCCACCTGGTCACGGCGAGCGCGCACTGAGCGCACCTGGCCGACGATGATCAGGGCGATGATCGCGATCGAGAACCACAGCCCGTAGCGCGAGACCGTCTGCGCGACGACAACCGCGTGGTGCCCGAGGGCGTACCCGAGTCCGGCGAGCATGCCCGCCCACAGCATGCTGCCGACGAGGTCAAGCAGCAGGAAAGTGGCCAGCCTGACGCCGGTCCAGCCAGCGATCATGTAGATAAGAGCATTCGGCACCGGCAGGAACAGGGCCAGCACGATGGAGGGCCAGGTGAACTTGCGCCCCCAGCGCTTCACCCGGGCGACATAGCGCGCCCCGCTCTTGCGGCGGCCGCTCACCAGAGCTATCGCCTGCTCACCCCAGAGCCTGCCCGCCCACCAGAAGAGCAGGTCGAACTTCATCAGCCCCGGAATGGCGGCGAGCAGCACCACCAGCAGCGTCCCGTGCCCGACCCTGGCGAACGCGGCGGCGGCGATGATTCCCTCAGTGGATCCGTTCAGCACCACAAGCGCCAGCGGGTGAGTGCCGATCAGCACGGCCCGGAACGGCAGCAGCGAGAGGTAGTAGACCCCGCTCAGCGTGATGCCGGCCCAGCAGGCAATGTCGGCGGCACGGGGCTTTCCCGCCCACGGCAGCCTCGGGTCATGCTGCCGACTTCCCGGCGAGCGGTGACTCTCCTGGCTACCGGCGGCACCGGCTGGCTGGCTGCCCGCCTCCGCTGACCCGGCCACGGAGTCTGGAGCACTCATGCGGCGCTCCCTGGCGCTGGAGGGCTGGGCAGGTCCACGGTCCTCCCGGCGGCTGAACCACGCTGTGGCCGACCTGACCCCAGCGGCTGCGGCCGCGCCGGCAGGCGAGACCGGGCTCCAGCCTACGGCGCGGCGGGCCTTGCGGCGCGCCCGTGACCCTCGCCGCCAGGCCCGTGCAGGTCCGGCCGTGCCCTGGTCAGCAGCTCAGAGGGGCGGAGCCGGGGCGAATGCTGACGGGAGCGGGGTTCCGGTGTCGGCCGAATCTATCTCGACGATCTCGCTCTCCATCGCCTTCAGCATGTTCAGCAGCTCGTCCTGCTCCGGTTGCGCCCGGTCACCGACCGGGGTCAGCACCGGCGCCGGTGAACTGGCGGACGCGGCCTTGACCGAACTGCGGGGCGACGTTCTGGTAGAAGAGCTTGGCGCCGAGCTCTGCCCGGCTGCTGACCCCGAGCTTGGCGTAGACGGCCTTGGCGTGATCCTTCACCGTGTACCGGGAGATCCGCAGCGTGCTGGCGATCTCGTCGTTCGCGGCGCCCTTGGTGAGGAGCCGGGCGACCTCCCGCTCGCGCGGCGTCAGGCCGTGCAGCGCCAGCCGCAGCGGCTCCAGCTCCCCGGCGCCTGCCGGGGCGAGCGTGACGGCGACCGCAGCCGGGTCATCCGGGCCGGCCAGCAGTGGCGCCGCGTGCAGGGTCAGCCAGCGCCCGGAAGCCAGGCGCACGCTCGCGCAGGGCGGGACGGCCCCGGCGCCCGGCCAGCCGGCCGGTGCCAGCGCGCGCCGCGCGACCGCGTGCACCGCGGCCGGCAGCTCAAGGCCGGTCCCGCGATCAGCGGGGAACTGCTCCAGCCAGAACTCCGCCTGCTCGGTCAGCGAGCGGACGGTGCCGTCCTCGCCGAGCACGATCACTCCTGGAACGCGGTCGGCTGGGCCGGCTGCTGCCTCCTCGCGCAGCAGCGCCTCCCGCAGCCCATGACCGAGGTGGGCGCTGATCCTGGCCGCGAAGGCGATCTCCCGGTCGCTGAAATCTGGCTGGTCGCTGGCCCTGACCAGGGTTGCGATCCCCCAGGCGTTGCCGCCGGCCCGGAACACCGTGCGCAGCTCAGCGCCGAACCCCTGCGACGCGTGCAGGTTGCGGTACCTGAGGCTGCGGTCCGGCTCGCCGTGCGTCTCGCGGTGCAGCGTGCTGACCGGTACCCGGCGCACCGCCAGGTCGCGGTACTTCGCGAAGTCGCTGTCCAGCAGCTCGTTGTCCACGAACCGCCAGCGGGCGGCGGCTTCCCCGCTCCCCCAGTCCTCCAGGCCGAAACCGGTCCACAGCAGCGTCTGCGGGTCGACCGGCTTCCAGGCGGCCGCGCGGTAGGGAACAGCGCGCCGCAGCGGGCCGGCGGCGCGCTCGAACAGCTCAAGCGCCGGCAGCCCGGTCAGGCAGAGCCGGGCTATCGATGCTTCGGCGGTGACGCCCTTGGCGCCCAGGGGATTACGCGCCACGGTTACCCACAGTACGCACGGTGACGCTCTGCGCTCTTCCCTCCCCCTCTGCCGGGGGATCACCGCGGCCCCCGCTGAGGAGGGATCGTGCGGCCGGCCGTGCCCGGCAAGACTGGCCGGGACCCTGAGCGCCGGGCCTTACCAGCCGGCCAGGCACGGACCAGAGGAGGCACAGATGACCGCCGTGCATCATCGGTACGCGATCGTGAATGCCCGGCAGCTGTTCTACCGGGAGGCCGGTCCGGCCGGAGCGCCGGCCGTGCTGCTCCTGCACGGCTTCCCGGCCAGCTCGTTCATGTACCGCGACCTGATCCCGCTGCTGGCGGGCCGCTACCACGTGATCGCGCCGGACTATCTCGGCTTCGGTCTGTCTGACGCGCCGCCGGCCAGCGAGTTCAGCTACAGCTTCGATGCGCTGGCCGGCCTGACCGCTCAGCTGCTTGAGCAGCTCGGGGTCAGCCGGTACGCCATGTACGTCCAGGATTACGGTGCGCCCGTCGGCTGGCGGCTGGCCCTTGGCAGCCCGGATGCGATCACGGCCATCATCACCCAGAGCGGCAACGGCTACGAGGCCGGTTTCGCTGACGGCTTCTGGCAGCCAGTCCGGGACTACTGGCAGGACCAGGGCCAGCAGAATGAGGCGGCGATCCGGCAGGCGCTGAGCCTGGAGGCGATCCGGTGGCAGTACCTGCACGGCGTCCCGGACGAGAGCGTCGTCAGCCCCGACACCTGGCAGCATGACTTCGCCCAGGTATCCAGGCCGGGCAACGACCTGGTCCAGCTGCGGCTGCTCGCCGACTACGCCAGCAACCTGCCGCTGTATCCCGCCCTGCACGGCTATCTGCGCCAGAGTCGCGTGCCGGTGCTTGCGGTCTGGGGCAAGGGCGACGAGATCTTCGGCCCGGCCGGCGCGCTCGCGTTCGCCGACGACGCCGCCGGCGCCGAGATTCACCTGCTCGACGGCGGGCATTTCCTGCTGGAGAGCCAGCTGGACACCGCGGCGGAGCTGACCGGCAGCTTCCTGGCCAAGACGCTGCCGGTGGCAGCGACCGCTGCCCCGGCCTGGCCGGAACGCCGTGACCTAACCACGCAGCCCGGCCGTCACCGGCCCGGCTCCACCGGAAGGAGATCGTCATGGGCCTGTCCTGGCAGCAGGGACCGCTAGCGCCGGGAGCGATCGGCCGGTTTCTCGTCCCTGACATGCTGCCCGACCGGCTGCTGTACGCCGAGCCGCTGCGCCGGCGCATGCGGGTCAAGCTGGGCGACGACTGGATCGCCGATTCTGAGGACGTCGTGCTGCTGCACGAGCCCGGCCGCTACCCGGTGGCCTACTTCCCGCTCGGCAGCGTCATTCCCGGCGTGCTGCAGGCCACCGATCGCCGCACCGAGCACCGCGATCTCGGCCCGACGTCGTGGTACACCGTGGCGGCGGGCGGGCAGAGCAAGCAGCGGGCTGCCTGGCAGCACACCGACCTGCCCGACCACGCCAGCGAGCTGAAGCAGCGCGTCGCCTTCGCGTGGCGGGCCATGGACGCCTTTTACGAGGAGGACGAGCGGATCGTCGGCCACGCCGCCGATGCGTACCACCGCATCGACATCAGGCAGGCCAGCCGGCACCTGGCCGTCAGCGACGGGGAGCGGGTCATCGCCGACACCTCCGCGCCACTTGCCCTGTACGAGTCCGGGTTCGCGCCGCGCTGGTACGTGCCGCGCGGCGACGTCGACACTGCCGCGCTGACCCCGGTCGAGACGCAGACGTTCTGCCCGTACAAGGGGCTGTGCAGCTACTGGGACATCGGCACCGCGCGCGGCGCGGCGTGGTCCTACCAGGACGCGTACCGCGAGGTCAGCCGCATTTCCGGCATGATCTCGTTCGAGCCGGACAAGACCCAGGTCCAGCTCGACGGCGCGCGCCTGCAGCTCGAGCCCGGCCAGACCGTGATACCGCACGGCGTCGACCGCGACCTCAGCACGGACGAGGCACCGAGCAGGCAGCCATGACCGCAGACGCGGCCACAGCCAGGTCAGCGGGCGCCGGGCGCGTTCCTGCGCAAGGGCCGGTGCTGCTGGCGGTGAACGTCGGGATGCCGAGGGACGTGGCCTGGCAGGGCAAGACCGTGCACACCGGCGTCTGGAAGCAGCCGGTCACTGGCCCGGTGATGGCACGCCGGCTGAACCTCGACGGCGACGGCCAGGGCGACCTGGCAGGCCACGGCGGCGAGCAGCGCGCCCTGCTGGTCTACCAGATCCAGTCCTTCCGGCACTGGGAGGAGCACTTCGGCCGGGACGACTTCAGCTACGGCCAGTTCGGGGAGAACCTCACCGTCGACGGCCTGGCTGACGACGAGGTCTGCATCGGCGACCGCTACCGGATCGGCGAGGCGGAATTCGAGGTCACCCAGCCGCGCGTCACCTGCTACCGGGTCGGCCTGCGGATGGGCCAGCCGCGCCTGCCAGCGCTGCTGGTCAGCCACCACCGCCCCGGCTTCTACCTGCGGGTGATCACCGAGGGGCTGATCCAGGCCGGAGACCAGGTCATCAAGACCAGGCCCGGCCCGCACGGGCTGACGGTGGCCGACACCGACGCGCTGCTCTACCTGCCCGGCCGCGACCTGGACAAGGTGCGGCTCGCCGTCCAGATCCCCGCCCTGAGCCCTGGCTGGCAGCAGTCCTTCCGCGAGCTCATCGAGGCGGCCGGCGCGCCCGGCGCCGAGCCAGCGCAAGCGGGGCCCGCCTGGCCCGGCTTCCGCGGGCTGCGGGTCATCAGGGTCGTTCCCGAGACCGCGACCGTGGCCTCGCTCTACCTCAGCGCCGAGGACGGCGCGGCCCTCCCGGCTGCGAGGGCCGGCCAGTACATCACCCTGCGGCTGCCAGGGGCCGGCGATCCCGCGCCGGTGCGCAGCTACTCACTGTCCTCGGCGCCAGGCGGTGCCGAATACCGGATCAGCGTCAAGCAGGAGCCGCACGGCAGCGCCAGCGGTTACCTGAATCAGCGGCTGCAGCCCGGTGCCGTGCTCGACGTCGCCGCCCCGCGCGGCAGCTTCGTGCTCGACGACCGGTCATCCCCGGTGCTGCTGATCTCAGCCGGCATCGGCGTCACCCCGGTCCTGTCGATGCTGGCTTATCTCGCCGCCCGGCGCAGCGCTCGGGACATCTGGTGGCTCCTCGCCGCGCGCAGGCCGGCCGAGCATCCGCTGGCCGGCGAGGCCCGCGCGCTGCTCGCCGAGCTGCCGCACGCCAGCCAGCACGTCTTCTACAGCGCGGCCACGCCAGCCGAGAGCCGGCACTGGCATGCCGAGGCCGGCCGGATCACCGCCGCGAAGCTGGCCAGCCTTGGCATCCCGGCCGACGCGTCCGCCTACATCTGCGGGCCGGCCTCGTTCATGGCCGATCTGCAGGACGCGCTGGCCACGCTCGGCCTGGAACCGGCGAACATCCACACCGAGCTGTTCGGCGCGCTGCCGTCGATCAACCCTGGCATCACCACGAAGAACGGCAAGGCACCGCATCAGCCGCCCGGCCCGCAGGCGGCCGGCCCGCTGGTCACGTTCGCCCGCAGCGGCCTGTCGACGCCGTTCGGCGGCAGCCAGCGGACCGTGCTCGAGCTGGCCGACGCCTGCGACGTGCCCACTCGCTGGAGCTGCCGCACCGGCGTCTGCCAGACCTGCATCACGCCGCTGCTGTCCGGCGAGATCAGCTACTCCCCCGATCCGCTTGACCCGCCGGCCGACGGGCAGGTGCTGATCTGCTGCGCGCGGCCGCGCACCGACATCGTGGTGGACCTGTGAGGGGGCCGCGCGGGCGTGACCAGGCGCCGCCGCCGCTGGCCAGGCGCCGTCCGGCGGCGGCCAGCACGGCCAGGCGCTCGCGCCGCGACCCGGCCGGCGTGACCGCGGCCATCGGCCCGCTGCCGGCCATCTACATCCGGCCGGCCACGGATCCGGCGCAACCACGTCCGGCTGCTCAGCTGTGGCACTCCGCCGTACGCGAGGCCCGCTACGAGGCCAGCCGGGCAGTGCCGCTGATCGCCGCCTGGACCGTGCGCCGGCTCGCGCTCCGCTGGCGGCGCCGGGCCGGCCGGGCGGCACTGGACAGCCATCCGCCAGGTTCCCGGACCGGCACCCGCGAACACGACGCGGGACGGCCGGGGACCTGAAACCAGCACCGAGAGGGGCAGCCATGCCTGATGTGCCGGAAGACCTGCGATACACAGAAGACCACCTGTGGATCCGCGCCACGCCAGGCAGCGGCCTGGCGCGGGCCGGCGTCACCGACTTCGCGCAGGACTCGCTCGGCGACGTGGTCGAGGTGAGCCCGCCCCGGCCGGGCGACGACATCACCGCGGGCGACGCATGCGGCGACATCGAGTCGACCAAAAGCGTGAACGACCTGATCGCGCCCGTCACCGGCACGGTCCGCGCGAGCAACGACGAGCTGGCCGGCCAGCCGGAGCTGGTCAACGCCGACCCCTACGGCCAGGGCTGGATGTTCGAGGTCGAGACTGATCCTGCCACGCTGGACGGTCAGCTCTCCCAGCTGCTGGACGCCAGCGCCTACCGCCAGCTGGCAGGCGGCTGACCGGCAGCCGGCAACCGGGAAGGAGCTCGTTGACCGCCGAGCGACGGTACCTGAACCTCAACGCTTACCTGCGTAACTCCGGCTACCACGAGGCAGCATGGCGGGTTTCCCCCGACGACCCGGCCGGCGTGCTCGACCCGGCTTATTACGTCGAGCTGGCCAGGACGGCCGAGCGCGGCGTACTCGACTCGATCTTCCTGCCGGACAGCCCCGGCGTGGCCGAGTTCCGCTCGGAGTACCTGCCGGGAGCCGGGCTTGACCCGCTGCTCCTGCTGTCGGCCGTGGCGGCCGCCACCGAGCAGGTCGGGCTCATCGCGACCGTGTCGACGACCTACAGCTACCCGTGGGACACCGCCAGGCGGCTGGCCACGCTGGACTTCATCAGTCGCGGCCGGGCCGGCTGGAACATCGTCACCACGGCCGAGCCGGCCGCGGCAGGCAACTTCGGCGACCGGCCGCACCCCCCGGCCCCCGACCGCTACGAGCGGGCCGGCGAGTACGTCGAGCTCGTGCTCAAGCTGTGGGATTCCTGGGAGGACGGCGCGGCGGTGATGTCCCGGCCGGACGGCCGGTGGGCGGACCCGGCCAGGCTGCATCCGCCGCAGCATCACGGCAGGCACTTCGACGTGTCCGGCTACCTGCCCTTTCCCCGGTCACCGCAGGGCCACCCGTTCCTCACCCAGGCTGGCTCGTCGCAGCCGGGCGTGGCGCTGGCAGCCCGGTTCGCGGACGCAGTGTTCACGCCGCAGGCCGACATCACCGCGGGGGCGGCGTTCCGCCAGGACCTGCGTGCCCTGGCCGCGGCATGCGGGCGCGACCCGGATCACGTCCGCGTGCTGCCGGGGCTGTCCTTCCTGCTCGCTGGCACAGACGCGGAGGCAGCCGCCATCAAGGGCGAGCTGGAGGCAGCGGCCAGCAGCGAGTTCCGCTGGCGCAACCTCGCTCACCTCGCCGGGCTGGACTACGGCACGATCGAGGCCGACGCGCCGTTCCCGCCTGAGCTGCTCGCCAGCGCGCCGCGGACCAGCTTCGGCGCGTCCATCTACCAGATGGCCGCGCAGCAGCCCGGCGCCTCGTTCCGCGCCATCGCCCAGCAGCTATCCGCGCTGCCCGGCGGGCTCGACTTCACCGGCACGCCCGAGGGCATGGCCGCCCTGATCACCGACTGGTGGCAGGCAGGCGCCGCCGACGGGTTCACCATCATGCCTAACGTGCTGCCCGGCCAGCTCGCCGCTTTCGCCGACCACGTGGTGCCGATCCTGCAGCGGGCCGGCCTGGCCCGCACCGGGTACGCCGGCACCACGCTGCGCGAGCACGCCGGCCTGCCCCCGCTGGCCGGGCGCGCGCCGGACACGGCGGGTGCGTCGGGCCGGTAACAGCTCAGCCAGGCCGGCCGGCGCCGGGCGCGGCGACCGGACCGTCCCAGGACCAGCCGGGGATGCCGAGCCCGTCGGGAACATCGTCGGCTGAGACCGGGAACTGCGACATCATGCCCGTGGTCGCCCAGGCGAAATAGTCGTGCAGCACCTGCCGGACCCGGTCGCCAGCGGCAATGCCGGCATCCGACATCGCCCGGTCGAAGCAGGCGATCGCGCGGCGGTCCATGTCGTCGTGCGAGCCATTGCCGCTATGGATCCGCACGACAGAAGCCTGGTCGCCGCAGGCCGCCGAGAAGTCCGCTGGCCCGCCAAGCGCCTCGGCCAAGTACGCGGCCAGCCGCTCAGTGTGGTCAGGGTGGAAGCCGTGGCTGAAAGCATGGCTGACCACCTCGTCGGCCATCACCCTGGCATGCCACGCGCCCGCCAGCCGCAGCAGGCCGCTGGTCCCCCCGGCCGCCTCGTAAACGGTCTGCATGGTTCAACGATGCCATGGGCCGGCCGGCCCGTTCCGGCAGGCCAAGGGCCGCGCCTGCCCGGCGCCTGGCCGGCGACGCTCAAGGCCGGCCAGCCCTGGCCGGCGTCACCCGCGGCGCAATCAGGCTGCTCGGTATGCCAGCAGGCCTGCCAGGGCAGCTGCGCGGCGCTGTAGCGGGCGGCTGCCGCGTGCGGTAAACCTGGATCGTGCCAGGCAACGCAGGCCCGGTGGCGCTGGCCGCGCTCGTCGCCGCCGAGGTGGGCTCGGCCATCCTCGCGTGGCGGGATCTCGCCGCGCGCGACGAGGAGAAGGTGCGCGGCAGCAAGATCCTCTGGCGCGGGCTCATCCTCGCCAACCCAGGCAACTCACTGCTCTACTGGGCAGTCGGGCGCCGCTGACCGGCTGCGGCAGGGCTGCCGCCCAGTCCGCAGCACCCCGCGGCTCAGACTCCGGGTGCCGAGCGCCGCCAGGAATGGCCGTTCCAGTGCAGGATCAGCGCTCCGTTGCCAGTGCCGCCGACGATCCAGGCGTTCCTGGCCGACAGGACGGTCACCGCGTTCAGGTCGCCGTCCGTGACCGGGCTGTGCTGGAGCTTCCAGGCCCTGCCGTTCCAGTGCTCGATGACGGTCTCGAAGCTGTTCACGAAGTCGAGATCGATGCCCACCGCCCAGGCGCTGCTGCCCGAGCTGGCGGCCACGCCGAGAAGGACGGCCCCGCCGGGCTTCGGGTCGGCGCTGTGTACCCGCCGCCACGCGCGGCCGTTCCAGCGCAGGATCAGGCTGCGGTTCTCGCCGATCGCCTGCTGGGTGATGCCGCTGACCGCCCAGGCGTTACGCGCCGAGGTAGCGGCGACGCCAACGAGGCCGTTACCACCCAGTGCCGGGCTCGGCACGACGCGCCAGGACCTGCCGTTCCAGTGCTCGGTCAGCGGGCGTCCGGCCGTGCCGCGGGTGCCGACCGCCCACACGTTGCTGGCCGATGTGGCGGTCACCGCGTCGAGGCTGGCGCCGCCGGGCACCCTGGGGGCCGCTAGCTGACGCCACGAGCGGCCGTTCCAGTGCTGGATCAGGGCCTTGTCGTCCCTGGGGCCGCCGAGGCCGACCGTCCAAGCGTCCCGCGCCGAGATCGCGACGACGCTAGCCAGCATCCCCCCGCTCGCCGGGGCAGGGCTGTGCGCCTTCCGCCATTCTCTGCCGTTCCAGCGCAGGATCAGCGGCTCACCGCCGCGGCCACCGACCGCCCAGGCGCTGGACGGGGAGAGGGCCGCCACGGCGGACAGGGTGTCGTTGCCCGGTGCCGGGTTCGGGCTGGCCACCCGTCGCCAGGACTTGCCGTTCCAGCGCAGGATCAGGGTCCGCAACTTGCCGATTCCGATGTCGCCGGCTGCCCAGGCGTTGCTGGCTGACGTCGCAGCCACCCCGAACAATGACGGATTGCCGGCTGACGCCGGCGCTCGCGGCCCGGCCGGCGGCGCTGCCGCGGCCAGGCCAGCTAGGCCGGTTTCAGCAGTGCCAGCCGTCGCCGGCCGGCCCGCCGCGACCGCCTGGCTGACCGCGAAGGCCGGGGGCATCAGCGCGGCGAGCAGAGCCATGGGTACTAAGACGACGCCAGCACGGCGCACCCTAATCCGACCGCGCATGCGCTCTCTCCTCGTTACTGACCGAAGGGGTGGCAGTCACGGCCGGAGCGGCCGAGCCGACGATTCTGCGCCGGTCTTGATCAGCGGCCCCGCCGGCCAGGGTGCATGAGCAGCCGCCAGGCGAGGACCCTGGCTTTGCGCACATAGGGGTTGTGGCTTGACGAGCTCATCAGCCGGCGGGCAGGAGTGCCGTTCAGCACCGCCCACTTGATCTTGCTGGCTGCCCTGCGCGGGCTGCCCAGCTTCCGGCGCCCCTGCTTGGGCGGATAGAGCTTGCGGTACTGGCTGTTGGCCAGCGCGGCGGTGGCCTGCACCGCCGCGTCGAGCATCCGCTCGACCGGCTGGTCAGCCGGGCTGATGTACGGACCCGGCCCAGGCCGGGGCATGAGCTCATCGAGACTGCCGACGATGTGGTACTTGGCGTCGCGCAGCCCGGCCACCGCCGTCTCGGCCTGCTCCTTCGCCCACGCCTCCCGCTCTGGCGGCAGCGCCAGCCGGGCCTCCCTGGGCCGGGCGTCGAGGACGTTGTGCGCCAGCAGCCGCTTGATGTTCCTGGTGTAGAACCAGTCAGGGATCTCCTTCGGCAGGGCCGCGTTCATCCGCCGCAGGAACTCGGTCTCGGCCAGGCCGAGCGAGGTGTTGGCACGGGCCCGGCTCACGTCGACGCTGTCCGGGTCGATGCCGACGACCGACGCGAACCGCCGCCACAGCTCGTCCGGCGGGCCGCCGCGCGGCATGATGATCACGTGCACCTGCTCCGGCGGGATGTGCCGCGACCACATGTCGAGGATGGCCAGCGTGTCGTGCACTTTCCAGAACCAGGCACGGCGCCGGTCGGCCGACGCCCCGGCCTTGACCACGTCGTCGAGCCAGTCCTCGAACGACGTGGTGTACCTGACCTTGATCATCTCCTGCCACTCGGCCGGCAGCAGCGAGGCCATGTCCCGCACCGTGAGCACCACGTGCAGCTCAGCTGACAGCAGCGAGCGCACGGCCCGGTCGGCCTGCTGCTCGTTGCACGCGCCGAAAAGCTCGTCCGACAGGATGGCCACCCTGGCCGACAGGGCTTGGCCGACCTGCACGTCCCACTCCCCGACCCACGGATCGGCCGGGTCATTGGGCAGCCTCTTCGCCCCGCGGATGTCCCGGCTGGCCCGGGAGTGATCCCGGTCCCGGTAGCCGGGCAGCAGCACTCCCTGCGCCGCCAGCTTGCGCCGGTTTCCCCACATGATGTTCTGCAGGAACGTCGTGCCCGTCTTCGGCTCACCGATGTGGACGTAGACACGGGGGCGGCGGCCGCCTGGCCGGCCATGGGCCGGAGGCTGATCCGGCGTGTCGTGCGATGCCAACCTGACACCTAATTCGATCGCGGCGCCCGGGCGCCGTGCAGTCATGAGACCGCGAAGCGGATGCAAAGCAACTGCAATCTAGCGGAACAGCGCTGCTCACGGCGGGCGATATGCAGCATTCGTCGGCTCTGCTGCATCATCAGAACGTCATCTGTAAGTCACGCACTGTTAGATTGGGAGCGGATGCGGCGAAACGGCGGCCATGGCCGCTGGCTCACTTCGCCCCGCGTCGAACCGTCCCGCGGCTAGCGTCGGACAGGCAGCTGGCAAGCTGCTGACGGGCCCGCACAGCCAGGGATGACTGCCCGACGCCGAGGGAGCTGGGAGAAAGTGGGTTTCGCCGATCTTCATCGCGGCAGCTGGCCGCTGCTGCTGCCCAACGCATGGGATGTCCCGTCCGCGCTGGCCTTCGCCGAGGCTGGCTTCCCCGCGATCGGCACGACCAGCTTCGGCGTGGCGTCCAGCCTTGGCCGGCCGGACGGCAGCCGGGCCACCGCGACGGCGAACCTCCAGCTCGCCCGCGCGCTGGCAGGCCTGGACTGCTACCTGACCCTGGACATCGAGGACGGCTACTCAGACGACCCGGCCGAGGTGGCCGGATACGCCGCCGCGCTGGGCGTGGCCGGCGTCAACATCGAGGACAGCGTCGCCGGGGAGCTGATCTCGCCGGGAGCTCACGCCGCCAAGGTCGCGGCGGTCAAGGACCGCCAGCCCGACCTGTTCGTCAACGCCAGGGTCGACACCTACTGGCTCGGCCAGCAGGCAACGGTCAGCGAGACGCTCAGCCGCGCGGCCCGTTACGCCGGCGCCGGGGCTGACGGCATCTTCGTGCCGGGAGCGACGGAGCCGGCCCTGCTGCGCGAGCTGGCCTCCGGCATCGGCGCGCCGCTGAACGTGCTGGTCATACCTGCGCTGTCGCTGGACGAGCTTGCCGGTCTGGGCGTCCGGCGGGTCAGCACCGGGTCGCTGCCCTACCGCGCCGCGATGCGCGCCGCCACGGCAGCCGCCGCTGCCGTCCGCGACGGGCTCGGCATCCCGGATGCGGACCCGTACCCGGTACTGCAGGGCAGGCTCGTTCGCTACGCGCAGCAGGCCGGCCTGCTGGCGGGCGACGCTCAGGACACCGGCAGCTGATCAGGGGAGCCGCCTGCCGGCGGAGCAGCGGCTGACCGGTGGCCGGCCGGCTGCCGGGCCGCACTGCAGCTCTCCTAGCCTCGCGGGGACCGAACCGCCAAGCGATTGCCAAGTTCCTGCCCGATTCCGGGCAGGAACTTGGCACTGACCGGCGAAGTAGCGCACTATGAGCCGGTGGACAGCGAGCTCGTCGACCGGATCGCCGACTCGGCTGGCCTGAGCCGTGATGAGGCGGCCAGGGTCATCGACGATGTCCTGGCGTGGTACCGCGAGCCGGTGGAGGACTACGTCCGGCGCCGGCACGCGCAGCATCACCTGTCCGGCAGGCACAACCCCGAGACCTTCGCACTGATCGCACATGAGCTGACCGGGCGGGTGGTGGCGCCGCCTGAGCTGTCCGAGCGGCAGCTGCGCCGGATCGTTTACCGCTGACACCGAGGGAGAGAGCACAGGCATGTGCGGAATAGTCGGATACATCGGCGGGCAGAACGCTGTCCCGTTCCTGATCGAGGGCCTCTCCCGGCTCGAGTACCGCGGCTACGACTCGGCCGGCATCGCGGTGCTCGGCAGCCAGGGGACGCAAGTGCACCGCCGGGTCGGCCGGGTCCGCGAGCTGGAGGCTGCGCTCCCCCGCCGGCTGTCCGGCAGGTCAGGGATCGGGCATACCCGGTGGGCCACGCACGGCCCGCCGACCGAGCAGAACGCCCACCCGCAGGCCAGCCAGGACGGCACGATCACCGTCGTGCACAACGGCATCATCGACAATGCGGCAACGCTGCGTGACCGGCTGGCCGGGCAGGGCGTGACCTTCGCCTCCGAGACCGACACCGAGGTCATCGCGCACCTGGTGGCACGGTCCAGGGCCGACACGCTGGAAGGCGCGGTGCTCGACGCGCTGTCGAAGATCACCGGCACCTACGCGATCCTCGTGATGGATGAGCGCTACCCGGACCGGCTGGTCGCCGCGCGCAACGGCTCACCGCTGATCCTCGGCGTCGGCGACCGGGAGATGTTCGTGGCCAGCGACCTGGCCGCGCTGGTCAGGCACACCACCACCGTGGTGCACCTGGACGACGGCGAGCTTGCGTCAGTGACGAGGTCGGAGTTCCGCACGTTCAGCCGCGACGAGGAGGACACAGCCAAGTCGCCGACCAGCATCGACCTGGAGTTCGAGGACGCCGAGCTGGCCGGCCACCAGCACTACATGCACAAGGAGATCCTGGAGCAGCCGTCGTCCATCGAGCGGATGCTGCGCGGCCGGCTCGACGACAGATTCGGCACGGCCCGGCTGGACGGCCTCAACCTGGCCCCGCGGGAGATGCGCGCGTTCCGCCGGATCAAGATCCTCGGCTGCGGGTCCGCCTACTACGTCGGCCAGATGGGGGCCGCGATGATCGAGGAGCTCGCGCGGGTCCCGGCCGACGCCGAGCCGGCCTCGGAGTTCCGGTACCGCAACCCGATCGTCGAGCCCGACACCCTGTACGTCGCGGTCAGCCAGTCCGGGGAAACCGCGGACACGGCGTTCGCCGTACGGGAGGTCAAGCGCAAGGGCGGTCAGGTCGTCGGCCTGGTCAACGTCGTCGGGTCCACCATCGCGCGGGAGAGCGACGGCGGCATCTACCTGCACGCCGGCCCGGAGATCGCGGTCGCCTCGACCAAGGCGCTCACCCACATGGCCATCGGCTTCGCGCTGCTCGCGCTCGCGCTTGGCCGGGTCCGCGACCTGTCCATCGCCGACGGCCAGCGGATCATCGCCGGGCTGCGCGAGCTGCCCGGCCAGATCAGGGACATCATCGCCGACGAGCCGCATATCACCGAGGTGGCCAAGGAAATCGCCGGCGCGCAGAGCCTGTTCTTCATCGGCCGGGTACGCGGCTACCCGGTGGCCAGGGAGGGCGCGCAGAAGTTCAAGGAGATCTCCTACCGGCACGCGGAGGCCTACCACACCAGCGAGCTGAAGCACGGGCCGCTGGCGCTCATCTGCGAGACGCTGCCGACCGTGGCGATCCTGCCCGCCGACGAGCTGACCGAGCGCAACCTGGCGGCGGTCGAGCAGATCGCAGCGCGCAACGGCCCGGTGATCGCGGTCACCCACCCCGGCGTGCCAGCCGGCGAGCTGCCCGGCCCGGTGATCACCGTGCCCAAGAGCGAGCCCGAGCTGGACCCGATCCTGCTGACCGTGCCGCTGCAGCTGCTCGCTTATCAGGCCGCGCTTTCGCTCGGGCTGGACATCGACAAGCCCCGCAACCTCGCCAAGTCGGTCACCGTCGAGTAGCAGGCCAGGGCACGGGCCGGTCCGGCCGCCTGACCCATAAGCTCGGGGCATGCCTAGCCTGCTGACAGACGCCGCCCGCAAGATCATCGACGACCCGAACCCGGCCGTGCTGGCCACGATCAACGCCGACGGCAGCCCGCAGACCTCGGTCATCTGGATCGGCCGGGATGGCGACGACATACTCATCTCCTCAGCCGCCGGACGGCGCAAGGACCGCAATGTGCGCCGCGACCCGCGGGTCAGCCTGAGCGTTTACGACCAGCACGACTCCGAGCAGTACGTCGAGGTGCGCGGCACCGCAACCGTGATGGCCGACGAGGGACGGCGGCTGGCGGTGGCGCTGGCCGAGAAGTACGAGGGGCCGGGCGGCGGCGACGAGTTCTTGCAGCTGCCGCCCGAGATCGTCCGGATCACCATCCGGATCACGCCGCACTGGGTCACGGGGTCAGCGGCCGGCTAGCCCGGCGCTGGCCGGGATTGCCGAGGCGCTCGCAGTCAGGGGTGAGCGAGTGCCAGCTGCCCGGCGCCCCTGGCAGCTCGCGTACCAGCACGGTCGTGGTCACCCGGCCGAGGCAGCCGCGCCCGTCAGCCGCGAACCCTCCCGCCGCCTCGTCAGTCACGGTCAGCACGACATCCAGGTCCGAGCCCGGGTCGGCCACGCCCCGGCCGAGGGAGCCGCCAAGCCACACCGCGAGCACCCGATCATCAGCCGCCGCGACGTCGAGCAGCCTGCCGAGCAAGTCCCCGTAGCCGGGCGGCAACGGCCTTAACGCCTCGGGGCGCCGGTCCATCCACCTGGCCGCAGGCTACGTTCCCGGCACGGAATGGCTGCCAGCCACCCCCGCTAGCCCTTCCGGTGGGGATCTGGGCCGGGCTGGTAACACGGCCGCTGCGGGTCTGGGCGGCACCAGACCCGCCCGATACGCGAATCGTGCGGGTTGCTAAGCCGCCCGTTGCGGATTTCTGTGGGCTGGCGAGCCAGTGACGCTGCGGGGTTCTGCGGGCTGGCGCCCCCCTCGGCGGCCGCCTCGCATCAGCTTCCGCCGGTGGTCCGGCTCCGGCCGCGGAACTCGGCGACGATCTCGTCGCCGCGGCGTACCGTGACGTCGTAGATGCCGCTGCGGCCGAACCTGACCCGTTCCCGCGCGGTCGCGACCAGCTCGTCGCCTTCCCTGACCGGGGCGATGAAGGTGATCTCGGCACCGGCCGCGACCGTCACCGGCCCGTGGCTGTTGCAGGCGCACGCGAACGCGGTATCAGCTAGCAGGAAAACGTATCCGCCGTGCGCGATCCCGTGCCCGTTGACCATGTCCGGGCGAACGGGCATCCGCACCTCGGCCGCGCCGTCCCCGGCCGCCACGAGCCGCATGCCCAGGCCGCGGGAGGCCAGGTCGGCGTCGAACATCGCCGCCGCCGGCACCGCAGGCTGCCGGCCCGCCGGGTTTTCGCTGCTGGCCACCGGCTCGTCGCTGTTGCCCACCGGCTCATCCTGCCAGCCCGGTGCACGCGGCTACCGAGGGCGGCACTACTCGCCTTACGGTTAGTGGCATGACCACATCTGGCCGCCAGCCGGCGGCCGGAGCTCCGCCCGCCGCCAGCACCAGCGTCCTGGTCGTCGAAGACGACCCGGCGATCGCCGCGCTGCTGGTCCGCGCGCTCAGCCGGGGCGGCTATCAGGTCAGCCACGTGGCTACCGGCGGCGAGGCGCTCGCCTCGGCCGAGCCCGACGTCATGCTTCTCGACCTGGAACTGCCCGACGGCGACGGCGTCGAGGTATGCCGCCAGTTCCGCCAGCGGTCAGGGGCAGGCGTGATCATCGTCACCGCGCACGGGCAGGAGGCCGACCGGGTGCTGGCGCTGGACGCCGGCGCGGACGACTACCTGGTCAAGCCCTTCGGCGTGGTCGAGCTGCAGGCCAGGATCAGGGCTGTGCTGCGGCGGATCAAGCCGGACGGCAGCGACCTGGTGCAGCACGGCCCGCTGACGCTTGACCTGCGGACACACAAGGTGAGCGTCGACGGCAGCGAGGTTGCCCTCACGCCCAAGGAATTCGGCATCCTGCAGTGCCTGGCCAACGATCCTGGCCGGGTGGTCAGCCGGCAGGAGATCCTCGAGTCGGTGTGGGACTCGCACTGGTACGGGCCCACCAAGGTGCTCGATGTGCACGTGGCCGCCCTGCGCCGCAAGCTCGGCGCGGCCGGGCTGATCGAGACCGTCTACGGCCGCGGATTCAGGCTCGGCGATGTCTGATGGCCCGCCGGATCACCCTGACCGTCCTCGCGATCGTCGTAGTGCTGCTCGGCGTGACCGCGGTGCCGCTCGGCCTGCTGAGCTCGGCCCAGAGCCGCCGCGAGTTCAGGTACAGCACGCTGGTCTCGGCGAGCGCCGTCGCCAACGTGGCCGAGGAGCGACTCGACGACAGCGCCTCAGGTCATGCGCTTGACCGGACCATCAGCGACCTCGCGAGGGCAGGCGACCAGGTAGCCGTCTATGACGCGGCCGGTCGCCGGATCGATGCCACCTCCCCCGCGCCGGCCTTCCCGCCTGGCCTGCTGGCCAGCCTGAGCCCCGGCCAGCGGCAGCTGTCCAGGCCGGCGCCCGATGACCGGCTGCTGGTACTGACTTCGGTGGTGCCGGACGTCGGAACTCGCGCGCTCGGCACGGTGGCGCTCTCCCGCTCGACCGAGCCGCTTGGCCATCGCATCGCCGTGATGTGGACGCTCGTCGCCGGCGTCACGGCGCTCGGCCTGCTGATAGCCGCGATCATCACGACCGGCCTGGCCCGCTGGGTCAGCAGGCCGCTCAGCGTGCTGGAGGACACCGCGGAACGGCTGGGCGAGGGTGAGCTTGATGCCCGCTCGCCTGCCAGCTCAGGTCCGCGCGAGGTCCGCAGGCTGGCCGCGAACTTCAACACCATGGCAGCCCGGCTGCAGACGCTGCTCGACGGCCATCAGGCGATGATGGCTGATGTCTCGCACCAGCTGCGGACGCCGCTCGCGGCTCTGCGGCTGCGGCTCGACTTGCTGGCACAGGACGCTGATCCGGCGACATCGGAGGAGCTGGCCGGCGCACAGCAGGAGATCAGCCGGCTGTCGCGGATGGTCAGCGGGCTGCTCGCCGTCGCCAGGGCAGAGAACATCGCTCGCCCGCCTGCGCCGCAGCAGCTCGACAGCCTTATCCAGGACCGGCTCGCGGCCTGGCAGCCTGCTGCGCACGAACGGCAGGTCACCATCGCTGGCGGGGACATCGCGCCGGTCATGGTGCTGGCCGGCGAAGGCGACGTCGAGCAGATTCTCGACAACGTGCTGGCCAACGCCATCGAGGTGCTGCCCCCTGGCGGGCAGGTCGAGATCAGCGCTGCTCAGCAGCAGGACAGCGCCACGCTGCGGGTCAGCGACAACGGGCCTGGCATGACCCGGCAGCAGCAGCAGACCGCGTTCCGACGCTTCGCGACCGGCCGGCCGGGCGGCTCCGGGCTCCGCCTGGCCGTCGTGGACCGGCTGGCAACCTCCAGCGGAGGCAGCGCCAGACTGTCCGACACGCCGGGCGGAGGGCTGACCGTGACGATCACGCTGCCCCTGGCAGCATCCCGCGGCCGGGCCGGGCGACGAGCGGCCGCGGACGGCAGCGGTCAGAACTCGCGCGGGCAGGAATCCCGGCGCGGCCATCACCGGCGCGGTGAGCAGTAGCCAGCAAAATCCCTGGCTCTGGACGTCGGCGCTGACGGGTGCTGATGCCAGCGGATGCCTCTCGCCAGGTCGTAACCGCCACCTTGACCCTCACTATCAAAGTGATATCATATTGATAGGTGTTCGGGGTGGCCGACGCCACAGCCACAGGAGGCATCGCGATGAACGCACCCGGCGAGAGCAGGCACCTCTGGCAGCTTCTGCTCGACTACACGCCGTTCCCCGACCTTCGCAAAGGCCTGCGCGGGTCGTGGCAGGCTCCCGCGCGATCCGGCAGCTCCCGGCTGATCCCGCCATGGGTCTACCGCCACCCCCGCTTCTTCGGGGCCGGGCATATGGCCGGCGGCAGTATCGCAGTCGCCGCTGGCCTCATCTGCCTCTCGTACGGCGTTTACGGGTGGGCAGCCCTCTTCCTGGTCATCGGACTGCTGCATGTGGCTGGTGGTTACTGGTACCTCACCGTCGCTCACTCGGCCGCTGCCAGGACCTGAGGCGCCAGGACCGGGCAGCGGCGCCATCGGCCAGGGGTGCTCGAGTCGAGTCTCGGCACCAAAATCGCTATCGCCGTCGCAGCAGGTCCGGCTATACAACAGCTGTGAGCGAGCAGACCCTGCCGGGCGGCAACACCGACGGCGCCGTGCTGATCGGCGGCGTCGTCCATAAGCAGGCAGCACCCTGGACGCCGACGGTGCACGCGCTGCTGCGGCACCTGGAGAAGGCCGGCGTTGACGGCGTTCCCAGGGCACTCGGCTTCGACGAGCAAGGCCGCCAGATGCTCAGCTACCTGCCGGGCGAGGTGATCGGCGACCGCGATCCGTGGCCCGCATGGGCGTACGCGGACTCGACTCTGGCACAGGTTGGCACCTGGATAAGACGCATCCATGACGCGACAGCGGTCTTCACTCCGCCGGAGGACGAGCGGTGGTTCACCGGGCGCACGATGCAGCCCGGCTGGATCGTCGGGCACCAGGACGCGGCGCCGTACAACGCGGTGATGGACGGCGACCGGCTGGTCGGCTTCTTCGACTGGGACATTGCGAGTCCGTCGCCACGCGATGACGACCTGGCGTTCTCGGCCCTCCTCTGGGTGCCGCTCACCGCCCAGCAAGCTGGTGAGCCCTCAGGCCGGCACGATGCCGGGGACCGGTCCCGGCGCCTTCACCTGCTGCTTGACGCTTACCGGTACGACAGCGACCGCCGGCCCTTCGGCGCGGCGATCGTAGGGCGTGCCCGGCGGCAGGCAGGCGTCATCCGGAGCATGGCTGCGGCCGGCGACCGGGCCGCGACTGCGCTGCTGCCCATCGCGAGCCGCCTCGAGCAGTCAGCGTCGTACGTCGAGGCGCTGCCGGCAGATTTCTGGACGCCCGAGCACGGTCTGCGCCGCGCATCAGCACGGCGGTCCCGGTAGTCAGACCCGCCATGACCGCCCGTCAGCCCGCCGCCGGCGCCAGCAGGAAGTAGATATCGGTCCTTGTCTGCGCCGGGACCCTGGCCGGATCGCCGCAGACCTCCCAGCTCACCCCGGCTGGCCGCCGTCCGCTGCTGGCGCACCAGTGCTCAAGGGCTTGGTAGACGGGGGCCATCTGCGTGTAGTGGTCACGCTCCGGCTCGCCGCTAGCCGGCGCGGCGCGGCCTGCTCGGTACGCACCTCAATGGCCACGACCGGACTTTAGGGCCTTGGCGGCCATTGTGAGACGAGCTGCCCGACCGCGGGCCGCAGGAAGTTGAGCGTCAGGTCCGCCCGGCGGGCGATCCACTGCTGTGACGCTGGCCCAGGGTCGCCGTAGCGGCGCTGCCTGATGTCGTCCACGACCTCTGCCGGGGCACCGAGTTCAGTGAGCGCGCGCAGAGCCTCGGCCTTGGTGATCAGCTTGCCGTCCCGCAAAGTCACCGTTGCCCTGGCCAGGGTCAGCAAGCCGAGGTCAACCCAGATGTCACGATGCCACCGCTCCGGGTGGTCAAGGGACGGCAGCCAGAAGCTTTCCATGTCCTGGACCACGAACTCGGCGAGTTGCTCGTCGGTCACCGGCGGAAGCAGGGCCGCTGGTTCCTCGCCATGCAAGACGAGCCCGAAGTCGAACAGCTCACGCCTGGTCACCGGAGTGACTGGCCGACGCATCAGCTCCTCGTGCGCCCATGTGAGGTGCAGGCGCGTAACGTCATCCAGCTCTCCTGCCGCGCAATAGCTGCAATGCAGCCTCGCCGCGAGCGCAGTGGATTCTCCGAGGCTTTCGTGCGCCTCCCCGAGGCGTTGCTCCTCCACTGCCGTGCACGGCCGGCTCAGGATGGCGATCAGGTCGAGGTCGCTGCGTCCCGGCTGGTAGTCACCTCCAGCGAGTGACCCATGGGCCCACACCGAAACCAGCGGCGTGACCGGCTGGATGGCACTGACGAAACAGCCGAGCAGCCGGTCAGTGGCCTCATCTGTCATGGGACCACTATGGGCCACACGATGGGCAGGACAGCGCAGCGCCTGGATCTCGGCCGACCATGCTCACTGCCTGCAGTTGCGTTGCGAAAGTGTCGCGCATCAAGGGAGCCACGGTGGCGCATATCAAGCTGAGCCTGACAGCCGCAGAATTAGCAAGATCTGAAGGTTTCCTCTACGACATCCACAGCAGTACACAGGCATGCTGGACGGGCAAGGGGAGCTTCGCGGCCGGGGCCGGCGATTGCCGGCCCCGGCGTCTGCCTGGCGAATCCGGCCAGTGCACGGCGAGCGGACCCCGGCCAGCTGACCGCATCCGGCTGAGAGACGGCCGGTCCAACAGCACCGGAAGGAATGCCAGCATGCCTGCGCAGGGAGGTAGCCATCTGACGGCCCGCCGCGAGCGCCTGCTGGCGCGTACCCGCCGGCTCACTGTCCTGGTGACCGGCAGCGCACTGGCCGGGGCCGTCGCGCTGGGCGCGGCCTTCGCGCAAGCCCTTCCCGGCCACGCCGCCACCGCGGCCAGCCCGGCCGGGCAGCACCCGGCGCAGCCCCGGCCAGGCGGCGGCTCAGCTCGCCCGCACCGGCGGCATCGGGCGGTCCATGCTGGCCAGCGCCACCAGCAGCTGCGGCCCGCAGCTAGCCCGCCAGCGGCGACGACTTCGCCGCCGTCGGTCACGTCGGGCGGATCGTGACGGGACTGAGCATGGGGGGCGCCGCCCCGAGCCCGCTGTGGTACGCGACGAGAGCGACTGGCGAGATCGCGCTCGTCCTGCTGACGGTGACCGTGGTACTCGGCATCGTCGGCAGCTCAGGGGCGTCCTCGCGCAGCTGGCCGAGAGTGGTGACGGCGGGCCTGCACCGCAACCTGTCGCTGCTGGCCGTGGCGTTCGTTGCCGTCCACGTCGCCACCACGCTGCTCGACACCTTCGTGCACATCGGCCTGACGGCGGCCGTCGTGCCGTTCAGCTCCGGCTACCGGACGCTCTGGCTCGGCCTGGGAACCATCGCCAGCGACTTGCTGCTGGCCGTCGTGCTGACCAGCCTGGTACGCGACCGGCTGCCCTGGCCGGCCTGGCGGGCCGTGCACTGGCTCGGCTACGCCTGCTGGCCGGTCGCCGTCTGGCATGGCCTGGGTACCGGCACCGACGGCCGGCTGCCCTGGCTGCTGCTGCTGGACGCGGCGTGCCTGGTCGCGGTCGCCGCGGCTGCCTGGTGGAGGCTGGGCTGGGCACAGCCGAGCTGGCGGACAGCCGGCCGGGCCATGACCGCCATCCTGGTGCTGGCAACACTGCTGTTCACGGTCACCGGCCCGTTGCAGGCCGGCTGGGCCCGTCGCGCTGGCACGCCGCGCCACCTGCTGAGCGAACAGCGATGAGCGGCGGTCATGCCCGGCTGAGCGCCGGGCCGGAGGCAAGGAACGGCCACGCGGTCAGGCTGACCGCCGGGTGGCGGCCGGGCCGGCCAGTCACGCTGGCCGAGCATGCCGCCCTGTTCGGGCCGCTGCCCGACCCCGACATCATCCGGCGCACGCTCATCACCGCCGTTGGCGACGCCGGGCTCACCGGCAAGGGCGGAGGCGCATTCCCCACGGCGGTCAAGATGCGCGCCGTGGCGGCCGGCCGGCGCCGTGCCGTCGTCATCGCCAACGGGATGGAGAGCGAGCCGGCCAGCGCCAAGGACCAGGCGCTGCTGGCCGCCTCGCCGCACCTCGTGCTCGACGGCGCGGTGCTCACGGCCCTGGCGGTCAGCGCCGATGTTGTCTACCTGTGCCTGAGCGAGGCCAGGAGTGCCCTGGCCGGCCACGTTCGCCGTGCCGTCGAAGAGCGAATGCGGGCACACCCAGACCTGGTCCCCGTGGAGATCTGCCTGCTCCCGCACCGCTACGTGGCAAGCGAGGAGACCGCGCTGGTGCGCTGGCTGAACGGCGGCGAGGCGCGGCCGGCCTTCACGCCCCGGCGGCCCCAAGGCCGCGGCGTCGCCGGGCGCCCGACGCTGGTCGACAACGTGGAGACGCTGGCTCACATTGCCCTGATCGCGCGGTTTGGCGCCCGCTGGTTCCGGCAGGCCGGCTCGGCCCAGGCCGCTGGCACGACGCTGGTCACCTTGTCGGGCGCGGTGGCCGCGCCAGGCGTCTACGAGTGCGAGGCCGGCACGCCGGTGGCCGACGTGCTGGCCGTCGGCGGGGCCGACCAGCAAAGCCGGGCGATCCTGGTCGGCGGCCTGTCAGGGACCTGGCACCAGGTCGCCGATATCGCAGCGCTGCCGCTGAGCGTGCCAGGTCTGCAGCCCGCCGGCTGCTCGCCGGGCGCCGGGGTGCTGGCGCTGCTGCCGCCCGGTGCCTGCGGGCTGACCGAGGCCGCCTCGCACCTGCGCTACCTCGCGGCGCAGAGCGCGCAGCAATGCGGGCCCTGCATGTTCGGCCTGCCAGCGGTCGCAGCTGACCTGGCCGAGGTCGCTGGCTGCCAGGCGGACAGCGCCGCGCTCAGCAGGCTGGAGCGCCGGCTCGGCCAGATCGCTGGCCGGGGTGCCTGCCGTCATCCGGACGGCGCCGTCCGGATGGCGGCCTCGGCCCTGCGCACGTTCGCCGACGACGCGCGGGCGCACCTGCATCACCGCTCGTGCCTGGCGGGCCGGGCGTGACCGCGATCGTGCTCCGGCTCGATCCGACCGCGTGCGCCGGCCACGGGCTGTGCGCGGACTTGCTGCCCGAGCTGATCGTCCTGGACGAGTGGGGTTACCCCATGGTCAGTGACGCGGTGCCCGCGCACCTGGCCAGGCACGCCAGGCGCGCGGTTCGCGCGTGCCCGGCCCTCGCGCTGCGACTGGAAAAGCGCCGCCGCCCCGCAGCCGGGGCGTCCCAGTGACGGTCAGGTACCGGGCACGGCACCGCGAGCCGGCCGGCCGGACCGGCGGCGTGCGCGGCAACGAGCAGCTCACCGCGCTGACCGGCGCCGTCCTGCTGGCGGGATTCGCCGCCGAGGGGCTGACCATCCTGTCGGTGCGCCAGCTGCTGTTCTGGCACTTCTTCCTCGGCCTGCTGCTGCTCGGGCCGGTGACGTTGAAGATCGCCTCGGTGTGCTACCGGTTCGCCAGGTACTACGCCGGCTCGCGGCCCTACCTGCGCAGGGGGCCGCCGGCCCCGCTGCTGCGCGTGCTCGGCCCGCTGGTCATCAGCACCTCCGTCGCGGTTCTCGGCACTGGCGTCGCCCTCGCCGTCGCCGGGCCGGGCAGCGGACCGTGGCTGCTGCTGCACAAGGCAGCGTTCATCGCGTGGTTCTGCTGCATGACCGTGCACGTGCTCGCGTACGCGCCGCGGCTGCCCCGCCTGCTGGTCCGCGGCACGCGGCCGGCGACGGCACTCACCGGCACCTGGATGCGGCTGACCGCCACCGCCGCCGCGCTGGGAGGCGGCCTGCTGGTGGCGGTCCTCGCCGTGCACACGGCCGGCCGCTGGCACGCGTGACAGCGGCCGGGCGACACCCGCACCGCCCTCCGGCCGGCAGCTACTCCTGCCGGGTGAAGTCGGCGATCCAGTTGGTCTCCCAGGTCTGCCCCTGGTCAGTGGAGAACGCCTGCTCCCACCGCGCGGTCACCTCGGTGATGCCGGTCCAGGTGTAACGCACCCTGATCTGACGGCCCTCATAGGTCTCGTCGTTGTAGAACAGGCCGGTGCCGCCGGAGAACCTGCCGACGGTCGGCGGCAGCGCGAGCAGCCCGTTCCGGCTGCTTGCCCAGTACAGCGACCATTCGCCGGTCGCCGGGTCGAGCAGCCGCAGCGTGACCCCGCCGGAGCCCAGCTCGTGGAAGGCGACCTCGTCCAGGTTGGCGGCGCCGCCGAGCAGGGACCAGCACCGGGTCGTCGAGGTGAATTCCTCCCACTCGTCGCAGTCCGCGAGCACCTGCCGCAGCTTGCGCTGCTGCCCGCGCCACGACCCGACGAAGAAGTCGAAGTCGCCCGCCCCGCTGGGCGCGCTCACCCCGTGCTCCGGGTGAGCTGCCCGATCTCGCTGGGCGGCGCGGCGACGTGATAGCGCCTGACCTGACGTCCGCCAGCAGCAACGGCCCCGGCGTAGCGCAGGAACTTCTCAGTGAATGGCATGCCTCCGACGCTAGGCCGGTCCACTGACACCTATTGTCAGTGTCATGCGGGCCAGCCGGCTTGTCTCGATCATGCTGCTGCTCCAGTCCAGGGGGCGGCTCACCGCGCAGCAGCTCGCCGACACGCTTGAGGTCTCGGTGCGCACGATCTACCGTGACGTCGACTCGCTGAGCGCGGCCGGCGTGCCGGTCTACGGCGATGCCGGCTCCGGCGGCGGCTACCGGCTCCTGGACGGCTACCGCACGAGGCTTACCGGGCTGACCGCCGGCGAGGCTGAGGCGCTGTTCCTCGCCGGGCTGCCGCGGGCAGCGGCCGAGCTTGGCCTGGGTACCGTGCTGGCCACCGCGCAGCTCAAGCTCCGCGCGGCGCTGCCCGCTGAGCTGCGGGAGCGGTCAGCGCTGATCCAGCAGCGCTTCTACCTCGACGCGCCCGGCTGGTATCACGACGGCGACCAGGTGCCCTACCTCGGCGCTGCCGCCGCGGCGGTCTGGGAACAGCGGGAGATCAAGATCGGCTACCGGCGGTGGAAGGCGCCAGCCGAGGTCACCAGGGTGGTGGAACCGCATGGCCTGGTCCTCAAGGCCGGCAAGTGGTACCTGGTCGCACGCTGTGAAGGCAGGCTGCTGACGTTCCGCGTCAGCCAGATCCTCGCTCTGGCGGAGACCGGGACGGGTTTCGGCCGGCTGGACGGCTTTGACCTGGCCGGGTACTGGGCGTCGCAGGTGACGGCCTTCCGCGACTGGCTTTACCAGGGCGAGGCGACGATCCGGCTGAGCCCGGCAGGGCGCGAGCGGGCGGCCGGGATCATGGCCCCAGCGGTGAGCGACGCGATCGCCAGGACCGCGACCGCCCCGGACGCCCGCGGCTGGGTGACCGCCGTCATCCCGATCGAATCGCCCGGTCATGCGCACGGCGAGCTGCTCCGGCTGGGCAGCGAAGTCGAAGTTCTTCTGCCGAATGAACTCCGGGCGCTGGTCACGCAGACCACTCGCAGCCTCGCCAGAACGTACCTGCCAGCTGAGTAACGTGTCGGTCATGGTCACCTACCGCCAGCCAGGCACCGTGCTCACCGACCGCCAGTTCCGCGTGCCGCTCGATCACTCCGACCCTGGCGGCCGGCAGATCGAGCTGTTCGCCCGTGAGGTCGTCGCGGCCGACAGCGCGTCATCGGACCTGCCGTGGCTGCTGTTCCTGCAGGGCGGCCCCGGCATGTTCGGGCCCCGCCCGGCCGGCCAGGACGGCTGGCTGGACCGCGCGCTGCAGGACTACCGGGTGCTGCTGCTCGACCAGCGGGGCACCGGCCGGTCCACTCCGGCGAACCGGCTGACCCTGGCGGCCCTGGGCAGCGCGCGTGCGCAGGCCGAGTACCTGACGCATTTCCGGGCCGACTCGATCGTGGCGGACGCCGAGCTGATCCGCGCCGCGGTGACCGGCGGCGAGCCCTGGACAGTCCTAGGCCAGAGCTTCGGCGGCTTCTGCACCGTCACGTACCTGTCGATGGCGCCCGGCGGGGTGCGGGAGGCGCTGCTGACCGGCGGCCTGCCAGGACTGGCCAGCACGGCCGACGAGGTGTACCGCGCGACCTACCCGACCGTCGCCGCCAAGAACCGGGCGCATTACCAGCGGTACCCGCAGGACGTGGCGCAGGCGCGCCGGGTCGCCGCGCACCTGGCCGGGCAGAAGGTAACGCTGCCGACTGGCCGGCTGCTCACCGTCGAAGCCTTCCAGTCGCTGGGCAGCATGCTGGGCTCGAGCAGCGGCAGTCACACCCTGCACTACCTGCTGGAAGATCCGTTCGCCGGCGGCGAGCTCAGCGACGACTTCCGCTACCAGCTGGAATCGCGGCTCAGCTTCGCTCAGGGGCCGCTCTACGCGCTGCTGCACGAGGCGTGCTACGCGCAGGGCGCAGCCACCCGCTGGGCGGCGCAGCGGGTCAGGGCGGAGTTTGCCGAGTTCTCCGCAGAGCGGGCGCTGGACGGCGACGACCCGGTGCTGTTCACCGGCGAGATGATCTACCCGTGGATGCTGGAGACCGACCCGGTGCTGCAGCCGCTCGCCGAGGCTGGGCAGCTGCTCGCCGAGCACGGAAGCTGGCCAGCGCTTTACGACCCGGCCGCGCTGGCCGCCAACGACGTGCCGGCAGCCGCGGCGGTCTACTTCAACGACATGTACGTGCCGCAGCAGTTCTCGGTCCCGACCGCGGCCGCGATACGCGGCCTGCGGCCGTGGGTGACCAGTGAGTACGAGCACGACGGCCTGCGGGTCAGCAACGGTGCCGTGCTTGACCGGCTGATCGCGCTCGTCCGCGGCAACGCCTGACAGCTGGCAGGCGGCCCGCTCAGCCAGCCAGCGTGATCCCGGCTTCGCGCAGCTCGCCGCGCCGTTCGTCCACCGTCACGGTGAGCAGCAGCCGCGCCCGCTGGCCCTCGAGCTCGACGGTCACCGTCGCGTCACCGTCGCCGGCGCTGTACGCCCCCGGCGTGCACGGGCCCGCCCACGCGGCGGCTACCCGCAGCCGGCGGATGAACGCGCCGGTGTCGAGGCCGGCCGCGGCCGGCAGGGCGGGGGGCCAGCTGGGCGCGCCGTCGTTGAGCAGGGCGATGAGCTGCCCGGTGAGCCGGCTGAGCACGGAGCCATGGGCGGGCGGCACGGCATGCACGAGCTGCTGGATCATCGGCCGCTGGTGCGGGGTCAGCCGGATCTCGGCCTGCACGGTGCCGCGCTCGCCACGCAGCCACCACCGGCAGTGCGCGGCTGAATCGTGCTCAGCTGGCCTGCTTGTGTCGTCGGCGAACTCGCCGATCCGCCGCCTGACCTGCTCGGCTCTGGCTCGCCGCTCCGGGTAGGGCTCGTCGAGCGCCACGTTGGCGGTGCACAGCCGGCTGGCTGCCTCGTCGTCCCAGTGCTGCAGCAGGCTGGTCGCGGCTCGCTGGCCGGCCAGCGTCTCCGGCCACGGTCGTTCCGGCGCCAGTGCGGGTCCCTGGCCGGCGGCGCCGCGCGGCCGGCGCCGCAGCAGCGCGTCCAGCATCCGGGCGCCGAGCGCCTGGGCTGGTGCGTAGGTGCTGTTGGCCAGCACGATCACGCCAAGCCCGGAGGCCGGGTGCCAGCGCATGTGGCTGCCGTATCCCGGATAGCCGCCGCCGTGCTGGACGATCCGGCCGTGCCCGCCGTCCTCCTCGACGAACAGGCCGAAGCCGTAGCTGCCATGCGCCGCCGCGGCGGGCAGCGGCGGCTGGTGCACCGGCAGCGCCACCTGGGGCAGCTGCATCTCACGACGACTTGACCGGCGCAGCGGGTGCGCGCCGCCGTCGGCCGGCCCGCCCGGCGGGAACGCGGCGGCGAAGCCAGCCACCCAGCGGGTCAGGTCGGCGACCGTGCTGAAGATCCCGCCCATCGGGGCGAAAGCGCCGTCACCGTCCGGGATCAGCTCCTGCCAGCCATCGCCGGCCCGGCGGTAGCCGGCGGCCAGCCGGTCCGGGTCGAATTCGGCCGCCGCGAACCCGGTGCTGTCCATGCCCAGCGGCCGCAGTAGCCGGTCCCGCACCACATCGGTGTAGCCGCTGCCCGACGCGGCGGTAATGACCCGGCCGAGAATGGCGTAGCCGAGGTTGGCGTACTCGAACTGGGTACCCGGTGCCCAGGCGAACCGGATCCCTTCGGCCAGGAAGCGGGAGAACTCATCCGGCGGCATGCCCTGCTGCCGGTCACCCCACGGATCATCGGTCGGCAGGCCAGCGGTCATGGTCAGCAGGTTGCGCACCGTTACCGGCGGCGAGTCGCTGGTGGCCGGTCGCAGCCCGCGCAGCTCGGGCACGTACCGCTCGGCCGGGTCGTCGAGCGCCAGGATGCCGTCGTCGCGCAGCGCGAGCACCGCTGCGGCGGTGAAGCTCTTAGTCATCGAGGCGATCCGGAACACCGTCGCGCCGTCTGGCACTGGCCCGCCCGTCCGCGCCGAGCCGAACCCGGCGCTGTGCACCAGCGCGGGCCCGGCGATGATCCCGTAGGCAAGGCCAGGCGCGCTGCCCCCGCGGTGGTGCGTCCTGGCGATCGCCGCCAGCGCGGCCAGGTCGTCGTCGGTAAGCCAGGCTGGCCGCTGGCCGTCGTGCGCCAGGTCGGGCTGAGCCAGTCGGTCGGGCACGGCGCTCCTCCAGGGTGTCGCGGCTGCGGATGACCCGGCCATCCAGTATGGCCAGCCGGCCGGCGCCGCGGCACGAAGGCCAGCCGCCCCCGCGCGCCCTTGCGCAGAGTCACCACAATGTGACCGCTAGGATTGGGTCGGGCCATTGCCCGCTCGCAAGGTGAGCGACCGGCAGGCCCGCTGCCATCTTTGCCGCAGCGCCAGCCAAGCCAGGGAGCCCTCAGTCCGTGCCAGAGCAGACCGTGCTGTGCCTGATCACCCGCACCTGCGGCAGCGAGCCGCAGGTGCTGCTCGGCCTGAAGAAGGCCGGGTTCGGCACCGGCCGGTGGGTGGGACTCGGCGGGCACCTGGAGGAGGGCGAGAAGCCGGCCGAGGCAGCCGCCCGCGAGGTGATGGAGGAATCGGGCGTTGAAGTCGCGCCCGACACGATGGCCCACGTGGCGTCCCTGCTGTTCCTGTTCCCGACGCGGCAGAGCTGGGATCAGAACGCCGAGGTATACCTCACCCGCGATTTCCGGGGCGAGCCAGCCGAGTCAGCAGAGATATCGCCGCGCTGGTTTGCCCAGACCGAGCTGCCGCTGAGCGGCATGTGGGACGACGCCAAGTACTGGCTGCCGCTGGTGCTGGCCAGCCAGCGAGTGCGCGCCACGATCACCTTCGGCGCCGACTGCGCGACCGTCGAGCGGATTGACTGGCAGCCTTACGAGTTCCCCCGCGACTGAGCCGGGACCGCTGGCGTGGCGCCGGCCCCGCCGATCGCCATCCTGGCAGGATGTCGCCATGGAACGCGTGCTCGGTATCGGCGGATACTTCCTGCGCGCTGTCGACCCGGCGGCCTTGAGCGCGTGGTATCGCGACTGCCTCGGCCTGGACGCTGATGAGAACGGCGTGTGGCGTCCGGGCGCCGGTCCGACGGTGTTCGCGACATTCGAGTCCGAGACCGGCTACTTCGGGTCACGCTCCCAGCAGACCATGCTCAACTTCCGGGTCGGCGACCTGGACGCGATGCTCGCGCAATTGCGCGCCAAGGGAGCGGACGTGCCAAGCGAGCCGCAGGACGTGGCGGGCATCGGCCGGTTCGGCTGGGTCACCGATCCAGAAGGCAATCGGGTCGAGCTCTGGCAGCCCGCCTGACCGCATCGCGCGCGCTCGCCGGGCAGCATGTATCTTGATGTCGAGGTACCTGCGACCACGAGGAGCGGCTGTGCCTGACGCGGTGTCCCGGTTCTCCAGCTACGCCGGCGCCTACGACGCTGCCAGGCCGCGGCCGCCGGCCGAGCTCGTCTCGCTGGTCACTCAGTGGGCCGGCGTCGAGCTGCCCGACGTGGTGGACGTCGGGGCCGGCACCGGCCTTTCGACGATGATCTGGGCGGACCGCGCCAGCCGGGTGATCGCCGTGGAGCCGTCGGCGCAGATGCGCGGGCTGACCGAGCGGAAGATAGCGGCCGCCGCGACGACGACGACCAGGTTCACCGTTGCCGACGGCACTGCCGAGCGGACCGGGCTGCCCGATGGCTGCGCTGACGTGGTGACCGCGAGCCAGGCCATGCACTGGTTCGACGCCGGGCGGGCGCTGCCCGAGCTGGCCCGGCTGCTGCGACCTGGCGGGGTGCTCGCTGCCTACGACTGCGACTGGCCGCCCTGCATCGACTGGCAGACCGACGCCGCTTACGCCGAGGCGGACCGGCGGATCACCGAGATGGAGGACACGGCCGGGTTGCGCCCGCCGCACGCCGGCAAGGATCACCTCGCCCGGCTGCGGCGCAGCGGGCTGTTCCGGTATGCCACCGAGGTCGCCGTGCACGGGCAGGAGAGCGGCGACGCCAGCCGGCTGGCCGACGTCGCGCTGAGCCAGGGCGGCGCGGTGGCGCTGCTGAAAGCCGGCGCCAGCGAGGACGAGCTCGGTATCACCAGGCTGCGCGAGGTCGCCGCCCGGCAGCTCGCCACGCCGGTCACCTGGTGGTGGACCTACCGGATCAGGCTCGCCGTCCGGTAGCGTCCGGCCCCCGGCCAGCGCGGCCGCCGCGCATTAGGTAGTTGCGGTTAAGCAACTGAATGAAGGTAGGCTGGGGTGAGTGTGGAGAGCCGCCGTCACCCAGCTGTCAGGATCGTCCAAACCGCCGTCTGGCCAGCAGGCCGCGGGCGGTGACCGCTACAAGTGGATAGCGCTGTCCAACACCACGCTCAGCGTGACGATGGCGACCATCGACGCGTCCATCGTGATCATCGCGATGCCCGCGATCTTCCGGGGTATCCACCTCGACCCGACCGCGGCAGGCAACATCAGCTACCTGCTGTGGATGATCATGGGGTATCTCCTGGTCACCGCCGTGCTGGTGGTCACGCTCGGCCGGCTCGGCGACATGTTCGGCCGGGTGCGCATCTACAACCTGGGCTTCGTCGTCTTCACCCTGGCCTCCATCGCGCTGTCGCTTGACCCGCTGACCGGTGGCGGCGGCGCGCTCTGGCTGATCATCGGCCGGGTGGTGCAGGCGTTCGGCGGCGCGATGCTGATGGCCAACTCGGCGGCTATCCTCACCGACGCGTTCCCGGCCCGCCAGCGCGGCATGGCGCTGGGCATCAATCAGATCTCCGCGATCTCCGGGCAGTTCATCGGCCTGCTGCTTGGCGGCCTGCTGGCGGCGTGGGACTGGCGCGCGATCTTCTGGGTCAATGTCCCCATCGGCGTGTTCGGGACGGTCTGGTCGTACCGGAAGCTGCGCGAGATCGCCACCACGAGGCGAGCCAGGATCGACTGGTGGGGCAACGTGCTGTTTGCCTGCGGCGCCGGGCTGCTGCTGGTGGCGATTACCTACGGCATCCAGCCGTACGGCGGCCACCCGACCGGCTGGACGAACCCGATGGTGGTAGGCGGGCTGGCCAGCGGCGCGCTGCTGCTGGTGATCTTCGGCGTGGTCGAGACAAGGATTGCCGAGCCGATGTTCCGGATGGGCCTGTTCCGGATCCGCGCGTTCGCGGCCGGGAACGCGGCCAGCCTGCTGGGCTCCATCGCCCGCGGCGGGCTGCAGTTCATGCTGATCTTCTGGCTGCAGGGGGTGTGGCTGCCGCTGCACGGCTACAACTTCGTGGACACGCCGCTGTGGGCCGGCATCTACATGCTGCCGCTGACGGCCGGGTTCCTGATCGCCGGGCCGGTGTCCGGCTACCTGTCCGACCGGTACGGCACCCGCCCGTTCGCCACCGCCGGGCTGCTCGTCGGCGCGTGCGCGTTCACCGGGCTCATGCTGCTGCCGGTGAACTTCCCCTACTGGTCCTTCGGCCTGATCATCTTCTGCAACGGGCTCGGCTCCGGCCTGTTCGCCTCGCCGAACACCTCGGCGATCATGAGCAGCGTGCCGGCCAGGGACCGCGGAGCCGCCTCCGGCATGCGGTCCACCTTCCAGAACTCCGGCATGTCGCTGTCCATCGGGATCTTCTTCTCGCTGCTCATCGCTGGTCTCGCGGCGACCATGCCGCGGACCCTGAGCAACGGCCTGCGCGCCCAGGGCGTGCCGCACGCGGTGGCCGCGCACGTCGCCAGCATGCCCCCGGTCAGCACCCTGTTCGCCTCGTTCCTCGGCTACAACCCGGTCGCCACGCTGCTCAGGCCGTCGGGCGTGCTGAAGACGCTGCCGCAGCGCAACGCTGCCGCGCTGACCAGCAGGACCTTCTTCCCGCACCTGATCGAGGGCCCCTTCCACCATGGCCTGATCATCGTGTTCTCGGCCGCCATCGCCATGTCGGTCATCGGCGCGATCGTCTCGTTCATGCGCGGCCGCCAGTTCTATTACGACTCGCCGGACGCGCCAGACGCACCCGGCGTGCTGGACGCCGAGCCGTCCGGTGCAGCGCGGGCCGCTGGCGTCCCGGCTGGCGCTGACGCCAGGCTGGCCGCCGACGGTCGCCGGCCCAGAACCGACTCCCCGGCCCCCGCAGCGGGAAGCTAGCCGGGCCATAGCGCCCGGCGAGCCGGCCCCGGTCGTCCTTGACGCGCCGGGCTTCCGGCTGGCATAGGCTGGTGACGTGCCCCGATATGAATACCGCTGCCGAGCATGCGGCGACACTTTCGAGCGGACCAGGCCGATGAGCGAGTCGTCGGCACCGGCGGAGTGCCCGCTGGGTCATGACGACACCGTGAAGCTCCTGTCCGCTGTCGCCGTCGGCGGCCGGGCAGGCGCGGCGCCGGCCGGCCAGGGCGGTGGCGGCGGCTGCTGCGGCGGCGGCTGCGGCTGTGGCAAGTAACCGGCCCGGCGATGGCGCAGATCAGCACTGAGCGTTACCACGGCGAGATCGAGCGCGCCACCGGCACGCTGGCCGCGCTCGTCGACGGCGCCGACCTCAGCCGGCGGGTCCCGACCTGCCCAGACTGGACGATCCGCCAGCTGGCCACGCACGTCGGCCGGGCGCACCGGTGGGCAGCGGAGATCACCAGGACCAGGTCGGCGCAGGTCATTCCGTTCCGCGAGGTGCCAGACGGGCGGCTGCCAGATGACCCGGCTGAGCACCGGCGCTGGCTGAACGCGGGCGCCAGCAGGCTCACCGGCGCGCTGCGCGAGGCGGGCGATGAGCCCGTATGGGCGTTCGGCGACCTCCGCCCGGCGTCAGCCTGGGCCCGCCGGATGACGCACGAGACAAACGTGCACCTGAGCGACGGCGAGCTGGCCGCCGGCGCGCCGGTGTCCGCCGCGGTGCCTGCTGACATCGCGGCTGACGGCGTCGACGAGTGGCTGGGCTTCATGTCCGGGCCGGTCACCGGCGGCGAGCACACCCGGACGGCCGCCCTGCCGGACGGCAGGGTGCTGCACGTGCACGCCACCGACGACGGGCTCGACGGCTCGGGTGAGTGGCTGGTCAGCAACCAGGGCGGCGGCATCACGGTCGAGCCCGGCCACGGCCGCGGGGACGCGGCGCTAACCGGCCCGGCGGCCAGGCTGCAGCTCGCCCTTGTCCGCCGGCTGCCGCTGACTGACGATCAGCTGACTGTCTTCGGCGACGACGCCCTGCTCACCGCCTGGCTCGCGAATACGCCTTACTAGCCGGCCGTCACTACAGCCAGCTGATCCGCGCCGCCGACGGCTGATCGCCCGCCGGGGCCAGCGCCAGCTCGCCAGCCTTCACCTTCTCCAGCAGCCGGCCGACCGTCGCCATGATCTCCGGCACGCACTCGCGCAGGCTGACCGCGTCCGCGGCGAGCGCCTCGTCGGGCGCCACGCCGGCCTGCTGCAGCAGGCCCTCCAGGTTGCCGAGCGCTTCGCCGACCCAGCGCACCGGGCTGGCCTTCATCTCCGGGTCGTAATTCCGCCGTCCTGGATTCCAGCCCTCGAACGCAGGGTGATGGTGTGCCCGGTTCAGGCTGCCCGGCGGTCCGTCGGCGGTCTCCAGCAAGTCGGCACGCCAGACCGGCCGGCCGATCTCGATCGGCCGGGCAGAGTAGAAGTTGCCCCGCAGCTCGCCCTGCTCCAGCATCCGGACCTCGAGCCGGACGCCGCGCTCCGGCTTGTCGTTATGGTGCTCGGGATCGGGATCCACGAAGTAGAGGTCGCCGATCACGACGCCAATCCGCTCGAAGCCGAATGCGTAGAGCACGAGTGCACCTCCGGGAGTCATCAGGTACGGTCCTGCCTGGATTGTCCCCCGGCAGGCGCTCGCAGGCCAAGGCGGCCGGCCATACACGCCTGACCGGTCCCGGCGGCGTTTCAGCGCGGTCTGGCACCGCCGGACCAGCAGGCCAGGGTCGCAGCTCACTGCTGGCCGGGCGCCTCGTGCGGCGGCGATCGCAGGCGCCAGAGCGGCTAGCGGGGATCTGGCCGGTCGATACTCCAGTGCCTGATCACTGACGCCAGCCAGCGCGGCCGCTCTGCCTTCGGCTCTGGCTCCGGCTCTGGCTCCGCCGTGCCCGGAGCAGCGAGCATGGCCGCGTTGTCGCCGTCCCTGGCCGACGAGACGGGCCGCAGCAGGAACCGGGTGATGGCGCGCTGCCCGCCCTCGAAGTCGCCGTAGAGGACGTCGATGGTGATGACCTCCCGGGCGTCAATGGCCTTGGCCGCGTCGTCGCGCTGCTGGTCCTCCTCGCGCAGCGCGCCCTGCCAGAAGCCCATGTCGGCTGGCCCGATATACAGGTCGCGCTGCTGCCTGCGGAAGTCATCCTGCTGCGGCTGCGGGCTCTGGGCGCCGCCGATGTCGCCCACCGCGAGCCGCCAGCCGCGCAGCACAGCGATGCCCTGCCCGGCGTTGCGCACCGACACCGCGAGGTAGACCACCTTCTCCGACACCTCAGCCACGCCGAAGCCGCCATTCAGCTGGATCGCCCTGGCGTCCCCGTAATGGATCTTCTGCGTCTCGTCGCTGAACCGGGAGACCACCAGCAGCGGCCGCACGCCGACCAGCAGTGCCTCCTGTGCCACTCGCGCGCCGCGGTTCGCCGACCGCGTCGCGGAGAAGGTCGATATCGCCAGCGCCAGCGTTGCTCCCGCAGTCGCCAGCGAGGAGATCGTCACCCAGTCAGTCGCCACTATCAGATGCTAAACGCGATCAGGACGACCCGGCAGGACCAGGCCCGTGGCCTGCGCGGTCTGGTCGCCAGCCCAGCGTCGCTGGTAGATTAGTTAACCTATTATTCACCTTCAATGACCGGTTGAATACATGTCTGGAGCGATTGCTCCTGGTTTGAGATAATGAGGGCCAACAGGTGCAGAATGCCCAGCGAGAGTATCTGCTGGACGCCTCGCGCGGGCCAGATTGCGAGCAGGCGCTGGCGCTGGCGCAGCCCGGCAGCAAGCTCAGCCTGGCCAACGGGGGCAGGAAGCACACCCTGCGGCGCACCTGGCTGGATACCTTCGACTGGCGGCTCTACCGGTCCGGCCTGACGCTGGAGCAGGTCTGCGGCAGTACCGGCCCTGCGCAGCTGATGCTGACCGGCCGCGACGGCGAGGTGCTCGCGGTGCAGCAGGTCCCGGCCGGCGAGCGGGTCAGCTGGCCCGCCTTGCTCGGCAAGCTGCCTGACGGCCCGCTGCGCGCACGGCTCGAGCCGGTCGCTGGCGTCCGGGCGCTGCTGCCGGTCGCCAGGGCGACCAGCCGGCTGAGCGACATGCGGCTACTGAACGCCGACGCCAAGACGGTCGCGAAGGTGAGCGTGGACCGGATGTCGGTCACCTTCCCGCAGTCAGCGACCGCGGCGCCGCGGCTGTCGGTCCGGCCGCTGCGCGGCTACCAGCCGCAGGCCGACCGCCTCGCCGAGGCGCTGGCCGCGGTGCCCGGCGTGCGGGCCAGCTCGGCGCCCGCGCTGGACATGGCGCTGGCCGCGGCCGGGCGGCGGCCGGGCGACTATACCGGCAGGATCGACGTCGCTCTAGGGCCGGCCGCGCCAGCCGCCACCTCGGTGGCGCTTGTCTGCGGCGCGCTGCTTGACACGCTGCTGGCCAACGTCAGCGGGACAGTGCGTGACCTGGACACCGAGTTCCTGCACGATCTCCGGGTGGCCGTGCGGCGCACCCGGTCGGCGCTGAAGCTCGCCGCGCCCGTGCTGCCACGAGCCATGTCGGACCAGTTCCGCCGCGAGTTCAAGTGGCTCGGCGACCTGACGACGCCGGCCAGGGACCTGGATGTCTACCTGCTCGGCTTCCCCGCCATGGCAGCCGGGCTGGAGGCCGGCACCAGCCAGGACCTGGAGCCATTCCGCGCCCACCTGGAGCGGGGCCGGGAAGCTGCCCGGCGCGACCTGGTCAGGGGGCTGCGCTCGGCCAGGTTCTCCCGGCTGACCGCCGGCTGGCGCGAGGCACTGGCCGAGCTGGGCGGCGCCGGCCGGCGCCGCCCGAGCACGGCCCGGCTCGCAGGCATCAGGATCGAGCGGGCGCGGCAGCGGGTCGTCACCGACGGCGGCGCGATCACCGCGTCCTCCCCCGCCGCGAGCTTGCACGAGCTGCGCAAGCGGTGCAAGGAGCTGCGGTACGCGCTGGAGATCTTCGGCTCGCTGCACGACCCGGCCCAGCACTGGCAAGCCGTCCGCGAGCTGAAGAGCCTGCAGGACTGCCTCGGCGAGTTCCAGGACACCGAGGTGCAGTGCGGCGAGATCCGCGCCTACGCCGAGCAGATGATGCGGCAGCGCAGCGCGCCGGCTGCCACACTGCTGGCGATGGGCGAGATAGCGGCCGGGCTCACCCGGCGTCAGCGGCAGGCGCGGGCCGACTTCGCCGGGCGGTTCGCCGACTTCGCCCGGCCGGCCAGCCAGGGAAGGATCCAGGCGCTGACTCCGGCTCCGGTGGCGGCCAGGTGAAGATTTTCGCGACCTACAACATCAAAGGCGGCGTCGGCAAGACCGCGACCGCGGTCAACCTGGCCTACCTGGCCGCCAGCGAGGGTTACCGGGTACTGCTGTGGGACCTGGACCCGCAGGGCGCGGCCAGCTTCCTGTTCCGGATCAAGCCGCGGGTCAAGGGCGGCGGCAAGGCGCTCATCGCGGGCAAGCGCCCGGTCGACGACGCGATCAAGGGCACCGACTTCGACAACCTGGACCTGCTGCCGGCCGACTTCACCTACCGGAACATGGACCTGGTGCTCGACGCGGCCCGCAAGCCGGCCAGGCGACTGGCTGCCCTGCTGGCGCCCCTGCAGGCCGAGTACGACGTCATCTTCCTTGACTGCCCGCCGGGCATCTCGCTGCTGTCCGAGAGCGTGCTGGCCGCCGCCGACATCGTGCTGGTACCGCTGATCCCGACGACGCTGTCGGTGCGCACCCTTGACCAGCTGACCGGCTTCATCGCGGAGCTTGACCGGCACCGGCCGGCCGTCCTCGCGTTCTTCTCCATGATCGACCGGCGCAAGCGGCTGCACCTGGACATCGCCGCGCAGCTGCCAGGACAGCGCTCCGACGTCGCCGCGACGGTGATCCCGGCCCTGTCGATCATCGAGCGGATGTCGGTCGAGCGAGCGCCGGTGACGGCTTTCTCCCCGCGCAGCCTGGCCGGGCGCCGCTATTCCGAGTTGTGGCGCGAGGCACGCTCCAGGGCCTGCCTGCCAGCACCGCGGCTGGCCGGCTAGCCGGCCAGCCAGCGCAGCGGCAGCGCGTCGATGCCGTAGATGCCCTCGACGCTGCCGAGCTTCGCCGGCCCGTCAGCGGCCAGGCCCGTCATCCGCGGCGGCAGGAAAAGCAGCGCCTCCTCGAGCTCGGCCCTGGCCAGGTTGGCCCCGAGGCAGAAGTGCGGGCCGGCGCCGAAGGTCAGCAGCCTGGCGTCGCGCTGCGCGGTGATATCGAAGCCCTCGCCGCCTTCCTGCTCACGGTTGCCACGCTCCGCGCAGATCGCGACGATGCTGCCGGCCGGGAAGGTGACGCCGCGGTGCTCGATCTGCTCGAGGCAGATGCGCGCGGTGAACGGCGTGATCGGCTCGTGCCGTAGCACCTCCTGCACCGCCGCCGGCACCAGGGCCGGCTGGCTGGCGAGCAGCTCCCACTGCCGGGGGTGCGCCGCGAACAGCCGCAGCGCGTGCGACAGCTGCGCCTGGGTGGTGTCGATGCCGCCGGCGATGACGTTGAGGACGAGGTTGATGCACTCCTCGCCGGACAGCCGGTCGCCGCCCTCACTGGCTGACAGCAGCGCGGTGATCAGGTCGTCGCCCGGCTCGCTGGCACGCCGGGCGAGCAGCTCCTGAACGTAGCCGTAGGCCTCGGCGACCTTGCTCTCCATGTCGGCGAGCTGGCTGGCGAGCGCGGTGATGTCGAACTGCCGCTGCACCCAGGTCGACCAGTCATGCAGTCGCGGCGCGTCCGGCAGCGGCGCGCCGAGAACAGCGGCGATGGTCAGCGACGGGTACGGCTTGGCCAGCGCGGTGACGGCGTCGCACTGACCGGCCCCGGCTAGCGGCGCCCAGAGCTGGCTGAGGAACTCGCGCATGACCGGGCGCTGGCGGTCAGCGGCCCGTGCGGTGAACGCGGGCCCGACCAGGGAGCGCAGCCGCCGGTGCCGGTCGCCCTGCTGGTTCAGGATGTTCTCGTCGATCTGCTCGCGCAGCAGGCCGGCCGTGACCCCGAACAGGTCGGCGATCTGCGGGCCGGGGAAGGCGGCCGAGCGGGTGCGCAGGAAGAACTCTGCCGACTCGCGGTCGACGACGACCAGCGACAGCGGCGAGCGGGCCAGCCAGCCGTCCCTGGCCTGGGTCCGCAGCTCGGCCAGCCGCTCATGGTAGGCATCGCCGTCCAGCGCGTCGGCGCCGTAGTCGAGCAGGGGGAGGTCAAGGTCCGTGACGAGGGTCATGCAGCTAAAGGTCTCCTGGCCGGCCGGGGCGCCGCAAGAGCCAGCCGGCCTGGCTCTAGCCGCCAGGCCCCGCCGCCTGGCTAGCCGAGATCGCCGATGAAGCCCAGCATGGCGCTGCTGACCTCGGCCGGCCGCTCCTGCTGGGTCCAGTGACCGCAGCCGGGCAGCAGCACCGCGTCCCGCAGCTGCGGGATCGCTGACCGCAGCCGCGGCAGCATCTCGCGGCCGCCGGATACCGCGACGACCAGGTCATGGTCACCGCCGAGGTACAGCGCAGGGACGTTGACCTGGGCGTGCTGCCAGGGTGCGGTCAGCTCCCAGTTGCGGTCCAGGTTGCGGTACCAGTTCAGCGGGCCGGTGAAGCCCGAGCCGGCATAGTCAGCGACGAAGCAGGCGACATCCGCCGCGGTGAGCCAGCCGGGCAGTGCCTCCGGCTCAGGGCACAGGTCAAGGAACCCGCCGCCGGGCCGGACCACGCCTGGCCACCCGGCCGGCGACCCGGCCACTGCATCGCCCGACGCCGCCGACAGCAGGCGGCGGAAGGTAGCCGGCGGGTCAGCGCTCAGCTCGGCGTCGGCGACGCCAGGCTGCTGGAAGTACACCATGTAGAAGCCGTCACCCGCGGCGGCGCGCATGGCGTCCAGCGGCCGCCTGCCGCCGCGCGGTCGGTACGGCACGCTCAGCCCGATGACGCCGCGTACCCGGTCGGGCCGCAGCAGCGCGGTATGCCAGGCGACTGGCGCGCCCCAATCGTGCCCGGCCACCACGGCCTGCTCCTCCCCCAGCGCGTCCATCAGCGCGATGACATCGCCGGTCAGGTGCAGGATCGTGTAGTCCTCGACCCGGTTCGCAGCACCAGGCCCGCCAGGCGGCCCGGTGCGGCAGTAGCCCCGCTGGTCCGGCGCCACCGCGTGCAGGCCGGCCGCTGCCAGGGCGGCGAGCTGGTGGCGCCAGGAGTACCAGCTCTCCGGGAAACCGTGCAGCAGCAGCACCAGCGGCCCGGTGCCCGCCTCGGCGATGTGCATGCGCAGCCCGCCGGCGTCGACGAACCGGTGGGTAATGGGCGGCTCGGCCGCACTGGGCGCCATTTCGAGCACAATAGCCGCACGCCGCAGGCCGGGCCAGCGGGCGGCCGCCGCCCGCCAGGGCCGCGGCGCCAGCCGGGCCAGCGGTGGGCAGCGTTCGCCGTCTCGCGCAGGCGGGCCCGGTGGCCATGCAGTCGCCCGGCAGCGCAGTCACGTTCCGCTCACCCAGCGTCATACTGCATCTTTATGCCCATTGGCGGCGCATAATGGCCGCTGGCAGGGGATGCTGTACCGGAGGAACTGTCTCCGCGGAGGGGGGACCGTGAGTCGCAGGCTGCTTCGGCTGGAGATGCCGGTCTTCCCGGAGCGCAGCATGTTCCAGGTGCACGACCCGGCTGCGGATCCCGACGGCCCGGGCGGCCCGGCGGTTCCCGTCGGCTCGCTGATCAGCTCGGGCCGCGAGCAGCTGCTCGTCTCGACCGGACAGCAGCATGTCAGCGTGCAGCTCATCATCGAGGAGTGGGACGACGCGCCGCCGCCGTTCAGCGACGGCTACGAGGACGAGGCCAAGTGCGTGCTTTACCTGCGCGGGCACCTCAGCGTCGACATGGGCGTCGCCGGTCACGCGGTTCGCGGGCTGCGGCTGTCAGGCGGCGTCGGCGACTACGGCGTGCGGGTCTACACCAGGAACCGCGCCGAGGCGGTACGCCGCTACGGCGAGCTGTACGAGATGGACTGCGATCCGCTCAGCGACGAGTTCCAGCAGGCCAGGAAGACCCTCGAGGGCCTGGAGCAGTACCTGCTGCAGTTGTGGCGCGAGTCCTGATCCCGCGCCCTGGCGGCAGTGGCGCTGCGGCCAGCCCCGGCCGACCTGCTGCACAGCCTTCGCCGCGGCGTCCAGCCGAGCCTGGCCGGCCAGCTACTCGGCGACCCTGCCAGGCGGGCCGAACTCCTTCGCCACGGAGTGATGCGCGGACGGGACGGCGCGGGCCGTGCTGGCCTGCGTCACCCGCGAGGCAGGAGGCGGCTGGTGGCGGGCGGCTTCCTGCCTGGCCACGCTGGTGCGGACGGCGATCGTCGAGTAGGCCATCAGCGCCACGATCGCGACCAGGCCGACGGCTACTAGCAGCGCGGGCAGGCGCAGCCGTCCTGACTGCCACATCGCGCTGAGGCCTGGCCGGCCGAACGAGGCCAGGCGGGCGGCGAGACCGGGATCATCGTCGGTGAGCCTGACTTCCATCTCGTCCAGGATGCGCTGCTCTTCCATGGAAAGCGCCACGCTCCACCTCCAGGCCACCAGCTGGCCGCCGGCGCCGAGAAATCCAGCCGGCGGCCGCTCTCTCGGCTTTCCCCGCCGGACGGGTTTTACCCGTTCTTTGCTCTGCAGCGTAAGCCAAATTCAGCCGCTGCGGAACCTAGCCGGCGCAGAACATCGGCTCGGTCAGGGGAAGCTTGAGGCCGGCCGGCCGCACAGCGCGGAGCGCGCAGCGCGGGCGGCTTGAGCTATTCGAACGTTTATTCTATTCTAGCCCGCATGCGATGGGACAGCCTGCGGCTTGAGCCAGCAACCGGACAGGAGCGCGACAGCGGTCAGCCACCCGCGCTGTTCGGCCGGGAGACCGTGGCGCGCACCTTCGACACACCAGGCTTTCACGGCAAGACGTTCTATGAGATACACGCCCGCTCGATCATCAACCGCGTCCCGGCGACATCGCGGATGGCGTTCAGCTGGACTATCAACCCGTACCGGGGCTGCTCGCACGCGTGCACTTACTGTTTTGCCCGCAGCACGCATACCTATCTCGATCTCGATTCCGGACATGACTTCGACTCGCGCATCGTGGTCAAGGTCAATGCGCCGGAGCTGGCCAGGCGAGAGCTGGCGGCCAGGGCCTGGCGGGGCGAGCACATTGCGATGGGTACCAATGTCGACTGCTACCAGCGCGCCGAGGGCCGCTACCAGCTGATGCCCGGCATCATCGGCGCGCTGCGTGACGCGCGCAACCCGTTCTCCATCCTCACCAAGGGGACGCTGATCCTGCGTGACCTGGACCTGCTGGCAGACGCCGCCCAGGTCACCGACGTGGGGCTCAATGTATCCGTCGGTTTTGTCGATAAATCGCTTTCCCGGTCAGTCGAGCCGGGCACGCCGAGCCCGGAGCGCAGGCTGGCGGTCTGCGCCGCGCTGACCGGAAGCGGGCTGCGCTGCGGCGTGCTGATGGGCCCGGTGCTGCCGTTCCTCACCGACTCGCCCAGCCAGCTGGAGCGCACCGTCGCGCTGGCAGCCGAGGCCGGCGCGGCGCACGTGACGCCGATCGTGCTGCACCTGCGGCCCGGTGCCCGCGAGTGGTTCGGCCGCTGGCTGGACCGGGAGCACCCGGAGCTGACCGAGCGGTACCGGCAGCTGTACGGCCGCGGCGCCTACGCGCCCCGCTGGTACAGCGAGCGGATCAGCGGCCAGGTGCGCGAGCTTGCCGCCCGGTACTGCGTGGGCAGGGCGAGCCCGGCCGCTGCGCGCCGGATCACGCCGCCGAAGCCGGACCGGGCGGCTGACGGCGCACGGCCCGGCGATGAGCGGCCGGAGCAAGAGCAGCTCTCCCTCCTGTGAGCAGGGGCCGGCCGCCGCCATCACCGCGCAGCCGGCCCGAGCCCGCCTGCATCGCGGCCTGCCTGAGCCGGCCGGCGCCGGGCTGTGCCGCGGCTGGCGCGCCGCGGTGGCACCAGCCGGCTGCCCGGCCGCCCGTGTCCGGCATCCCGGCAGCGCGCACGTAGAGTTGGCAGGCGTGGGAGCCCGGAACGACGACGCAGACGAGCGTGCGCCAGGGCGGCTGACCGTGCGCAGCGTGCCGGTCGCCGACCCCGGCGACCTGATTGCCCGGCTACCTGATCCCGGCGCCGTGGCGTGGACCAGAGGCGGCGAGGGCCTGGTCGGCTGGGGCACCGCCGCCAGGGTGACGCTGCCGGCCGGCGAGGACAGGTTTACCGCGGGCGAGAAATGGCTGCGCGAGCTGTTCGACGGCGCGCGGGTCGTGGACGAGGTGCAGCAGCCCGGCTCCGGCCTGGTCGCGTTCGGCAGCTTCACCTTCGATCCAGCATCCGACGGATCGGTGCTTGTGGTGCCGCAGACCGTGCTCGGGCGGGCGGCCGGCCGGGCCTGGCTGACCACCGTCGAGGGCGGCCGGGCCGCGACTGAGGTGCCGCCGGTGCCGCCGGCATCAGTGCTGTGGAGCGACGGCAGCCTGACCGCACCCCAGTGGCAGCAGGCCGTGGCCACCGCGGTCGCCCGCATCCGGGCCGGCCAGCTGGACAAGGTCGTGCTCGCCAGCGATCTGTACGCCACCGCCTGGCAGGATCTGGATGCGCGGGTGCTGCTCAGCAGGCTCGCAGCCAGGGACCCCGACTGCTACGCCTTCGCCTGTGCCGGGCTGGTCGGCGCCACGCCGGAGCTGCTGGTCCAGCGGCATGGCAGGCAAGTGCGCTCCCTGGTGCTGGCTGGCACCACCAGGCGGGGCGGCACGCCGGCGGAGGATGACGCCCTCGGTGCTGAGCTGCTCGCCTCCGCCAAGAACGTGGAGGAGCACGAGTACGCCGCTGCTGACGTCCGCGCGGTGCTGCGCCCGCTGTGCGATCAGCTCGACGTCCAGCAGAGGCCGTCGCTGGTGCGCTACGCGAGCCTGCAGCACCTGGCGACCAGGATCACCGGCACGCTCCGGACGTCCGGTGATGCCGCCGGCCCGCTGCCGTCAGCACTCGCGCTCGCCGGCGCGCTGCACCCGACGGCGGCGATCTGCGGCACGCCGCAGGCTGCGGCCATGGAGATGATCCGCGAGCTGGAGGGCATGGACCGCGGCCGCTACACCGGACCAGTCGGCTGGGTCGACGCGCGCGGCAATGGCTGCTGGGGCATCGCCATCCGGTGCGCCGAGCTGAGCGGCAACCGGGCCCGGCTGTTCGCGGGCTGCGGGATCGTCGCCGAGTCGGACCCGGCTGCTGAGCTAGCCGAGGCGCAGACCAAATTCCGCCCCATGCAGGACGCGCTGGAGGGCTAGCCGGCCACCCCCGGCCAGCGGTCGCCGCGGCCGGCGTCGTGACCAGGGCAGGCGACGGCAGCTCAGGCCGACTGAGGCACCTGGCGCAGCTTGGCGCGCACCTTCTCCGCGTCGGGGTGCTGCAGCTCGGACATGATCGCCAGCGCCTCCCGCCAGACGCCGGCGGCCGCGAGGAGGTCGCCGAGCCCGGCCCAGCTGTCGCCGAGGTGCATCAGGGTGACCGAGCTGTGATAGCGGTCGCCAAGTCCGGCAAGCAGATCAAGCGCCCGGCGGAAGCAGCGCACGGCTGGCTGGTGCTGGGCCAGCTGATGGTAGGCGTAGCCGAGGCTGTCCCAGGAGCTGGCCTCACCGTGCAGGTCACCGAGCTTATGCTGCAGCGCGATCGCGCGCTGACAGCAGACGACCGCTTCCCGGTGCTGGCCGATTCTGGAGTGGCACCAGCCCAGATTGCTCAGCGCACTCGCCCGGCCGCGCCGGTCACCGACCATCCGGTAGCCGCGCAGCGCCCGGCTCACGTGGCCGAGCGCCTCGGCATAGCGGCCCTGAAAGTCCAGTGCCCTGGCGATGCTTACATGGATCGCCGCCTGGGCCACCTGGTTGCCGAGCCGCTGCTCCAGGCTGAGCGCGAGCGCCAGGTGCCGGTGGGCCTCGTCGTAGCGGCCAGCCAGGGTGCAGCGCGCGCCGGCCGAGCTATGCGCCCGCGCGATGCCGGCCGGGTCGCCAGCTCGCTGAGCCGCGGCCAGCGCGATGTGCTGGACGTCATCCCAGTCCTGCCAGTAGCCGTGTCGCTGCAGGTACCTGCCGATCAGCCAGGCGAGCCGTTCGGCCTGCTGGTCGAGGCCGGAATCGGCGGCCAGCGCGATGACAGCGCTCACTACCCGCCATTCGGCTCCCAGCCAGCGCTGTGCCTGCTGGGCCGAGCTGAAGCGCTCGGCTCGCACGCCGCGCAGCGGCCGGGGCAGCGCGATGGAGTCGCCCGGCGGGTACAGCAGCCGGTCGGCTTCACTGACTGAGCCGAGGTAGTAATCAAGCACCCGGCTGACCGCCACGGCACGGTCTGCCTCATTGTCGTGCTCGGCGGCCTGCTCTGCCGCGAAGGCACGCAGCAGGTCGTGGAACGAGTACCGGCCCGGCGTGAAATCCTGCAGCACCTGCGCGTCGCGCAGCTCGGCCAGGGCCAGATCAGCCTCGCGCCTCGTGACGCCGGCCAGGCTGGCTGCGGCCCCGGCCGAGATGTCCGGGCCTGGATGCAGGCTCAGCAGGCGGAACATCCTGGCGGCCGGCCAGGTCATGCCGTCGCAGGACCAGGACAGCACGGCGCGGACGCTGGACAGCTGATCGTCTCCGGTCAGCCCGTCCAGCAGCCCGCCCGCCGAGCTCAGCTCCCTGACCAGCGCGCTCAGACCATTAGGTGAGCTGGCCAGACGCGCGGCCGCGACGCCGAGCGCCAGCGGCAGCCGCCCGCACAGCGTGATCAGCTCCTGCCGGTCCGCTGGCTCGGCGGTCAGCCACTCCCGGCCCAGCCGCCCCGCCATCAGCTCCGCCGACTCCTGCTCGCTGAGCGGGCCCACGGTCAGCAGCCTGGCGCCCTCGGTGGCTACCAGCCCGACGAAGTCGCTGCGGCCGGTGACCAGCACCATCGAGCCCTTGCTGCCCGGCAGCAGCGGACGCACCTGCCCGCTGTCGCGGGCGTTGTCCAGCAGGATCAGCATCCGCCGGCCGGACGCCAGGCTGCGGTAGAGCGCGGTCTGCTCGTCCAGCGATTCCGGCATCCAGCTGCGGGCCACGCCCAGGGCGCCGAGCAGCATGCCGACCGCGTCGGCTTGCGTCATCGGTGGCAGCGCCGGGTCATATCCACGCAGGTTGAGGTAGATCTGGCCGTCCGGGAAGCGGTCAGCGAGCCGGTGCGCCCAGTGCACGGCCAGCGCCGTCTTGCCCACGCCGCCGCAGCCGCCGACCGCGGTGATGACGCTGAGCCCGGCCGCCTCGGCCAGGAAGGCGCTCAGCCTCGTCAGCTCGATCTCCCGCCCGGCGAACTGCCGGACATCAAAAGGCAGCTGCTGCGGTACCGGCGGCCCGCGGCGCTCCGCCGGCCTGACCATGGCCCGCCCGGCGACACCGCGCCGCCTGACCGCATCGCGGTGCCTGCCCGCATCGGGCGGCCCGCTCCCATCGGACTTGGCGGCCCCATCCGGGTGACCGGCGGCAAGGGCCGGGTCGGTACCGGCTGGCGCCACCTTGCCACCAGCAACGCCCGGACAGTCGGCGGGCTCTGCCCCGGACGGGCTCCGCGCGGCCGGCGGCTGGGCGGAGCCCGCGGCCGGTGCAGCGCCCGGTCGCGATGCGCCTGGCTCTGCCATGCGGGTCTCCGCCTCCCCGCCGGGCGCCTGCCGTGCCGCCGGGATGACGATGACCGGGTGCCCGGAAGCCGCGTCGGCCAGCGCCTGGCCCGCCCACAGCTGCCGGTCAGCTGCCAGGATGCGGCGCTGCAGCTGCTGCAGTTCGGGGCCCGGTTCCACGCCAAGCTCCCGGACCAGCACCTGACGGACGTCCTTATAGGCGGCGAGCGCTTCTGCCTGCCGGCCGCTGCGGTAGAGGGCCAGCATGAGCTGCGCGCCGAAGCGCTCGCGCAGCGGGTAGGCCGCCGCCAGAGCGCGCAGCGGCACGATGAGCTCGTCGTGGTGGCCGAGCTGCAGCCCGGACTCCATCTGCCACTCCAGTGCCTGCAGCCGCAGCTGATCGAGCCGCGGCAGCTCCTGGGCGCGCAGCAGTTCCGATGGCACGTCGCCGAGCGGAGCTGAGCGCCACAGCCGAACTGCCTGATCTAGTTCCTGCCGGGCGAGCTTCCACTGGCCGGTCCTGACCGCAGCGCCGCCCGCCTCGCAGTGGCGCACGAAGCAAGGCAAGTCAAACTCGGGCTCGGCAAGCTCGATCAGGTAACCGGGTTCGCGGGTGCGGATCCGTCCGCCCAGTTCAGGGCCGAACGCCTGGCGCAGCCGCTTAATGTAGTTGCGCAAGGTCACTCTGGCTGCGCTTGGCGGAGAACCGTCCCAGACGAAAGCGGCCAGGTCATCGAACGAGACCGGCCGGTTAGCGTGCACCAGCAGCGCCGCGAGGACCGTCCGCTGCTTGGCGGCGGCGACGGGGACCAGCCCGCCATCGAGCCGGACCTGCAGCGGTCCGAGAATGCCAAGCCACATCTCGTCTCCCCGTGTCCCGTCAGCGATCTGTGGCCCCCCCGTGCGCCAAAATTACCTTGCAGGCACCGTGGAGTAAAGCCAGCAACCGGCGCTCCCCATCCTTTGCCAGGCTGGTTTGCACGAGTGCCCGCTGAATGACTATCAGCGCTGAATCGATGGCGGGATCACGACAGAGTGACGATTTAGTTTCGCCGGTTTGCGGGCGCACGGCAAACTCGCGGCAGAACTGCGGCCCGCCCGCTGAGCGGGCCGCAGTTCGTCCATTTGGCTCAGGCTCTGGCGCGAGCCTCGGCCAGCACCGTTAATTCACGCCACGCACCTGGTCCGCGGGGTCGCGTTCTTGCACGCCACAGCAAGGCAGAAGAAGCCGCCTTGCACGCCGCTGCACAGCGGACCACCGCCGGGCACGCAGTTGAAGCAGCAGGTGTCCGGGCCGCACCTGCCGCCGCAATTTCCCGGCGCGGGCTGGCAGCTCTCCAGGCAGCCGTTGCAAGCCCTTGGCGTGCGCGCCGCGAACGCTGATGACAGACCGGACATCTCGGTGACGCCAACCAGGGCCGCGGCTGCAGCGCCAGTCAGCCCCGCCCGGTGCAGGAAGTGCCGCCGGCTCACACCACCGCCGGTCCGGCCAGCCAGGCTATTCCGCCTGCCATGCATACGCCTCTCCTCCGATCGAGCTCGTACTTGCCGGCCGCGTTGGCGCGGCCCGCAGCCTGCAACCCATGCAGGAGCCTGCCGCGAAAGGCCGGCTACCGGCATCCTGCGCTCGCGAGGTGGCGTCTGCGTAGCGCGCGAGTAGCGGTAGGGCCGGAAAGGCTGCCGCGCCCTTTGGCCAAGGCTGGCAGCGGCGTAGATTGCTATGACAGTGACCGGCGCTCGCGAAGTACCATCGCGAGAACATGAGGCACGCGAAATCGCATGAAAGGCCTGAGCGAATTGGTGCGCTGAGCGGCAGTAAGCCGCCCGCGCAAAGCCGCCCTGAACGCACCGGAGGAGTCATGGGAATTGCGCTCATGGCAGTTCGCTTTCTGATCGCCGGGATATTCTTGCGTGCTGGTCTGGCCAAGACCAGTGACCTGGATGATTTTCGGTCCGCGGTGGCGAACTACCGGCTGCTGCCGGACGCACTGGTCCCGGCCGTCGCGGTGAGCCTGCCGTTCCTGGAGATCGCCGCGGCGCTGCTGCTGGCAGCGGGAGTAGGAACCGGGCTGGTGGCCACGCTGCTCGCGCTGCTGCTGCTGGCCTTCGCAGCCGCGATCGCGATCAACCTGGCCCGTGGCCGGACGTTCGACTGCGGCTGCTCGGGCAGCGCGCCGAGCACGATCAGCTGGCGGCACGTAGCCGGCGACGGGCTGCTCGCCGCGCTGACGCTCGGCGTGGCGCTGGCCCCGCCGAGCACGCTGGTCGTGTGGCGCGGCGCGGCCGGCCCGTTCAGCACCGCCGCACCGCCGGCCGCAGCGCTGCTGCCGGTGGTGCTGACCGTGCTGCTCGCACTCACCATCGCTGCGCTCGGCCGGCGGTCGCTGGCCATGCGCGGCCTGATCGCCGGGCTCCCCGCCGGCTCCCAGCGCGGTCACCATGCGGTACCTGACCAGCCGCCGGGGGCTCCGGCAGAGCCCGAGGCGGCGCCCGAACCCGAGGCGGCGCCCGAAAGCGCATCCGTATCTGAAAGCGGGAGGAACTAATGCCAGTGGGCTGGGCTATCGCGGTCGTGGCGCTTTGGGTCGCGGTCATCGGGCTAGCCATCGTGATCCTCGGTTTGCTACGTCAAGTCACCCCGGCGCTAGAGCGCGCTGGCGGATCGACCGGGTTCAGCCCGAGTGCCCAGGGCCCGCCGATCGGCGATGAGCTGCCGTCCTTCGCCGCGCGTACCGCCGACGGCCAGGTCATCGACGAGAGCCAGCTGCGCGGCAAGCCGGCGCTGCTGCTGTTCCTGAGTCCCGGCTGCGGCCCGTGCCAGACGCTCGCCGCGGAGATGAGCAGGACCGACCTGGGCTCGCTCGCCGACGAGATCCTGGTTGTGACCGCTGAGGAAGGCCTAGCCGGTCTTGACCTGCCACCCTCGCTGCGCGTCATCGCTGAGTTGTCCAGAGAGGTATCCGACGCCCTTGAGGTCGCCGGCACGCCGTTCGCGATCGCGGTCGACCCGGCCGGCGTCATCCGGGCCAAGCGCATCCCGAACACCGTCAAGCACCTGCGGAGCATCGCGGCGGTGCTGGCCTGAGCCTCGCGACCCGGACGTTCAGGATCGTCCGGGTCGCTGATCCGGACGGCCCGGCCCGGCCCGGCGGCTGCCGGCCCTCCATGCTGCGGCGGCTCGCCAGCACAGCCGGGCAGGCCGGAGTCCGCCGCCTGCCAGCTGGCGCAGCGCCGGACTCAGGAAAGGGCCACTGCGGTCAGCGCCGCCGTGCAGGGGACCGCAGCGGGGGCGCCGCGCGGCACTTGGGGCGCGGCGACGCGGCGCGACCCGCATGCCGTCCCGGCCAGCGGCCAGCCCTGCTCAATGACCGAGAGCGGTCAGCGCGGCGGTGCAGGCCGACTGCAGCCGGGCACGCAGCCGCGCGCCGACCGCGCGGTCCGCGCGCAGCTCGGCGACGCGCATGCCCTGGCCTGCCAGCGCGCCAGCCAGGTCGGCGACGCGCTCCAGCCGCTGGTACGGCAGCCGGGCCGCGAGCGCTACCTGCTGCAGGTCAGTTCCGTGCGGAGTACCGAAGACGCGCTCGAACGGGCCTGGCAGGCCGGCCTGCTCCAGCATGGAGAAGATCCCGCCGCCGTCGTTGCCGACCACGATCAGGCACAGATCAGGCCGCGGCTCGTCCGGGCCGAGCATCAGTCCCGGTGCGTCGTGCAGGAACGCCAGGTCGCCCAGCAGCGCGGCGGCCGGCCCGCCGCCGGCCGCCTGGTGCGCGAGCGCGGCGCCGACTGACGTGGACACCAGCCCGTCGATGCCGCTCGCGCCGCGGCTGGCCAGCACGCGCAGCCCCGCGCGCGGCTGCTGATGATGGTCCAGGTCGCGCACCGGCATGCTGGACGCCGCCCACAGCAGCGCACCGGGCGGCAGCAGCGCCGCGAGGTCCCTGGCCAGCCCCGGCTCGGTGAGGCAGTCCTCGCCGTCGAGGATCTCGTCGGCCGCGCGGCGCGCCGCGTCGTCGGCGCGCCGCCACGAGCCAAGCCACGGGGTCTGCGCGCCAGCCCCGTGGCCGGACGGGGCGCCGGTCAGCCGCACTGCAGGGGCGACATCGGTCGCGGTCCTGGCCGGGTCTGCCCAGTGCCCGGCGTGCCTGGCGAGTACCACGTGCCGGCCAGGCGGCGGCCCTGACCCGCCGCGCAGCAGCGCTAGCTGGTCTCGGGACAGGCCAGGACGGCCTGCCGACACGATGATCTCGGGCTGGTGCGCCGCTGCGAAATCCCGGCTGCCGAGCAGGAAGGGGTAGGCAGCCAGTGAATTCGGCCCGCACCTGGCACCCGACGACGGCTCGGCCAGCACCGGCCAGCCAGCCGCGGCCGCCAGCTCAATCAGCGGCGCTGGGTCGTAATCACCATCGCCGCACACGACCAGGCCGCGCTCAGCCCACGGCACCTCCAGCGCGGACAGCTCGCCACCGCGGGCAGGGAAACGGGTCCACGGCTGCCCGTCCGGCCGTCCGGCCAGCGATTCCGGCCAGCCCTCGTGGTCAGCCGCTCCCTGGTCAGCCGCCCCGTAGTCACCAGATCCGTGGTCAGCAGATCCGTGGTCGCCAGATCCGTGGTCAGCGCTACCGTCAGCGGCTGCCTCATCCCGCCCAACGGCGGGACCTGACGGCCCGGCCGGGTCGCCAGCCTCACCCAGCCCGGCGGCACGGGTGGCGGCGGCAAGTCCGGGCGCGGCATCCGGGACAAGCGGCTCGCGCAGCGCGAGGTTCAGGTGCACCGGTCCCGGCAGCGGGCCGCCGGCGCCGAGCCCGGCGGCCATCGCCCAGGCACGGCACGCCAGCGAGCGCCAGTAGCCAGCGGCGCCCCGCCTGGATTCCGGCACGCCGACCTCGCAGAACCAGCGCACCGCCGACCCGTACAGCTTCACCTGGTCGATCGTCTGGTTAGCGCCAGTGCCGCGCAGCTCGGGCGGCCGGTCGGCGGTCAGCACGAGCAGCGGCACGCCCGCCTCGCCGGCTTCGATCACCGCGGCGTGGAAGTGCGCGGCCGCGGTGCCCGAGGTGCACAGCACGGCGGCCGGCCGGCCGCTCGCCTTGCCAAGGCCCAGCGCGAGGAAGGCCGCCGACCGCTCGTCGATCCGCACGTGCAGCCGCAGCTGGCCGGCCTGTGCCCGGTCGTAGAGCGCGAGCGCGAGCGGCGTGCTGCGCGAGCCAGGCGCCAGCACCGCCTCGCGCAGCCCGCACCGGACCAGCTCATCGGCCAGCACCGCGGCCAGCGCGGTCGCCGGGTTCACGCCAGGTACTCCGCCGCTGCCGCCATCCGGTCGATCCACGGGGCGGGGTCGGACTGGCAAGCAGCCATTCGTTCCTCATCAATCTCAGCAGCCTGAACCGGCAGCGACCCGCCCTGCTCGGCCAGGGGCTCAGCAGCGACATCGCCGGTGAGCAGGCTGAGCGTGGCCAGCCCGCAGTCGTACGGCAGCTCGGGCAGCGCGGCTGCCAGCGCGACGCCGGCCGCCAGGCCGACCGACGTCTCGACGGCGCTGGACACCACCACCGGCAGCCCGCAGGCTTCGGCGATCCGCAGCGCCGCGCGGACCCCGCCGAGCGGCTGCGCCTTCAGCACGACGATGTCAGCGGCGCCGGCCGCCCGGACCGCCAGCGGGTCCTCGGCCCGGCGGATCGACTCGTCGGCGGCCAGCGGCACGTCAACCCGGCGGCGCAGCCGCGCCAGCTCGTCCAGGGTGCCGCACGGCTGCTCGGCGTACTCCAGGCCGAACCTGGCCAGCTCGCTGAGCATCCGGGCAGCCTGGTCGGTATCCCAGCCGCCGTTCGCGTCCACCCGGATCCGGCCGGCCGGGCCAAGCGCGTCCCGCACCGCCTCGACCCGCGCGACGTCGTCGGCCGGGCCCTGGCCGGGCTCGGCGACCTTGACCTTGGCGGTGCGGCAGCCTGAGCCGGAGACGATCGCATGCGCCTGCCCTGCGCTGACGGCCGGCACCGTGACGTTGACCGGAATGCTGTAGCGGGCCGGCTCGGGCCAGCCGTCGCAGGCCGCCTCCAGCGCGCAGGCCAGCCAGCGCGCGCACTCGCGGGGCCCGTACTCGGCAAACGGGGAGAATTCGCCCCACCCTGCCGGGCCGCGGATCAGCGCGCCTTCCCGCACGGTGATGCCGCGGAACCGGGTACGCAGGGGAATCGCGTAGGCGCGCACCGAAGGCAGGAGCTCGGCGAGCAGCTCGCGGCCCTCGCCGGCGGCGAGGCGGCCGGCCGCCGTTCCGACCACGCTCGGTTGCCTCCCGGTTGGCGCCTGATCTGGCCGCATTAACCTTACGTCCGTGACATCGCGCCCCCTGCACGCGGTCCTGCTCCCGCCGGCCGCGGCCGCCGGGCGGATGCTCGAGGTGCTGTCAGCCGCGCTCGACGGCACCGGGCCAGCGATACTGCCGCTCGATCCTGCCCTCCCCCCGGCTGCCCTGGCTGCGTCGATCGCGGCGTTTGCCCCGGCCGCGATCGAGACGCCAGCAGGGCTGGAACGGCTGCCGGCCGCCGGTGCCAGCCGCGGCGCCGGGGCCGCCCTGCCGCCCGAGGTGGCCGTGGTCATCGCGACATCCGGCTCCACCGGCCAGCCGAAGGGCGTGCAGCTCACCGCCGCGGCGCTGCTGGCCTCGGCGCACGCATCCCTGCACCGGATCGGTGCCCGGCCCGGCGACCGCTGGCTCTGCTGCCTGCCGGCCTTCCACGTGGCCGGCCTGCAGGTACTGGTCCGCTCGCTGGTATCCGGCCAGGCACCGGTCGTCAGCGAGCGGCTTGACCAGGCCACGCTGGCCGCCGCCGTCGCGCAGGACTGCCAGTACGCCTCGCTGGTGCCGACCCAGCTGAGCCGGCTGTCCGGGGCGGCCGAGCTAGCAGGGTTCCGGGCGATCCTGCTCGGCGGCGCCGCTCCCCCAGCCGGCCAGCTGGAGGCGGCCAGGTCGGCCGGCGCGCGAGTCGTCACGACCTACGGGATGACCGAGACCTGCGGCGGATGCGTGTACGACGGAATGCCGCTGGACGGCGTATCCGTTGAACTAGATGAGGAGGACCGGATCCGGCTCAGCGGGCCGGTGCTGTTCTCCGGCTACCGGTTCCAGCCCGAGCTGACCAGGCAGGTGCTGCGCGACGGCTGGTTTGCGACCTCGGACCTGGGCAACTTGTCAGCTGACGGCCGGCTGACCGTGCGCGGCCGGTCCGACGGCGTGATCAACAGCGGCGGCAGGAAGGTCGTTCCCGGTGAAGTTGAGGCGGCGCTCGACGGCTGCGCAGGCGTGCAGGCAGTCGTGGTGGTCGGCGTGCCGCACCCCGAGTGGGGCGAGATCGTCACCGCGGTGGTGGTGCCATCCGATCCGGCCGACCCGCCGACGCTGGCACAGCTCCGCGCGCGAGCGCAGCTCAGCCTGCCCGCCTGGGCGGCTCCGCATGCCCTGGTGCTACAGCAGGAATTGCCTTTGCTACGGTCAGGTAAACCGGACCGGGAAGCGGCGCGACTGCTGGCAGCCGCGGACGGCTAGCGGGCGCGCGGTACCCAGACGGGAACAATCAGCCGCGCAGAGCGTTACTACATAATGCCCGCGCTGCACAATACCAAGAGTTCGGGCCCCCGCCCACCCCAGGCACTTGCCGGGCGCGGACCAGAGCGCATGCCCAGTGTGCGCCCACGAAGGGAGGTGTCTCATGCCGAGGAGCGCGACCGCGTCGCGGAGACACGACGATGAGGCGACCCTGTCCCACGTGGACGAGCTGATCCAGCACGGCCGCGGCCAGGGTTACCTGTCCCTGCCCGACCTGCGAGCCGCGCTTGAGCAGGCGCGCATCTCGCCGACTGAGGCCCGCTCCATCCTCCGTGAGCTGGCCGAGGCCGGCGTGCAGCTCGGCAACGAGGCGGCCGACGAGCAGGCCGAAGTCGCGACCGAGACCGCCGCAGCCGGCGGCCAGCCGCCCGCTGCCAGCCAGGGCACCGCCCGGCTGGCGGCCGCTGACATGTCAGTCGAGGTGGACCTCGACGACCAGACCTCGGTCATGGGTGACTCGGTGCACACCTACCTCAAGTCGATCGGCCGCACCAGCCTGCTGACCGCCGAGGAGGAGGTCAACCTCGCCAAGCGGATCGAGGCGGGCCTGTACGCCGAGCACAAGCTCGAGACCGAGTCCGGCCTGTCCCGCGGTTACCGTGCCGACCTGGAGGCGGTGGCCCAGGACGGCCGCCGGGCCAAGGCGCACATGCTGGAGGCCAACCTCCGGCTGGTCGTCTCGGTAGCCAAGAAGTACAGCGACCGCGGCCTGTCACTGCTCGACGTGGTGCAGGAGGGCAACCTCGGCCTGATCAGGGCTGTGGAGAAGTTCGACTACAGCAAGGGCTACAAGTTCTCCACCTACGCCATGTGGTGGATCAGGCAGGCGATCCAGCGCGGTTTCGCCGACTCGGCCAGGACCATCAGGCTGCCGGTGCACGTGCTGGAGATGCTCAGCAAGCTGAGCCGGGTCGAGCGCGACATGCACCAGCGGCTCGGCCGGGAGCCGACCCCCGAGGAGCTGGCCGTCGAGCTGGACCGCACGCCGGACCAGATCGAGGAGCTGCTGCGCACCAGCAGGCAGCCGATCAGCCTGGACTCCACCATCGGCGAGGACGGCGAGACGAGCATCGGCGACCTGATTGAGGACGTGGACGCCCCGGAGGCCGCTGAGCTGGTGGACCGCCAGCTGATGGCCGACCAGCTGCGGCACGCGCTGGACGCGCTGACCCCGCGCGAGGCGACGATCATGGCGATGCGGTTCGGCCTGTACGACGGCAACCCGCACACGCTGGATGAGATCGGCAAGGCGCTTGGCCTGACCAGGGAGCGGATCAGGCAGCTGGAGAAGCAGTCGCTGTCCAAGCTGCGCCACCCAAGCCGCGCCCAGCCCCTGCTGGATTACGCCGTCTGACCGGCTCAGCTCACTGAGCCGCCGTCATGCCAGCGAGCCGGGCCCGACCTCCCGCCGGGCCCGGCTCGCTGGCTGACCGGCCCGGCGATGACCACCTCGGTCGCTGGGTCATGAACGGCAGCTCCTCGGCCGCTGCGCCCGTCCACTGCCAGTGCCCGGCGGCCGGCTCGCCTTCGCCCAGCGCCAGCACCGGCCGGGTCAGCCGCCCGCCGCCGGGTCCGGCTCGTCAGCGGCCGAGCGCCCGGCGAGCCAGACGGCGCCGATCCGCTCAGCCTCGGTCGCGGCCTGCGCGTAGCCGGCCCTGGCGGCCGACTGGCGGCTCGCCGGGTCGAGCAGGTTACGGCCGATCGCGCTGACCGCCGCCTTACCGGGCACGATCACCGCGACGCTGGGGCTGCCGGGCAGCTCAGCGACCTGGCGGGCCACCCCGGCGATGCGGCCCACGCCCCTTGGCAGGGGCGCGATGACAACCACCTGCCGGTAGCCAGCGGCCAGGTCGACGTTCGCGGTCGCCCTCATCCCGCCGTCGATGTAGCGGCGGCCGCCGATGCTGACCGGCGGCCACACGCCGGGCACCGCACAGCTGGCGCCGACGGCGTCGACCAGGCTGACCCCGCTCGCCGCGTCGAACGTGGTGAACTCCCCCGTGCCCGCGTCGACGGCGGTCACCACCAGCCGCCGGGCCGGCCACTCGTGCACCGGCAGCCGGGAGGCGATCACCCCGCGTCGGTGCTGCTCAGGCTCGGTCCGCGCGGCCAGTGCCAGCCGGCCGATCCGGCGGCGCGCCCGGACCGGGTCCCTGGTCAGCACCATGGACCGGAGCAGCCCGGCGATGACCCTGGGGCCCATCCGGGCGAATGGCTCATCGCCAGGCGGCGCGAGCTGCTGCGCGTAGATGTCCGAGATGCTGACGCCCGAGCGGACGTCGACGCCGACGACCGAGCCAGCCGACGTGCCGACGACGAGGTCCGCCTCGGTCAGGTCGATGCCGTGCTCGGCCAGCCCGGCGATCATGCCCACTTCCCACGCGACGCCGGTGACGCCGCCGCTGCCTAGCACGAGTGCCCGATGCTGCATGGCCATTTCATACACCATCGCCCGCGCCCTCCGCCAAGGCCGGTGACGGGCTCGCTTGCGCCGGCCCGGCCGCCGCCGGCCCGGCTACCAGCCACCGGGCGCGGTACTGTGCCGTGGTGGCCGTCCAGATAGAAGTCCTGAGCGAGATCACCGACGAGGTGGCAGAGGCATTCGGCCGGCTGCTGCCGCAGCTGTCGACGTCGGCGGCGGCGATCGACCGCGCGGCGCTGCAGACGGTCGTCACGGCCGCGTCGAGCACGGTGCTGGTGGCCCGCTGGGACGGCCGCATCGCCGGGTCGCTGACCCTGGTGATGTTCCCCATCCCCACCGGGCTGCAGGCCATCATCGAGGACGTCGTCGTGGACGAGGCGGCGCGCGGGCTGGGCATCGGCGAGAAGCTGACCCGCGAGGCGCTCACGCTGGCCGAGCAGGCCGGTGCCCGCCGGGTCGACCTGACCTCGCGGCCGTCAAGGCAGGCCGCAGGCCGGCTGTACGAGCGGGTCGGCTTCCGGCAGCGCGACTCGCGGGTGTACCGCTACAGCTTCGGCTAGCGGCGAGGCTCAGCCGGCTAGCTCGGCGATCGCGGCCAGCAGGCAGCTGACATCCGAGGCGTCGTTGTAGTGCACCAGCCCAGCTCGCACTGCGCCGCCGGCCTCGCGCAGCCCGAGTGCCCCGGCCAGCTCCCACGCGTAGTTATCGCCGTTCCACACGTTGACCTGGCGCCGCGCGCAGTGCTCGGCGACTTGCCGCGGGGTGTGCCCGGCGACGCTGAAGTACGCGGTCGCCGTCCGGTTCGCCGCCTTGCCATAGCTGCGCACGTGGTTCATCGACTCCAGGCCGCCGAGCAGCCGGCCGAACAGCTCCTGCTCATGCGACTCGGCCGCGGCCATCGATCGCAGCAGCCGCTGCCGCATGCTGCCCCCGGCTGCGTCGTCTAGCGAGGCCAGGTGCGCCACAGCGGCGCTGACCCCGGCCAGGTCGGCGAACGGCGGGGTGCCGCGCTCGAATCGCTCGGGCACGGTGCCCGGCGCGGGCGCCAGCTTGTCGGTGTGCAGCGTCTCGAGCAGCGCAGGCGACGCGACCAGCGCTCCGATGTGCGGGCCAGACCACTTGTAGGCGCTGGTGACGTAGAAGTCGGTGCCCAGCGCAGCCATGTCGACCGGGCCGTGCGGCGTCGCGTGCACGCCGTCGACGTAGCTGAGCGCGCCGGCTGACCGGGCCAGCGCGGTGATCGCCGGCACGTCCGGGCGGGTGCCGATCAGGTTGCTGGCCGCGCTGACCGCGACCAGGGCCGTGCGCTCGCTGACCAGCTCGGCGAACTGCGCGGCAGGCAGCTCCCCGGTGACCGTGTCAACCTCGGCCCAGCGCACGGTCGCGCCGGCCCTGGCAGCTGCCTGCACCCAGGGCCGCACGTTCGCGTCATGGTCGAGCCGGGTCACGATGACCTCGTCGCCTGGCCGCCAGGCAGCCGCCAGCGCCGACGCCATCCGGTAGGTCAGGGTGGTCATGTTCGGGCCGAGGATCACCCCCTCGGGCTCGCCGCCAACCAGGTCAGCGACCGCCCGCCGGCACTCGGCGGTGATCGCGTCGGAGCGCCGGCTGGCGGGGAAGGCGCCGCCGTCGTTCCCGATGCCCGCGCGGTAAGCGCCGCTGATCGCATCGATGACGCTGTCCGGCAGCTGGGTGCCAGCCGCGCCGTCCAGGTAAGCGTGCCCGTCGGCGAGCGCCGGGTACTGCGCGCGCACCCGGCCAGGTTCGAATGCCATCCGTCCCGACCTCCTCAGTAGCCGGGCGGCGGCGCTCGGCTTACTGCGGTGCCCGCCCGGTGGCCAGCAGCAGCGTATGCCACGGGTCGGCGCATTCCCGCGCCCGCTGCCAGTCGACGTGCAGCAGCACGCGCAGCCGGCTAGCCGACACCGGTGACCGCCGGCCGCGCCGGACGGCCAGCCCGGCACCAGCGCGGCGCAGCGACCGGAGCCCGCCATGGCTGCGGCCGCAGCCCGCCGGCCGGCCAGGATCACGCGCGGCGGCCTGGAGCTGCGGCATCCCGGCGCGCCAGCCGGCCAGCACCAGCGCCGGCTCGGCCGGCCGGTGCTCGAGGCCGGCCGAGCTGGCCAGGTCCCAGGCGTGCAGGTGCCATTCGGCGCCGGCGGCGCCCGCCATCGCGGCGACCGTGACGACAATCTCGCGGTAGCGGTGATGGGGCAGGTCCCAGACCGCCGGCAGCCGGCTCGCGTACTCGCGCGCCGACACCGCGAAGGCGGCCACGTGCTCGCCCGGCGGCACGTCGGGCAGCGCGGCCAGCTCCGCCGCGTTCTGCCTGGCCAGCTTGCGCTCCAGCGTGTCGGGGCGGGGCCCGGCGGCCATCAGCCTGGCCAGCCGGCTCGCTGGCGCGTGGTCGAGATACTCGTGGTAGTCATCGGCCACGCAGCGCAGGTGCCCGGCCAGGTCGGCGGCACGCCACTCGGCACACGGGGTCGGGGCGTCCCAGTCCGTCCCGGTGAACCGCGCCGCGAGGGCGCAGACAGCGCTGACGCCCTCGTGATAACTCGCTAACACCGGAGCAGGCTCAAGCGCCGCAGCCGTCAGCCCCGAGGAACTGGTTCGTGCCATGTCCCCTCCCCGGACGGCGCCCGCCACGGCACGGCCCGGGCGCCTAGCCAGAGTGCCAGAGTTGGCCCATGTTGACCAGCCTGCGCGCGGCCGGCCGGCCGCCGCCTGGCTGGGCGAGCGGCAGTAGTGCCGGTATGGCTCGCCCGAAATGCAGATGACAGCGGCCCTGCTACCCGATTAACCTGCGGATAATGCCCCCCCAGCCAGGTCGTCAGTCTCGGCGTGCCCGTAACCGCGAGACAGCTGCCGGGCAGACGCCCTTCGCCGCGCTGCTACGGCTCCGCGAGTACCTGCGCCCTTACTACTGGAAGCTCGCGGCGATGCTCGCGGCGGCGCTGATATCCGTGTCGACGGAAATGGTCATCCCGCTGCTCACTAAGGCCGCGATTGACGGCCCCATTGCCAAGGCGGCGGGCGGCACCGCGGCAGGCCAGCCAGGGGCCAGCCTGCTGCTGCCGATCGCGCTCGCCGCGCTGGCACTCGGGATCATCCACGTCGGGCTGAACTTCTACCGGCGGTGGATCCAGGCGAGCGCGGTCACCGGCCTGGAGCAGCACATGCGCGATGACCTCTACGCGCACCTGCAGCGGCTCGACGCCGGGTTTCACGACTCGTGGCAGTCGGGGCAGCTGCTGTCCCGCGCCACCACTGACCTGTCGACGATCCGGCGCTTCGCCGGGTTCGGCATCGTCTTCCTGATCACCAACATCTTCACCTTCGTCGTGGTCGTGCTGCTGCTGATCCGGCTCAACCTTGGCCTCGGCCTGCTCACCGGCTGCGTGTTCCTCCCGGTCAGCCTGCTGTGCCTGCGGTTCGAGCGCCGCTACCGGGTGCTGTCGCGCCGCGCCCAGGACCAGCAGGGCGACCTGGCGACCTACGTCGAGGAGGCGGCGACCGGGATCCGGGTGCTCAAGGCCCTCGGCCGCCGCGACCAGGCCGCCGCCGAGCACGGCAGCCGGGCCGGGCGGCTCTATCAGACCCAGGTGAGCAAGGCGCGGCTGCGCGGCACCTTCTGGGCGAGCCTCGACCTGGTGCCCAACGCCGCCATCGGGCTGGTCCTGCTGCTCGGCGCCCTCGCGGTCGGCAAGGGCCAGCTGACCACCGGGGGCATCGTCGCCTTCATCACCCTGACCCTGCTGCTGGTCTGGCCGATCGAGGCGATGGGCTACATCCTGGCCACCGGCCAGGAGGCGGCCACCGCGGCGCAGCGCGTTTACGAGATCCTGGACACCCCGCCGGCGATCACCGATCCGCCGGGCAGCGCGGCCGGCCAGGCACCGTCGGGCACTGCAGCCCTGCCGGCTGCGTCCACGCCCGCTGCCGCGGCAGCGGCGCCGGCCGCGGCCCGCCGCGGGCTGGTCTTCGACCACGTTGCCTTCAGCTACCCGGGCGGAGCTCCCCCGGTGCTCAGGGATGTCTCCCTCGACTTGCGGCCGGGCGAGACGGTCGCGCTGGTGGGGGTCACGGGCTCGGGAAAGACCACCCTGCTGCAGCTGGTGCCGCGGCTCGCCGAGGTGACCGGCGGCGCGATCCGGCTGGACGGGACGGACATCCGGGCGCTGCCGCTGGCGCAGTTGCGCCGCAGGACCGGCTGCGCGTTCGAGGATCCGACGCTGTTCTCGGCCAGCGTGCGGGAGAACGTCAGCTTCGGTGCGCAGGAAGCGACCGAGGAGGCCATCGAGCAGGCGCTGGCGGCGGCCCAGGCCGGCTTCGTCTACGACCTGCCGTGGGGCCTCGACACCCGGATCGGCGAGCAGGGCATGGCGCTGTCCGGCGGCCAGCGCCAGCGGGTGGCGCTGGCCAGGGCGATCCTGACCAGGCCGGAGATCCTGATCTTCGATGACCCGCTGTCCGCGCTCGACGTGCACACCGAGGCCAGGGTGACCGAGGCGCTCGGCGAGGTGCTGGCGAACTCGACCGCGCTCGTGGTGGCGCACCGGCCGTCAACGGTCATGCTCGCCGACCGGGTAGCGCTGCTGGCCGACGGCGTCATCGCGGCGCAGGGCACGCACCGCGAGCTGCTGGCAGCCGAGCCGCGGTACCGCGAGCTGATGAGCGCTGCCGAGCCCGGCGAGCAGGACGGACCGGGGCCGGACGCAGCAGACCACGGACTCACCGGAGCCAGGAGATGACCGAGCAGACCACCGCGGCCTGGCGCGGGATCGCCGCAGAGGAAGCTGATGAGATCCCGCCTAGCCTGGCCGCCTTCCTCCGGCTGCGCAGCAGGCGGCTGCTGACTTCCCTGCTCCGCCCGCACCGGCGTACCTCGCTGCTCATCCTCGGCCTGATCGTGGTCGCGAACATCGCCGCGCTCGCCGGGCCGTGGCTGGTGGGCATCGGCGTAGACGACGTTCCTGCCCTGGTCAGGACCCATGACGCGAACCCGCTGACGCTCGTGGTCATCGGTTTCGGCGTGGCAGTGCTGGTCCAGGCGGTGTGCACGCGCAACTTCATCGCGCAGATCGGCCGGATGGGCAGCAGCGTGGTCCTCGAGCTGCGGCAGCGGCTGTTCGCCCACTTCCAGGCGCTGCCGGTCGCGTTCCACGAGCGCTACACCACCGGCCGGGTGATCTCCCGCCAGGTCAGCGACATCGACGCCATCTCTGACATGTTCGACGAGGGCCTCGACTCGCTGGTGTCGGCCGTGTTCACGCTGCTGCTGGTGGGCACCGGGATGCTGCTGCTCGACTGGCCGCTGGCGCTGGTGGTGATGGCGGGCTTCTTGCCGCTGGTCTGGCTGACGACGTGGTTCCGGCGCGAGTCGGCGCTGGCCTACCGCCGGACCAGGGAGACCATCGCCCTGGTCATCGTGCACTTCGTGGAGACCTTCGGCGGTATCAGGGCGGTCCAGGCCTTCCGCCGGGAGGAGCGCAACGAGGAGATCTTCACCGAGCTGAATGAGGGGTACGCGGACGCCTCGCTGCGCTCGCAGCGGCTGCTCGCCGTTTACTTTCCCGGCGTGACGATGGTGGGCGACCTCGCGATCGTGGCGATCCTGCTCTACGGCGGGCTGCGGGTCATCGATCACGACATGAAGGTGGGCGTGCTCGTCACCTTCCTGCTCTACCTGCAGCGCTTCTTCGACCCGCTGCAGGACCTGTCGCAGTTCTACAGCACCTTCCAGTCAGCGGCGGCGGCGCTGGAGAAGATCTCCGGCGTGCTCGACGAGGAGCCAGCAGTGCCCGAGCCCGCCAGTCCGGCTGCGCTCCCGGCCCGCTCAGACCCCGCGCACACCGGACGGGGGGTGCGCTTTGAGGGGGTGCGATTCGGCTACCGCGAGGCTGTCGTGCTGCCGAGGCTCGACCTGGACATCGCGGCCGGGCAGACGATCGCGGTGGTGGGCGCGACCGGGGCGGGCAAGACCACCATCGCCCGGCTGCTCGCCCGCTTCTACGACCCGAATGAGGGACGGGTGCTGCTGGACGGCGTCGACCTGAGGTCGCTGTCCGAAGACGAGCTGCGGCGTCAGGTCATCATGATCACCCAGGAGAACTTCCTGTTCTCCGGCACCATCGCGGAGAACATCGAGCTGGGCAAGCCAGCGGCCAGCCGGGCCGAGATCGAGGCCGCGGCCAGGGCCATCGGCGCCGACGAGTTCATCAGCGGCCTGCCCGACGGCTACGACCAGCAGGTCGGCAAGCGCGGCGGCCGGATCAGCGCCGGCCAGCGCCAGCTCATCTCCTTCGCCCGGGCTTTCCTGGCCGCGCCGGCCGTGCTGGTGCTGGACGAGGCCACCTCGCTGCTGGACATTCCGAGCGAGCGGCTGGTGCAGTCGGCCCTGCGGACAATCCTCACCGGCCGCACCGCGGTGATCATCGCGCACCGGCTGTCGACGGTGGAGATCGCCGACCGGGTACTGGTGATCGACGACGGCCAGATCGTCGAGGACGGCTCGCCGGCGGACCTGCTGGCCACCGACGGCGAGTACTCGGCCCTGCACACGGGCTGGCAGGAAAGCCTGGCCTGAGCCGGCCAGCGCGGCGGCTAGACTCGCGGTCCGGTGCCGCCGCAACGTTCCCCCCTGTCCAGATTGCGGCGCTCCGCACGCCGGTGAGATCCTGAGAGCGGAGGGCTGATGGCTGCTGACGACGTCGGCCGCTTGCAGCCCAGCCGCTCGGGCCGCTGGCTCGGCAGCGACCGGGCCAGGCGACGGATCCGCAGGTTCGTGATCGGCACCGGCCTGGCCGGGTACTGCTGGGAGGCCGGCGGTACCGCGCCGTTCTCCAGCACGGCCCTGCTCAGCGTGCTGTTTCCCGGCGCGGTCATAGCCGTCATCGCCTACGGCCGGGCACCGGAGCGGATCAAGCCGCCGGACAGCCTGGACATCACCGGGTTCTCCTACTGGATCGTGGTTCTCGGCGTGCTCTTCGAGTGGGAGGCCTCCGCGTTCCGGGATGACTCGGTCTGGTCGCACCCCTCCCTCACCCTGCTGGTCCATCCGCTGATCGGGCCGCACCCGATCAAGAGCATCGCCTTCCTGCTCTGGCTGCTCGCCGGGTGGGGCCTGGTGCGGCGGTGAGGCGCCCGTGATCACCCGCCTGATCACCGTCATCGGCTTCGTGGTCGTGATCGGCGCCATCGTGACCCTGGAGTTTGTTGCCCGGCGGCCGACCAACAAGATCCCGACCATCGGCGAGTGGCTCGGTTACCTGATGCGCGGCCGGGCCGGCCGGGTGCTGATCCTGCTCGGCTGGCTCTGGCTCGGCTGGCACTATTTCGCCCGCTAGCCGGCCGGGCGGCCTGGCTGCGCCGGTCCGCTAGGCTGGCCTCCGTGATCGGCAGACGCACTCAGGTCAGCGCCCAGGCCCAGGCCGACTACCTGGCCGACGTGGCGCTCGCGGCGAACTTCGACGAGCTGCTCAAGGCCGCGACGGCAGCGGAGCAGCGGTTCAGGCAGGCGCAGGCGACCGCGGCGCCCGACAGCGTGCAGTACCCGCTCGCGCGCACCCTGGACGAGGCGCTGACCGAGGTCATGCGCGCGGCGTACGCGGCGCGCCGGGCCGAGATCGGCCCCAGCGGCTACGAGGACCGGATCTACCGGCGCAAGGCGATGGCCACGCCAGCCGTGCACGCGTGGACCGACGAGGCCGAGCGGCTGCTGACGCTGCGCGAGACGCACCGGCTGACCGGCATGCCCCCCCGGCCGCTCGCTGCCGAGGCCGCCGACCTGCCGAAGGCGCGGGCTTTCGGCCCGAGCGCGGCCTGAGCTGCCTGCGCCCGCGCACAGCTGCCGGCCCCGCTCAGCGCGGCCATGGCACCCTTCAGCCGGCCGTTGCGGTGCCGTTGGGCTGCAGCCACGCCATCGCCATTTTCATCCCGAAGCCTGGTCACAGACGTATAACAGGTTGGGCTCAGCACCTCGGGACATAACGAAAGCTACAAAGCTTGGCTAGGAAAACCGTAACAACGGCCCATGCTGGGCCAGGTCGTCTGACTGGCACAGTAGTGTGTGATCAAGACCACAGCGAGGGACTATTCAGGAGGCACGCAATGTGCCCACACACGCCGACCTGCCCGGACCCTGGCAGTCCGGACCGTGAGGCGGCTCGTACCATCATCAGCCACCCCGAGCAGGGCTGGAGCTTGCTCTGCAACGGCATAGTCGTCTTCGAGGACACCGGAGAGCTTCTCCCCGACGGTGACGCAATCGCCCCCCACCGGCCGACTGACCTCGTTCTGCAGCCATTCGCAGCCCGTCCCGGACAGTCGTCTCCGGACACTAGCTCGCAGTCCCCGGCGGCTTAGCGCCGCCTGGCGGTCCGCCCGCGCGCCCTGTGCCGCGCGCCAGCCGCCTCCCGCACCTGCCTGACTCGTGCGGCTAACCCAGGCCGAGAATCTCGCTCAGCCAGCTGCCAGCCGCCTGGCCGACCGCGGCCGGGTGCCGCGACAGCCCGTGCGTCTCGCCGGGCAGCACCACGACGCTGGCGGCGTCGGCCGGGTCAGGCACGCCGAACGGGTCGCGGTCGCCGTTGACCACCAGCACATCGGTGCCTGCCGCGCGCAGCTCGGCAGCCCTGGAGCGCTCCGGGCGGCCGGGCGGGTGCAGCGGGAAAGCCAGCGCGACGACTGCCCGCGCCCCGGCCGCCGATGCTGTCCGGCAGGCGACCCGCGCGCCGTTGCTCCGGCCGCCCTGCACCAGCGGGATGCCGCCGGATAGCTCATGCAGCTGGCTGATGATCTCCAGCCAGGCCGCGTCCTGCCGGACAGCCGAGCCCGGCACCCGGGCACCGCGCACCCGGTAGGGCTGCATCACCCTGGCCACGATCCCGCCGAGCTGGACGGCTGCGTCCCGGACGGCGAGCAGGTCGGGCGAGTCGACGCCGCCGCCGGCGCCGTGGGTCAGGGCTAGCAGGAACGCGCGCCCGGCGTCGTCGATCTCCGCCCGCGCCGGTCCGTAGCCGGTTACCAGGTCCACGCGACGCGAGCGTAGCCGCCCTCAGGGCAGGCCGGTGACCCGGACCTCCTGCAGCTGCCGGGAGCCGTAGTTCGTCACCAGCAGCTTCCGCCCGCCTGGCTCCAGCGCCAGCTCCCTGGGGAACCGGCCGGAGCTCAGGTAGCCGGCCAGCGCGGCGCGGCCGGAGAGGGCGGCGGGAACGTTGACCACCGCCAGGCTGGCGTGCCCGCCGGGTATGTCGAAGCGATCGGAATCGGCGATGACGAGCCGGCGGCCGCCGTCGGCCAGGGCGACGCCTACCGGCAGCTCGCCGACCCGCACGGCGGCGGCAAGAGAGCGGGCCGGGCTGCTGCGCAGCCGGGACGCCGAGAAGCCGAGCAGCTCGTTGCTGGCCCGCGCGGTCACCCACACAACCCGGCCGTCAGCGGAGGTGATCACCCGGACCGGCTCGCAGCCGGCCCTGACCACCGCCACGGTTGCGGCCGCCGGCCGGATCCTCGCCGCCGCAACGCTGATCACCTGCAGCAGTCCCGCACTTGAGCCGCCGGCCGACTGCTCACTGGTGGCATACAGCCAGCGCCCGTCGGGCGAGAGCGCCAGCCCGACGGGCGCGAAGCCGGCCGGGATGCTGCCGATATAGCCGGACCGGACGAAGTGGCTGGCCAGGGCCTGCCGGAGATCGAAGACGGCAATCTCGCTGCTGCCTTCCAGGCTGACGAAGGCGAGCGAGCCGTCCGGCGTGACCGCGACTTCGATCGCCCCGGACCCAGAGCTGGTCAGCGCCCCGAGCACGGCGCGCGGCCGGCCAAGCTCGGCCCGGCGCGCGCTGATGACCGTGATCCCGGAGCCGGTGGCCACCAGCAGGTAACGGCCGCCGCGGGTCAGGGCCACGCCCTGAGGCAGCGGCCCGGCCGACAGCCGCCGCAGCTGCGCCGGCTGGCCAGTGCCGCCGTCACGGAAGACAGCCACCGAGCCGGCGGCCAGCGTCCCGCCAGTGCCCATCGTGACGAACGAGTAGCCGGAGCTGGCAGCCGCCACGCCGAACGGCGGCTCCGGCACGCGCTCGGCAGCAGCTGGCACGTCTCGCAGCACCGGTGCCCGGCCGGTCCTGGTACTGCACCGGGTGACGGCCGCGCCGGACGGGTAGCGCGGCAGGCGACCCGGCCCCGGTGCCTGGCCGGCCTTCCCGCCTCGGCCCGGCGCTGCCTGTCCGCTGGCCGGGACTGCTTGTCCGCTGGCCGGCCCGGCCGGCGAGCTGGAGGCTGGCCGGGCGGAGCCCGGCTGCTGGCCTGCCAGGCCGGCGGGCCGCGCCTGCTGCCCGGCCGAGCAGGCTGCCAGGGCGGTCGCGGCGGCTGCTGCCAGCGCGGCAGCACCAAGTGCCCGCACAGCCGTCACCCTACGGCACCCTGCCGGGCCGCCGGAGTAGTCAGATATTCAGCAGCTTCTTCAGGAACTGGCCGGTGTAGCTGTCCTCGTTCATCGCGACCTGCTCGGGGGTGCCCGTCGCGACGACGGTCCCGCCTCGTGAGCCGCCCTCCGGCCCTAGGTCGATGACCCAGTCCGCCGTCTTGATCACGTCCAGGTTGTGCTCGATGACGATGACGGTGTTGCCGCTGTCGACCAGCCTGCCGAGCACGCCGAGCAGCTTGCGGATGTCGTCGAAGTGCAGCCCCGTCGTCGGCTCGTCCAGCACGTAGATCGTCCGGCCGGTGGACCTGCGCTGCAGCTCCGAGGCGAGCTTTACCCGCTGCGCCTCGCCACCGGACAGCGTGGGCGCTGGCTGGCCAAGCCGGACGTAACCGAGTCCGACGTCCACCAGGGTCGCCAGGTGCCGGTGGATCGCCGGGATCGGCTCGAAGAACCCGGCAGCCTCCTCGATCGGCATCTCAAGCACGTCAGCGATCGTCTTGCCCTTGTAGTGCACCTGCAGCGTGTCGGTGTTGTACCGGGCGCCGTGACAGACCTCGCACGGCACGTACACGTCCGGCAGGAACTGCATCTCGATCTTGATCGTGCCGTCGCCCGAGCATGCCTCGCAGCGGCCGCCCTTGACGTTGAACGAGAACCTGCCCGGCTGGTAGCCGCGTACTTTCGCCTCGGTGGTCTGCGCGAACAGCCGCCTGACGTGGTCGAAAACGCCGGTGTAGGTGGCCGGGTTGGACCTGGGCGTCCGGCCGATCGGCCCCTGGTCGACATGCACGACCTTGTCCAGGTTCTGCATCCCGGTGACCCTGATGTGCTTGCCCGGCACGATCCTGGTGCCCTGCAGCTCCTTGGCCAGGGCGCTGTACAGGATGTCGTTGACCAGCGTCGACTTGCCCGACCCTGACACTCCGGTGACCGCGATGAAGCAGCCGAGGGGGAAGGCCACGTCCACGCCGCGCAGGTTGTGCTCGGCCGCTCCCTTGACCACCACCTCGCGGCCCCGCAGGCGCTTGCGGCGCTCGGCCGGCAGCGGGATGGACAGCCGCCCGGTCAGGTAGGCGCCGGTCAGCGAGTCCTGGCTGGTGAGCAGCTCCTCCAGCGGCCCGGACACCACGACGTTGCCGCCGTGCTCGCCGGCCCGCGGGCCGATGTCCACGACCCAGTCGGCCGCCCGGATCGTGTCCTCGTCATGCTCGACGACGATCAGCGTGTTGCCGAGGTCACGGAGCCGGATCAGCGTCTCCAGCAGCCGGTGGTTGTCTCGCTGGTGCAGCCCGATGGACGGCTCGTCGAGCACGTAGAGGACGCCAACCAGGCCCGAGCCGATCTGCGTCGCCAGCCGGATCCGCTGCGCCTCGCCGCCAGCCAGCGTCGCCGACGCCCGGTCCAGGGTCAGGTAGTCGAGGCCGACGTCCAGCAGGAAGCCGAGCCGGGCGTTGACCTCCTTGAGGATCCGGCCGGCGATCTGCTGATCCCGGTCGGACAGCTCAAGGCTCAGCAGCAGCTTGGCCAGCTCGCCGATCGGCAGCGCGCAGTAGTCCGCGATCGACCGGCCGTCGACCTTGACCGCGAGCGAGATCGGCTTGAGCCGTGCCCCGTGACAGGACGGGCAGGGCACCTCGCGCATGAACCCGGCAAACCGCTCGCGGCTTGAGTCGCTCTCCGCCTCGGAATGCCGGCGCTCGATGTACGGGATCGCGCCCTCAAAGTTCGTGTAGTACGAGCGCTCCCTGCCGTACCGGCCCTTGTACTTGACGTGCACCTGCTCGCCGTAGCCGTAGAGCAGCGCGTGCCGGGCAGCAGCCGACAGCCGGGACCACTTGCTGTCGACGGTGAACCCCATCGAGTAGCCGAGCGCCTCGATCAGCCGCACGAAGTAGTCGCTGACGTGGCCGCCGGTCCACACCCCGATGGCGCCGTCAGCCAGGGTGCGCTCCGGATCCGACACCACCAGCTCGGGGTCGACTTCCATCCGGGTGCCGAGGCCGGTGCACTCCGGGCAGGCACCCCAGGGCGAGTTGAACGAGAACGACCGCGGCTCGAGCTCGTCGAAGGAAAGGTCGTCATACAGGCAGGCCAGGTGCTCGGAGAACATCCGCTCACGGTGCGGGTCGTTGTCCGGCAGGTCGACGAAGTCGAGGACCACGATCCCGCCGGACAGGCCGAGCGCTGTCTCGACCGAGTCGGTCAGCCGGCGCCGCGCCGACTCCTTCACATCGAGCCGGTCGACCACGACCTCGATGTCGTGCTTCTCGTATTTCTTCAGCGCGGGCAGCTCGCCGCCGGTGGTGGCGCTGTCCAGCCGGATCACGGTGCCGTCGACCCTGGCCCTGGAGTAACCCTTGGTCTGCAGGTCACGGAGCAGCTCGGTGTACTCGCCCTTGCGGCCGCGCACGACCGGTGCCAGCACCTGGAACCGCGAGCCCTCGTCCAGCTCAAGCACCCGGTCCACGATCTGCTGCGGGGTCTGCCGCGCGATCGGCCGGCCGCAGATCGGGCAGTGCGGCTTGCCGACCCTGGCGTACAGCAGCCGCAGGTAGTCGTAGACCTCGGTGATCGTGCCGACGGTGGACCGCGGATTGCGGCCGGCCGCCTTCTGGTCGATCGAGACCGCCGGGGAGAGCCCGTCGATGAAGTCCACGTCGGGCTTGTCCATCTGGCCGAGGAACTGGCGGGCGTAGGCGTACAGCGACTCGACGTACCGGCGCTGGCCCTCGGCGAAGATCGTGTCGAAGGCCAGGCTCGACTTGCCTGACCCGGACAGTCCGGTGAACACGATCAGGGCGTCCCTGGGCAGGTCGAGCGAGACATCCTTGAGGTTGTGCTCGCGCGCACCGCGGACGACGAGACGATCTGCCACTTGGCGCTCGGTTTCTCCCGTTGTGGGCGGCTGAATCGGGGGCTGAACTGGCGCGAGGCCATGGTATCTAGCGGGTCTGACAAAACACGGCCGCATTTCAGCGACCGGCTGCCCGCTCTCCCCCGTGCCAACCGATGACAACCGCCAGCAGGGCAGATACCTTCCCTCGCCAGCCGGGCTGCCGCTGCTGGCGCCGAGCCGGGCGCGGCAGGGCAGCCTCGCCCCGGCCCTGCCGCCACGGTAGGGCAAGATGGCCGGGGACACCGCAGGACAGGAAGCAAGAGGAGTGGAGCCCGTGCAAGGCGACCCGGTCGCGCTGCGGGAACGGGTAGCCGATGCCCACCGCCGGGTGCTGGCCACCGCGACCCGGATCACCGACATCGAGGTGGCCGGGCCGTCACTGCTGCCTGGCTGGAGCCGCGGGCACGTGCTCACGCACATCGCGCGCAACGCCGACGGACTGCGCAACCTGCTCATCTGGGCCCGAACCGGGATCGAAACGCCCCAGTACGCCAGCCTTCAGGCACGTGACCAGGAGATCAGCGCCGGTGCCGGGCGGACGGCCGCGGAGCTGGCCGCGGATATCAGCGATTCCGGCGAGGCATTCGGCCGGGAGGCCGGCACGCTCGACGCGACGGCGTGGCAGGCCAGCGTCAGGGGCCTGCGCGGACCGGCCCATCCGGCCTGGGTCGTGCTCCGGCGGCGGCTGTCGGAGCTGGAGATCCACCACGTCGACCTGAACGCGGGCTACCGGCCGGACGACTGGCCTGAGTCGTTCGTGGACGAGTTCCTGCAGAACGTCACCAGCGCGTTCGACGCCGACGAGTCGGCCGAGCCAGCCGAGCTCACCAACATCAGTACCGGGCAGAGCTACCGGATCGGCACAGCCGCCAGGGCGAGTGCCGGGCCGCGGTGCCTGGTGTCCGGGCCGGGCGGGCCGCTGCTGGCCTGGCTGCTCGGGCGCAGCGACGGCGCCGGGCTGACAGCCGGGCCCGGCGGCCGCCTGCCAGCAGTGCCCGCATGGTAATGACCAGGCAAGAAAAGGAGCACCGATGACCTACACCGGAGACGTCACCGTCGGCGGGCCGGCCGACACCAGGGAGCTGCCCGGCTTGACTGTCACCAAGGTGGCCGTCGGGCCCATGAACAACAACGCCTACCTGCTGCGCTGCACAAGCACAGGGGAACTCGCGCTGATCGACGCGGCCAACGAGGCGGACACCCTGCTCGGCCTCATCGGCGGCACGCCGCTGGCGACCATCATTACCACGCACCAGCACCGGGATCACTGGGAGGCGCTGAGCGAGGTAGAGCAGGCCACCGGCGCCGCCACGGCCGCGCACCCGCAGGACGCCGGCGCGCTGCCGGTGCCGGTCACCCAGCCGGTCAGCCACGGCGACACGGTGAGCGTAGGCGACGCCACCCTGTCGGTCATCCACCTGCGCGGGCACACGCCCGGCAGCATCGCGCTGTGCTACGACGCGGACGGCCAGCTGGCCGCCGAGCCGCACCTGTTCACCGGCGACTCGCTGTTCCCCGGCGGGCCGGGCAACACCCAGGGTGACCCCGAGCGGTTCGGCCAGCTGATCACCGACCTGGAGCAGCGGATCTTCGCCGAGCTGCCGGACGGGACCTGGGTGTATCCCGGTCACGGCGCCGACACCACGATCGGCACCGAGCGGCCGCACGTGCCGGAGTGGCGCGCCCGCGGCTGGTAGCCGGACGGGACCTGGCCGCTTGAAGTCGGCCCGGCGGCCCGGCAGGCTAAGAGAGCTGGCGCTGACCGCAGGCGCGTGTCGCTCAGGACGACGAGGCTGCAGTCGGTGACATTTCAATGCCGCGCTCGTCCCGCCCGGAGGGGATTACCGTGCCGATCGACCCGACGTCCACCGCTGTTGTGCTGATCGAATACCAGAACGACTTCACCACCGACGGCGGAGTGCTGCACGGCGCCGTCAGCGATGTGATGGACAAGACCGACATGCTCGCCAACACCCGGCGGGTAGTCGAGAAGGCCAGGGCAGCCGGCGCGACGATCATGCACGCGCCGATCACCTTCGCGCCGGGCTATAACGAGCTCAGCTCGCATCCGTACGGCATTCTCAAGGGCGTCGTCGACGGCAACGCGTTCGTCAAGGACAGCTGGGGCGCGGCGATCGTCGACGCCCTCGCCCCGCAGCCCGGTGACATCGTGATCGAGGGAAAGCGCGGCCTTGACACCTTCGCCAGCACCAACCTGGACTTCATCCTGCGCAGCAAGGGCATCAGCACGCTGGTGCTCGGCGGCTTCCTGACCAACTGCTGCGTTGAGTCGACCATGCGCAGCGGCTACGAGAATGGCTATCAGGTGGTAACGCTCAGCGACTGCCTGGCGGCGACGTCGGCGGAGGAGCACGACAACGCGCTGCGCTTCGACTACCCGATGTTCTCCCGGCCGATGACCGCGCAGGAGTTCATCGACGCCCTGGCCTGAGCGGGGGCCGTGCTCAGGCGGCCGTCAGCGCGCCGGCAGCTGCCCGTGCACTGACGGCCCCTGGCATTCACCGCCGCGAGGCCTGAATTGCCGAGCCCGCCGTTTAGGCTCGGTGCATGACGTCGCTTATAGCCCATATCACCGACATTCAGGCCCGGCTCGACGCGCTTGCCAGCCGCCATAACGTGCCGGGTGCGGCGCTGGCCGTCAGCCAGGGCAGCGAGCTCATGGACTTCGCGACCGGAGTGCTGAACGCGAGGACCTCGCTGGCGGCCACCACCGACTCGGTCTTCCAGATCGGCTCGAACACAAAGCTCATGACCACCGCGCTGGTGATGCAGCTGGTCGAGGCCGGGCAGGCAGACCTGGACGCCCCGGTCCGCCGCTACGTCCCCGCGTTCCAGCTCGCCGAGCCTGGCGCGGCTGACCTGATCACGCTGCGGCACCTGCTGACCCATACCAGCGGCATTCAGGGCGACTATTTCCAGGGCTTCGGGCGCGGCGACGGCGCGGTCGCGCGATACGTCGAATCGCTGCGGGACATTGACCTGGTGCACCAGCCAGGCCAGCTGTGGTCGTACTGCAACTCAGGATTCGTGCTGGCCGGGCATGTGGTGGAGAAGCTGACCGGGATGCCGTACCACCAGGCACTCCGTGAGCGCATCCTGGCGCCGCTCGGCATGCGGCACACCACGGTGCTGCCCGAGGAGATGCTGGCTCGCCGCTGCGCCGTCGGCCATGTGCCAGGACCGGACAAGGCACCGGTGGTGCCGCCCGTGGTGATCATGGAGGAAGCGCACGTACCGGCCGGCAGCAGGACCGTCTCGACCGCGGCTGAACTGGCGACGTTCGCCAGGACCTGCATGTCCGGCGGCGTGACCCTCAGCGGTGAGCGGATCCTCAGCGAGCAGAGCGTTAAGCAGATGCTCGAGGTCCAGGCGGCCAGGCCGCCCTCCAGGGACGTGCCGCAGGCGCAGGGCCTTGGCTGGCTGCTGACCGACTGCCTCGGAGTGCGGGTCGCCGGGCACGGCGGCGGCACCATCGGCCAGGTCTCGTTCCTGGAGGGGATACCCGAGCGCGATCTGGTCATCGTGCTGCTGACCAACGCGGAAGCGGGTCAGCTGCTGTGGCGCGATCTCGGCGGCTGGCTGTTCGAGACGCTCGCAGGGGTGCGGCTGCCGCGGGTGCCCCAGCCTGCCGATCCGGCGCCTGAGCTGCGGCTGCAGGACTACGCCGGAGTCTACGAGCGGCTCGGCGTGCGGCACGAGGTGCGCGCCGAGGACGGGCGGCTGGTGTGGCGCACGAGCTTCACCGGTCCGCTGGCAGAGCTACACCAGGGGCCTGACCCGGAAGTGGCCTTGCGGCCAGTCGACCCCGGGGCATTCCATACCGCCGAGGATGGCTACGAGTCGCTGGTGACCTTCCTGGAGTTCCGGGACGGTCGTCCCGGCTACCTGTTCAGCGGGCGGGCGGCCAGGCGGACCGCTGATCAGGCATAGCCGGCGGGCCGCCAGCACCGTCTGAGATCGCCAGTACAGTTCGGTCATGGCCGCTGACGTCCGGGTGATCTACCGCAAGTACGACGGATCGCTGCACTGGAATCAGGACATGCGCGCGCTCGGCGAGGACGAGCACGGCGTGTGGACCGGAGCGCCGGCCCCGATGGTCATGCGCAAGGGCGACGGGCCGCTGGTGCAGCTGCAGCACGCGGGGGTCATGCTGTTCCCGCGCGAGGGCTGGTGGACAGCGGCGTTCAACGACGTGCCGAACAAGACAGAGATCTACTGCGACATCACCACGCCGGTCAGCTGGCCAAGCCCGGCTGAGGTGACCATGATCGACCTCGACCTGGACGTGGTGCGCATGCGTGACGGCCGGGTGGAGCTGCTCGACGAGGACGAGTTCGCCGAGCATCGCCTCGCCTACGGCTACCCGGCCGAGCTGGTAGGCCAGGCCGAGCATGCGGCTGACTGGCTGCGGCGCGTGCTCGCCGACGGCAGCGAGCCGTTCGCCACCGTCTACCTGTCCTACCTCGAGCTCGTCCGCGGTGACGGCGCGGCGGCCTAGCGCAGGTCACGATGACAGCTGAGCACGAGTACGCCGTCGTCGGGGCCGGCCTGCTCGGCCTGGCCGCCGGCCGGGCGCTGGCCAGGCGCGGCCGCGACGTGACGGTCCTCGACCAGGGCGAGATCGGCAACGAAACGGCCGGGTCGAAGGGCAGCTGCCGGATCTTCCGGCTCGGCTACCCCGATCCTTGCTACGTCACGCTTGCGCAGCGCAGCCGGGTGCTGTGGCATCAGCTCGAAGCAGAGTCCGGCCGGCCGCTGCTACACCCGGTCCCGCAGCTCACCTTCGGCCGCGACCTGACGGCCGTGCACGACGGAATGCGTGCCGCCGGGGCGCCGTGCGAGCTGCTGTCGGCGGCCGAGGCGGCTGACCGGTTCCCTGGCATCCGGGTGCACGGCCAGGTCCTGCTGGAGACGCAGTCCGGCGTGCTAGCCGCTGACCAGGCGCTCCTTGCGCTGGCCGACGGCCTGCCGGAGATCCGCACCGGCGTGCGGGTGACCGGCATCGCCGACGACGGCCGCCGGGTGCGGCTGCAGACCAGCGCAGGGCCGCTGCAGGCCAGGAAAGTGATCGTCTGCGCCGGGCCGTTCACCAGCGCGCTGGTGTCCGGCCAGCTGCCCGCCGTGCCCTCAGCACCCACCCTGGAGCAGGTCGGCTACCTCTCCCCCGTCGCTGGGCCGGTCACGACGCCGCCGATCTTCGTCTGCCACGATGGCCGGACGCCGTACGGGCTGCCGGTGCCAGGGTCGGCGCTGTACAAGATCGGCGTGCACCGCGGCGGGCCACCAGCCGACCTGCTCCGGCTGACCGCCGGGCCAGAAGCCGGGCTGCTCGCCGAGCTTGTCCAGCTGGCCGGCCGGTACCTGCCTGGCTACCATTCCGAGCCGGCCAGCACCGAGCGGTGCGTCTACGACAACACGCAGGACGAGGACTTCGTGGTGGACAGCGCAGGAAACGTGGTGGCCGGCTGCGGCACCTCGGGGCACGGCTTCAAGTTCGGCCCGCTGCTCGGTGAGTGGCTCGCGAGCCTGGCCGAGGGCACCGAGCCCGCTGGCCTTCCTGCCGCCAGGTTCGCCGTGGCCCGCTTCGGCCCAGCCCCAGCCCGCGCCTGACCCCGGCCGGGCCTGGCACGCTTCCCAGCGGTCCTGGCCTGCGCCCGGCCGCTCGGCCCGCTGCAGAAGCGGCGGCTTAGTGGATGAGCGTCGCGTAGACGACGACGTTGCTGAGGTAGTGGCCGGTCGCCTGGTCGAAGTGCCCGCCGCAGGTGATCAGCCGCAGCTGCGCGGTCGGCGTGCCGCCGTAGACCGCAGAAGCGGGAAACGAGGCCTTGAGATACTGCCGCACGCCGGTGACCCGGAATACGGCGACCCTGCCGCTGGCCTGCCGTACGTAGACCCGCTCGCCCGGCCGCATGAGCCGGAGCCGGAAGAAGATCCCCGGCCCCTGGACCGAGTCGACATGGCCGATGATGACCGACGACCCGATGTCGCCCGGCCGCGGGCTGCCGGTGAACCATCCGGCGACGGTCGTGACGGGCGGCGTCTGCAGCGCGCCGGACTTGGTCTGGCCCAGGTGCAGCAGCCGGCTGCGCACGTCGATCACCGGGATGGTGATGCTGACCGGGATCGCGGCCTGGTCATCGGCGGCGGGCACCGGAACCGGCGCCCGCTTGCCCTTGGGCACCGGCAGCATGGCCTGCGGCGCATGCACGGGCGTGGCCGGCTTTCCCGGCTTCCCGGCCGCGACGACGAGCCCGCACGCGCCAAGCCCGAAGAACAGCAGCCCGCCGAGCAGCAGGCCGAGCATGATCCTCTTGCTGGGCGGCAGCGCGTGCCGGGCTCCCCGTCTGGCCATCTCAGACCTTCAGTTCTCTCGCAGGTCCGGTCAGGGCGTGCGCAGCGCCCTGCCGCGGATCCGGTACACCCGGATCCCGCCAGCGGTGACCAGCAGGCCGCCGGCCGCCACGACCAGCCACGGCAGCATGGGCGCGCCAGGCTTCGGCGCGGTGCCGCCGAGCCCGGTGGCTGGCGCGACGGTGACCTGGCTGCCCGCCGAGTCGGTCAGGTCGTCGATCTGCAAACGGCCCGGGTCGTCGAGAACGACCAGGGTGTGCACGGTGCCGGCCGCCAGCGGGACGTCCAGGGTGGTGTTCTCGCTGCTGCCGGCGGCGCGGACGTCAAGGGACCCGGCAGGCACGGCGTGGTAGCGGGTCGTCCGGCCGAAGTGCAGCCGCCGGGCGATCACGTGCCCGCCGGCCCGGACCGAGATGGTGTGCTGCTGTAGCGAGGCCTGGATGACCCGGACCAGCGCCTTGCCCTTGGGCGTGCCCAGCCTGTCGTGCAGGATTCCCAGCCGCAGGCCCTTGAACGGGCCCAAGCCAGCGACCGTGTATGCCTTGTGCGCCAGCACGTCGACGTTGGTCGACAGCACCGGCTTGGACCGCGCCGGCGCGTTCGCCGCGCGCATGGCGACGGTGTACTCCCCCGCCGGGATCGCCTCGTAGGGCGAGACCGTGCCGTACGCGACGTGGTGCAGCACGATCTTGGCCCTGGCGTGGTGGAACGAGTACAGGTAGACATCCACCGCCGGGGTGTTCGGCGACAGGTGGGCGAGCCTGATCCAGCCGGTGCCGGATGAGGCCGATGCGGCCGGCCCGGCCAACAGGGCCGTGCCGATAGCCAGCCCGGTGGCCGCGGCCAGCCGGGCTATGCGCGAGCGTGTCATGGTGCGTGTCCTCCCCTGACTGGCCGGCGGCCCGCAGCGGCCGCCGGCGAGTTGCTGTTACCGCCGATTGCCGAGCAGCCCTGGCTGGCTCGGGGCGGCGAACTCCATCCGCAGGATGACCTGGCGGCTGACTTGGGATAGCTGATAGCTGGTGACCCGGAACGGCGTGATCTGCTCATGCAGGAAGCCGGCTACCGTCTGCGGGCGTACTGCAGCGGCGTGGCCGGCCGGCCTGAGTGCGAGCACCGCCTGGCGCAGTGGCATCCCCTGGCTGGCGCCCGGCCCTGCGTCGGCGAACTGCAGCACGCTGACCCGGAAGCTCGAAGCCAGCGCGGACAGGTTCGTGAGCAGCCGGGAGTCGACCTGGCCGGCCGATAGCTGCCGCCGGGCTGTGGCCGACGCCTGAATCCGGCCGTCGCCGAGCAATTCAGCGCCGCTCGACCGGCGGGCGGCCACATCGGCTGCCAGTGCTGCCCCGTACGCGGCGCTGCCGTCCGGCGCGGTGACCCGGACCTGGACGTTTGCCTGGCCGGTGCCGAAGCTCGCGAGCACGGCCGGCGCGTAGACCTCGTCGAGTTTGCTGCCGAACTTGCTGCGCAGCACCTCGGTGGATACCAGGGCGGCCGAGCCGAGCGGGTCGACAGCCGGGGTGCCGAGCGAGAGCAGGTTGGCCGGCGGGAACCCGGCGGCCTGCAGCGCTGCGCACATCTGCGGGTCGCAGGCCACGATCGAACTGCGGCTGACCTGAGTGGCCACCCAGCGTGCGGCCTGAGTCCTGGCCGTCGCAGCCGCGGCGAGCGCGCTCGGGCTGTCAGCAGGACCCTGGCTGCCAGCACCCTGGCTGGTGGCCGGCCGGCCTGAGGGCGCACTGGCCGTCGTGCGCCCCCCCGCCAGCGCGATGGTCAGCGCGCCGGCCGCGAACAGGACGGCCGCGCCGAGCACGGCCAGCACCGCGACCCCGCGCCGGGACCTGAACGACCGCAGTCCCCGTCGCAGCCGGCTGACGAGCCGGCGGTGCAGCCAGAGCCGCAGCGTCGTGCCGATGACCCTGGCCCAGGATGGCGGCGCGAGCTCGGCGTGCGCCAGCGCCGCGCTGGCGGGGCTCTCGGGCGCTGAATCGGCGCTCTCGGCAGTCTCCGGCGCCACCGGATCGGTAATACCGCGCTGGCCGGCCGAATCCGAATCCGATTCGGGGTGTGGCGAAGATTCGGGCTGCGGCGAATCTGGTTGCGCCGAATCCGGCCGGCGCGATTCAGCCTGCGGCGATTGCGCCGCCGGGGATCCCGCCGCCGTATCAGCGGCAGCAGCGTGGCGGGAAGGCTCAGGGTGCTGGCCAGGCGCCTGGCCGGGCCCGTAATCCTGGCCGGTGGCGGGCGCGGACGCGGACACGCCTGACTGCCTGACCATGTCCACCCCCCCAGGTAGCACCCGATCTCAACTAGCTAGGGGAATAGCTAGCACATAATGCACCCTTGTTCACGTCGAATTGCGGATTTTTGCTGGAAAAGCTGCCGGCTAGTCAGCTAGCGGAGCAATCCGCGCTTTAAATGCGAATCAGTGATTCCAGGCCGCGTCCGGCGTAACCCGGCGGTATTCGGCGATGGCCGCGTTGATGGCATCCTGCTCGCCGGGAAGCCAGGCAGCCCGGCCGAGCGCTGCTTTCGATAGCGTCGCCGCCAGCCCCGGCTCGTCGAGCACACGCAGGACCGCGGCAGCCAGCGCCGCCGGGTCGCCGGGCGGCACAAGCAGTGCCGCGTCCGGTCCGGTCAGCGCCGGGATCCCGCCCACGCGGCTGGCCACGATCGGGACGCCAGCCTGCAGGGCTTCCTGGATCAGCAGCGGCTGGCCCTCCCAGCTGCTGGGGACCGCCAGCACGTCGGCGGCGGCCAGCAGCGCCCGCACGTCCTCGCGCCAGCCGAGGAACACCGCGGCCAGCCCGGCCGAGCTCGCCCGGCCGGCGAGCTCATCAGCGAGCGGGCCGTCGCCCGCGATGACCAGCCGCGGCACCGGGCTGCGGTGCTGCCAGCGCTCGGCCGCGGCGAGCAGCGTGCCGAAGCCCTTCTGCGCGGTGAGCCTGCCCGCCGCCAGCACCAGCGGGGAGCCCGCGCCGCCCCCGGCGCCCGCGGCCTGCGACCTGGCCCGGCTGACCGCTGCTGCGCTCGGCGGCTCAGCCAGCGGGGCTGCCACGACGGCGACGCCAGGCTCGCGCGCGCCACGCCTGCGCATCCGGTCGGCCAGGTCGGCCGAGACGCACAGCACCCGGTCAGCGCGACGGGCGACGACCAGCTCCAGCGCCGCGTGCACCAGCCTGGCCAGCCGGCCGCCGGGGGGGCCGTTGTGCACGGTCACCAGCAGTGGCGGGCGGGGCCGGCTGACCGCCAGTGCTACCGAAGCGGCGGCGCCTGCGCGCATCCCGTGCGCGTGCACCACGGCGGGCTGCGCAACTGCGAGCGCGGACCTGAGCCGCAGCACGGCGGCGGCGTCCCGGCCCGGCCGTGGTCTCTCGCCGATGTTCACTTCGCAGAACGCGGTCGCCTGGCCGGCTGCCGCGAACAGCGCGCGGGCGCCGTCCGGTGCGAGCACGCTCACCGGCAGCCCCCGGCCCTCGCAGCCGGCCGCGAGCATGGCGGCGTGCCGCCCAGTGCCGCCTGCGGTCACCGCGAGCACGAAAGCGACCCGCGGCGGCGTCCTCATCAGCCAGCCTGCCCGCCCGGCCGGCCGGCCACCGGGTGCGCACCGCAGGACGGCCCTGGCACGCTCGCGCGCCCCCCAGCGGCATTTTCATCCGGCAGGCCGGCGGGGCCGCCGGGCGCGGCCCGGCCGAGCATGTCGAGCCGCCGCAGCACAGGAACTGTGTCGATCACCCGGCTGAAGCTGACCCGCTCGCTGGCCGCGGTCAGCGCGACAGTCACCCCGAGAGCGGCGACCCTGGCCGGCCGGGGCGCGCTCGCCGCGACCGATGCTGCCAGCATCGCGCCGAGCGCATTGGCTCCGGCATCCCCGAGCATGGCTCGTTCTCCCAGGTCATCGGGTAGCAGCGCGAGCGCGGCACCGATCGGCGCGGCGGTGCCCCGGCGGGCAGCCGGACCTGCCGCGCTGGCCAGGGCGGCAGCAGCGACGGCGATCTTGATGGCCCGGCCAGGGCGCAGGTCGAACAGGTTCACCAGGTTGGCCCCGCCGGCGATCAGGGCGGCGTTGACCACCCGGTCGGCTGGCCGCCCGCCAAGCGCCATGGCGGCGGCGGCGGCGGCGCAGCCGATTCCGCCGATCTTGATCGCGCCGCTGGTCACCTCGCCGCTTGCCAGCGCGCCCAGGTGGCCGCGAAAGCCCCGCCGGTCAGCACGGCCCGCCAGGTCGTCGTAGCAACCGAAGGCGGCCGCGCCCGCTCCGGCGGCGGCTAGCGCCATCCGGTGCCGGCCGGGGATGCCCGGCGTGCTGACCGCCGCGCTGACCGCTGCGGCGGCGAGGGCCGGGCCTGCCAGCAGCGTCACCGGCTCTCCGCGGTGGTTGGACCTCGCCCACCGGCCGGCCCCGCCAGGCGGCCAGCGGCGCAGCGCCGCGTAGCCGAGCCGGGCGCCGGCCGCCCCGAGCGCGAGCGGCACCACGGCAGGGACTTCCTGGCTGGCTGCGAGCGAAAGGGCCGGCGGGCCTGGGCCTTCGCGAGCCGGCCGGGCCGGGCGCGGCGATGCGGCGCGCTGCCCGGCTCCGCGCTGCCCGGCCGCCGGCCTCACGGCTTGGCCGGCGGGCTGCTGCCCTTGCCGCCGCCGGGCTGGCTGGGCGCCACGCTCGGCGTCGCCGTGGGCGACGGGGTCGGGTACGCGTTGGGTCCCACGCCGTAGCTGGCCGGCGACTTGCCGAGCAGCAGCTGCTTGAGGGCCAGTGCGACAGCGACTTGGCCGACCGGCAGGTTCGCGCTGTCGACGGTGGTGAGCGGCGCCCCCGAGCCCCTGATCTCGCTGATGGCGCTGCCGGATCCGGAGCTGGTCAGCGACCCGGCCACGACGGTGCCCTGGCTGGCCGTCTGCAGCTGCTGCGCCAGCGCGATCAGCGCCAGGTTCTCCGGGTCGGAGTCGCTGGCCGGCGCGGTGCCGGGGGTGATGACGATGGCCAGGCTCGCGGGCGCGGCCACCGCTGTGCCGCCCGAGCCCTGCCCGCCGCTGACCTTGAGGTAGCCCTGCTGCCCGAAGCCCGCCAGGATGGAGCTGCTCTGGCCAGCTGTCCACGGCAGGCTGCCGCCGCCGGCCAGCGCGTTGGCGATCAGCCCGGCGGCTGCCTGCTGGCCGCTGATCTGCGGGTTGCCGGTCAGCGACGCGGTATCGACGGTGAGCCCGTTGCGCGCTGCCAGTTCCTGGGAGAGCGACCTGAGGCTCGTCTCAGTCACCGCCGCCGCGTCGAAGAACGACGGCTGCATGCTGACCCTGGCCGTCATGGTCCCGCCGGCCTCCTGAACCGCGGTGGTCACGCCGCTGACCGCCTGGCTGCTCGCGCCGGGCGCGGTGACGAGCACCACCCGCTGGCCGGACAGCAGGCCGGAAAGCAGCGCCCCGGCACCGGCCTGGGCGAACTTCTGGTCGCTGCTGATCTGCTGCTGCAGCTTGCGCTTATCGCCAAGCAGCGACTGCACCTGCGCGGCCTCACGCTTCGAGGCCCGGTCGAGGGTCTGCACCACGAGAGGCTTGAGCGCGTCGGCGCCCACGACGATGCCGATTGCCAGCGCCAGGAACACGGCGATGATGGAAACCAGGTGATATCGGAAATCGATCACTAGAAAATTCCAGTCAGCCAGTACCAGAACGTCACTAGCTGGGTCTCGAGGAACCGGTAGACGATCCCGGCCACCGGGGCGGCCCCGAAGGCTACCAGCAGCGTCACTGCCGCGGCGAGCGCGAGCATCGTCAGCGCCCAGCCCGAGATGCGGTCGCGGTAGAGCCGGCTGACGCCCTTGGCGTCCACGATCTTGTCGCCGACCCTGACCCTGGTCAGGACCGCGCTGGCCATCCCTGGCCGGCCCTTGTCCATGAACTCGGTGAGCGAGAACCGCATGCCGACGGCCACGATCAGGCTGGCGCCCGCCTCATCGGCGAGCAGCACGGCCATATCCTCGCTGGTGCCTGGCGCGGGGCAGATCACCGGTTCGAGGCCGAGTTCCTGCACCCTGGCCAGGCCAGGCGCCCTGCCGTCCCGGTAGGCGTGCACGACCAGCTCAGCGCCGCAGTCCAGGGCCGTGTCAGAGACCGAGTCCATGTCACCGACGATCAGGTGCGGCCGGTAGCCGGCCTCCAGCAAGGCGTTGGCGCCGCCGTCGACCGCGATGATCACGGGCTTGAACTCGCGGATGTAGGACCGCAGTGCCTGCAGGTCCTCCCGGTAGCGGTAGCCCCTGGCCACGATCAGCGCGTGCCGGTCCTCGAGGCTGGTCCGCAGCTCCGGCAGCGAGATCCCGTTGGTCAGCAGCTCCGACTCCCGGGTGATGTAATCCATCGTGTTCGAGATGAACCCCCTGAGCTGCTCGTCAAGGCCTTCCCTGGCGACTGCCATGGCGCCGGACACTGAGTCGGCGGTCTGCACCGTGCCCTTGGCGATGATCGTGTCCCCTGCATACAGGGTGGCCCCGTCCAGGCGGACCTGCTTGCCTTCCCTGACCTGGTCAAAGACGTCCGAGCCGACGTCGTCCACCAGCGGTATGCCAGCCGTCACCAGCAGCTGGGGCCCGAGGTTCGGGTACCGGCCGCTGATGCTCGGCGCCGCGTTGACGACGGCGGCGACCTGGCTCCTGATCAGCGACTCCGCGCTGACCCGGTCCAGGTCAGCGTGGTCGATGATGGCGATGTCGCCGGGCTGCAGCCGCCGGGGCAGGTTCTTGGTCCGGCGGTCGAGCCGGGCCGTCGCTACTATCCCGGGCAGGTCGTTCGACCTGCTCAGCCGCACTGCCGGGAATCTCAGCGACGGAGCCTTCATGGGATGTCAAGTCTGCCAGACCCGCCGGCTTCCGGCGTCCGCCCGCACGGTGATCAGCCCTTGCCGCCCGGCCCGTCCCGCTCGGCCGCTGCCGCGGCCAGCAGCTCGCCGGCGTGCGCGCGGCCGAATTCTGAGTCTTCCAGGCCCGCCAGCATCCGGGACAGCTCGGTGACCCGGCCGTCGTCATCAAGCCTGCTCACCCCGCTGCTGGTGACCGAGCCGTCGCCCGCCTTGGCTACCACCAGGTGATTGTCGGCGAACGCTGCTACCTGCGGCAGGTGGGTGACGACGATGACCTGCGCCCGGCGGGCCAGCCGCGCCAGCCGGCGGCCTATCTCGACCGCGGCGCGTCCGCCGACGCCGGCGTCGACCTCGTCGAAGACGAACGTGGGCACCGGGTCAGCGCCGGCGAAGACCACCTCGATCGCGAGCATGACCCTCGACAGCTCGCCGCCCGAGGCGCCCTTCTGCAGCGGCAGGGCCGGGGCTCCGTGGTGCGCTGACAGCCGGATCTCCACGTCGTCGGCGCCATGCGGCCCCGGCTCGCGCAGCGGGGTCAGCACCGCGCTGAGCCGTGCGTGCGGCATGGCCAGCGCCGCCAGCTCGGCGGTGACCTCGCTGCCGAACCGCTCCGCTGCCTGCTTCCGCGCCTCCGTCAGCTGGCCGGCGAGCTCCGCCACCTCGGCGGCGAGCTCAGCCTCCTCCTGCTGCAGCGCGGTGATCCGGTCGTCGTCGCCGGTCAGCTCTGCCAGCCGCTGCCCGGCTCGCTTCGCCCAGCTGAGCACGCCAGCCAGGGCCGGCACGGCGCCAGCCGGCTCGTCGGCGCCTGGCGCGCCGTAGGCGCGGATCAGCCGGGCCAGGTCGGCCCGGCGCTCCTGCACTACCGCGAGCCTGGCCGGGTCCGCCTCGACCGTCTGGGCGTAGGAGGCCAGCTCGGCCGCGACGTCGGAAACCAGGTAGGCGGCCTCGGATACCCGCCCGGCCAGGCCAGCCAGCACCGGGTCATGCTGGGCTGCCGCTTCCAGGGCCTGCCGTGCTGATCCGAGCAGCGCGGCAGCATCGGCGCTCTGGTAGGAACTCGCCGCCGGATCGCCGATCAGGGCCTCGTGCGCGGTCGTCGCTGCGGCGTGCAGCGCGTCCGCGTTCGCCAGCCGCTCGTCCTCAGCGGCGAGCTCTACGTCCTCGCCCTCGGCCGGTTTGAGCCCTTCAACCTCGGCCAGCCCGCGGGTCAGGTCCTCTGCCTCGGCAGCGCGCTCGCGTGCCGCCGACGCCAGCTCGTCGAGCTCGGCCCGCACCTTTCCGTGCCGCTGGTAGACCCGCTGGTAGGCGGTCAGCGCCGCGGTGAGCTGCGCGCCGCCGAACCGGTCAAGCGCCTCCCGCTGCCGGCCGGGCCGCAGCAGCTGCTGCTGGTCGGACTGCCCGTGCACGGCCACCAGGTCATCGGCGAGGTAGGTGAGCAGCGATACCGGCACCGAGCGGCCGCCGGCGTAGGCGCGGGAGCGGCCCTCGGCCGAGACCGACCGGCTGACGATCAGCGTCGCGCCGTCGTCGTCGAGGTCACCTCCGGCGTCGTCGACCTGCCGGGCAACGTTGCCCGCCGGGTCGATGCGCAGCCGGCCCTCAACGCTGGCCCGGTCGGCGCCTGGCCTTACCCGGCTCGGGTCGGCGCGGCCGCCGAACAGCAGCCCGAGCCCGGAGACGACCATCGTCTTGCCGGCGCCGGTCTCGCCGGTCACGACCGTGAAGCCGGGAGAAAGCTGGAGGACCGCCTCGTCGATGACCCCGAGGCCGCTGATCCTGACTTCCTCAAGCATCGCCGCCCGGCTCCTCGTCTGTCTGGCGCGCCTCGGCCTCGCGCCGCACCGCAGCCTCGCGGCGCGCCGCGCCCTGACCGCGCCAGCCGGTCACCGGCAAGCCGAACTTCGCCACCAGCCGGTCGGTGAACGAAGCGCCGATCTCGGCATCCTGCTTGCTCGCGCCTGCCTGCTGACCGCCGCTGCCGCGCAGCCTGGCCAGCAGCACCGGCCGGGCGCCGCGCCGCACCTCAATGCGGGCACGCGGCGGGAGGTCAACCCTACGACGTCCATCGCACCACAGAACCGCCCCCGTTGGCGGTATTTGGCCGCCCGTCGGCTCGATCACCTCGGCGGCGAGCACCGACCGCGGCGAGACCACCATCGGTCCGGCGAACAGCGCATGCGCGCTGATCGGCACCAGCAGCAGCGCCTCGACCTCCGGCCAGACCACCGGCCCGCCAGCCGAGAACGCGTAGGCCGTGGACCCGGTCGGCGTGGCGAATACCACGCCGTCGCAGCCCCACCGCGACAGCGGCCGGCCGTCGATCTCGGTGACCAGGTCAAGCATCCGCTCCCTGGCTGCCTTCTCGACCGATGCCTCGTTCAGCGCCCAGGTCGTCGCCGCCACATGGCTGTTGCTGAGCACGGTCACGTCGATGGTCATGCGCTGCTCTACGACGTAGTCGCCGGCTACCACATGGTCCACGGTCCCGGCCAGGTCGTCGGGCTCGACCTCGGCAAGGAAGCCCACGTGCCCGAGGTTCACTCCGAGCATCGGGGTGCCGGCCGGACGGGCCAGCTCGGCGGCGCGCAGCAGCGTGCCGTCGCCGCCGACCACGACGATCATCTCCGCGCCCTCCGCGGCGACCGGGCAGGCCGGCACCGGGCGCGCGCCTTCAAGGCCGAGGTCGTCCGCCTCGCTGTCCAGCACCCGCACCTCGAAGCCCGCGTAGCCGAGCCGCCCGGCGACCGAGCGGGCGCTGAGCACCGCGGCCGGCCGGCCAGTGTGCGCGACGAGCAGGACCGCGCGCTGCCCGGTCACTGCGGCCCCTCGGCGACGGCCAGATGCAGCGCGGCGGCATCCAGCGGCGGCGCGTCCCGCCGCAGCCAGAGGAAGAACTCCACGTTCCCTGACGGTCCCGGCAGCGGGCTGGCGACGACGCCGCGCACGCCGAGGCCCAGGCCGGCGGCAGCGCCTGCCACGATCTCGACCGCCTCCTGGCGCAGGCTCGCCGACCTGACCACGCCACCCGCGCCGACCCGTCCGCGGCCGACCTCGAACTGAGGCTTGACCAGCAGTACGAACTCGGCGTCGGCCGCTGCGCAGTCGATCAGGGCCGGCAGCACGAGCGTCAGCGAGATGAACGACAGATCGGCAGTCACCAGGCCGGGCGGCGGCGCGACCTGCTCGGGCCGCAGCGCGCGCACGTTGACTCGGTCGAGCACGGTGACCCGCTGGTCGCTGCGCAGCGCCCAGGCGAGCTGGCCGTAGCCGACGTCCACCGCCACCACGTGCGCAGCGCCGGCCCGCAGCAGCACGTCGGTGAATCCGCCGGTCGAGGCGCCCGCGTCCAGGCAGCGTCGGCCAGCCACCCGCAGCTCAGCGAACGCGGCCAGCGCGCCGGCCAGCTTGCGGCCGCCACGGGAGGCGTACTCGGTTTCGGTGGCGACCTCGCGCACGGTGATGGCGGCGTCCTGGCCGACCTGGGTAGCGGGCTTGGCCGCCGCCTGGCCGGCCACCGCGACACGGCCAGCCGCGATCAGCTCGCCGGCCTGCTCCCTGGACCGGGCGAGTCCCCTGCGCACCAGCTCCGCGTCCAGCCGCGCTCTCCTGGTCATGACGGCGACCACCGGTACCGCTCAGCCGGCCCGTCGGCTGCCCGTGCCCGTCGCCGGACCGGTCTCAAGCTCGCCGAGGACCTCGTGGATCCTCGCGTGCACGTCCTCGAAGATCGCTGGGTGCTCGGTCACCGGCACCTGGTCGATGCCGTCCAGTGCGCGCAGCGCGGCGTCAACCCTCGGCTCTCCGGTGGCCGGCACCGGCTCAGCACCGCCGCCGCCCGCGGCTGCCTCTTCATCCCCGCCACGCTCACCAGCGGCCCCGGCATCCACGCCATGGTCGCCCGAGCCAGCCCCGGCATCCACGCCCTCACCGTCAACTTCGGCATCCACGTTATGCGGGCCCCCGGCGGCCCCGGCATCCACGCGCTCACCGTCCCCTGCAACCGCAGCATCCTCCCGCTCGCCGCCAACTTTGGCATCCCCGCCATGCTGGCCCGAGTCAGCCCCGGCATCCACGCGCTCGGGGGCCACGTCACCCGGCCGCGGTACCCCGGCGGCGCCGCTGGCCGGCCGTTCGCTGGGGGCAGCCGCGCCACCAGAGCCAGCGTGCTCGGCAGCCCGGTGCCCGGCGTCGCCAGCCCCGGCCGCGGGTGCCACGGCCGGGTCAAGGCGGCCAGGCTCGTCAGCCGACCCGGTCGGGGGCCGGGGGTCGGCCGTTTCGTCCTGCATAGAAATGGTGCTCCTCATTCTCTCTGCGGCGGCGGCCTCAAAGGTCCTGACCCGAACGCTACCGTCCGCTCCGGCAGATGCGGGCAGGGCAGCATCCGCCTGGCCGGCCCGAGATGCCGGCTCGCCGGGTGCCTGGCGGCAGAATGTCCCGTGACAAGAGAGGGCCACGATGGCGACAAGGGAAGAGTGCCGCTCGGCGCTGGAGTCGCTGACCGGCAGGATCGCCGAACTGGACGCGAAGGACCGCGCCGACCACCTGCTGGAAAGGACGCTCAGCTGCCGCGTCCCCGATCTTGACGTCATCTTCCTCACTCGGCTCGGGTCGCAGGGCGCGGACCCGGTCACTGAGGCTGACGGAGCGAGCCCGCGCGCCCAGGTGCGTTTCACCGCGAACAGCGACGTAGTGCTGTCGGTTGCGGCCGACCCTGGCAGTTTCGCTCGTGCCTGGCTCACCGGGCGGCTGAGGGTCGAGGGCAACGTCCTCGACCTGCTGCGGCTGCGCCGCCTGTTGTAACCGCCCAGCTGCCGCGATACCGGGCCGCTCCCGCCGTCCGGGCACGAACTCCGGCGGTGCGCTGAGCGGCACGACACCGGCAAGCGCAGCGCCAAATGCAGAGCGGCAGCACGCCATCCCGGCAGCGGATCAGCCTGGCTAACTCCCTGCGGTCAAATGCGGCTATCGTTCCCACGCGCCGACCGTGTCACGTGCCGCCGACATTCCGGCCCGTGACGGAATGAAGACTCTCGCCTGCGCTCTTCGACCAGCGGGAGCGGCGCACTGTTCCAGCAGCACCTGGGGAGCTTCAGTGCTGCCCCAGCCGCAGCAATGTTCCCCAGCTGCGCGTCTAGCGGGGGGCCGACAGGCCGGACAGGCGCGGCGGAACCGGCCCGGCATACTTGCGTGCGTGCCTGCCCTCATCCCGCGGCCGCGGGCGCAGATCGCCGACGGTGCTGTGCACGTTCCTGGCTGGCTGAGGGCCGCTGAGCAGCGCGAGCTGGTCGCGGCCTGCCGGGAATGGGCCCGGCCGCCGGCAGGCCTGCGGCACACGAGAATGCCATCCGGCGGGATGATGTCGGTGCAGACGGTGTGCCTGGGCTGGCACTGGATGCCCTACCGGTACTCGCGGACCGCCGACGACGTCGATGGCGCGGCGGTCAAGCGGTTCCCGCGCTGGCTGGCCGACCTCGGCCGCCGGGCGCTGGCCGAGGCGCTGGAAATCGCGCCACAGGCCGACGGCGCGCTGGCCGAGGCGCTGGAGGTCGAGCCACAGGCCGGCCGGGCACCGGAGGTCAGCCCACAAGTCGGTGAGACGCTGGCAGGTGCGGAACGGCCCGCCGCGTACGAGCCCGACGTGGCTCTGATCAACTTCTATGACGGCAGCGCGCGCATGGGCATGCACGCCGACAAGGACGAGCGCAGCGCCGCGCCGGTCGTGTCGCTGAGCCTCGGGGATACGTGCTTGTTCCGGTTCGGGAACGCGCAGTCACGCGGCAGGCCGTGGCACGACATCGAGCTCGAGTCCGGCGACCTGTTCGTCTTCGGCGGCGCGTCCAGGCTGGCCTACCACGGCGTGCTCCGCACCATGCCCGGCACCGGTGACCCTTCGATAGGCCTGCCCGGCGGCCGGCTGAACATCACGCTGCGCGAGTCTGGCCTGTCATGAGACCGCCCCGGCTGGAACGCAGTGCAATGCTGGGCAGATGCCCGAGGGTGACGCGGTCTGGCGGGCCGCCCGCCAGCTCCGCGAGGCGCTGGCCGGCCGCGAGCTGACCCGATCCGACTTCCGCGTTCCCCGGCACGCCACCGCCGACCTGACCGGCCGCGTGGTCAGCGAGGTGGTGTCGCGCGGCAAGCACCTGCTGATCCGCACCGACGGCGGCGTCACCGTCCACACGCACCTGAAGATGGACGGCTCGTGGCGAATCCGCCGGCGGGCGGGTACCCGCCGCGCGATCACCGGGTGCGCCTGGTGCTCGAGAACGCCGCCTGGCAGGCCGTCGGCTACCAGCTCGGCATCGTCGAGCTACTGCCGACCGACGCCGAGCAGCGTGCCGTCGGCCACCTCGGCCCCGATCTCCTGGGCGCGGACTGGGACGCGGCTGAGGCGGTACGGCGGCTGGCCGCTGACCCGGCCCGGCCGATCGGTGAGGCCGTGCTCGACCAGCGCAACCTGGCCGGCATCGGAAACATATTTGCTGCCGAGATGCTGTTCCTCCGTGGCGTCAGCCCGTGGCGGCCTGTCGGGGAGGTCTCGGATCTGCCTGCCCTGGTGGGGCTCGCGCAGCGACTGCTGGATGCCAACAAGGAGCGGGCCGGCATCATCACCACCGGCGTGCCCCGCCGCGGCGAGGAAACGTGGGTGTACGGCCGCGCTGACCACCCGTGCCGCCGCTGCGGCATCGCGATCTGCAAGGCCGAGCAGGGAGCGGCTGGTGAGGAGCGGCTCAGGTTCTGGTGTCCGGCGTGTCAGCGATAGCGCCCGTAACGGATCCGATCGCCGGGTCGCGATAGGACTGGTGCCGCCCGGCAAGTCACCGTAGATCCGCCGGCCGCGAAACAGCTGCCCGGTGACGCCGGCGGCACTCGCTTCCGATCCGTTATCAGCATTCAGCCCGCACGAGCGTCAAATAGGTGTGAAAGGTAAGGCGGCGGCACAGGCGCCGACCCCGCGAAGGCCGGGACAGGACGGAAGGCGGCCCCAGTGCTCTCGCAGCAGCCGTTAACGGTGCTGACCCCCGCCAGCGAGCTTGAAGCGGACCCGGCCAGCCGCAGGGGCGCTGACCGTGTCCGCGACCCTGCCGGGATCCTCGACAGCCTGTTCCGGGCACATGCGGTGTCCCTGGTCCGGCTCGCCGTGCTGCTGCTCGGTGACCAGGCCGGCGCGGAAGACGTGGTGCAGGACGCCTTCCTCAGCCTGCAGCGTGCCCTGCCCAGGATCCGCGACCTGGCGCGCGCCGACGCCTATCTGCGCACGTCGGTCGTCAACGGGTGCCGTTCGGTACAGCGATCCCGGCACCGGGCCTGGCTGCACGGCACGCAGCACGATCCGCCCGTCTGGTCAGCAGAGGCAGCTGCGCTGGCCGGCGAGGAGACTCGCGCGGTGCTGGCCGCCGTCGCCACGCTGCCCGCCAGGTCGAGGGAGATCCTCGCGCTGCGCTTCTACCTGGACCTGCCGCAGCAGCAGATCGCCGAGACCCTCGGGATCAGCCGGGGCACCGTTTCGTCCACCATTTCCAGGGCCATCGCCACCCTCGGCCGCATCCTGCAGGAGAGTCAGTGAGCACAACTGAGGAACGGCTGCGTCATGCCTATCAGGTAGCAGCCGAGACCGTGTCGCCCGAGCCGGTCCTGCGCCGGCTGAGCATTTCGTCCGTCAACGACGGTACCGACCCCGGCCGGCGCGCGAGCGGCGCGCAGACGTCGAGGCTGAAGCGCGTCGTCGTGCCGCTGGCTGCGGCAGCGGCAGTGACTGGCGTCCTCACCGGATCCGTCCTGCACGGGCGGGCGCTGGAGGGCGGCGCGCCAGCATCGCCTCGGTCGGCGCATGGTGCGGGTTTCCCGGTGGCCGGCCAGGCGCCAGGGGGAACCCGGCTGGCCCCCGGAGCGGGCCTGGTCCCTGGGCAGCTGCCAGCTGCCACGCCGTCGCCGCAGGCCAGCCCGTGCGGCGTGGCTCCGCAGCCGACCATGCCATCGAGGATCAACGCCCCGATCCGTCAGGTCGCGGCGCTGCTGGTGACCAGTTCGCCCGCGGTGGTGCTCGCAGCCTCCTGCGTGCAAGGGCGTCCGGAGAGCGGGTCTCCGGTTCCGAGGCAGGCCTAGGCCGTTGCGCTGCCGGGCGGCGTGACGAGCCGGTGAGCCCTCATGAGTGGCCAGCGACCAGATCAGAGCGCAACTGTGCCGGCGCTGTGATCTGGTGGCGGCGCGGCCCTGGGGAACCGCGCCTGGCCCGCTTCATGGGGCGCGAAGGCGGGCGGGCACAGGGTTGTCCCGGTGCCCGCCCGCTGCCCGCGGCGCGGCGCCGCCCCCGTGTCAGGCGTCGCGCTTGCGGAAGAGGATCACCCCGGCGATGACCGCGATGACCGCGTAGCTGGCCAGCACGGCGAACCCGGGCCACGCGGCGAACATGTGGTCCGAGCGCGGCGCGGGCACCGCGCTCCAGATCTGGGCGCCCGCGTTGAACGGGATCCACCGGTCAACGTCGTTCTGCCAGGACTGCGGCAGGAAGTCGCTGAGGATGACCAGCACGAACAGCAGTCCCACGCACGTGGTGATCGTCCCGGCGGTGTGCCGCAGCACCAGGCCGAGCCCGAACGCGAGCAGGCCGCATGCGGTCAGGAACAGCGCGCCGCCGATCACCGCGCGCAGCACGTGCGGGTCACCGAGCGTGACGTCGATGTGCTTGCCCGACATGATCGCCTGGCCGATGAAGAACGAGGCGAAGCTCGCGACCAGGCCGGTCACGAAGGTGACGCCAGCGAAGACCAGGCCCTTGGCGGCCAGGATCGTGCCGCGCCGCGGCATCGCGGTCAGCGAGGTGCGGATCATGCCGGTCGAGTACTCGGACGTGACGGTCAGCGCGCCGAGCACGACGATGATCAGCTGCCCGAGGATCATGCCGACCAGGCTGCGCTGGGTGGCGTCGAAGCCCGGCCCGAGCTGGTTCGGGTGCTGGGCGGCACCGAAGCTGGCGAGCGCGCCGAGACCGATGGTGACAAGGATCATGGCGATCAGCGTCCAGTAGGTGGACCGCACCGACCGGATCTTGATGAACTCGGAGCGCAGCGTCCCGGCCAGGCCGGCTCGCCGCCCGCCGCCAAGCGAGGAAGGGCCGGCCGCGTGCCTGGCCACGGTCGTGGTCGTCGTCATTTCAGGCCACCTCTCCTGCAGTAACGGCCTCGCGGCCGGCCTCGCCTGGCAGGCCAGCCCGGAACTCCACGCTGGCGGCCGTCAGCTCCATGAACGCCTGCTCCAGCGACGCGTGCGCCGGCGCCAGCTCATGCAGCCGGACCGAGTTCTCGAACGCCAGGTCGCCGACCCGGTTCACGCTCAGGCCGCGGATCATCATCCGGCCGTCGCCGTCCTCGGTCACCGTGCCGCCGGCCGCCCCGACCGCCTTGGCCAGTTCGTCCCGCTGCGGCGTGCGGACCTGCACGGACTGTTTTGAGTTGGCGGCGATGAAATCAGCGACCGTGCAGTCGGCGATCAGCTTGCCCCGGCCGATCACGAGCAGGTAGTCGGCGGTGTTCTCCATCTCCGACATCAGGTGGCTGGACACGAAGATCGTCCTGCCCTCGGCGGCTAGGCCCTTCATCAGGTTCCTGATCCACAGGATCCCCTCGGGGTCCAGCCCGTTCACCGGCTCGTCGAACATCAGGATGGCCGGGTCGCCGAGCAGGGCGCCGGCGATGCCGAGCCGCTGTCCCATGCCGAGCGAGAAACCGCCCGCCCGCTTGCGCGCCACCTCATTGAGCCCGACCATCTCGAGCACCTCGTCCACCCGGCGCGCGGGCAGGCCGTTGGTCTCCGCCAGGCAGCGCAGGTGGGCCCGTGCGCTGCGGCCGCCATGCACCGCCTTGGCGTCCAGCAGCGCCCCGACTTCCCGCATCGGGCTGGCGAGCCGGGCGAACGGCTTGCCGTTGACGGTGACCTGGCCTGCCGTCGGCCGGTCGAGGCCGAGGATCAGCCGCATGGTGGTGGTCTTGCCGGCTCCGTTCGGGCCGAGAAACCCGGTGATCCTCCCCGGCTGCACGCTGAACGAAAGGTTGTCGACGGCGAGCGTGCCGCCGTATCGCTTGGTGAGGCCTTGCGCCTCGATCATGTCCGGATTCCCTTCTGCCGCCCCAGGCCCCGTGCCGGGCCAGCCCCATCAGTCTCGGGGATCGGGGTGCGTGGCCGCGTCGGCCGAGAGTCTGATCCGGGTACTACGAAAGGCTGAGCTTCGGCGTAGCCGGCTGTCGTCCAGCGGGAGCAGGCCGGGCCGCGCATGGCGGTCTCCTGGCAGTACGCAACCACCGGCGGTAGCCGGGTTTGCCCAGGCCACAAGCAAATTCAGGGCCAGAACGCGGTTAGCCTGGCAGCCCGAGCTTCCGCACCGCTGCTGCCGCCGCCTCGCCGGTGACCTGATCCGCCGACCAGCCGGCCGCGCACAGCGCCCGCAGGCCGTCCAGTGGCTCGCCATTTCCGGCCACGCCGAGGCTGGCGCCGTCCGGCCGCGCCGACCATCCGCCGCAGCGGAACTCGCCGGCCTCGGCGACGACTGGCGGCTGCGGCTCAAGCAGCCCGGCCACGCTGCTGGCCAGGTACGTCGGCCGTTCCCCCGGCCGGGCCAGAATGGCGCCTGCCGCGTCGGTCACGCCGGTGAGCACGAGCATGCTGTCGGAGCCGCCGCTGACCGCGCCGGCGATGTCGGTGTCCAGCCGGTCCCCGACCACCAGGGGACGCTTCGCGCCGGTGCGCGCGATCGACTCGGCGTGCAGCGGCGGCTCCGGCTTGCCGGCCACGACCGGGTGCTGACCGGTGGCCGCGACGAGCACCTGCACCAGCGAGCCGTTGCCAGGCTGCGGGCCGCGCGAGGTGGGCAGCGTGAGGTCCCCGTTGGAGGCCACGTACCAGGCGCCGGCCAGGATCGCCAGCGCGGCCTCGGCCAGCAGCGGGTACCCGATGTCAGCGGCGAAGCCCTGCACGACGGCTGCCGGGTGCTCGGCCGCCGTGGAGACCGGCCGCAGGCCGCGCTCGCGCAGTGCCAGCCGCAGTCCCATGCCGCCGACGACCAGGACCGGCGCCCCGGCCGGTAGCCGGTCGGCGAGCAGGTGCGCGGCGGCCTGCGCTGAGGTGACGATGTCGGACGGGCTGGCGGTCACGCCGAGGCTGGTCAGCTGCGCTGCGATCGCGGCGGGGGTCCGGGAGGCGTTGTTGGTGACGTAGGCGAGCTGCATGCCACGCTGCCGTGCGCTGGTGAGCGCCTGCGCCGCGCCGGGGATCGCGGCGCCGCCCAGGTACACGACCCCGTCTAGGTCAAGCAGCGCCACGTCGTAGGCCTGGCAGAGCGCCACCTGGCTGCCGCGCGGCAGGACAGTGCCGGTGCCGGGCTCCGGCGCAGTGCCGGTCCCGGCTGGGGGTGCCTCAGTCACCCTGTTGTCCCCGCTGGTGATCGCCTTGCGCGGACGCCGACGGCGCGCTGCGGGCTCTCAGGGTGGCCCGCACGCTGCGCAGCGCGTCGGTGTAGTGCCGCAGGTCAGGGCGCATAGCGGCGGCGAGGGCCAGGTGCTCGGCCGCGGCGCAGAAGTCGCCGGTCCTGGACAGCGCCAGCCCCAGGCCGAACTGCGCGTAGTCGTCGCTTGGATTGACGTCGACAATGCGCTGAAAGCTGGCCGCTGACTGATCGTGCTGGCCAGCGTCGAACTGCGCGCGGCCGAGCGCCTCGAGCACGCTGCGGGAATGCGGCTCGGCCCTGGCGGCGCGCTCCAGCAGCTGCGCGGCCGCGGCTGCGCTGCCCCGGCCGAGCAATTCGAGGCCGCGCTGGTACAGCGCGTAGGTGTCGGCGCCGGCCGCGTCTCCCGCGAGCGGGCTGTGTGCGGCATCCTTGGGGCTGTGACCACTTATCGCATCCTGCGCATTTGCGGCGTCCGGGGCGCCAGCGGCGCCGTGCGGGCCGGCCGCGTGATGGCTTTCGCCTCCGCCTCCGGTCTCCGCCGTACCCTCGTCCGCGCCCGCTCCAGGCCTGTCCCCCGGATCGCCGGAAAGGCCGGGCCCGGACCGGGAATCGCGGCCGTCGCTTGATCCTTTAGTCATGTGTGCAGCTCCTTCCGTTCTGGCCGAGCGCCGATGACACCTGACCAGGCAGGCTTCCTGCTGGCACCGTTTCGCGGCGTCCGCTACGCGGCGGACCGGGTGACCGGCCTCGCCGAGGTCACATCTCCACCGTACGACGTCATCGCGCTGGATAAAGAGGACCAGCTGATGGCGCTTGACCCGCACAACGTGGTCAGGCTGATCTTGCCTGGTCATCTGGCCGCCCAGCGGGGGACGGAGTACCAGCACGCTGCCACAGCCCTGCGAGAGTGGCTTGACCAAGGCATTCTCGTGCCCGACCCGGTGCCCGCGCTGTATGTCTACGAGCAGGTGCCCTGTGACCTGGACGGTGCCCCGGCTGCTGGTGCGCCGGTGCAGCGGGGCCTGATCGGGGCGCTGCGGCTGAGCCCGCTGGAAGCCGGGATCGTGCTGCCCCATGAGGACATCGCGCCCGGTCCGGTCGCCGACCGGCGGATGCTGATGGAGGCGACCAGGGCCAATCTGGAACCGATCTTCCTGTTGTATGACGGCCTGGCCGTGCCAGCCGCGGCAGCGCCGCCCGGCGCGGCAGGATCGCCTGGCACGGCAAGATCGCCTGGCACGGCCAGATCGCCTGCAGCGCCAGCGGCGGCCGGCCCGGCGGAAGGCCCGGCCGGAGCAGGCCCGCCTGGCTGGACGGCACCGGCCGACTCGGCTGGTGCCGCCGCCCGGATCATCGCCGACGTGGCGCTGCTGCCGCCGCTGGTGCAGGTGCTCATTCCTGGTGGCCTGCGGCACCGGCTCTGGGCCATCACCGACCCGGACCTGCAGGATGCGATCACCACTGACCTGGCGCAGCGTCGGGCGCTCATCGCGGACGGGCATCACCGGTACGCCGCCTACCTGGACCTGCAGGCCAGGCGGCACAAGGCCGGTGACGGCGCGGGCCCGTGGGACTTCGGGCTGGCGCTCGTCGTCGACGCAGCCGCCTACCCGCCCTGGATCGCCGCCATTCACCGGGTCATGCCGGAGCCTGGGCCGGCCGAGGCGGCACGGCTGGCCGCGGCCGCGTTCCGGGTCCGGCGAGTGCCCGGCGGCAGCGCCGGCCTTGCCGCCGCACTGGACCAGCTGGCGGCTGCCAGCGCGACGGGCCCGGCATTCCTGCTGGCGGGCGGGGAGGCCGCGTACCTGCTGACCGACCCCGATCCGGCACAGGTGGCAGCCGCGATGCCTGGCGACCGTTCGTCCCGCTGGCGGGCGCTGCCCGCGGCCATCCTGCAGGAACTGCTGATGCACAAGCTGTGGGGCATCAGGGACGAGCAGGACAGCGTGCAGGTCGTCCACCATGACGCGGCCGCTGCCCTGCGCGCGGCCGACGAGCTTCCCGGCGGTACCGCGATCATCTGCTGCCCGATGTCCTCATCGGAGGTCTACACGCTGGCTGCTGAGGGCGAGCGGGTACCGCGCAAGTCCACCTCTTTCCGGCCAAAGCCGCGTACCGGACTGGTCATGCGCCTGTTCGCTGACAGCTGAATCAAGGACCGGGCCGACGCCGGCCTGGGTACCCGTGCCCGGCAGCGGTCAGATCCGCACGGCGCCGGCCTGCCGGGAACGGCGCCGGGCTGCGACGATGGACCGCATGGACATTCAGCCCGTATCGGCGCCTGGTGACGTCATCACGCCGCTCGGCCACGAGGTCTACCAGATCGACACCAGGATGGCGGGCTATGACGGGATCACGGCCGGGTACCTGATCCGCGCAGACCGGCCGTGCCTGGTCGAGACGGGAACGGGCCCGTCAGCGCCAGTCGTGCGGGACGCGCTGGCCGCGCTCGGAGTTGGCCCCGAGGACCTGGCGACGGTCGTAGTGACGCACATCCACCTGGATCACGCAGGCGGCACCGGGGACATCGCGAGCATGTTCCCGGCTGCCGAGGTGGTCGTGCACGAGCTCGGGGCACGGCACCTGGCTGACCCGTCGCGGCTGATGGCCAGCGCCCGCATGGTCTACGGCGACGAACTGGACGTCCTGTTCGGCGAGCTGGCGCCGACCCCGGCTGAGCGCATCCGCGCGGTCGAGAGCCGGGGTGTCGTCGACCTGGGCGGCGGGCGGCGGCTGGAGAGCCACTACTCACCCGGGCACGCGAAGCATCATGTGGGCCTCGTCGACACGGTCAGCGGCGACCTGTACGTGGGGGACGCGGCGGGCATCTACATCCCCGACACTGGCGATCTGCGGCCCGCGACGCCGCCGCCCGACTTCGACCTGGACGTCGCGCTGCAGTCGCTGCGCACGTTTGCCGCCCTCGCCCCGGCCAGGCTGCTGTTCAGCCATTTCGGCCCTGTCGACGCCGTGCAGGAGACGCTGGAACGATCGGCAGCCGAGATCAGCCTGTGGGTGGCGGAAACCCGCCGCGCCCGCCGGGCCGGCCTCGACCTGGATCACGCGGCCGCGATGGTGGCCGAGCGGACCAGGCAGCGCTACGAGGTAATGAGGCCGGGAGCCGACCCTGAGCTCGCCGCGAAGTTCGACCGGATCAGCGGTGCGGCCGCCAACGTGGCAGGGATCATGCACTGGCTCGACAAGACCGGCGAGCCGGCCAGCTAAACGACCAGCGCCCCCGCCCGCGTGCCGGATAGCTCCTGCGATGGGCCGCTGCAGATTCTGGCCAGAGGCAGCGCGCACCCCGGCCGAGCCGCTCGATGTCGCCGAGCATGCCGAGCGGCCAGCGCATCTGCCCTGGCTCTTCTCTCCGAGATCGCTGACCCGCGGCCCGGCCGCCATCGCAGCGCCCGCGGGCAGGCGGCCGGTAACGAAGGCGCTGACCGCAAGGCTGGGGCCGCAGGGCAGTTATCTCCCTGCGGCCCCAGCCGCCGCCCGGCGACGGCACGTCGCGGCGGCCTTGCCCGATGCGCCAGGGGCTAGCTGCTGGCAGTGCCGAGCCGCGAACTTGCGTTGGCTACTTCCTCAGCTGCCGCGGCAGGTGCTGCGTCGCCCCTGGGCGCGGCGGCAGCGGCTGCTTGGCGGCGGTGGTCTGGGCGGCCAGGTTGGCTGCCGTGGTGGCTGGGTCGAACTGGGTGCTTGACGGGGCAGGCTGCGGCTTGACAGGCCGCAGTGCCGGGGTGAAGTCGCTGAAGGTGGCCCGCCGCCAGCGGCTGATGTTGGGGAAGGTGACCGGCCCGGCGCCGGACAGGCCGCCGGCCGCGGCGACCGCCTCGATCAGCCGCAGGCAGGAGGTGTGGTCCGAAACGCTGGAGAAGATCCGCCCGCCCACCGACCACGGCGAGATGACGAACGCTGGCACCCGGAACCCGGCGCCCATCGGCAGCCCGCCGCCGGGGGTGCCGGCCGGCGAGGCGAGAGTGACGAACTCCTCGGGAAACAGCCTCGGGTCGGGCGTGGGCGGGACCACGTGGTCGAAGAACCCGTCGTTCTCGTCGTAGTTGATGATGAAGACCGTGCTGTTCCACAGGTCCTCGTTGGCGGCCAGGGCCTCCAGCTTGGTCGCCAGGAACTGCGCTCCGGCCGCCGGGATCGCTGGCGGGTGCTCGTCGGCGGCTGAGGTGCTCCCGATGAAGGACACGTCGGGCAGCACGCCGTTGGCGCAGTCCTCCTCGAAGCCCAGCTCGGGGTTGCTCGCCGGGGTCGGGCTGGCCGGGTTCCCGGCCCCGCCGGGCGTGCCGTCGCCAAACAGCGTGCCGTTGCCCGTCACGGCGTTGAAGAGGGCTGCGGGCACTATCCCCTGGCTGTGGAATTGCGCGAAGTACTCGCCGGTGATCGTGCTCTGCGGCCAGCGGACGTTCTGGTAGAACTTGTAGCTGATCCCGGCCTTGAAGAGTGTCTCGGGCCCGCTTTCGTAGCTCAGGTCCTTGACTCCCCCGGTCTCCAGGACCGGGCCGCCGGCCTTGCCCTGCGGGTCATTGCCGCCTTCTTCCCAGAAGAGCCGGTTCACATCCGTGGGGCCCATCACCGAGCAGTGGTAATTGTCCGCGAGCGTGAAGGCCCTGGCGAGCGCCCAGTGGAACGGGATGTCCTCCTCGGTGTAGTAGCCCATGGTGAACGAGCCGTTGGCGTCGCCGTCAGCGGCGAGGTGCGTGAGCAGCCAGCTGTCCATCGCGCCCTGGTTCCAGGAGGCGTGCTGGTCGCGCCAGTCGTGCGACAGCGAGGGCACCCTTGCTGCGCCGGTGGTGATCGTGGACATGTGGTACGGCTCGAGGAAGCCATCTGGGCTAGCCGGGTCGGGCTGCTGGAAGACCGAGCGGCCGCTGGGCAGCCGGATGGCCGTCGGGTCGCTGAACCCCCTGGCGCCGGGGAAGGTGCCGAAGTAGTGGTCGAAGCTGCGGTTCTCCTGCATCTGGAAGACCAGGTGCTTGACCTGGGACAGGTCGAAGCTCCCCGGCGGCCTGGCGGCCGCGGCGCGGGCGAGGTGGTCGGGCAGGACGCCGGCCAGCCCGGCTGCGCCGGCGACGGCGGCCGCGCTGGCGACGAACCGGCGACGGCTCATCCTCGTCCCGGCCGAATGGATGCGGTTGTTGTCAGTCATCGGTGCCTTTCTTGTCTCGTCGCCAGGGCCGGGAACAGGCCGGGTGCGGGGCCTGCTGCACCGCCGGGCTGGGCAGGGCGGGTCACCTCGGCGATCTTGTGCTGGTGGGTGCCGGCGGTTATCCGGGGCCGCAGGCAGGGATCTGCCTGCGGTCCCGGCGCGTGCCGCCCGCTGACCCCCTTGGTCGCCAGGCACCTGTGCCGGGGAGCCAGGGTTATCTCCGGGCGGTGCTGAACCTCCGCTGAGCGCCGCTTACTTCTTCACCTGCCTCGGCCGCTGCTGGGTCGCGCCAGGCCGCGGCGGCAGTGGCTGCTGGGAGGCAGTGCTCTGGGCGGCGAGGTTGGCCGCCCTGGTGGCGGGGTCGAACTGCG
>DASXMR010000075.1:0-14989 GCA_036495525.1 Streptosporangiaceae bacterium | reverse complement strand
CCAGCGGTCACCCGCAGTACAACGGCAGCGGACCGGGCTGGTACCCGGACCGGGCGGCCAGCGGGCCGCTGCCGCCGGCGAATGGCGGGTACCCGACGGGCGGCTCTGGGATTGACGACTACCAGGCTGGCTACCCCGGCGCCGAGGACTATCAAACCTCGGCCTACCCGGCTCAGCCGTACGGCTCACCCCGGCCGGCTCCCGCTGATCCGTATGCGCGCGACGCGTACGGCAGCTACCCCGGATACGGCGCAGGCGGCAGCTGACCCGCGGCAGCGTCCGCCGGCTTGACAAGACCTGGCCATACGCGCCGACAATGTGCGATCCGGCGGTGAGGGCAGACAGATGCAGGGCGGCGCGCGCGACCACGTACGCAGCTACCATCTGCACCGGCTGGCGACCGCGCTGGATGCCGAAGGGCTCGACGCGTCGGTGAAGACCACCTACCCGGCGGCCCTGCACGTGTTCACTCCCGGTGCCGCCATGCTGGCGGAAAGCATCGACTGCTTCGCCAGTACCGACGCGGCCGGCCGGCTGTGCTGGTACTACCGGTGGTCCTGGGGCGAAGTGCTGCACGCCGCCGAGGATCCGCCAGGCGCCGCGGCCAAGATCGCCGAGGTGCTCTCCTCGCGCTAGCGGATAGCGGCGGCCGTCGTCGAGCTGCGACCGCCGCCGGGTTGACGCTGAGCCGCGGCGCGGGCGATGCTCAGACACGTCACTGCCCGCCTGCCGGCGCGGATGGGCAGCCGCTGTCGGCCGATACGGAGGGCACGTGCCCCCGCGCCAGCTCGCCACTCCCCCGCCGCCCGACCTGGACGGCGCGGCGGCACGCGCGGCCGGCCTGATCTCCGTGGCCGAGGATCTCGCAGGCGAGTTCCAGCTGCGGCCGCTGCTTGAGCGGATTCTGCTGCGCTGCACCGAGCTGCTCGGCTGCGATGCCGGCTCGATCAGCAGCGTGGACGAAGCGGCCGGCACTTACCGCAAGGAAGCCGACATCGGCGTCGCGTGCCAGTCCGGCCAGGTGTTCCCGCTGACCGAGGGCATGACCGGGGCCGTCGTCGCCAAGCGCGCACCGGTCTGGCTGGCACGCTACGACGACGTGCGCGGCGGGCACATCGCGCCGCAGGCACGCGCTTCGCTGCGCGGAGTCATCGGCGTGCCGCTGGAATGGCGCGGCCGGATCATCGGCGCATGCATCGTCTTCAGCCGGGATTCCGGCCGTGTCTTCGGGCCGCAGGACGCCGAGCTGCTCGAGCTGTTCGCCAAGCACGCGGCGATCGCCCTGGCCAACGCCAGGATGCACGAGCAGGCCGAGGCCCGGGCCAGGGCCGAGGCGGCGCTGGCCGAGCGCGACCGGCTGGTCGCGGAGGTCCATGACGCGCTCGCGCAGCGGCTGGCGAGCATCCGGGTGCACCTGGACAACGCTCAGCGCGAGCTAGCCGGAGCCGATGCGGGCGCTAGCGGCCCTGACGCCCGCCAGACGGCCGCCGCCGCTGCCGCCGGCGCGCACCTGCAGCAGGCAAGCGCGGCGGCCAGGGACGCGCTCGCCGAGGCCAGGCTAACCCTGCTCGGCCTGTCGGCATCGCCGCTGGAAGGCAAGACGCTGGAGGCAGCGCTGCGTTCCGAGGCGGCGTGGGCGGAGAGCATCGGCCGGCTGGAAGTCAGGTTCGTCTCGGCCGGCCTGCCGGCGCCGCTTGACGACCAGCTCGCGCTCGAGGTGCTGCGCTCCGCCAGGGAAGCGCTGACCAACATCGTCCGGCACGCGCGGGCGCGCAGCGTGCGCCTCGGCCTGGTGTACGAGCAGTCCGCCGTCTCCCTGCTGGTCCAGGATGACGGCCAGGGCTTCGACCCGGAGGCCGGCTGGCAAGCCGAGCACTCCGGGCTGCGCGCGATGACCGGGCGAGCGCGCGAGCTGGGCGCCACGTTCGATGTCGATTCGCTGCCGGGCTGGGGCACCAGGATCCGGGCGCGCTTCCCGTACCTGACCGTGCGACGGCCGGAGGACTCCCGGCTGCGGCTGCTCGTCGCGGCGGCGAGCCCGGTCACCAGGGCCGGCCTGGCCCGGCTGCTGGCCTGGACCGAGCCGGGCATCGAGGTCATTGCCGAGGTGGGCACGATCCGGCAGGCGCTTGACGCTTGCCAGTCCCTTCAGCCCGATGTCGCGCTCGTCGACCTGTGCCTGCCGCCCGGCGACGAGCTGCCGGAGGCTGACGACAGCGCGGCACCCGCTGACGGCGGCGCGCCACTGGCCGACGGCGGCGCAGCCCGGCCGCCCGCCCGCCCGGCTGGGCACCAGGCCGCCGGGCGGCAGGAGGTAACCGCGGCGTTGCTGGCCGCTGACCCCCGGCTGGCCGTGGTCGGACTCAGCGAGAGCGACGCCGGCGAGCGGGTCGCCAGCGCTATGCGGGCCGGCGCCAGGGGCTGTGTCGACGTGAGCGCTGGCGGGGCCGAGCTGGCCCGCGCCGTCATCGCTGCGGCGCGCGGGCAGGCGATCCTGTCCGGCCAGGCGCTGCGGCAGCTGCACCGCGGACTGCGCGCTGACAGCGCTGAGCCGCCGCTGACCGAGCGGGAGCGCCAGGTGCGCAGCCTGATGGAGCAGGGCCTGCCGGACAAGCTCATCGCCGAGCGGCTGGTGCTGTCGGTGAAGACGGTCGAGAAGCACGCCGGCGCCGTCCTGCGCAAGACCGGCGCGCGCAACCGCACCGTGCTGGCCGCGCTGGCCGGCCGCGCGCCGAGGCCAGGCAGCTAGTAGAGCAGGTAAGGGAAAACCTCCGCGCGCAAATGGGGGGTTCTACCGATTCGCTGGCCGGGGCGCGGTAGATAGGTTCGGCCTTATCCGCCCCCAGGAGGTTCCCGCGTGCCTGTCGTGCCGCTGAAGGAGATGCTCGACCGGGCCTTCACCGAGCGGTACGGCGTTGCGGCGATCAATATCGTCAACGACCTGACGCTGGACGCGGTGCTGGCCGCGGCCGTCGAGCAGCGTTCCCCCGTCATCATCCAGACCTCGGTCAAGACAGTCCGGACCGTCGGCGCTGACCTCCTGTTCGCCATGTGGCGGGAGATGACGGCCGGCATCGGCGTACCGGTCAGCCTGCACCTCGATCACTGCCCTGACCGCGGCGTGATCACCAGCTGCCTGCGCAAGGGCTGGAACTCGGTGCTGTTCGACGGCTCGTCGCTGCCTGTGCAGGAGAACCAGCGGCAGACCGTCGACGTCGTCGCCGAGGCGCACGCGATGGGCGCGCACGTCGAGGGTGAGATCGAGGCGATCACCGGGGTCGAGGACGGCGTGGGCTCTGACGAGGAAGCGACCCGCCAGTCGCTGCCGGTGGCGCTGGAATTCATCAGGACCACCGGCGTGGACGTGTTCGCCCCGGCGATCGGCAACGCGCACGGGACGTACCGGTCCGAGCCCGTGCTCGACGCGCAGCGAGTCTCCGACATCGTCGCCGCGCAGCCGGTGCCCATCGCCCTGCATGGTGGCACCGGCATGACCGACGCTCAGTTCAGCGACCTGATCGCGCGCGGCTGCGCCAAGGTCAACATCTCCACCGCGCTGAAGGTCGCCTACATGAAGTCGAACCTGGACTTCCTGCTCGGCGCGCAGCAGCGGGACAGCTGGGACCCGCCGTCGCTGTTCACCGCGGTCCGGTCGGCTGTCGTCGAGATGGCGGCCGGCCACATGCGGCGTTTCGGCAGCGCCGGCAAGGCCTGGTGACCGCGTCGTGTCCGCCGCTGCCAGGGCGCTGATCTTCGACTGTGACGGAGTGCTCTCCGATACCGAGAGATACGGGCATCTTGTCGCGTTCAACCGGATGTTTGAGGAATTTGGCCTGCCAGTGCGGTGGAGCGAGGAAGAGTACCAGCGCAAGCTGCGCATCGGCGGTGGCAAGGAGCGGCTGGCCAGCCTGCTAACGCCCGAATTCGTCGCGGCCGCCGGGCTGCCAGCCGACCAGGGCGGCCAGCAGGATGCCGTGGCCGACTGGCACCGCCGGAAGACCGGGATCTACACCAGCCTGGTGAACAGCGGCGCGGTCCCGCCCCGGCCGGGCGTCGCGCGGCTGGTCGCCGAGGCGCTGTCGGCCGGCTGGCCGCTCGCCGTCGCGTCCACCTCAGCCGAGGTGTCGGTGCGCGCCACCCTGGAACGAGCCGTCGGCGCAGCGCAGGCCGGCAAGATCGCCGTGTTCGCCGGGGACATCGTGCCGCGCAAGAAGCCCGCCCCGGACATCTACCAGCTGGCTATCGGCTGGCTGGACGTGCCGGCCCGCGGCGTCGTGGTGGTCGAGGACTCGCGCAACGGCCTGGTGGCCGCGACCGGTGCAGGCACGACGTGCGTGATCACGGTCAACGACTTCACCGCAGGCGAGGACTTCAGCGAGGCCGCGCTCGTCCTGTCCGGACTCGGGGATCCGGGCGGGGAGCGAGCGCGGGTGCTGGCCAACCGGAGCCGGGCTGCGCCCGGCGACTGGGTCACGCTCGGCGACCTGGCGAGCGTCCTGCCGCCGTAACTTCCGCCAGGCCGGCCAGGCCGGCCAGCGGCATCAGCACTAGCCAGCGAGGAGTCATCATGTCGGCAGCAAGCCTCGGCGACGTCGAGTTCGCGGTGCGCACGATCGCCAGGGTCGCGACAGAAAACGAGAAGTACTTCGGCGACCTCGACGCGGTTGTCGGTGACGGCGACTTCGGCTACTCGATGGCCCGCGGCTTCGAGCGGGTGCTGCAGGACTGGGACAGCTTCGACCGGGCTGACATCGGCACCTTCCTGAAGAAGGTCGCCATCGTCATCACCAGCCGCATCGGCGGGACCTCAGGCCCGCTCTGGGGCACCGCGTTCCTGCGGGCCGGCGCCACGGCCGGCCAGGCGCAGACGCTTGAGCCAGCCCAGATCGTGGCGATGCTGAGGGCCGCCATCGAGGGCATCAAGGCACGCGGCCGTTCCGACGTCGGCGACAAGACGCTGCTCGACGCGCTGGTGCCCGCGGTCGACGCGATCGAGAAGAGCACCGGCACGGGCGAGAGCCCGGCCGAGACCGCGCGGGCCGCCGCGGTCACCGCCCGCGAGCACGCAGAGGCGACCAGGTCCATGCAGGCGATGCGCGGCAGGGCGAGCTACACCGGCGAGCGGAGCATCGGCTCGCTGGACGCCGGGGCCGTGGCCGTGGCCGTGATGCTCGAGGCAATTGCAGATCAGTGGCCGGACCGGCCGGCCGAGTCCTGAGATTTGATGGAGGAAGCGGCATGAAGAAGTTCGTCAACGACCCGCAGCAGTTCGTCCCGGAGATGCTGAAGGGCATCGCGCTGGCCAACCCGGACACCCTCAGGTACGTGCCGGAGTACAACCTGATCATGCGCGCGGACGCGCCAAGGGATGACAAGGTGTCGGTCATCCAGGGGTCGGGGTCCGGCCACGAGCCGGCCCACGTGATGGCGGTCGGCAAGGGCATGCTGGACGCCGCGTGCCCCGGCGACGTGTTCGCCGCGCCGCCGATGGACTACGTGCTGGAGACCAGCAAGCTGCTGAACACGCCCAAGGGCGTGCTGCACATCATCAACAACTACACCGGCGACCGGATGGCCTTCGAGATGGGCAAGGAGATGGCCGAGGCCGACGGCATCACGATCAGCACGCTGCTGGTGGACGACGACGTGGCGGTGAAGGACTCCACTTACACGGTCGGCCGCCGCGGCGTAGCCGGGAACTTCTTCGTGATGAAGGCGGTGGGCGCGGCCTCCGAGCAGGGTGCTGACCTGGATGAGCTGGTGCGGATCGGCAACAAGGTCAACTCGGTCACCAGGACCATGGGGATGGCGCTGACCTCGTGCACGCCGCCCGCCAAGGGCTCGCCGCTGTTTGAGCTGGGCGACGACGAAATGGAGATGGGCGTCGGCATTCACGGCGAGCCTGGCCGTCGCCGGGAGAAGCTAGCCAGCGCGAACGATATCGTCGACGAGCTGCTCGAGGCAGTGGTCAGCGACTTGCCTTTCAACAGCGGCGACGACGTCGCGCTGATGATCAACGGGCTGGGCGGGACCCCGATCAGCGAGCTGTACCTGCTGTACGGGATCGCGCACGAGCGGCTGGCCGGCCGCGGCATCAACGTGCGTCGCAACTATGTCGGCGAGTACTGCACGTCGCTGGACATGGCGGGCACCTCCATCACGCTGAGCAGGCTCGACGACGAGATCACCGGCCTGCTCGCCGCGCCTGCTGAGATCGCCATCCGGACATTCTGAGCTGATCGCCGGTCCCGCGCCCGTCCGCTGCCGCGGGCGCGGGGCCGGTTTGTGCGTGGCGCTGCTGAATGGGCCGGCCCGCTGGCCCGGCTGCCGGGTCGCAGGAAGAATGCCTCGGATGGAGCACTTCACGACGCCCAGGCTCATCGCCAGGGACTGGGCGGCCGCCGACGCCGAAGCAGCCTTCGCGATCTACGGCCGGGACGAGGTGGCCCGCTGGCTCGGCGCGCACCCGCGGCGGCCCGTCGAGTCCCTCGCGCAGATGCGGCAGGTACTCGGCCGGCGGATCGCCAGCCGCGAGCTGACGCCGCAGTACGGGCTGTGGGCGCTTGAGCTGCGGGCCACCGGCCAGGTCGCCGGCGCGGTACTGCTGTCACCGCTGCCGGGAGACGGCCAGGCGGTGGAGATCGGCTGGCACCTGAACCCCGATCACTGGGGCGCTGGCTATGCCACCGAGGCCGGGCGCGGCGCGATCGCCCTGGCCTTCGGCCTGGAGCAGGCGGGCAAGGACCTGATCGGGCCGGCCCGGGCGAGCCGGCCGGCCAGGCCGGTGCTCGACCGCGTGCACGCCGTCACCGACCCGGACAACCAGCGTTCCCGGCAGGTATGCCGCCGCCTGGGCATGCGCCACCTTGGCCAGACAGACCGGTACTACGGGGCCACGCTTGAGCTCTTCGAGCTCTCCCGCGAACAGGTGCGCTGACAGTCCTGCCGCTGCGCTGCCCGGCGGCTGCACCCCGGCGCTAGGCGGCTGCGGCGCGGTAAGTCAGGTGGACCAGGCCATTGCCTACCGTACGGGTGCCGGCCAGGCGCATGGCCTTCTCGTCGCTCAGCGCGGCGAAGAGGCGCTCGCCATCCCCGAGAACGCACGGGAAGACCATCAGCCGTACTTCGTCGGCCAGATCGTGCTCGATCAGCGCGTGCGCGAGCTGGCCGCTGCCGTAGACGACGATGTCTCCGTCCAGCTTGTCCTTGAGCTCCGAGACCACCGCTGCGAAGTCGCCGGCCAGGACGGTCGTGTTGTCCCAGCTGAGCTCGTCGAGGGTCGCCGACACGACGTACTTGGGCAGGCTTCGCAGCGTGTCAGCCCACGCGCCAGGCCGGGACTGCCAGCCCACCGCGACGAAGTACTCGTAGGTCCGCCGGCCGAGCAGCAGCGCCTCAGCACTCCTGGCCTCCTGGAACTCGGCGTCCGCCCATGCTGCCCGGTCCTGGCCGAGGCTCCGGTCGAACCAGCCAGCGTGACGGAAGCTGCTCCCGGCGGTCGCGTCCTGAATGACGCCGTCGAGCGTCACGTTCTCGCTGATGATGATCTTTCCCATGTCGGTTCTCCCTCACTGCCTGATCGGCTGTCGAAGGTCTTGACGTCACCGCGGGGCGAAAGGGGGCGCTGGCCGGTGGCCCCTGCCCAGCTGGCTGCCGCCCGCCAGGCGCGCACTGCCAGTGCCGCCGACCGCCCCTTTCGGCCAGCGGCGGGCGTCCGTACAGGATGGAACCGCGGAGGTGAAGGAGGCGGCCAGGATGGAATCGGCGCGAGCTGACCTGATCAGCAGGGCGCGGGGCGGGGATGGCGAGGCGTTCCGGGCGCTGACCGAGCCGCATCGCCGCGAGCTGCAAGTGCACTGCTACCGGATGCTCGGCTCGTTCCAGGACGCCGAGGATGCCCTGCAGGACGTCATGCTGTCCGCGTGGCGAGGCATCGGGGACTTCGACGGCCGCGCCTCGCTGCGTACCTGGCTCTACCGGATCGCCACCAACAGGTGCCTGAGCACGCTCCGCTCAGCCAGCAGGCGCGAGGCCAAGGAGTGGGACATCCCGGGCGTCGAGCCGCCTCAGCCAACCCGGCTCGGTGAAGTCGTCTGGCTCGAGCCGTATCCCGACACCCTGCTCGAGGGCGCGATCAGCGTGCCGCTCGGCCCGGAGGCCAGGTACGAGCAGGCCGAGTCCATCTCGCTCGCCTTCGTCACCGCGCTTCAGCTGCTGCCGCCCCGCCAGCTCGCCGTGCTCATCCTGCGTGACGTCCTCGGATTTCGCGCCAGCGAGGTGGCGGGAATGCTGGATACGACCGTGGAGTCGGTCAAGAGCGCGCTCAAGCGGGCACGGGCCAGCCTGCAGCAGCGCCAGCTGGCGATGGCCGGCCATCAGCCGCCGCCCGCCGCCGGGTCAGCTGCCGAGAACGCCATCGTGGCCAGCTTCACCAGGGCGTGGCAGAGCGCCGACGTCGATGCGCTGGTGGCGCTGCTGGCCGACGACGTCTTCATGTCCATGCCGCCGCTACGGCTGGAGTACCACGGCCGCGACGCCGTGGCGCGATTCTGCGCCACGCTCTTCGGCGCTGGCCGCCGGCAGGACCTGGTGCCGGCCAGGGCTAACGGTCAGCCCGCATTCGGCGCCTACCTGAGCGCTCCTGGTGGCATCCGGCATGGCACCGGCTTGTTCGTGCTGACCCTGGCCGGCGACCGGATCTGCGCGCTGACGCGCTTCGAGAACGGCACGCTTCCCGCGTTCGGGCTGCCTCGATCGCTGCCCGGCCCGCCGGGCAGCTGACCCTAGCCCGGCGGTAGCTGACCGCCGGGCAGTCCGCCTGGCTGAGGCTCAGTCGGCTCCGGGGCCGGCTGTCACAGGACTGGCTCGTGCTGTGTCCAAGAGGTGACAACTCCCGGGCTCGACGCAGGGGCCGGGCCCGGGCCAGCCTCGATCAGCATGGAGGACAACGTGGGAATGCGGATATCCGACGCCAACGCGCTCGTGCCCGAGATCCAGCAGGTAGCGGGCGCGCTGGTGAAGGCCACCGGGAATGGCTCTGTGCCACCGACCACGATCAGCCTGATCTACCTGCGGTCCGCTCAGATCGTCGGCAACACCTATCAGGTGGCCCGGCACTCAGCGGACCTGCGCAAGGCCGGTGAGTCCGAGGAGCGGATCGCCACGGTGGCGAGCTGGTGGGACGCGCCTTACTTCACCGACGCCGAGCGCGCCGCGCTTGCGCTCACCGATGCCGTGTTCCAGCCGGCCCCGCGTGGCGAGGAGCGGGTACCGGACGAGGTCTTCGCCAGGGCCGCCAGGCACTATGACGAGAAGGCGCTGACCACCCTGATGGTGACGCTCAGCTCGGCCGGCTTCTGGATGGCGATCGCCATGCTGCTCAAGCCGGCGCCGGCGCGCCGCTGCCTGCCGGCCGTCCTGGCTACCGCGGTCGCTCCCGAGGGCGGTTTCGCGGTAGCCCGGGCGGTCACCCCGGCATCCACCAGGACACTTCCAGCAGCAGGAGCACCGCGCTCCACCGGTGACAGGGTCTCGAGAACCTCAGCGGCCGCAGCTCCTGGTAGGCGGCCCCGTCCTCAAGCTGCATGGTCACGGCCGGCTCCCGCCACGGCTGACTCGCCGGCCCAGGCAGGGAACCCATCGCGCCAGCTCGGGTACCGCAGTGACCAGCCAAGCTCGCGCTTGGCCTGCTCGTTCGACAGCCCGCTTAGCTCGGTCATCATGGAGACCACGCCGTCGCCGGCCAGCAAGCGGCCCAGCCACGCCGGGACGTGCATCGGCGGCCTGGCGCCCAGGCACTCGGCGAGGTACGGCAGCCACTGCGCCACCGGCGCCGGGTCGTCGTCCACGACGTTGTAGGCGCCAGGCGCCCCCCTGCTGACCGCCGCGGCGGTCGCGGCGGCGACGTCCTCGATCTGGGAGAACGACCAGACTCCCGTGCCGCCGCCGACCACCGGCATCTGCCTCTTGCGCACCGGCGCGAGCAGGTTGTCCGAGGCGCCGGCGCCGTAGAAGTTCCCGTAGCGGAGCACGACTCCGCCGGGGAAATCCGACACCGCCAGCTCGACGTGCCTGATCGCCCGGATCGCCTCGCTCATCGCGGCCGGGGCGGCGGGCAGCGCCCTGCCTGCCGGTAGCCTGCCGTTGCCGCTTCCGTCCAGCTCCGGGTCGGCATAGCTCTGCGCCAGTACGTGGCTCTGCGCGACGAAGCGACCAGCCCCGGCCGCCCTGGCGGCCGCGAGCAGGTTGTCGGTTCCTTCCGTCCGCAGCTTGCTGGTGCCGGCGAACTCCTGATCGAACTTGCGCAGGCTTCCCATCGAGCTCAGCGCCGTCATCTGGTGGATGATCACGTCAGGCCTGGCCTCGCGCACGGCGGCGAGCAGGCCGCCGGCATCCAGGCCGTCCGCGACGGCCGGCCTCGCGCCGAGCCTGGCGAGCAGGTCAGACTTGCCGGGCGAGCGGGTCGTCGCCGTCACCTGGTGGCCGGCCGCCGTCAGGATCGGAATGAGATGCTGGCCGACGACACCGGTGCCGCCTGCGATGAACACTCGCATCGCTGGCTCCCTTCGTTGCCTTCGAGTAGCGTCCGCATATCTCAGACAAGGCTCGATCGCTGCCTGAGACACCTGCGGCAGGCCCGCCACGGTCAGCCCCCGGTCGCGTTCTCGCTGTCCTCTGGCGAGGCCAGGCAGCGCGGCGGGCTCGCGTCCAGGTGCCGCCGTGCGCGAGCGAAGATCTGCCGGCATGCCGCCGGCGGCTCGCCGACCACGACGCCGATGTCGGCATACCCGTAGCCGAACCCTTGACGCAGCAGGAACACGACCCGCTCGGCAGGCGGCAGCCCCTGCAGCAGCACGAGAAACGCCGGCCCCAGCGAATCCGGCCGCTCGGCGTGGCCGGCCAGCTCCGCGCTGTCATCCATCCGGCGGCTCCTTCCCGCCCGCGGGTCACGGGCATCCGCTCCTTTCAGGCAGCGGGACGGGCTCGGCTGTGACGCACCGGGCCAGCAGGACGGCGCCAGGCGGGCTGTCACAGCTCAGGGCTAACCTGCGGTGTCATGACAGCAACCAACGACGCCGATGGCCCCGAGCTGACCGAGGCCCAGTTCGGGCCGCACCGGTTCTACGCCGGGGAGGGCGGCGGGAGCACCGAATTCCGCGGCGCCAGCTTCAACGTCGCTGACCTGCGCGGTGCCCGGTTCACCGACTGTGACCTGACCGGCGTGACGATCAGGGACGGGTGCCTGGTGGACGTGAGCATCTCCGGCTACCTCAGCAACGTCACGGTCAATGATGTTGACGTGACTGAGTTCGTCAGCGCCGAGCTTGACCGGCGCTACCCCGAGCGGGTCCAGTTCCGGGAGGGGCAGACAGCCGACGACTTCCGCTCGATGTGGGACACCATCGAGCGGCTGTGGGCGGAGGCTGGCGAGCGCGCCCGGCGGCTGCCGGCCGCAGCGCTGGCCGAGCAGGTCAACCAGGAGTGGTCGTTCAAGCAGACGCTGCGCCATCTGATTTTCATCACCGATGCGTGGGCCAGCCGGACGGTGCTGGACGAGCCCAGGCCGTATCACCCGCTTGGCCTGCCGCAGAGCTGGTATCCGGACGCAGACGCGGCCGCGCTCGGCATCGACCTGGCGGCGCAGCCCGGCTACGACGAGATCCTGGCTGCCCGCGCCGACCGGATGGCCGTGATCCGGCGCATCGTGGACGGGCTGACTGACGCGGATCTGGGCCGGCTGTGCCGGCGCTCGCCCGCCCCCGGCTACCCGGACGAGGAGCGGGCCGTGGCCGAGTGCCTTGCCGTGGTGATGGAGGAAGAGATCGAGCACTACCGGTTCGCAGTCCGCGACCTGGCCGGGCTGGAGAACCGGTAGCCAGTTCCGCGGGCGTGTCCCGGCAGTTGCACTCGGACGGCAGCGCCGAGGGACAGAGAACAGGAGGAGACGGCAGGGATGCTCCTGCAGGCAACTTTGAACGGTCCGCTGTCCAAGGCGGATCACCCGGCTGTCCCGACAACGATCAGCGAACTCTCGCAAGACGCTGGCGCCTGTGCCGCGGCCGGTGCCCAGGCCTTCCACCTGCATCCGCGTGACGAGAGCGGCGTCGAGCGTCTCGACGCTGCCAACGTGGACGTGGTCGTGGCAGCGGTTCGCGGTCAGCACGGACTGCCGGTGGGGGTGACGACAGGCGCATGGATCGAGCCAGACCTCGACAGGCGCATCGCCCAGGTGTCCGAGTGGACCGAGCCTGACTACGCCACGGTCAACCTGTCCGAGGATGGCAGCCTGGAGGTCATGCAGGCACTGCTGCGCGCCGGCATCGGCGTGGAGGCTGGCGTGTGGACGGTGGCTGACGCCGAGTTGCTCCTGGACAGCGGCCTGGCCAGCCGCATGCTACGGATCTGCATCGAGCCAGTCGAAGTAAGCCGTGCTGACGCGGTGGAGCTGGTCCGTGCGATCCACGGCGTGCTCGATCATGGCGGCGCCGCAGCGCCGCGACTGCAGCATGGCGACGGCGAGGCGACCTGGATCCTGATCGAAGACGCGATCGCGCGCGGCATCGGTACCCGGGTAGGCCTCGAAGACACCTTCCTGATGCCCGACGGGACGACGGCGCAATCCAACGCCGAACTCGTCCGCGCTGCGCGCGCTCTCGGCGCTGGCCATCCCGGCAGCTGAGCCTGGCCGTTCTGCGCGGCCGTTCGCCAGCGCAAACATGCCGCCGCTGGCGGCCCGCCGTGACTGGGTCAGGGCGGGTCAGAATGCCAGGCGCCGGTAGCCGCGCTCGCCTGGATGCCCTGGCTTAGGTTGCTGCTGCCTGGCTGAATTCCGGTGCTTGCTGCTCGGCGGGAGGGCTCGCCTGGTACCGGCGGAAGCCGGGCACGGCCGCGCCGATCGCCAGCGCGCCGAGGATGGTCAGCAGCCCGCCGCTCAGCGCGCTGATCACCGGGGTGGTCAGTGAGCCCACCAGGCCTGCCTCAAGCGATCCGAGCTGGCCGCCGCCGGCACCGACCAGGTAGTCGGCCGCGCTGACCCGGCCCCGAAGCTCATCGGGGGTGACTGCCTGCACGATGACCCCGCGGATCACCACGGTGAAGGTGTCCGCGAATCCGGCGATGCCCAGCGCCAGCAGCGTCAGCCAGAGCCAGGGCGCGACCGCGAACAGCGCGAATGCGCCGCCCCATACCGCGACGCACGCCAGCATCACCTGGCCGTGCCGCGAAACGTGCCGCAGCGGCCCGGCGAACACGGCACTGACCAGGCCGCCTGCCCCGATCGCCGTGCTGAAAAGGCCGAGCGTCCGGGGATCTCCGCCGAACCGCTCCGCGTTGATCGCCGGGAACAGCGACAGCGGCAGCCCGAAGAACGTGGCGTTCACGTCCGCGAGGAAAGCACCGCACAGGACCCGGCTGCGCCGGATGAAGGAAAGGCCCTCCAGCGTCTGGGCGAGGCCCGACGGCCTGCGGTCGCCGGCCTGGCCTGGCTGCCGCGCGGGCATCGCGGGCAGCCGTCCCACGCCCCACAGCGAAGCGCCGAAGGTCACCACGTCGATGAGGTAGCAGCCCCGGAATCCGGTCGCCGCCACGACCACGCCAGCCAGCGCCGGGCCGGCGATCATCATGACCTGGAAGATGATCCGGTTGAGCGCTATCGCGGCTGCCCGCTGGGCCTGCGGCACGAGCCGGGGGATGAACGTCAGCCGTGCCGGGGCGCCGACCGCGCCGAGCGCGGACTGGGCCGCTGCCAGCGCATACAGCCACCACAGCGCGGCACCGCCGAAGGCGGCCAGGGCGAAGAGCGCGGCCGACACCACGGCCTGGCCAGCGCTCACCATCAGGACCAGCAGGCGCCGGTCCACCCGGTCGGCGAAGGTGCCGCTCGGGAGGGTGATCAGCAGCATCGGGACGAAGATGGCGACGCCGATCCCGCCGACGGCAGCCGGAGAGTGCGTCAGGTCGTATACCTGGAGCGAGATGGCGAAGGCCGTCATGGCCGAACCGGTCTGGGAGAACATGGAGCCCAGCCACAGCCGCCGGAAGGCAGGGATCTCCCGCAGCGGGGTGACGTCCGTGAGCAAGCGCACGAGTGATAGTGTAACAGCACTTATATAAGTGCTGTTACTTTTAGGATGAGCAGATGAACGATGGCCATGCGCCGGAACCAGGCGCTGCACCAGCTGGCATCGCGGCCGATGACCCTACCGAGGTAAGCCGCTGGCGGCCGGTCTTCCGCGTCCTCTCGGACATGGATGACGAGATCGCCCGCGTCTACGCCGACAACGGCATCGAGGACCTGAAGCCGAACTGGGTGCGCGAGATCGTCAGGCTGGACGCACGCGGCCCGATGACCATCGCCGAGCTGGCGAGATCGTTCGGGCACACCCACTCAGCGCTCAGCCAGAAAGTCGCGGCCATGCGCGCCGCCGGGTGGGTGGAAACCACGCCTGGCCAGGACGCACGCAGCAAGACGGTGACCCTTACCGCCAAGGCGGAGCGCGTCGCCGCGCTGCTCGCGGCCGAGTGGCGTGCCACCGAGTCAGCGCTCACCGAGCTGGAAGCCGAGATCCCTTACCCGCTCACCCGCGTCGCGGAGGACATCAAGGCCGCCCTGGCCAGCAAGAGCTTCCACGACCGCATCACCGAGCGGCTGTCAGCCGGTCAGGCCTAGTGATGCTCTCCGCAACCGCAGGAGCGTGAGGTCAGGGACGCAGCAGGGTCTTGATGGCGGGGCGCTCGTCCATGGTGTTCCAGAACTACGCGCTCTACCCGCACATGACGGTCGAGCAGAACCTAAGTCGGCTCAGGCAGCCGGGGCCGGGGCGCTACTGAAGCGCGAAGCGGCAGCCGCGGCCGTGCTTGCGGCGCGGACCAGTGCCGGAACTGGACCGCCCTGTGACTGCGCAACCGCAGGTCACAGGCCGGGCGGCGGGCGAGTCGGCCTGTAGGCCGGGTTCTGCTGATGCCCTGTTCCTGAGCTGCCGCGATCCCC
>DASXMR010000074.1:0-31033 GCA_036495525.1 Streptosporangiaceae bacterium | reverse complement strand
GCCGAACGCAATGAAACCGGGAATCCACTGCGCTAGAACGCCCTGGATCCGGGGTTTCATGACGTTTCAGCTGGAGTGGCGGACCCGGGCCGTGATGCTGATGACGCTGATGGTTCCGATGATGCTGATGGGGCGGTGGGCGGGGGCCTACGGCTTGGGGCGGCGGGCGGGAATCCTACGGCTTGCGGTGGCGGCGCGGGTCGTCACACTCTTGGGATCCGGCGGGTCAGGGGGTAGACGTTCGCGAAACGGAGGAGACCATCATGGACACCCTGACCGCCCGGATGCCGAACCCCGCGGTGATCATCCCCGAGGCCATGAAGCCGATCCAGGACCTGTTCGGGTCCGTCAGCGGAGGCGGCGTGCCGCAGGCGACGCTCGAACTCGTGCACCTGCGGGTCAGCCAGGTCAACGGCTGCAGCGCGTGCGTGGACGGCGGCTGGCGCAAGGCGAGGAAGGCGGGCGAGAGCGACGAGCGGATCTTCGCCGTGGCGGCCTGGCGGGAGGCTCCCTATTACTCCGAGGCCGAACGGGCCGCGCTCGCGCTCGCCGAGGCAGTGACCCGGCTCAGCGATCGGGCCGACCCGGTCCCCGACGAGATCTGGGACGCGGCGGCCCGCCACTATGACGAGCGGGGGCTCGCGGCGCTCATCCTCATGATCGCCACGACCAACTTCTTCAACCGGCTCAACGTGAGCACTCGGCAGCCCGCCAGGGCATGGGGCTGAGCTGGGGTTTTCTGGCGGGTAACCCGCACGGGACGCGACCGGCGGAAATCTTAACCACAACCTAACTTCTTCAGGGTTAGGTCCTAGTGTCGCGTGGCAGTAGTTCTTTGACGGTCTGATTTCGGCGATGAGTTGGTCGGCGTCTTTGTCCAGGTGAATGGCTTCACAACCTCGGCAGCCCCGCCTCGACAATCAGCTAGCATCCGGCCAGCCAGATCTTGTGCGGGCCGGGGACCAAGCCCCGCAGCTCTCTCGTGAAGTCGCAGACCTCGGCTCGGCTACTCGGCGGCGGGGAGGAAGGCGGCCAGGATGAGGTGCCGGACCGTCGCGCGGCAGGCGTCGTCGTCGAGCATCTCCGAGTCGGCGTCCCCGTGGCGGTGCATGGCGAACCAGGCGATGGTCTCATTGATGAAGCGGGCGGCGGCGGGCACGTCGGGCACCGGACGCAGCTTTCCCGCGGCGATCCGGCCGCGCAGGTAATCGGCGAGCCGGTCCAGCAGGGCGCGGCGCTGCCCCACGAAGAACCACTGGGCCAGCTCGGGCAGGTCGGCGGCGCATTGCTCGATCAGCTGGATGGCACGGCGGTTGCGTTCGACGAAGCCGTACAGGGCGTCGACGATGGCGCCGAGCTCCCGCTCGGCCTGCCACGTGCCCGGGCCGCCCGTGCCGACCTGCGGCAGGGCTTCCTGGGACCGCGCCCAGGTGGTGAGCATCGCGACGACCTGCTCCGGCGGCGGGGCGGTCACCGGGACGGGCAGGCCCGCGACTATCTCGGGCTGGACGGCCCGTGCTAGCGCCAGGTACAGCAGGGCCTGCTTGCTGTCCACGTACGTGTACAGCGCGCCATGGCTGAGGCCCAGCGCGGCGGCGACGTCGGAGATGCCTGCCGGGCGGAAGCCCTTGGCGGTGAACGCCTCCACCGCCGCGTCGGCGATTTCGGTCAGGGGCCTGGGTGATTTGCGTCCGCGCACTCCCGGATACTACCGTAAGGGTGACTGACCGAGTCAGTTAGTCAAAGCGCCCGGACGATGCGAAGGAACCTGCCGGTGTCCGAACACGCCAGCACAGCACCCCTCTCCGCGGCCGGTACCGCCGCGCAGCCCGCCGCCGTCCCGGCCGCGGGCGCCGCCCCGCAGACGCCCGCCCCGGCGGTCAGCCTCGCGCCGTTCACCTGGTGGGCGCTCGTCCCCGGCGCCGTCGTGTTCGCCACGCTCATGGCGGTGTCGGGCCGGTACGGCTTCCACGGCGACGAGCTGTACATGCTGGACTGCGCCCGGCACTTGGCCGCCAGCTACGTCGACCAGCCCGTGTTCGCGCCGCTGATGGCATGGGTCACGCTGCATCTGTTCGGCATTTCGCTGCCCGGGCTGCGGCTGTGGGCCGCGCTGGCCGCCGCCCGCACGGTGACGATCGGCGGGCTGACCGCGCGGGAATTCGGCGGCGGCCGGCGGGCGCAGGTGCTCGCCGCGTCCCTCGCCGCCGTCATGCCGGTAGTCCTTGGCAGCGGCCACATCGCCAACACGACGTCCTACATGCTCACGGCCACCGCCGGCCTGGGCCTGGTCGCCGCCCGGATCGGGCGGACCGGGGATCCCCGCTGGTGGCTGGCCGCTGGGGCCGTCACGGGCGTCGGCGCCGAGGACAACCACCTGGTCGCGATCCTCGCCGTCGCTCTTACGATCTGCGCGCTGGCCACCAAGGACGGCCGGCGGCTGGTCTTCTCCTGGTGGTTCCTCGGCGGCGCCGCCATCGCGTCCGCCCTGGAAGCCCCCGACCTCTGGTGGCAGGCAACCCACGAGTGGGCGACCATCGCGATGACCCACTCGCTGAACGCTGAGAACGGCGGCCTGGCCGGACTTGTCACCTGGATCCCCGGGCAACTTAGCGTCACGGCCCTGGCGTCGGTCCCGGTGTGGATCGCCGGGCTGCGGTTCCTGTGGAAGTCGCAGCGACCGCTGTGGCGGCCGATGGGCTTGGCCTGGGCGCTGCTGTTCGTCGTCTTCGCGCTCACCACCGGCAAGCAGATCTACTACCTGGGCGGCGCCTACGTTTACCTGCTGGCCGCCGGGACCGTCGCTCTCGACGGCTGGCTGCGGGCCCGGCCCGGCCGGCTGCGCCGCCTGCTGGCCGCCACCGCGATCACCGGCGCCGCCACCACTCTGTTCACGCTTCCACTGCTGCCGGCCGCCGACATCAGCTGGACCTACAAAGCCAACACGTCCCTCGGCGAGCAGACCAACGCCGCCCCGGTGGTGAGCACCGTCGCGGGCGTCTGGCGCTCTCTCACCCCGGCGCAGCGGGCCGACGCGGTCCTCTATACAGGCACCTACACCGAGGCCGCGGCGATCAACGAGCTCGGCCGGGGTGACGGCCTGCCGACGGCCGTCAGCGCGCACAACTCCGACTGGTGGTGGGGCCCCGGCAACCCGGACGCCACCACAGTCGTCGCGGTCACCCCCGGCGGCTTCACCACCTCTGCTGCCTACCTGCGTCAGTATTTCACCAGCGTCCGCGTGGTGGCCACGGTGACCAACCCGTACGGCATCCCCACCCAGGACGACGGCGGCAAGGTCTACCTCTGCACCGGCCGCCGCCAGCCCTGGGGCCAGCTCTGGCCCAAGCTGCGCCACTACGGCTGAGGCTCAGCAGCCGCTGGCGCCGCTCAGCCCGGCTGGCAGGGGACGAACGGGACATCGTCGACCGCGGCGCGGCGCGCGGCGAGGACCTCGCGGGCCGGGGCGCCGATGGGCGCGCGCACGGGCATGCGCTCTATCTCGGACCGAGCGGACCAGTGCGTAACCCCGTCCGCTGCGGTGGGCGTCCGTCATTGACCAGCGTCGCCGCCATGACCTCGATCTCGTCGATCTCATGATGCCGGCCACTGCGCGGCGCGTCGTCAAGGACCGCGATCCCGCGGGCCTTGTGCCGGTCCCGCCAGGAGATCACGCGGCGCTGACCGAGGCGGCCAGCCATGCGATATTCGCAGGCGATTGCCTGGTCCACGGCCGCCAGTGGCGCGCCATGGTTCGATACGCACACCTGGCTGGTGTCGATGGCGGCCCGCTACCAGACGAACGGGGGGCTCTGGCGCCGGCAGCCATGCCGCGCTCATCGCAGGAGATCAGGTGCTGCTTGCTCCCTCCCGGGAGAGCAACCGCGCCCTGTTCGCCAGCCGGCGCGAGCGCCTCGCCGTGGGCCTCGGCTGGGCCGCGCGACTGCTCGGGCTGCCGCCACCGGATCCTTCCTAGCTGGCCGGCGGCCGAGCTCGGCGTGCGGGTGCCGAGGCCTGTCTCCGGCACCGCACCGCGCCAGGCTGGCAGAATCGGCCCATGGCTTCTTCCCAGCAGGAAACTGCTGTCCCGCCGCTCGTCGAACAGGCAAGGGCGGCCGCACGCCGGATCGGCTTCCCGCTGACTCGTGCGGAGGCGGGCCACGGCCGCGGGTCCGCCAGCCTGCCGGGAACCGGGGAGTTCCTGGCGATGCTCGCCGCTGGCTGCCACGGCGGCCGGATCGCCGAGCTCGGCACCGGCGCCGGAGTTGGCACGGCGTGGCTGGCCAGCGCGATGCCGGCCGACTGCACCCTGGTCACGGTGGAGATTGACCCGATCCGAACCGCTGCCGCGGCGGAGGCGCTGTCGGGCGACGCGCGGGTGCAGGTCGTCACCGGTGAATGGGTGGCCGTGCTGCCGCCGCTGGCACCCTTCGACCTGATCTTCGCCGACGCCGGGGTGCGAGACGGCGCACAGTTCGCCGCTCTGGTGGAGATGCTGCGACCGGGGGGTCGGATCGTGATGGATGACCTGACACCGGTGGCGGCGCTGCCGCTGGACTCACCGCTGCGGCAGACCGACCCCAAGCGGGAGTTGTTCGCCGCGCAGGACGAGCTGACCTGGACCGAGGCTGTGCTGCCGGACCTGGCGAACTCGCTGCTCGTCGGGACCCGCCGGTGACCTGCCTGCCGTGATCAGGCGCGGCCGCGCAGCGGCAGCCGCCGGCTGAGCCGCATGGAGCTGCCGCCGTCAGCGCCTGCCGCCCAGGTTGCGGATGGACCCGCGATAATGAGATGTCACCGGCGCTCGCCGAATGCTTCACTGGGCTCGCGCCGATCAGCCACCCGTGAACCAGAGGACTCATGCCCAGCCAGTTCGATCCGCCGTCCGGAACCCGCGACTTTCTTGCCGCCGACGTGCAGCGGCGGGAGCATGCGTTCGCGGCTATTCGTTCGGTCTTCCTCCGGTACGGCTTCGAGCCGCTGCAGACGCCGGCGTTCGAGCGGCTGGACGTGCTGCTCGGCAAGGGCGGCGACGAGAGCGACAAGCTGGTCTTCAAGATCTTGCGCCGCGGCGAGCACGAGGCGTCCGGCGAGGCCGACCTGGCCCTGCGATTTGACATGACGGTGCCGCTGGCCCGGGTGATGGCGGCCTATGGCAGCCAGCTGCCCACGCCGTACAAGCGGTACGCGATGGGCCCGGTGTGGCGCGCCGACCGGCCGGGCAAGGACCGGTACCGCGAGTTCGTGCAATGTGACCTGGACACCCTCGGCTCGTCGTCACTGCTCGCTGACGCGGAGACCCTGTGCGCGCAGCACGACGCGCTGGCCGAGGTCGGGCTGCGCGACTTCACCATTCAGCTGAACTCGCGCCGGGTACTGGCCGGACTGCTGGCCGCCTACGGCGTGCCGCCGGAGATCGCCCCTGGCGTACTGATCTCGCTCGACAAGCTGGACAAGCTGCCGCCTGGTGAGGTCGTCGACGAGCTGTCCGGCCGTGGCCTCGCCGCCGACGAGGCAGGTGAGATCGTGACGGCGCTGACGGCATCCGACTCGGTCGACCGGATCCGGGTCGCGCTGGCCAAGACCGAGGAGGGCACTGCGGGCCTGGACGAGGTGGACACGGTGCTGTCCATGCTGTCCGGTCAGGTGCCCGACGGACGGGTCGCGTTCACGCCGCGGATGGTGCGTGGCCTGAGCTACTACACCGGCCCGATCTGGGAGGTCGTCGCGGCGGGCGTGGCCGGCTCGCTTGGCTCGGGCGGCCGATATGACCACCTGATCGAGCAGCTCGGCGGTCCGGACGTGCCCGGCACGGGGTGCTCGATCGGCGTGGAGCGGATCCTAGGGCTGCTGCCTGGCGCGGCCGATGCGCCTGCCGCGCGCCTCGATGTCGCCGTCAGCGTGATGCGCCCGGATCTGGCCGAGCGGTCGTTTCAGCTGGCCGCCGCGGCGCGCGGGGCCGGCCTGCGGGCCAGCGTGTACCTCGGCTCCTCGGGCAAGCTCGGTCGGCAGCTCAAATGGGCGGCCGACGCCGGCGCTCGCTGGTGCCTGATCTACGGTCCGCAGGAGCACGAGGCGGGCCAGGTGACGGTCCGCGACATGGGCTCAGGCGAACAGCTCGCGGTGCCTGCAGACGGCGTCGGCGAGCATTTTGCCCGGGCCGCTGGCGGAACGGGCAGCTAGCCGGCCGTGGCCCCCTACCTGGAGCCAGCCGCCTGGCACGCCAGCCTGCCCGGCGTCGTGGTCGCAGCAGCCGCGCTGATCGATGACGCTCATGACCGATTGCTGATCGTCAAGCCCAACTATCGCGACCACTGGTCGCTGCCCGGCGGCGTCTGCGAGTTCCGCGAGTCCCCGCACGACGGGTGCGCGCGGGAGGTAGCAGAAGAGCTCGGGCTGAGCTTGCCAGTCGGCAGGCTGCTCGCGGTGGACTGGCAGTACCCGATGCCGCAGTACGGGCCAACGGGCCGCCCGGCGGTGTTCTTTCTCTTCGACGGCGGCACGCTGCCCGTCGGCGCGGAGGTCACGCTGCAGGAAGAAGAGCTGGACGACTGGCGGTTCGCCGCGCGGGACGAGCTCGCGGGCTACCTGCCGGACCTCATGTTGCCGCGGGTCCGTGCCGCCCTCGCAGCGCAGCCGACGGGATGCCCGCGCTACGTGCCCGCCCCGGCTCCGCAGAGCTAGCCGGCCCGGTCCTCGCGGATTCGCGCCGCGACGCCGGCACCGATGGTCGCCGCACCGAGCACGAGGTAGATGGCGGTGTGCTCCCACGACGCCCAGAGGGAGAATGGCAGGCGGTTGGTGAAGCCGAAGAAGCCCTCGAAGACACCCAGCGCGCCGACGCCGAGAGCACAGCCGGCGAGATAGCGGTTCGGAAGCCGCCAGGCCGCGATCAGCAGGCCGACGCCGAAGACGAGATATGGCCCGGCGTAGATCACTGCAACCGACCCGACCAGGTTGACAGCTAGCCCGACGGTGGCCGCAGTGCCGAACCCGCGCGCGGCCACCCGGCCTTGCCGGGCGGCCCGGGTCCGGAATGCTACCCAGAGCACGGCGAAGCCGAGAGTCAGGCAAGTGGCGGTGAGCAGGTCACCGACACCGCCGAACAGGCTGTCCGGCCCGACAAGCTGGATCAGGGCGGCGACGCTGAGGATAGCGCCGAGCAGTAGCAGCGGAGCCGAGGTCTCGCGCGCATCGTGGTGCAGGCCGACCGCGGCAGGACCGCCCGCCGCTGCTGCCGATGCGCGCACGCAATGCCTCCGGGGGCGGGCCGCCTGCGTTCAGGCCGGCGAGCTGGTACTGGTGGCCCAGATCTACCAGGGGAGACTGGCGCTCGTCCAGTGCGAGAGCGTGTCGATGTCTGCCATCTTGTGCACATGCCGCGGCGGCGTCTCGAAGGTGGCGTAGGGCGTCACGCGGATCACCACCCGCTGCTCCTCCCGCGCCAGTTCGGCGATCTGTGCCTTGCGCTCCGCCGGCACTGGCTGGTCGGCCATGATCTCGATGACGCGGCCCAGCATGTCCGCCCCCGCGTCCGGGTCCTCCTCCAGCACTGCGGTCCCGTAGACGAGCAGGTAGGTCGGCGGCCACTTCTCGTCCAGGATGCACAGGCTGACCCGCGGATCGCGGCGCACCGCCCTGGCCTTGCCGCGCGGCGCCATGGTCGAGACGAGGATGTCGTCGCCTTCCGTGGCGTAGTACACGATCGTCATGGCCGGGCCGTGCTGCTGGCGGCCGTAACCGAAGACGCAGGTGCGGTGATCGCGGACGAACTGCCGCCGCTGCTCGCTATCCATCGGTACGCCGCAGGCGCTGGGCGGCCACGCTCACGCCGCCGGGACAGCAGGGGCCGCTGGGGCCATCGCCGGCAGTCCGTCAACGACCTCGACACTGGTCGCGCCGAGCACGTCGGCGAGGTGGCGCTGCGCCACCGGCAGCACGTCGGCGACGGTGATCTGGCGGCCGGTCTCGGCCGTCAGCGAGGTGACGGACGCGTCGGAGATGCCGCAGGGCACGATCCGGTCGTACCACGCCAGGTCGCAGTCGCAGTTGAGTGCGAAGCCATGCATCGTCACGCCGCGGGCGACCCGGATGCCCAGAGCAGCCACCTTCCGGTCGGGGCGACCCTCGCCAGGCAGCCAGACGCCGCTGCGACCGGCGACGCGTCCGGCCGCGACGCCGAACTCCGCGCAGGTCCGGATCATGGCTTCCTCGATCAGCCGCACGTAGCCGACCACGTCGATCGGCTCACCGAGGGCCACGATCGGATACCCGACCAGCTGCCCCGGCCCGTGCCAGGTGATCTTGCCACCGCGGTCGGTCTCGATGACCGGCGCACCAGGATCGCCGATCGGCCGGTCCTGTGGCTCGGTGCGCTTGCCGGCGGTGTAGACGGCCTGGTGCTCCAGGAGCAAGCACGTGTCCGGGACCTGCCCGTGCACTCGCTGCTCGTGCACCCGCCGCTGCAGGTCCCACGCGTCGAGATAGTCGGTCGCATCCTCGCCCATGCCGAGCCGGGCGAACACCAGGTGATCGTGCACGAACCCAGCCTAATCCCGTCAGGGTTCTCCCTGAGATAACCCTGATTCTCTCGAGATATAGCTTGATTTTAAGTCGCGATACTACTTATGGTCGAGGTGCCAAGGGGCAGGCATTGCGGTACTAAGTGGGAGCACCGATGGATGCGGACGAGATCTTTGACGGGATGGTATCGCCGGACGGGCGGGCCGACCCGTACCCGTACTACGCGCAGATGCATGAGCTCGGCGAGAGTTTTCGGGTTGGCCAGTCGACGACGGTGATGGTGGTCGGCTACGACGCGATCAGTGCCGTGCTGCGCGATCCGGCTTTCCGGGCGGGCAGCGAGACAGACTGGGACGCGAGCTGGGCGGGATGGCGGGAGCATCCGGTCCTGGTTCAGGGCGCGGACTGGCTGCTGAACCTCCACGGCGACAAGCACGCCCGGATCCGGAGCCTGTTCGCCAAGGCGTTCACCCCGCGTCGGGTCGCAGGGCTCGAGCCTGCGATCGGGCGGATCGCCGACGACCTGCTCGACGCGATGGCCGACCGCGGTGCGGAGGGCTCGCCGGTGGAGTTCATGCACGACTTCGCCTACCTGCTGCCGATCACGGTGATCTGCGAGCTCATCGGCATTCCGGAGGTGGACCGGGAGAGCTTCCGGCCGATTGCCAGAAACCTGGCAGACATCTTCGAGCTGAGCGATGTCGAGCGGATGCCGTCCATTGACGCGGCCGCCGTCGAGCTGCTGGCCTATTTCACCGGCCTGGCCGCGACGCGCCGAGCGCACCCGCAAGACGACCTGATCAGCGACCTGCTCGCGATCAGCGACGCGGACGACGGCCGGCTCTCGGACGCCGAGCTGCTGCACAACATGACGCTGCTGCTGGTGGCGGGATTCGAGACGACGACGAACCTGCTCGGGAACGGGCTTGCGGTCCTGCTCGGCGACCCGGCTGTGGGCGCCGCGGTGCGGGACGGGTCGGCGCCGGTGCCAGGTTTCGTGGACGAGGTGCTGCGCTACGACTCGCCCGTCCAGCTCACTAGCCGGATGGGCTTCGAGACCAAGATCGGCGATACTGCGGTGACCGAGGGCGACGAGGTCATGACTGTGCTCGCGGCCGGCAACCGGGACCCGCGCCGATTCACTCATCCGGACCGGTTCGACCCGCTGCGCGCCGAGGGCGCTCCGCTCAGCTTTGGCGCCGGCGCGCATTACTGCATCGGTGCAGCGCTGGCCCGATTGGAAGGGAACGTCGCCTTCCCGCGTCTGCTCGGCCGTTTCCCGGCCATTGCCGCGGCGGGCGCGCCGGTCCGGCGGGAGACACTCCTGCTGCGGGGGTTCGACGAGCTGCCGATCACGGTCGGGTGAGAGTCCTGTCACTATTGCGCCGTCCGCGGGAATGCCCCGCCCTATTTGCGGGGATAAAGAAGCCGGGGGTGCTGCCATGTTCGATGAGGCGGATCTGCGGCGGATGAGTCCGCACGACCGGCTGCGCCTGCGCCGTGCGCTGGCAGCGCTGGACAAGCAGGACATGGCTGCCGCCAGGGTCGGCGAGCGCCGGCGCCGGCTGGTGCTGGCGGCTATCGCTGTCTGCTGCGTGGCTCTGGCCGCCTGGACCGGACTGCTGGCCGACACGCTGCCGCGGTATTACCGCGCTGGCGGCTGGCGGGGCGCCTGGGTGGGATTCGACGTGGCGCTGCTTGCCGCGTTCGCGGTAACCGGATGGGCGTTCTGGCGCCGCCGCCAGATCGTGATCGTTTGTCTCATCGTGCTGGCGACGCTGCTCTGCTGCGATGCCTGGTTCGATGTCACGCTGGACGCCAGGACCAGCGGATTCTGGCTCAGCCTGCTGACCGCGCTGGTGGTCGAGCTGCCACTGGCGGCGTTGGCGATCCTCACCGCGCGCCGGCTGCTGCGCACTAGCAACACGCTGATGCGCAGATTCCAGGGTGACGCCGGACCGCCGCAGCGGCTGCGGCACACGCCGCTGGCCGGCGCGGTCGGCCGGCCGTTCGGCGACCTGCTGCTCGAGCCGGACGTGGCAGCGGACGAGCAGCACGCGGCGCGCGAACTGGACGCCGGTCAGGGCCGGGTAGCCTGACGGCGCTATGCCCGCGTCTGACGTCACGTTCCGGCTGCTTGATGGTGGGCAGGTGGCAGCGGCGGAGGACGAGTTCGTGGCGCTGCACCACGAGATCTACGGCCAGGCCGAGACCGGCGTGCCCGGCACCGGCCAGTTCGCCGTCCGGCGGCGCCAGCCCGGTTTCGTCCTCGCGGAGGTCCGGCATGGCGGCTACCTGGTGGGCTACTCCGCAGGCATGCCGCTCCGCCCGTCGACGTCCTGGTGGAAGCAGCTCACTACCGCGCTGCCCGAGCAGGACACGGCCGAATACCCGGGCCGCACCTTCGCGCTCACCGACCTTGCCGTCCGTGCCGCCTGGCGCCGGCAGGGCCTGGCCCGGGTGCTGCATGACCAGATCCTGACTGGCCGCCCCGAAGAGCGGGCGACCCTAGCAGTCGCACCGGACGCGACCGCCGCGCAGCACGCGTTCCGCAGCTGGGGCTGGCGCAAGGTGGCCCGCACCCGCGGTGGCGGCGAGCCAGTGCTGGACCTGCTGGTGCGCGACCTTTCGGCCAGCCGCCGCGACTAGCTGGCCTGTGGGTCAGGTCGCGTAGGCGCGGGCCTGGAGCGTGTAGAGCTCCGCGTACAGGCCGCGGGCCGTCATCAGTTCGGCGTGGCTGCCCTGCTCGACCAGCGTTCCCCCGGCGAGCACCAGGATGAGGTCGGCCATCCGGACGGTAGAGAACCGGTGTGACACCAGCAGTGTGATGTGGCCGTGCGCACGACTGGCCCGCGAGTGCCCGGCGACCTGCTGGAATATCTGGTATTCCGACTGCGGGTCGAGCGCCGCGGTGGGTTCGTCGAAGACCGTCAGCAGTGCCTTGTCCCGCATCATCGCCCGGGCTATCGCCAGCTTCTGCCACTGGCCGCCGGATAGCTCGACGCCGCCCTCCCAGTCACTGCCCAGCTGCGTGGCCAGGCCCTGCGGCAGTTCAGCGGCGAAGGCAGCACGCGCCCCAGCGATGGCGGCCTGCACCGCGGCCTCGTCGTCCAGCCGTGCCAGGTCGCCCACACCGACCGACCTCCCGGCGCGCAGTTCGAAGCGCACGTAGTCCTGGAAGGACGCCGTCAGCTGCCGCCGGTAGGCGTCCAGGTCATACCCGGAGATGTCCCGGCCATCGAGCAGGATCTGACCGCTGTCGGGCTCATACATCCGGGTCAGCAGCTTCACCAGCGTGGTCTTGCCTGCGCCGTTCTCGCCGACAAGCGCCACGACCGAGCCAGCTGGCAGCGCCGCGCTGATCCCGGACAGCGCGAGCGACCCGGCCGGATAGCGGAAGCTGACGTCGGTGAGCCGGATGCCCTCGGTCAGGTGCATCGGCGGAGCGACCGGGCCGGCCGCCGATGGCGGCCCGGTCGGGCGGAACTCGTCAGCCAGGTCGCGGTAGTTCCTGGCAACCGCGACTGCCCGGGCGATCACCGCGGAGAACTGTGAGCTGACCGCGGCCGCACCGACGAGCACACCGGCCAGGCTCAGCGTCAGCGCCACGTCGCCGGGGGAGCGGTGGCCAGCGAGCGCCGAGCGCAGAACCGTGACCACGGCGGCGGTGTAGGCGGCGGCCAGCAGCAGATTGCCGCTCGCACGCACGGCCAGCGCAGCCGCAGCGGCCCGTTCCTTGCGGCGGCTGGCGCGTCCGGTGAAGCGCGCGTGCAGCGCCAGCAGCGTCCCGGCGAGTCCGTACACCCGGATCTCGGCGGCTGGCCGCGGCGACGTGGCGAGGATAAACAGGCTGGCGCCGACACGCGTGTCGGCGGCCGAGTCCTGGTCGGCGGCTAGGGCGATCCGCTGCGCCCACCCCTGGAGCCAGACCACGGGCACGACGATCAGTGGCAGCACGAGCAGGACTGGCGCGAGCGTGGCGAGCACGACGGTGGCGATGATCAGCTCGGCCGCCACGACCGGCAGCACGAATACGCCGAACGTGCCCATCAGCAGGTCGGTGAAGCTGCGCTGCAGCACCTGCAGCCGGTCCCAGTTGGCCGGGTCCTCGAACTGGCTCAGGCCGGGTGCGCCCGCGGTGAGCCGGAGAATGCGCTGCTCCGCCGCTTTGATCATCATCTCGATGTTGCGTGCCTCGAACGCACGCTGGGCGAGCGGGCTGAAAACCAGGACGATGATGGCGGCCAGGCAGACGATGCCGCCGACCGCCGTCTCGCCGAGGTCTCTGGCGTAGATGCCATTGATCAGTGGACGAAGGCCGAGCGCGAGGGCGAGGGCAGCGAGCACGCCGGCGATCGCTACCAGTACGTGCCCGATGAAGGTCGCGCGCTTGCTTTCGGCCGCCAGCGACCACAGCACGCCTATCGCGGTCAGCACGGGTCGTCCAGCTCGTAGCTGGCGGCCTGCAGGGTGAACATCCGCGCGTAGTAGCCGTCGGCCGCCACCAGCTCGTCATGGCTGCCCTGCTCGGTCACGCGGCCGTCGTGCACCACCACGATGTGACTGGCCAGCCGCACGGTGGAGAACCTGTGCGACACCACGATCGCCGTCACGCCCCGGGTCAGGTCGAGGAAGCGCTGGTAGAGCCGTGCCTCGGCGCGGGCGTCCAGTTGCGCGGCCGGCTCGTCCAGGATGAGCACACGGGCGCCATGCCGGACCGCGAACAGCGCACGCGCCAGCGCCAGCCGCTGCCACTCGCCGCCAGACAGATCGGTGCCGTGCAGATACTGAGTGGACAAGACGGTGTCCCAGCCGTGGTCCAGGCGAGCGACCAGGCCGCTCGCGTCGGCCAGCTCCGCCGCTGCCACTACCCCCGCCAGGTCGGTGGCGTGCTCGACCGCGCCGAAGCCGACGTTCTGCATCGCCGGCAGTTCGAAACGCGCGCTGTCCTGGAACACCGCGGCGACATGCCGCTGCCATCGCGGCAGGTCCAGCGAGGCCAGGTCGGTCCCGTCCACCAGGACCCGCCCGCCGGCTGGCGGGTACAGTCCGCACAGCAGCTTCAGCAGCGTGGTCTTGCCGACGCCGTTGTCGCCGACGATGGCCAGAGACTGCCCGGCCTCGATGGTTAGGTTCAGGTCGTGCAGCACGCTGGTGCCGCTGCCGGGGTAGGCGAAGCTGACGTGCTCGAACGTGATGGCGACGGACGGGCTGGCAGGCGGCAGTACGAGACCGCAGGAGTCATGCGCCGACTCGGCGGTGGCCGGCTTAGTGGCCGCCACGGCGCTGTCATGCCTGGCCAGCGCCTGGCGGGCGAGCTCGGTGCGCACCTGGGACAGGCTGGCGCTGCCGAGCGCGGTCAGGCCGAGCAGCGTCGCCTGGCCGCAGACGACAGCCTGGCCGATACTGACCGCACCTCGCGAGCCCTGATAACACAGCCAGCCGATGACCCCGGCGCACACCGTCACCAGCGCGGTGACGGCGAGGAACTGCCGCCCGCTGCGCTGCGACGCTGCCTGATGCGACCTCGACCAGTTCCGCTGGTAGCCGTCCAGCAGGAAACCAGGCAGGCCAAAGACACGCACCTCCTTGGCCGCCTCCGCGCCGGTGCCGAGGCCGAGGTAGTACTCCTTCCGGCGGGCTGACTGCGTCGACCCGTAGTGCGTTTGCGCCGCGTCGCGGGCCACCTCCCGGCCCTCGTGCTCGGCCCACAGCACGGCCGCGAGGAACAGCGGTCCGAGCGGCCACGCCAGGGTAGTCAGCACCACGGCAGCGGCCACCATCAGCACCCTGGCCGGGATGAGCGCCGTCAGCTCGACCGCTAGCCGCCCTGGCCGCATGAACTGCGCGAACGTATCCCGGCCGACGGCGATCAGGTCGACGGTCGCCGGGTTCTCCAGGTGGGCGACGCCCGGCGGCGCCATGACCGCGGCCATCAGCCCGGCCGCCAGGCGGTTGTTGACACGCTCGCCGAGCGCACTGCAGACCGGCTCGCGCGCGGAGGCCGCCAGCCACTGCACTGCGACCAGCACGCCGGCCACCACCGCGAGCACCAGCAGCCTGGCCGCCTGGTGTGATCCGGCGCCAGCCGCTGCGGCTGCGGGCAGGGCGGATACAACCCGCCCGATTACGATGATGACGGCCACCGGCGCGACGATCATCGCAAGAGTGTCTGCCGCTGCGGCAATGGTCAGCGGCTTGCTTGCCTGCCAGGCGACCGTTGCGAAACGCCGGTCGCGGCCGGAGCTGCAGGGGTGCCCGTTCACCGCTCCATAGTGTCGGCTCGGCAGCCGCGTTGCTTGGAAGTATCGGCGGCCGCCAGCCGGGGGCTCAGTCGCGGAGCGCGGCCAGCACGCCAGTCGTGACGTCGCGGTGCGTGAAGGTGAAGCCAGCCTGTTCAAGCCGGGCGGGGCGGACCCGGCCGCTGCCGACCAGTTCGCCGGCCATCTCGCCGAGCGCTGTGCGCAGCACCACCTCGGGAATCCGCAGCACGGCGGGCCGGTGCACCGCGGTCGCGAGAGCGCTGGTCAGCTCGGCGTTGGTGGCAGGCTCGGGCGCGGTCAGGTTGACCGGGCCGGTCAGGTCGGGCTGGTCCAGCAGGAAGCGCAGCGCGCGGATGTGGTCGGTGAGAGAGATCCAGCTGACGTACTGTCGGCCAGATCCGAACCGTGCGCCGAGGCCAAGCCGGAACGGCACGAGCAGCGGCGGCAGCATCCCGCCCCGGCGCGAGAGCACGATGCCGGAGCGCAGATGCACGACCCGGATGCCGGCGGCGCTGGCAGGCGCGGCGGCGGCCTCCCAGTCGCGCACGAGCGTGGCGAGGAAACCGGGGCCATTCGGCGCTGACTCATCCACTGCGCGGTCGCCGGTGTCGCCATACCAGCCGACAGCCGAGGCGGCGAGCAGCACAGGCGGCGGGCCGGGCGCCGCCAGCATGGCCGCAACCAGCGCCGCGGTGCTGTCGATCCGGCTGGACCGCAGTACCTGCCGGCGCGCCGCCGTCCACGGCCGGGGCGCGACGGGTGCGCCCGACAAGTGCACGACCGCATCGATCCCGGCGAGCGCAGCCTGGTCGAGCCCGCCGCCGGGCGCCACCGGATCCCAGTGGAGCTCCGCAGCACCGGCAGGGGGGCGGCGGACCAGCCGGATCACGTCGACGTCGTCGCCGCGCAGGCTCGCTGCCAGGGCGGTGCCGATCAGCCCCGTGGATCCGGTGATTGCTACGCGCACTCAATGCTCCCGTCTGCGTCCTGGCCGTCAGTTACTGCAGCCGCAGCCTAAGTTAGCCGCCGTCGCCAGAAGCAGGCACGGTGGGCGCCGACGCGCTCAACATTCCATCCCAGCGGGGTTACGCAAAGCAGGACGAAACAGCCACTGCCATTCAGGACGGATGCTGAGTGCGTCCGCTGGACTTGATCTCAGAGGCCGAGTTCGGTCTCGAACGCGCCTTCCTCCAGCCGGTCCTTCACCGTGAGCAGGAACCTGGCCGCATCCGCGCCATCGACGAGCCGGTGGTCGTAGGTGAGGGCCAGGTAGACCATCGACCGGACGGTGATCACCTCGCCGAGCGTCGGATCCTCGACCACCACCGCGCGCTTCACCACGGTTCCGGTGCCGAGGATGCCGACCTGGGGCTGGTTGATAATCGGCGTGTCGAACAGCGCACCCCGGCTGCCGGTGTTGGTCAGCGTGAACGTGCCGCCGGACAGGTCGTCCGGGCTGACCTGGCCGGCCCTGGTCCGGGCCGCGAGGTCGGCGATCTTGCGGGCGAGGCCGCCGATGTTGAGGTCACCAGCGTTCTTGATCACCGGGACCATCAGGCCGCGCTCGGTGTCTACGGCGATGCCGAGGTGCTCAGCGTCGTGGTAGGTGACCTGGCCGGAGGCGGTGTCCACGACGGCATTCAGCTTCGGGTGCACCTTCAGCGCTTCGACAGTGGCCAGCGCGAAGAACGGCAGGAACGACAGCTTGACGCCTTCCCTGGCCTCGAACGCTGCCTTGGCCCGGTCCCGGAGCCTGGCGATCGCGGTGACGTCCGCTTCGACCACGGTGGTCAGCTGGGCCGACGTCTGCAGCGACTCGACCATCCGCTGCGCGATGACCTGGCGGGCCCGCGACATCCGCTCGGTGGTGCCGCGCATGCTGGAGGGCACAATCGCCGGCCGTGCCTGCGGGGCCGCCTGCTCGGCTGGCGGCGGCGCGGCTGCGGCCGGCGCCGGGACCGGCGGCGCCGCGGCGGCTGGCGCGGGCGCCGGGGGAGCGGGTGCCAGCGGTGGGGCCACAGCCGGCGGCGCGGGCGGTGCCGCCACGGCCGCGGCGCCGCGCACTGCGGTGGCCGCGTCCAGAACGTCCTGCTTGCGGATCCTGCCGCCGACGCCGGTGCCGGTCACCGTGGCCAGGTCGATGCCGTTCTCGGTCGCCAGCTTGCGGACCAGCGGCGTCACGTACGGACCCTCGGCGCCGTCGCCGAATTGTGTCGGCTCGGCAGGGGCCGCGTGCCCGTTGTCGGATTCCGGTGTGGTCACCGTCGGTTCGTAGGGTGCGCTGTAGGCGGCTGCCGCGGGCTCGGGCTCGGGTGGCGGAGCCGCTGCCGGTGCCGGAGCGGGCGGCGGCGGGGCGGACACGACCGCCTCGGGCACCACGGCGGCCGGCTCAGGCTCGTAGGCCGCCGCAGGGGCGACCTGCGGCGCAGGCGGCGGTGGCGCCGCGGGCTGTGGCTCAGCAGGCTGTGCCGCAACCGGCTGTGGTGCAACCGGCTGTGGTGCAACCTGCTCTGCTGCAACCGGCTGGGGTGGCGCGGGCGCTGCGGGCTCGGGTGCCGGGGGGGCGGCCTGCTCCGGCGCGGCTTCGGCGGGCGCCGCGGCAGGCGGGGCAGCGGCGGCCGAGCCGTCCTCGTCGATGACCGCGAGCTCGGCTCCGACGGCCACCGTCTCGTCCTCGGCCACGGTGATGCCGCGGACCACGCCGGAGACAGGAGACGGGATCTCGGTGTCTACCTTGTCGGTAGACACCTCCAGCAGCGGCTCGTCGGCCTGGACGTGCTCGCCCTCGCGCTTGAGCCAGCGCGTGACCGTACCCTCGGTGACGCTTTCACCGAGTTGTGGCATCGATACCGAGACCGACATCGCTTCGCGGACTCCTTCTTATTTTTTGGTGTGTTGACTGTAGCGCTTAGCCGTGGTTGTGCAGGGGCTTGCCCGCCAGCGCCAGGAAAGCCTCGCCGATCGCCTCGGACTGCGTCGGGTGCGGGTGGATAAGCTGCGCGACATCGGCCGGGACAGCTTCCCAGTTGACGATCAGCTGGGCTTCGGCAATCAGGTCGCCCGCACGGGCGCCGACCAGGTGCACGCCGAGGACCGGGCCGCCGCCCGCGGTGGTGATGACCTTCGCGGCGCCAGCAGTTTGCAGGATCTGGCTCTTGCCGTTGCCGGCCAGATCGTAGGTGAACTCGGTGAACTCGATGCCCCGGGCGGCGGCGGTGGCCGACGTGATGCCGACCGAAGCCACTTCGGGGTCGGAGTAGGTGATCCGCGGCACTCCGTCATAGTCGACCGGTACCACCTGCAGGCCGGCCACCCGCTCGGCCACCATGAAGCCCTCGGCGAACCCGACGTGGGCCAGCTGCAGGCCCGGGCGCAGGTCGCCGATCGCGGAGATGGTTGGGACGTTGGTCCGGCAGTACTCATCGACCAGGACGAAGCCGCGGTCCATGGCGACGCCGACGTCCTCGTAGCCGAGCCCGGCCGAGACTGGCCCGCGGCCGACCGCGACCAGCAGCAGCTCGGCGTCGATGCTCTCGCCGCCGTCCAGGGTGACCGTGACGCCCGAGCCGGTGTCCTTGACCGCTTCGAAGCGGGTGCCGAGCTTAAAGCCGATGCCGCGGCGCCGGAAGGCCCGCTCCAGCAGCTTGGAGCTGGACTCTTCCTCGGCCGGGAGCAGGTGCGGCAGCATCTCGACGATCGTGACCTCGGCGCCGAACGACCGCCACACGCTGGCGAACTCGACGCCGATCACGCCGCCGCCGAGGATGACCACCGACGACGGCACGTGGTCCAGTCGCAGCGCATGGTCGCTGCTGATCACCCGCTGGCCGTCGATCTGCAGACCGGGCAGGCTGCGGCTCTCCGAGCCGGTCGCCAGCACCACGTGCTCGGCGGTGATGACCCGGTCGCCGACCAGCACCGAGGTCGGCGATGTCAGCCGGCCGTGCCCGGCGATGGTCTCGATCTTGCGGCTGTCGACCAGACCGGTCAGGCCCTTATACAGCCGCGTGACGACCTTGTCCTTGTAGGCGTTCACGCCGGCCATGTCGATGCCGGTCAGGCTGCTCTGCACGCCGAAGGTCGCGCCGTCCCTGGCCAGGTCGGCGACCTCGGCCGCGTGCAGCAGTGCCTTGGTCGGGATGCAGCCACGGTGCAGGCAGGTGCCGCCGACCTTGTCCTCCTCGATCAGCGCGACGCGCTTGCCGAGCTCCGCCGACCGCAGTGCGCAGGCGTAGCCGCCGCTGCCACCGCCCAGGATGACAATGTCGTAATCCACGTGTACTCCTTAACTACTCCGGGCCGGCCTTTTTTACAGCCGTCCGTCGGCGACATCGGTCGCGACCTGCACGAGCGTTCGTACCGCCGCCCCGGTGCCGCCCTTGGGGGTGTATCCGTACGCTTCGCCCTCGTGGAAGGCGGTGCCGGCAATATCCACATGTGCCCAGCGCACGCCGTCGGGCACAAATTCCTTCAGGAACAGCCCGGCGGTGAGCATGCCGCCCACCGGCTGGCCGCTGACGTTGGCGATGTCAGCCACCGTCGAGTCCAGGCCCTTGCGCAGCTCCTCGGGCAGGGGCATCGGCCAGGCGCGCTCGCCCGCCCGCCCGGCGGCATCAGCCACCGCCGCGGCGACCTCGTCGTCGCTGCCCATCACCCCGGCCAGCTCCATGCCGAGCGCCACCACCTTGGCTCCAGTCAGGGTGGCCACATCCACCAGCAGGTCAGGTGAGTCCTGCCCGGAGCGGGCCAGGCAGTCGGCCATCACCAGGCGCCCCTCGGCGTCGGTGTTGAGCACCTCGACGGTCTTGCCGCCGAAGATCGTGATCACGTCGGAGGGTCGCTGCGCGTTACCGCCTGGCATGTTCTCGGCCATGGCGAGGTAGCCGACGACGTTGACCACCGGCCGCAGCGCGGTCAGCGCCTGCAGGGCACCGAGCACGGCGGCTGCGCCGGCCATGTCCGACTTCATGGTCTCCATCGACTTGCTCGGCTTGAGTGACAGGCCGCCGGAGTCGAACGTGATGCCCTTGCCGACCAGGACCACGGTCTTGGTGGCCTCGGCGTGGGTGTAGGCGAGGCGGGCCAGCCGCGGCGGGTGTGCCGATCCCTGCCCGACGCCGATCAGGCCGCCGTAGCCGGCCCTGGTCAGCAGCGAGTCGTCGAGGATCTCGACGGCCAGGCCGTGAGCCTCGGCGACCTGCGCCGCCTCGGCCGCGAACGTCTCCGGGTACAGCTGCAGGGGGCTGGTGTTCACCAGGTCGCGGGTCAGCGCCATCGCCTCCGCGAGCGCACGTGCCCGGGCTGCCGCGTCGTCGGCTCCATCGGCGGCGGTGAGCACGGTCAGATCCGGCGTGCTGCCCTTCGGCGCCCGGTACCGGCTGTAGGCGTAGCCGCCGAGCAGCGCGCCGAGCGCAACCGCCTCGACGTCCGCCGCGTCGGCCGACGGCAGCGCGATCGCCACCGACCCGGCCCGCTGGCCGGCCAGCGCCCGCACGGCCGCGCCCGCCGCGCGACGCAGCGATTCGGACCTGGCTCGTTCCCCGTTATCAAGCTTGCCTAGGCCGACCGCGAGGATGAGGGGGGCCGTCAGGCGCCCGGCTGAGGCGATCCTGGTCAGCTCGTCTTGCTTGCCGGTCGCGCCGACAGCGGCGAGGGTGGCGGCTAGGCTGCCCGCCAGCGCCCCGTCGGCGTCCTCCGAGCCGGGAGCGGGAACGGGCCCGTCGGGGGTCTCGGTGACTCCGATGATGAGGGCGTCTGCGGCGGCGCTGCGCGCGGCTGCCGTACTGGTCGTCAGAGCGTTGATTGTCACAGGAGTTCAGCCTAGTGCCTGCGGGCGGCTGGGCTCGTGCGCGGTACAAGGGGCCGGTCTCGCTCCAAATAACGGCTGTTATATTCCGCAGGTCGCAGCTGTTATGCTGGGCAACTCCTGGAGACACAAGGTCTCCTGAGCCGACCTGGAGGGCGTCGTGACGGCAGGTGCGAGCGCGCTGTTCATCGCGGTGTTCCTGGCCTGCGTTGTCGAGGCCGTGGAGGCCACCACGATCGTCCTGGCGGCAGGCACGGCCAGGGACTGGCGGTCGGCAGGCATCGGCAGCGCGACGGCGCTTGCCGTGCTCGCGGTGATCGTCGCCGCGCTGGGCCCGGCCGTCTCGCACATACCGCTGCATGCGCTCCGGCTGGTCGTCGGCGCGCTCCTGCTGATCTTCGGCCTGCAGTGGCTGCGCAAGGCGATCCTGCGCGCCAGCGGTCATAAGGCGCTGCACGACGAGGACAAGCTGTACGCCGAGCATCTGGCCGAGGCCAAGGGCGCGGCCGCGCGGCGGTCGTTCCTCGCCCCCGACTGGTATGGCTTCACGCTGGCGTTCAAGGGTGTGCTGCTGGAAGGGCTTGAGGTCGTCTTCATCGTGCTGACCTTCGGCAGCAACGCCAGCAACGTCGGGCTGGCCGCGATCGCGGCCGGCTGCGCGGTCGTGCTGGTCGCGGGGCTCGGTTTCGCGGTGCGGGCGCCGCTGGCCAGGGTGCCCGAGAACACGATGAAGTTCGTGGTCGGCATCATGCTGTGCAGTTTCGGCGTGTTCTGGGGCGCCGAGGGCGCGGGCGCGTCCTGGCCAGGCTCGGACGCGGCCTTGCTGGTGATCATTCCGGCCATCGCCCTGTTCGGCATCGGGCTGACTGCGCTGCTGCGCGGCAGCAGCGCCCCCCCGCCGAGCGCGCACGCGGTGGCTGACGTTCCGGTGCGGGCGGGGGAGGGCCGATGAGGCAACTGCGGGCGTTTGGCGCCTTCTGGTACGACTTCGTCATCGGGGATGACTGGCTCGTCGCGGCCGGCGTGGTGATCGGCCTGGCCGGCACCTACGGCCTGCACAAGGCCGGGGTGCCCGCCTGGTGGCTGCTGCCGCTGTTCCTGGTGGTGCTGCTGCCGGCCAGCCTCAGCCGCGCGGTCCGCGGGCGGGTGCTGCTTAATGCCCTTCGGCTTCCTCGGCGTAGACCCGAGAGGCGTACGCCTCCAGCTTCTCCTCGCACTCCGCCAGCGAGCTGACCGCCTGCTGCAGTCCGGCGGCGCCGAACACGTCTCGCTCCCGGATTCGCTGCAGCCAGGACCGCAGCTTCACCAGGTCGACCTCGTTCTCCTCCAGCTCGGCGTAGGTGAAGTGGGTCTCCGCGTACTCCTTATCGATGCCCGCGATGAAGTCGACACACTTGTCGACGATCTCCTCGTACTCGTCGTCGCGGGCGGCCTGGAACGCGGCCCGGATGTCGCTGTCGCCTGCCAGCGCCTCGCAGGACAGCAGCACCGCCGTGCCGGACATGTCCAGGATCTCGCTGCGCAGCTTGCGCAGTGCCCGCTCAGCCGCGACGCTGGCCGGCAGCGCGGCTACCGAGCTCTGCAGGTAGATGGCACCGAGGCTCTTGATCCGGCGCCAGACGGTCGCGCGCAGCCGACTCGGCTCCGATGGCACCCGGTAAACCAGCAGGAGCCAGCCGACGGGCTGCTGCGGAGCCTTCGCGTCCGGCGTCGTCATGGGCGCTGGCCAGCCCGGACCAGGCCGTGCTCGTAGGCGAAAACCACGGCCTGCACCCGGTCGCGCAGGCCCAGCTTGGCCAGCACCCGGCCGACGTGCGTCTTGACCGTGGCCTCGGACACGAACAGCCGGCCGGCGATCTCGTGGTTGGACAGCCCCTGCGCCACCTGCGTCAGGACCTCCCGCTCGCGCTCGGTCAGATCGTCCAGCTCGGCCGCTGGCTGGTCGCCGCTAGGCAGGAGCGAGGCGAACTGGTCGATCAGCCTGCGCGTGGTGGACGGGGCGACCACCGAATCGCCGACGTGCACGGCCCTGATCGCGAACAGCAGTTCTTCTGGTGGCACGTCCTTGAGCAGGAAGCCGCTCGCCCCGGCCTTCAGCGCGGCGAACGCATACTCGTCCAGATCGAAGGTTGTCAGCATCAGCACCCGCGGCGCGGCTTCGGCCTCACAGATCCGCTGCGTGGCAGCTACCCCGTCCAGCCGGGGCATCCGGGCATCCATGATCACGATGTCGCAGGCCAGCCGCCGCACCAGGTCGACGGCGGCCTGGCCATCGCCAGCCTCGCCAACCACCTGCATGTCAGGCTGCGCGTCCAGCACCATCTTGAACCCGGTCCTGACCAGTTCCTGATCGTCTACCAGAATGATCCTGATCGGCTCGCTCATGCGGCACCGTCGAGGGCACCGTCGACCGCAGCCACGACGGGGGCCAGGGCGGGGGCGGGGGCCTGGCGGGCGGCTGGACACGGGATCCGCGCCACCACGCCGAAGCCGCCCTTCGACAGCGGGCCTGCCTGCACCGTGCCGCCGTAGGCGCCGATCCGCTCGCGCATCCCGGCCAGGCCATGGCCGCCGGTGCCAGCGCCATCCTGGGCGGTGGCGATGCCGTCATCGGTGACCGTGATGGTCAGGCTGACCGGGTCATACGTCAGCGTCACGGCGGCGCTCGCCGCGAGCCCGCCGTGCTTGCGCGTGTTGGTCAGGGATTCCTGCACTACCCGGTAGGCCGCAAGCTCGACGTCTTTGGGCAGTTCGCGGGGCGCCCCGATCAGCGTGTGGGTGACCGCCATCCCCGCGGCCCTGGCCTGATCCAGCAGCTCGCGGAGTTCGTCCAGGCCAGGTACCGGGGCGAGCGCGGCCTGGTCGCCGGCCGACCGCAGCACGCCGAGCAGCCGCCGCATCTCGGTGAGGGCCTGGCGGCCGGTGCTGGAGATCGCCGCGAGGGCGGCCTGTGCGCGCTCCGGGTCGGAGCGCAGCGCGTATCCGGCCCCGTCGGCCTGTACCACCATGACGCTGACGTGGTGGGCCACGATGTCATGTAGTTCCCGGGCGATGCGGCCGCGCTCGGCGGCCGCCGCGATCCGGGCCTGGGCATCGCGCTCTGCTTCCAGCCGGGCCGCCTTGTCCTCCAGAGCCGCGTAGTAGCCCCGGCGGTAGCGCATCGAGTCGCCGAGGATCCACGCCAGCAGCGTGGTGCCGCCGATGAGGATGCCGATGAACATCAGCTTCTGCGGCCACTGCGCGCCGTGCAGCGGCGACCAGGCGACGCCCGCGACCGCTGACCCGATCAGGCTGATCCCGAGCACCGGCAGTGAGTACCGCCGTGGCCGGTAAGCCGCGACGGTGTAGATCATGATGACGACGGCGAAGTCTGCCCCGACGGCGCCGCCACGACCGTCGACCAGCCCGATGATCAGCTGCCAGAGGCCTCCCGCGGCGCACATGGCGAACGCCCAGATCGGGAACCGGCGGCGGAACGCGACCGGAACCGTCATGAGCGCGAGCACCGGCAGCACCGCCCAGTGGCGACCGACGACCTGGCCGAAACTGCCCAGGAAGAGCAGAGCCGCCAGCACGCTGTCCACCAGGATCTGGTGGCGGCGCAACCAGGCGTAGAGCGCGGACACGTGACAAGCGTACGTGGCCAGCCGGCCCTTCGGCGTCAGCCGACAGGCGCTGTCGTGTCAGCCGTCAGAATGATCTCGGCTCAGCCGCCCGGCGCTCGGCCGCGGTTGGCACCCGCCGCTGCCCGGGCCAGCCCAGCGGCGCGGGCGCCGGGGAAGGCCGGCTAGTCGCCCGGCAGCAGCCGGGCCCGGATGGGCTCTTCGGCCGCGCCGCCGGAGGCGTCCGGCCGGACTCGGTACCCGCCCGCAGGTTGTGCGGAACCTCGGGGCGGCTCGGCCACGATCTCGGCGAATTCGGTGCCGGCGTAATGCGCGGCGGCGCCGTCATCGCAGGCGATCCCAGCGGGAAGCGTGCCGTCGGCGACCAGCGCCTGGTAAGCCGGGCGCCGGGTCGGCTCGGCGCTGTAGTGCGGGCAGTAGCTGCCCGGGAGCAGGCCCAGGCCGGCGGTGAACGGCCGCAGCGCTGGCCCGAATGAGTCGGTGGTGCCGCCGCCGAACCAGCAGATCGCCCCGGCGCTGACGCCCGCCAGCACGATGCCCGCCTCCCAGGCCTCCCGCAGGACCTCGTCGAGGTGGTGCACGCGCCATACCGCAACCATGTTCGCGACGCTGCCGCCGCCGACGAAGATCACGTCCTGACTCAGCAGATGCTGTGCTGGATCGGGGACATTCGGCATCGGGAATAGCTGCAGGTGACTCGGCCGGGCACCGGCCGCGGTCAGCCGCGCATACATCCGGACAAAGGCGCCTGGCTCGTCTCCCGCGGCCGTGTTCAGCACGCAGACCCGCGGCTCGTCGGCTTCAGACAGCTCGAGGGCGTGTCTAATCAGCCTGGGCAGCGGATCCTGGAGCGACGGATCCGTCGCGAACCCGCCAATGGCGAGCACATGCCGCTCAGGCACGGTCATGGGAGAACTCCGACAACGCTGTCATCTGGACAAGCTATCGTCGCGGCTGAGGTCACGAGTCGGGGGGAGGGTTCGCCATCAGCGACTGTGTGTTCTGCGATATCGCGGCCGGGCGCGTGCCTGCGCACATCGTGCTGGCCGACGATGAGGTCGTGGCGTTCCTGGACAGCCGGCCCGTGTTCAAAGGGCACGTGCTGGTGGCACCGCGCCAGCACGTGGCGACGCTGGCAGATCTGCCACCGGCGTCGCTAGGCCCGTACTTCCGCCGCGTGCAGCGCATCAGCGCGGCGCTGCCGGAAGCACTCGGCTGCCAGGGCACGTTCGTCGCCGCGAATAACGTGGTCAGTCAGAGCGTTCCGCACCTACACGTCCACGTTGTGCCGCGAACGAAGGGTGACGGGCTGCGCGGCTTCTTCTGGCCGCGGCACCGGTATGACTCCGACGAGGAAGCGGCGCAGTACGCGAAGCGGATCGCGGCCGCACTGGCGGACGGCGCGGCCGGCGCGGAGCCGGGCTAGCCGACCGCCAGGGCTAGCTCACCGCCAGCGCCAGCAGCGCCACAGCCGTGCTGATCTCGGCGAGTGCGCCGAGCACGTCGCCGGTGATGCCCCCGAGGCGCCGCTCGGCCAGCCCGGTCAAGACCAGCGAGACCGCGAGCCCGGTGGCCATCGCCACCGGGTAGCGCCAGCCCGCGAGCCCGGCGGTGCCGAGGGCGACGACAGCCAGCAGGGCGGCGATCGCCGGATGCACCGACCCGGCCACGAGTGCGCCGAGGCCGCCAGGCCGGGCGGAGCGCACACCACGCCGGCACGCCAGCGTGATGGCCAGCCGGCCGGCTACCACCGCCGCGACCAGGCCGGCCGGACCGCGGCCGAGCTGCTCCGCCCGGGCCAGTGCGCTCACCTGCAGCAGCAGCGTCAGCACGAGAGTCAACACGCCGTAAGGCCCGATGTCGGATCGCTTCATGATCTGCAGCGCCTGCGCCGCCGGCCGCCTGCTGCCCAGGCCGTCGGCCAGGTCGGCGAGCCCGTCCAGGTGCAGTCCCCGCGTCAGGCCCGCCAGCGCGGCAATCGCGAGCACGGCTGCCAGCAGGGGACCGAGGTGGCCTATCCGCGCCGCCAGCACCAGCACGCCGGCTGCAACGCCGCCAAGAACGACGCCGACAACCGGGGCCCAGCACATCGCCGCCGCTGCCATCGTCCGGCTGGGCTTGTCCACGCGGTGGGACCCCGGCAGCGGGACCGCGGTGAGCAGCGTGATCGCCAGCCGCAGTGCCGCCCAGATCATGGAGTGAGCTTATGGGCTGACCGGCAGGCTCACTTAAGGTGAGTCGGTGAGGCAGATGTGACCACCATGTCCGGCGTTAGTCAGCGGCCTTACGTTCTCATCAGCTGCGCTATGTCCGTTGACGGATACATCGACGACACCAGCTCAGATCGGCTCCTGCTGTCCAACGATGCTGACTTTGACCGGGTCGATGCTCAGCGTGCATTGGCCGATGCGGTTCTGGTCGGCGCTACCACCATCCGCCACGACAACCCGAGACTCTTGGTCCGCTCCCCGGGGCGCCGATCCGCCCGGCAGGAACGCGGCTTGCCTGTCAGCCCCGCGAAAGTGACAGTCACCGGGTCGGGAATCCTCGACCCGCACGCAAGCTTCTTCACCGCCGGGGGCACCGAAGTTAGCAAGCTCGTCTACTGCGCCAGCCCAGCGGTCCGGGCCGCTCAGGACAGGCTGAGCATGGCTCCCTCGACGTCGGTCATCGACGCGGGCGATCCGCTTGAGCTGGTCACCGTGCTGACCGATCTGACAGTCCGGGGCATCCGTCGGCTGATGGTGGAGGGCGGCCAGAACATCCACACGCAGTTTCTCGCCGGAGGCCTCGCAGACGAGCTGCAGCTCGTGATCGCGCCGTTCCTCGTCGGCGAGCCCGATGCTCCTCGATTTGTCAGCGCCGCAGCCTTCCCGTGGGACTCCGGCCACCGGATGACACTGGCCGAGTCACGCCAGATCGGCGACGTCGTTCTCCTCCGCTATCTGCTGACGGCGCGGGCTCTGCGCGAGCAGCAAGCGGCCGCGGCCAGCTGACCGGCGGCTGGTCCAGCTGGCTCATGGCTATGTGGGTGCCTTCACCACCAACCCGGCACGGACGTTGCCAGCACTAGAAATCGGCTCAGCCGCAGGATCTCCTCGCGCCAGGGCATTAGCTTCCGATCCTGGGCTCATACCTGGACGCTGAGTCGGGGTTCGGCCGGTAGAGCTGGCCATTGATGATGACGGTGTAGGCCACCAGGTCGCCGCCCGCGGTCCTGGCGTAACCGGCGATCGTGGTTCGCTCCGGCAGCCGGACCATCCAGGGCCGGCTGAGCTCGAAGGTCACCGGCCAGGCTTGCGGGCTGGCGTGCAAGGACGCCAGCATCTGCGCGATGCTGTCGGCCGTCAGGAAGTCGTCGGCGGCGTTCCCTGACGGGTCGATGACCTGGTCGTAGGAGCCGATCTGGGCTGCGATCTCGCTGTCGTTGTCCGGGCCGAGCTGGTTGTACAGGTCAAACGGTGCCACGTCGGACGGGTTCTTCAGGGCTACCAGAGCTTCTGCTGCCGGAGTCGGCGGCGGAAGGCTTGCCAGCGCTGTTCCGGACGACCCGGGCACCGCGACCGGAGCGCCAGGCAGCGCCACGCCGGCCTGCCGCAGCGCGGCCGCAAACTCGCCGGCTCCCACCAGCCCCGGATAGGGCGGGGCCACAGTCAGCCGGGTCACGGCGCCTGGCCGCACCGAACCGGACAGCCGGTAGGTGTGCGTGCCAGGCACGTATGCAGCCGATGCCGAGCCTGTCCCGCCGATTGTGGTACGGACCGCACCGGTCAGCGTCACTGGCGCGCCAGCAGGGCCGACGGCGACCTCGGCCGGCCGTCCGGGCGCCGTGCCGCGCACGAAGATCGTCACCTGATCGTCGTTCACAGTCAGCGGCGATCGCGGTGCGGCGAAGGCCGCGCCGATGTTCTCGTAAGGGGTGCTGAATGGCAGGTTCGGGATGCCAAACTGCTGCCCGGCGTCAGCGGCGACGTAGTCAAGGTGCCCGGTGATGCTGGTGATGCCCCGCGCGGCTACCGACCGGGCGAGGTCAGTCAGCTGCTGTGCCGATAGCAGCGGATCGCTGTTCCCGTTCAGCACGAGGTTGCCATCCAGGCTGCCGCCGGACACTGGTCCCGTCGCCGACACGGTGGGACCGGACAGCTGGAGCTTGCTGGCGTCGCTGAGCGCCGTCGAGACGGTGGCCAGCCGGGCCAGCAGGCCACCCTGCAGCTCGGTCTGCCCGTTGGACTGCGCGACCAGCTTGCCGGTCGGCACAGCCGCCACGGCGGCGGACACCTCCTCGCCGGTGGCGTAATTCCGCCGAATGGCCGCTGTCACGCTGGCCGGCAGCTGAGCCGTGACGCTCCCTGGCAGGTCACCAGTGTCTGCGGCCAGCACGGCAAGCTGCGCGCGCTGCTTGGCGGCGGACTCCGGCTTCGGCTCATCCGGCCACTTCGCCGTATCCACTGTCATCTGGTCGATCGCGCCGAGGGACTCGCCGAGCGGATTGTTCTCGTTCAGCCCGTCGAAGAAGAGCGTGAACGCAATGAGGTCGCCGTTCTTCGCGTGCGCATACCCGGCGTAATTCCACTGGTTCGCCAGGTTGCCGGTCTTGAGCCAGACTGTGCCGTCGGCGGCTGTATGGTCCATGATCCCGCACATGAACGTGCACTGGCTCGTCCGCCCGATGTGGATGAGCGAGTGCTCGAACTCGGTGAAGTAGCTCTGGTGCGCCGCGTAGGTGAGCAGCTGCACAACCTGGCGTGCGCTGATCTCGTCCAGCACCGACAGCCCCGAGCCATCCACCTGCACCCGGCGCCGTGCCAGGTGCGCCTTTGCCAGGTAGGCATTGACCGCGGCCTGCGCGGCGGGGGGCGAGCCTGAGCCGCGGTAGGCGACACCGTCGAGCCGGTACAGGTTTTCTGCCATCTCGTTGATCGACCAGCTGTTCTGCTCGGTCAGGTACGCCTTCAGGTTCTGCGGATCCTGCTTGGCGGCGACCTTTATGCTGTGCGCGGGCAGCCTGCCGGTCTTGTCCGGTGCGGTCAGCCGCACGCCATCCTGCTTGAGGTACTTGGCGAACAAGTCGGCGGCGAACAAGGCTGGGTCGTCGATGGACAGGTAGCCCCAGTTACGGCTGCTGCCGACGGGGATGCTGCCGGTGATCACAACTTTCCGGGTGCCGATGACGGAGTTGATGTAGAGGGTGTTGGCGGAGCCGCGCGGGCCGGTCGTGGCCTCATCCTCGATCGTGAAGAAGCCGGGCGCCAGCCAGTCCGGGTCGGTGGCGTCCAGCCGCACGATCGGACGGCTGCCCGCGGTTGCGGCGGGATCGACGGCCACGAAGGCGCTGTCGAAGTCGGCGGTAAGCGCGGAGACTAGCGGATCGCCGCTGCTCGGCACCTCGCTGACGTCCCACCCGGGACCGGCTTGCCAGCCGGTGAACAGCGAGCTGACGCCGACGACGCCAGCCGCGCTGTGCACCTTGCGGGCGACGGAGTTGGCCAGCTGCCTCAGCTGATTCGGGGCTTCCGGCTCTCCCGGCGGGGAATAGAGCGGGTCGCCGAGTCCGTCGCCGTCACCGACCAGATACAGCGGCCCGCCGCTGCGCGCCTGCTCGACCCTGGTGACTAGCCGGAAGCGTGACCCGATGTCGGCGAGCGCAGTCGCGGTCGGATACAGCTTGTTCACGGAGCCGGGTGTCAGCAGCCAGTCCGGGTGGATGGCAGCCAGGGTCTTCCCGGTCGTCACGTCATAGGCGTAGGCGCCGATCAGGGCGTGCTGGATGGGCATCTCGGCGAGCGCTGAAAGCCAGGCCGACTGGAGCGGTGAGATGGGGCCCGGCCGGCCGGCACTTGCCCCCGCGGCGGACGCGCCGGTCGTCATTGCGGTAAGCGCCGCCAGCGCTATGGCCGTCACCGCACCTATCCGGCGGCAACCCCGCATCTGCCGGGTGCGCCTGCCGCCGTGCCGGGTTCCCATCGCGCAGCACCTCCTGCCGAGGCGGCACCCTCATCAGGCCGCTTTCCACCTATGTCAATAAAGTACATAAATTCAGAGCGACGCGAAAGATAGTTCGCAGGTGAGCCCGCTGGCACGGCAACAGCTCGGCCCGCGAGGAAGTCGGGGCAGCCGAGCAATTCCAGCTCACCAATCGCCGTTGTTGTGCGGTCAGGGTTCGGCGTCTGGGAACCTTCCGGGTAGCGGTCCGTACACTTGGTACATGTTTCGGGGGCCGCGCATGGCGGACGCCGCCCGCATCTGCTCGCTGCTCCTAGTCGCGGCAGCGTTAACAGCTTGCAGCAACGCGGCATCGGCGCCAGCACACCATGTGACAATCAACGTGCGGCCGCTGGCGTCGCTTGCGGATGAGCCCGTGCAGATCGGGGTGTCGGGCCTGGCTCCGGGCGAGATGGCCGCCATCGCGATCCGGTCGACCGATGCGCGGGGAGTGGGCTGGGTGGCATCAGCGACCTACCGTGCGAACGCGAGCGGTGAGATTGACCTGAGCCGGACTCCAGCGGTGTCGGGCAGCTACCGCGGCCGTTCCGCCATGGGACTGATCTGGTCCATGCGGCCCACGGGAAAAGATCCCGCAGGCGCCTATTTCTGGGATTCCGCCAACCCGCTCCGCTTCACGGTGACGGTGACAGCACACGGCGGCCAGATCGGGACTGGGAGCTTCCAGCGGCAGCTCTCGCATTCGGCGCTCGTCGATCAGACCGAGTCGCTGCAGGCCAACGGCTTCATTGGCGAGTTCTGGCATCCGGCCGCAACGGCGACCCGCCGCCCGGCCATCCTGGTCATCGGCGGCTCACAGGGCGGACTGCCAGGCG
>DASXMR010000073.1:0-1521 GCA_036495525.1 Streptosporangiaceae bacterium | reverse complement strand
CCCGGCGCTTGGCGTGCTCGCGGCCTGCGACGACCGGCGCGGTTACCCGAGCGCGATGCTGACGCTGACCGAGCCGAAGCAGCAGGTCGACGGCAGCGCCGCCGAGCTCGCCGCCAGGGAGCAACAGCTGAGCGGAATGCTGGACGCGCTGTACTTCCGCCTGGCCGAGGTCACCGGGCATGAGGTGGACCAGATCCGCCGGGACGCGCGCGCCACCCGGACACTGACCGTCGCCGGCGCGATCGACTATGGCCTGCTGCACGGCATCGCTGGCCGTCGCTGAGCAAACGCCGCTGACCAAGCCTCGCGAGCCAGGCAGCCTGCCGAGCATCCACATCAGCCCGCCTGGGGGTGCGGCACAGAGGGCCAGTCGGAAGGCGGGTCAGGCGAGCGAGGCTGGCTAGGCGGTGGCGCGCAGTTGGGCGAGCAGCGCATCGGTGACCGGCCCGGGGTCAGAGGCGCTCGGCAGGTGCGACGCGCCGCGGATGACGGCCAGCCGGGACCCGGCGATTGCCGCGGCGATCCGCGCGCCGTGCCAGGGCGGTGTGGCCGGGTCCTCGGCTCCGGCGATGACCAGCGTCGGCGCCGTGATCGAAGCGAGGTCGGGGCGCAGGTCCATGGCGCTGATCGCCTCGCAGCAGCCCGCATAGCCCTCGGGGATGATGCCCTCGAAGTCTGCGCGATAGGCACTCACCGCAGCTGGGTGAGCGGCCTGGAACGCAGCGGTGAACCACCGGCCGATGACCTGGCCGGCGATCGAGCCCATGCCGTCCGCGCGGACCTGCCCGGCGCGGCCGGTCCACAGGGCAGCCGGCGGCAGCCACGCCGACGTGCAGACCAGCCCCAGGCCGGCGATACGGTCCGGCGCGTGCGCAGCCAGCCACATCCCGATCATGCCGCCAAGTGAGATGCCGCAGTACAGCGCCCGGTCGATGCCTTCTGCGTCCAGCAGCGCCAGCACGTCACGGCCGAGCTCGGCGATCGTGTACGGCCCGGGCGGCGCCGGCGAGCGAGTTTCGCTCCCGGCGGGGCCCGTGCCGTGCCCGCGGTGCTCGAAGCGGAGCAGCCGGAACTCGCGGCGCAGCACGCTGGCCGGCCTCTGCCAGAGGGCGCGGGTGGTGCCGACCGAATTGCCGAGCACAACCACCGGCGCGCCCGGCGGGCCGTCAAGCGACGCTGCGAGCCGGACGACCTCAGCCACGGCCAGCAGGCCCTGCCTGGGCGGCCTCAGACGCGACCGGCCGGCCCGGACGACAGCGCCGGCCTGCCTGGGCGGCCTCAGACGCGACGGGTCGGCCCGAACGACAGCGCCGGCCTGCCTGGGCGGCCTCAGACGCGACGGGCCGGCCCGGACGACAGCGCCGGCCTGCCTGGGCGGCCTCAGACATCGAAAAAAACGGTCTCGCCTGCGCCCTGCAACCGGATGTCGAAGCGGAACGCGGCTCTCCCGCCGGCCGGGTCGGGCACGGCGATGAGGGTCGCCCGCCGGTCAGCTTCGCTGACCCCGGCGAGCACCGGATC
>DASXMR010000072.1:0-4237 GCA_036495525.1 Streptosporangiaceae bacterium | reverse complement strand
GCCTGGGCCGGGTTCGCGGTCTCGCTGGCCGGCGTCGGCGTGGTCACCGCCGGGCGCGGCGGCGATGCCAGCGTCGCCGGCGACGCACTGGTGCTCGCGTCGCTGCTGGTATCGGCGACGTTCACCGTGGCGCAGACCCGGCTGCTGCGCGGCCGCGACCCGATCGCGGTCACCGCCGTGCAGTTCCTCGGCGCGGCCTTCGCCGTCCTGCCGGTCTCCGCGGTCACCGAAGGCCTCCCGGCCGTCCCCGCCGGCGCCGCCCCGCTGCTGGCCGTCATCGCGCTGGCCACCGGCGGCACGCTGCTGCCGTTCGCACTGTTCGCCTACGGGCAGAGCCGGATATCGGCCGAGGTCGCCGGGGCCTTCATCAACCTGGAGCCGCTCGTGGGGGCGCTGGCCGGCGTCGTGGTGTTCGGCGACCCGGCCGGGCCCACGCTGGCCGTCGGCGGCGCGGCGATCATCGCCGGCATCGGGCTCAGCAGCCTGCCGTTGCTCACCGCCGGCCGCTCCCGGTCGCGCCGGGGGGCTGGGCGGCGGCCGGTGCCCGCTGCCGGTGCTGCGGACCGGAGGGCGGGTTCGCCGGTCGGCGCTGGTGCCGGGGCGGGTAGGTTCAGGGTCCATGGTTTCCGCTCCTCTTCTCGACCTGCTGGACCGCTACCGGCCCGAGGGCGACTCGGAGATCGCCGATGTCGGGCGGCTGCGGGCCATGGTCCTGACGGCGGATGACCCGTGGCTGCGGGCGATTCCGCTGCACGTCACCGCGTCGGCGCTGATCGTGCACCCGGCCAGCGGACAGGTGCTGCTGCGCTGGCACCAGCGCCAGCAGGCCTGGCTCCAGGTCGGCGGGCACGGCGATCCGGGCGAGAGCGACCCGCTGGCCATCGCCCTGCGCGAGGCCCGCGAGGAGACCGGGCTGGCCGACCTGGTGCCGTGGCCAGGCCCTGAGATTCGGCACGTGGCGATCGTCTCCGTCCCGGCGTCCGCGGCCGAGCCCGCGCACGAGCACGCCGACGTGCGGTTCATCCTGGCCACGCAGACCCCGCAGGCGGCCAGGCCGGAGAACCCCGGCGCGCCGCTTCGCTGGCTGGCCCTGCCGGACGCGTACCAGGCCACCGCCGAAGCCAACCTGGCCGAAACCCTCCGCCGCGCCGAGCGCCTGCTCGACCGGTCTCGCAGCGGCCAGCAGGCGTCCGGCTGACCGGCCAGGCGCGAGCTCGCCGGCTTGGCCCTGCCTTGTCCTGGCCGCCGGGCGATCGCCTAGCCTGCTCTGCGTGTCCAGTCCGCTCGGCGACATCCTCGCCCGCGCCGCGGCCGGCTCCCCGCCGCCTGCCGATGGCGGGCTGACCGTCCTGGCCCAGCCGTCCAAGCGCTACGCCGGCGTGATCGCCTTCACGGCGCACAACGTCGTCTTCGCCGATGTCGCGGCCGACTGGGTCCGCGCCAGGATCCCGGCCGGCGACCTGGCCGCGCCGCTCAGCCCGCCGTTCCTGGTCGCGCTCTGCGAGCGGCTGGGCCGCCAGGTCGGCTGCACCGACGTGCTCGCCGTGGCCACCGCGCGGCCCGGCCCGCCCGAACTGCCGCTGGCCGAAGTCTCCGGCGCCGGTCACCCGCGCGTCGAGCGGGCCTTGCGCTACCGGGACGAGCTCACCGTATGGGGCGCCGACGGCGTGGTCATCATGATCGGCCGCGGCGTGGCGGGGCGCTACGAGGTCGCGGTCGAGGTGGATCCCCGCTGGCGGGGGAGAGGCCTGGGCCGTTCGGCCATGCTCGCGGCCCGCCACCTGGTGCCCGCCGGCCAGCCGCTCTGGGCGCAGATCTCGCCCGGCAACGCGGCCAGCGTCCGGGCCTTCCTCGCGGCCGGCTACGTCCCCGTCGGCGCCGAAGCCCTCCTGACCTGACCGGTCGATGTATCTGCCCGCCTGCGGCCGGCTCTGACCTAGAGACGCGGGAGGAAATCGGAGGCGGTCATGTCGCAATCGGCGATTGAAGGTCAGCTACAGGTAAGCGGCGGGGTCGGGCAGGCCCTGCTGGCCATGCTGGACACCATGGCCGGCCGGGTACTGGGGCAGCAGCCGGTGGACAGCAAGGGAAATCCCACCGGTCAGGTGATGTACCTGCAGACGCCCACCGGCCAGCCGGTCGATCCGCAGCAGTACGCCAACCCGTGGACCCCGGCGGGCGGGGACACGATGGCGAGCATCACGGGCAAGTACCTGGCGCCGAACGCCCCCGCCAGCACGACATCCAGTTCCTCGGGCGCGGCCAGCACACCGCCGCCGCCTCAGCTGAACAGCCAGCTGCAAGCCTCGATAGAGGCCGCGTTCCAGACGTCACTGCTGGTCGATGAGCTGTACGAGGTGACGGGGGATGGCACCCTGCAGGGCTATCCGACGTCCCGGTCGCTGAGCTTCGCCTACGGCTCGATCATCAAGGGCATGCAGCCGCTGCCCGCGCCGCCGCCGTCGGCGCAGGTGGAGCAGGCGGTGCAGGCCGCCCTGCAGAAGCTCTACACCTACGACAGCAAGGGCAACATGACCGGCCAGACGCCCGAGTACCAGGCGTACCTGGCCAATCAGATGGCCTGGGCGCAGGCCAAGGCCACCTACGCGACCGACCAGGCGTACGCGATGGCCGATCCCATCCTGGGCAGCGCGTGGCCGGAGACCTCCGCCGTCGACCAGACCGCCGTCGATCAGGCGTACGACACCTGGATGGCGCAGGGCGCGGCCGACATCGAGCAGGCGCTGGCCACGGTCAGCAGCGTGGGACTCGACGTGCAGGCGGCCATGGTCACGCAGGCCCGCCAGCTCTTCGACGCGTGGAACCTGGGCATCGCCGGCCTGCCCAGCGAGACGGCCTACTCGATGATCACCCCGGCGAACTGGTACGACAGCACGGACGAGAGCATCGGCTTCGAGAAGCTCAGCGTGTCGTCGAACGACTGGTCCGAGCAGTCGGCCACCGCGTCGAACAGCTACGCCAGCAACTGGTACAACGGGCAGTCGTCGTCCACCAGCGGCGAAGGCGGCGCGATGTTCATGGGCTTCACCATCGGCGGCGGCGCCTCGCACTCCGACTCCAGCTCGGCGCAGGGCGCCGGCGGCGGCACCGGCAGCGTCACCACGTTCGACGACCAGACCACCAACGTGACGATCACGTTCGAGTGGGGGCTCTGCCGCATCGAGCGGCCGTGGCTGGTCAGCGACCTGTTCCACATGAGCGGCTGGTACCTGGTCAACGCCAGGAAGAACAGCATCAGCGACGGCACCATCGCCGGCCAGGTGAAAGACCAGCAGCAGCTGATGCCGATGATCCCGACCGCCTTCCTGATCGTGCGCAACGTGACCATCAAGGCGGAGAACTGGGGACAGCTGGGCATCACCCTGGCCCAGGCCAGCCGCCAGGAGCAGAGCAGCGGTCAGAGCAGCTCGAACAGCGAAACCGTCTCGGTCGGCTACCTGTTCATCGGCGGGTCGGTCTCGCACAGCGACGCCCAGGACTCCGGCCAGGGCTCCAGCGGGGCCCAGAGCTCGGGCAGCTTCTCGTTCAGCGGCGGCTCGGCCGGCGGGACCCTGACCATCCACGGCAGCCAGATCCTCGGCTGGGTCGGCGAGATCGTCCCGGCCTGCCCGACGATGGATGACCCCGGCCTGCCCAAGGACAACAGCGGCTCCGGGCAGTCCAGCGGCAGCAGCTCGGGCCAGTCCGGCTCTGGCTCGGGCCAGTCCGGCTCGGGCCAGTCCGGCTCGGGCCAGTCCGGCTCGGGCCAGTCCGATGGCGGGTCGGGTCAGCCGGCCGACGGCGCGTCGTCCGCCGACGGCACGCCGGCCTCGACGCCGAGCGGCCCCGCGCCGCTGCCCGGAGTCCCGACCGTCGGCGGATCAACGCCGCCGGTGCAGGTGCCCGCGGCGCCGAGTTCGTGATCCAGGAGCGCCGGCATGTCCCTCACCGACACGTTCGCTGCCCTCGGGCAGCAGTTTCAGCAGGCGCTCCTGAAGATCTACGAGCCCCAGGTCGGCGGCCAGACGAGCCTGATCTTCGTCCCCGGCGGCGTTCCGGTCTCGACGTCCGACGGCCTCACCGAGCCCGGCCCCACCGGGCAGCTCATGGTGAATCCGGCCCAGCTGACGGCATGGCTGGACACCGTGGTGGATTCACCCCTCCAAATCGATATTCCTAACGCAGCGCTGCTAGGCAGCACGGTCACGCTCGTCTCGATGAGCGCGATCTTCCAGAC
>DASXMR010000071.1:0-5791 GCA_036495525.1 Streptosporangiaceae bacterium | reverse complement strand
CAGCAGCGACCGAGCTGGTGATCCGCCAGATGGAGACATTCGCGGACGACTGGGCTCCGGGAACGGTCTGAGCCGGCCGCGGCCCACGTTGCCTTCGCCATTTAACAATGGCTTGCCGGGCCCTGGACGAATTGGCGGCAGGCACGTCACAGTGTGCGCATGACGACTACGCAGCCGCCGCGGGCTTCCGGTCTTGAGGTCCGGTCGATCGACTACGTGCCGCTGACCGAGCGGCACGGCAAGATCTGGCACCTGGGGCCGCTCTGGTTCATGGGCAACGCGCAGATCGCGACGCTGGCGGTGGGCCTGGTCAGCATCAGCGAAGGCGGGTCGCTGTTCTGGTCGGTGGTCGCCATAGCCCTCGGCGTGCTGGTGGGGACGCTGTTCATGGCGTTCCACTCGGCACAGGGACCGCAGCTGGGACTGCCGCAGATGATCCAGTCGCGGCCGCAGTTCGGCTACATCGGAGCGCTGCTGGTCTGGCTATTCGCCTACGTGCAGTACGCGGGCTTCAACGTCTTCAACACCATCCTGGCCGGCGACTCGATGAACCTGGCGGTGCACGGCCCGGTCAAGCTCTGGATTGTCCTGACGACGATGGTCGCGCTGGTCATCGCGGTCGTCGGCTACGACCTGATCCACAGGGCGGAGCAGTGGCTGACCTACGCGATGATCGTGCTGTTCGGCATCTTCACGATCACGCTCTTCTTCCTGCACTATCCGGCGGGCACCTTTGCCGTCGGCTCGTTCAAGGGCGCCCCGTTCTTCGGCCAGTTCGGCGTCGTGGCCGGGTACCAGATCAGCTGGGCGATCTATGTCTCTGACTACTCCCGGTACCTGCGGCCCGATGTGACGGTGCGCAGGACGTTCCTGTGGACGTACTGGGGCTCGGCGATCGGCGGAGCCTGGATGATGATCGTCGGCTCGGTGCTGGCCGCTTGGGCTGGCAAGAGCTTCGACTTCACCGGCATCTCCGAGCTGCTGCGGGTGGGCAACCACGTGTTCGGCGGCTTCGGCGACATTATGCTCGTGCTCGCCGCGGTCGGGCTGATCTCGGTCACGGCGCTGAACATGTACGGCGGGTCGCTGACGCTGATCAGCGCCATCGACTCGTTCCGCTCGGTCCGGCCGACGCTGCGGCTGCGCCAGCTCACCATCGGCTTCACGGCCGTGCTGTCGCTGATCGGCGCGCTCGCCGCGACCTCGAACTTCCTGGGCAACTTCGAGAACTTCCTGCTGCTGATCCTCTACCTGTTCGTCCCGTGGACCGCGGTGAACCTGGTCGACTACTACATCGTGCGGCGCGGCCACTACGCGATCGCCGAGATCTTCAAGCCGCGGGGCATGTACGGCCGGTGGGGCTGGCGCGGTGTCGTTGCTTACCTGATCGGATTTGGCGCGATGTCACCGTTCTTCAACGTCGGCACGCTCTACGAGGGCGCCGCGGCGAAGGCACTCGGCGGAGCCGACATCTCCTTCTTCATCGGCCTGCCAGTCGCCGGGATCCTCTACTTCGTCTTCACCCGCTCGATCGACGTGGCCGCCGAGCGGCGAGTCGCCGAAGCCGAGGCCGCCGACCTGGAGGCAGCCGCCGCCCAGCACCAGCTCCCGTAGGCAGCAAGATGGTCTGCGAACCTGAATAGTGGCTGGTATGGCGTCGAAACTGACCATCACACTTGACGACGCGAACCTATACCGGGTTCGAGCACTGGTAGCTGCGGGGAAGGCGCGGAGCGTGCCCGAATTCATTCAGCACGCTGTTGCGATCGCGCTCGACGATGTGGCGGACTGGGAAAATCTGCTGGCCAACGCGCTATAGGAGACAGGCGGCGCGCTCACTGACTACGAACGACGCTGGGCTGACGAGATCCTGGGCATCAGCTAACGACCTGGCAGGCGTGGTTGCTGATTGCCAGGTCCTCGGCCGCGACCACGGAGCTTGCTTACCACAGGCCTGCTACTTCTGTAGCATTAACGTGTGAGCACTAAGGAGCGGTTGTCGGCCTCTGTCGATGCCGAGCTGATTGCAGCTGCACAGGACGCAGTAGCGGGAGGAAAGGCTGAGAGCGTCAGTGCCTGGGTGAACGACGCGCTGCGGCTGAAAGCTGAGCAGGACCGCAAGCTTGACTCGCTCAAGGAGTTCATAGCCGCGTTCGAAGCCGAACACGGTGAGATCACCGAGCAGGAGATGGCGGACGCTGCACGCAAGGCGCGGGCGCGTGCAGTAGTGGTGCGCGGTCGCCCGGCGAGCGGCGCAGACGGCGTCTTACCTGAGCGCGGGGCAGCCTGATGCTGATTCTTGACGCTGGCGCGCTCGTTGCCGCCGAGCGTGGCGATCGTTACGTTCTCGCGCTGGTCAAACGAGAAGTCGCTGGCGGGCAGCTACCGCTGACGTGTGGTGGCGTTGTCGCCCAGGTCTGGCGCGGCGGACGCGGAAAGCAGGTACTGCTGGCGCGCATGCTTTCCGGAGTCCAGGTCGCCCCTATCGACGATGCACTAGGGCGGCGGGCCGGGCTGCTGCTGGCCGCCAGCGGCCAGTCGGATGCCATAGACGCCGCCGTGGTGTGCCTGGCCGCGGATGGCGATGACATTCTCACGTCTGACCTGGATGACCTGCGGACTCTCGCCGAGGCCGCGGACCTGCATGTCGAGCTGATCAGCGTGTAGTGCCGGCCAGCTCAGCCCGGCTGGCCGACCCTGGATCGGCCGGCCGGGCGCATCTTGCTGGTCTGCCTGACGGTCCTTCGCGCCTCGTCGCCTCGCTGCGGCGAGTCGGCGCGCCGGGCCTGGCTGGCTAGCCGGTCTGCTTGCGCGCGGGACAGGAAGGACTGCTGCCGCTCCGCGGCCAGCACGGCGGTTAGGTGCGGCCCGAACATGTGAATTCCCCCTCGTGCGGAGTAGCTGCTCCCGATGGGCTCCAGGCTGCCGGCTGGCGCCCGGCGGCGCATCGGTGGCGGCCACGGATTTGCTGGCGGCAGCTCTGACTCCGTGGCCGAATCCGTGCTGGCGCTCGCCCTGTCCGTGGTCAGCACGGATGCCGGCGCAGTGCTCCGCCGCGCAGGCTCGGCTCGTGCGCCCGGCAAAGGGGCACGGAGCCAGCACTAGCGGGAGGCAAGGCAATGACCACCATCGACGAGGTTCAGACCGACGAGGCTCAGATCGACGAGGCAAGGCTGCACTCGTTCGTCATGCAGGCGGTGGGTGACATGGGCGCGGCCATCTCCGGGCTGCTGCTGCACATCGGTGACCGGCTCGGGCTGTACAAGGCCATGGCGGGGGCCGGGCCGGTCACCGCGCAGCAGCTCGCTGACCGCACCGGCACGGCCGAGCGCTACGTGAGGGAGTGGCTGGGCAACCAGGCAGCCGGCGGCTACGTCAGCTACGCCCCGGCGGATGGCACGTACGAGCTGCCGGCCGAGCAGGCCATGGTCGTCGCGAACGAGGCCAGTCCCGTTTTCCTGGGCGGCGCGTTCGAGGTGATCGCGTCCTGCTACGCCGACCACGGCGCGCTCGCTGACGCGTTCCTGACCGGCCGCGGCATCGGCTGGGGCGAGCACGACGACCGGCTGTTCTCCGGCGTGCTGCGCTTCTTCCGGCCTGGCTACGCCGCGCACCTGGTGGACGAGTGGATCCCCGCACTCGACGGAGTGGACGCCAAGCTGCTGGCCGGCGCCAGCGTGGCCGACGTGGGCTGCGGGCTCGGCGCGTCCACGATCATCATGGCGCAGGCCTACGAGCGGTCCACGTTCGCCGGCTTCGACATCCACCAGCCGTCGATCGCCGCCGCGCGCGACGCTGCCGCCGAAGCCGGCGTGGGGAAGCGGACCAGGTTCGACGTGGCGACGGCGGCCAGCCTGCCCGGCGCGGGCTACGACCTGGTTTGCCTGTTCGACTGCCTGCACGACATGGGGGACCCGGTCGGCGCGGCTCGCGGCATTCACCAGGCGCTGGCGCCGGATGGGACTCTGATGGTCGTCGAGCCGATCGCGGGCGATTCGGTGCAGGACAACCTGAACCCGGTCGGCCGGGCTTACTACGGCCTGTCCACTGCCATCTGCACGCCCAACTCGCTGTCCCAGGAAGTCGGGCTGGGCCTCGGTGCGCAGGCCGGCCAGGCGCGGCTGAGCCAGGTTCTCGCCGAAGCAGGTTTCCGGCAGGTGCGACGGGCGACGCAGACGCCGTTCAACCTGATCCTGGAGGCCAGGCCATAGCCGCCGCGCCCATCGCGGTGAGCTCGGACTCGCCCCTGGCGCGGTCGGCCCCGCCCATCATCACCAGGGTCCGTGCCCACTGGTAGCGGCACCCGGCGGCTGACAGCGCGTCGGCCGCCGGGGCCAGCCGGCCGCCGGCGCCCGTCCCCGCGTCCAGCAGCACGGCCGACCGGGCGGTGATAGCGGCGGCGACCGGATTGCCGGCCGACGTTGCCTGCGCCCGGCTCAGCCGGCCGGGCGCATCCTGGTGCCCGGCCAGCACCGCCGCCTCCGCCCAGATAGCCGCGTACCAGGGCCGCCAGAGGCCGTTGTGCCAGGAGGTGAACTTCTCCGGCGGCGTCTGCAGCGCTCTGACGGCCTCATCGACCTGGCCGCGATGCAGCAGCAGCAAGGCGTCGAAGAACTCGGCAAAGCCGGCCTCCGACAACGAGCGGCCGGGGGTGGCGAGCGCGTCGAAGATGCCCAGCCAGCTAGTCCTGGCCGCGTCGTCGCCGCGCAGCCCGTGCACCGTCGCCGCCGCGTAGGCGCCGCGGCTGAGGTTGCCGGCCCGCGGCCGCCCGGCCCGCTCCCAGCCTTCGCGGAACCGCTCAGCGAGCAGCAGCGTCTCAGCCCAGTCGCCGGTCAGCGCGGTGACCATGATCAGCCGCGCGGTCGCGAGGTGCCCTTCCTCGCGGTGCAGCGGCAGGTCCCTGAGCCGCTCGGCCAGCTGCCTCGCCGCGGCCAGCTCGCCGGCCGCGGTGGCGGTGTCCGTGGCCATGCTCAGGCCATCCATGACCTCCAGGCCGCTTAGCGCGGTGACCGGTACCAAGTCGAGCAGCTTGATCCGCTGCAGCACCATGGCCAGCGCCGTGCTCAGCTCGCCACGGGCCAGGTACACCGAGACCAGCTCGTCCAGCGCGGCGCTCTCGGCGAGCAGGTCGCCGCCCTCGCGCGCCAGCACGAGCGCTCGCTCGCACAGGCGGGCCGAAGCTGGATCCTCGTCGCCGAGCTCGAATGCCTCGGCGGTGAGCAGCCTGGCGCGTGTAGCTGGATCGTCGGCGGCCAGCTCCCTGGCCCTGCCCAGCAGCTCGCCAGCAAGTCCCGGCGGCAGCGGCACGGCCATCAGGCCAGGCGCCCGGCCGACCATCTCGGCCGCCTTGGCCAGGCACCTGGCAGCAAGCGCGGACTCGCCAGCCCGCACCGCAGCGTCAGCTGCGGCCTGATGCAGCCGCATGGCCTCGTTCCCGAAATGCCTTGTCTCTGCCGCGCCGGCCGCGAGCTGCAGCGCGGCAGCGGCGGCGCGATCGTCGCCGGCCAGCCCGGCGGCCTGCTCATACCGGCGCTGGGCCTCGCCGAGGATGCCGCGGGAGAAGCACAGCCCGGCGAGCAGCATCGCCAGCCGGTGCGCCTCGGCGCGGTAGGCAGCTGTACCCGCTGCCCAGCTGAGCGCGCTGCGCAGGTCGTCGGCCAGCAGGTCGAAGGCGGCTCGCCACGCCCCCGCGTCGTCACCAGGGGCAAGCGGCGGAGCAAGCGCCGATGCGGAATCGAGGCACCAGCGCAGGTGCCTGGCTCTGGCCTCGGCCGACTCGCCCGCGTCGGCC
>DASXMR010000070.1:0-2195 GCA_036495525.1 Streptosporangiaceae bacterium | reverse complement strand
GGCCGGCGTCGCGCAGGGCCTGGCTGGTCGCGTTAGCGCGTTCGGAAAGAATCTGCGAGATCTTCTGCGCCTGGCCGACCACCGTGCCGCGATCCTCCTGCCACGCCTGGGCGATCGCGCGGATCAGCTGCTGGAAATGATCGCGGGCGAAATAGGTGCCGCAGGCGAAGGGCTCGCGCTCCGCGGTCATGAACACGGTCATCGGCCAGCCGCCGTGCCCGGTCATGGCCTGGGTCGCGGTCATGTACACCGCGTCGATGTCCGGCCGCTCCTCCCGGTCCACCTTGATCGCGACGAGGTGCTCGTTCATCAGGGCGGCGGTCGCCGGGTCCTCGAACGACTCGTGCGCCATCACGTGGCACCAGTGGCAGGCGGAGTAGCCGACCGACAGCAGCACCGGGACGTCGCGGCTGCGGGCCAGCGCGAACGCCTCATCCGACCACGGCCACCAGTCGACCGGGTTGGCCGCGTGCTGCAGCAGGTACGGGCTGGTCGAGTCGTTCAGCCGGTTCATGAGTCATCCCTTGCAGGCTTCGGCGAGTGCACCGCCCTCAAGGTATCCGGCTGGTCCCGGGCCCGGTCCGCCGAGACCGGGCGCGGGTCAGCAGTTGCGCAGCTGGGGTGACTGGTTGAGCACCTGCGAGCGGGGCGAGATGAACTCCTGGTAGCGCCGGGTGCCGGTCACGTCGATCCCGGCCGGCGCGCGGAACACCGCGACCCGGTGGCAGTTCTGGAACGCCAGCGTGACGCCGAAGTGCTGCTCCAGGCCACCGCGGATCGCGTCGCTCGCCAGCGCCCGCAGCAGCTGGCCGCGCTCCGCCTCGGTGGCCGGCGGGACCTGGTTGTCAGCGAACTCGTCGCCGCTGCCGGGCAGGCTCGCGGTCAGGCTCGCGATGAGCTCGTAGGCATACGGCAGCGACGTCCGGATCGTGTCCAGGAACGCGGACTGGTCAATGTCTCCGGCGCGGGCCTGGTCGAGCAGGTCGGGGGCAACGGTCAGCGACATGGCGCTCGTCTCCTTGTGATCTGGGCGGGCGCGGGGCCCGGTAGCTAATGAATATGGATCTCATTTCCATTAATGATGATGCAGGTACGCAGCGTTGAAGTCAAGTCACCATGCGTGTCGGGTCAGGACTCCGGGTCGGCGGGGATGGCGGGCTCCGGCCGGGCGTCCGGCAGGCCGGGAGCGGTCGCCCAGCGGAACCGGGTGCGGCCGCCGAGGATCCGGTCCACCGCGGCGCTGACGCCGCCTTCCTGGCTGAGCTGGCGGCGGACGACCACGATGAGCGCGGGAATGGCCCAGAAGTCGCCGCAGACCCACAGGATCGACGCGCCGATCTGCTGGTCGGCCAGCGGCGGCAGGGTCACGCCCGCGATGTGGTCGTAGACCGGGTACCAGGAGCTCTGCGTGAAGAAGCTCATCGACATGGCCAGGATCCACATGATCACGTTCGTCGCGACCAGCGCGACGGCCTGGCCGGCCGGGGTCAGCCGGGGGCGCAGCGGCGGTGACGGGATGAACTGCAGCCAGAACAGCAGGCCGGCCGCGAAGAAGCTGCCGTGCATCAGCCAGATGTGCACGGCCTGGTTGTTCTCGGCGAGGTCGAACGGCCCGGGGATGTGCCAGAAGATCATGACGGCGCTGAACAGCACGATCGCGGTCCACGGCGTGAGCAGCGCGCGGGCGGCGGCACGCAGCGGCCGGGACCAGCCGCCGCGCATGACCGAGCGGGTGGCGCTGCGGCCGAGCCGGGCGGGCAGCGCGTCCAGCAGCGGCTGCCAGGGCGCGCCCGCGACGACCAGCGTGGGCGCGGCGAACATCAGCAGCAGGTGCTGGATCATGTGCACGAAGAAGTAGTCGTCGGACCAGTAGTCGATCGGCGACTCGACGGCGAGGAGCAGGACGGCCAGGCCGGCGTAGAACCAGGCCGACCGCAGCCGCCGCTGCCGGGTCCGGTCCGGCCGGGAGCGCGCCGCCAGCCGGCGCAGGCCGATCTCGTGCCATCCGGCGAGCACCAGCGCGACGATCAGGAACGGGTCGTAGGACCAGTGGTCGAGCAGGTAGCTCATCGTGGTCAGCCCGACGACCCGTACGCGATCGGGACCCGCACGACCTGGGCCATCCGCCAGGAGGCGGCGCTCGCCGCGAGCCGCCATACGGTGAGCCTGCTGCCTTGTGCGGCCAGCGCGTCCAT
>DASXMR010000069.1:0-15328 GCA_036495525.1 Streptosporangiaceae bacterium | reverse complement strand
GCCCGGCGAACTGACGGCTACCCGCGAAGCAAGCCAAGGCAGTGCTGGCTTGCGCCTGGTTCCGGTGGCTCCCAGTCGCGACCCGGCTGCCACTGCGACAGCCGGTTACCCCGACCCGGCTAGGACGGCAGAGCGCGAGAGCGGAGCGCTCGCTCCACCAGGTCGCGCCTTTCCGCTAGCAGCCGCACCATGCCAGGATCGCGGTCTTGCTCGGCGAGGAACGCATCGATCCGGCTGAGCAGCTCCGGTCCGGCAGCGGTGATCGGGAAGATCATCTGGCCGAGGCTGAGCCGCAGCATCTGCGACCGGTCCGACCACAGCGCGGGCAGCACCTCGAAGTACCGCTCGGCGTACGGCTCGAGCAGCGCTGCCTGCTCTGGCTGGGTGAACGCCAGCGCCACCTCGGTCATGGTCTCGAACCCGACATTCTCTTCCTCGGTCAGCAGCGCCCAGGCAGCCGCCTTCTGCCCGGCGTCAGGCATCGCCGCACGGCAGGCAGTGGCGTGACGGCGGCCCGTGTCGGTGTCGTCCCGGCGCAGCTCCGCGGCAATCTGCTCGTCGCCGGCCCGTCCGGTCGCGGCCAGCCGGGCGAGCAGCGCCCAGCGCAGCTCGGTCCCCACGACAAGTCCAGGTGCCGAAACGGAGCCGTCAAGCACCCCGGCGATGAGGTCGAGCTGGTCAGCTGAACTTGCCGACCAGCTCAGCAGCTCGGCCCAGGCCAGCTGGTGATCCGAGCCCGGCTCCGCGATCTGCAGCAGCCGCGCGGCTTCGGCGGCGAGCTGCTGCCTGGCCTGCGGTACCCAGGCCGGGTCAGCCATCCCTCTCAGCAGCTGCGCGGCCGCCCGGTGCAGGATCTGCAGCACCGAGACTGAGGGCTCGGCCGCCATCCCGCCGGCCACCATCCGGACGAACGCGGGTACCGGCATCTCGGCCTGCTGCGCCATGTCCAGCGCCGCCGACCAGCACACCGCCCTGGCGAGCGAGTCGGTGAAGTCACCGATCCGCTCAGTCACCGTGACCAGCGACCGCGGATCGAAGCGGACCAGGGCATATCCGAGGTCGTCGTCGTTCAGCAGCACCAGATCGGGCTGGGCGGCGCCGACGAGCTCGGGAACCTCGGTCCGCGCGCCGACGACGTCGACCTCGACCCGCTTGTCCCTGCTGACTGCCCCGTCGTGGCAGCTGTACAGGCCGATCGCGATGTGGTGCGGCCGCAGCACCTGGTGATCGACTGGTGCCTCCTGCAGCACGGCGAACGAGCGGAACGTGCCGTCGGGGCTGGTCTCGAACTCCGGGCGCAGGGTGTTCGGGCCGGCGGTCTGCAGCCACGCCCTTGACCATTCGGCCAGGTCCCGGCCCGAGCTTGCCTGCAGGGCCGTGAGCAGGTCGGCGAGCCTGGCGTTGGCCCAGCTGTGCTCGGTCAGGTAAGCGCTGATCGCGGTGAGGAACGCCTCCCGGCCGGTCAGGGCTGCGAGCTGCTTGAGTACCGACGCGCCCTTCGCGTAGCTGATCCCGTCGAAGTTCGCGACCGCCTCGGTGACGGTGCCGACGTCGGTCGCGACGGCGTGCGTCGTGGGCATCCGGTCCTGCTGGTACCCCCACGCCTTGCGCGCGTTGGAGAACGTGGTCCAGGCGCCGGTGAACCGGGTCGCCTCAGCCGTAGCCATGGTCGCGATGAACTCCGCGAAGGACTCGTTCAGCCACAGGTCGTCCCACCAGCGCATCGTCACCAGGTTGCCGAACCACATGTGCGCCAGTTCGTGCAGGATGACGATGGTGCGCAGCTCGTACATCATGTCGGTGACCTTGGACCGGAACAGCAGCATCTCGGACATCACCACGCAGCCGACGTTCTCCACCGCGCCGCCGAAAAACTCGGGGACGATGACCTGGTCGTATTTGGCGAACGGGTAGTCGATGCCGAAAAGCTGCGCGTAGAAGTCCAGGCCCTGGCTGGTGGTCAGGAACATGTCCTCCGGCTCGAGGAACTCGGCGAGCGACTGCCGGCAGGCCAGGCCAAGCGGCACGACCTGCCCGGTCACCGTCGTGTAGCTGGACGAGACCAGGTGGTACTCACCCGCCACGATCGCGGTCAGGTAGGTCGAGATGCGCGGCGTCGGCTCGAAGTGCCAGACCGCGGTGCCGTCGTTCTGGCCGGCGACGGGCTCGGGTGACGGCTGGTTCGACAGCACCACCCAGTGCGCTGGCGCGGTCACGTGGAAGGTGAACGCGGCCTTGAGGTCCGGCTGCTCGAAGTTCGCGAACATCGTCCTGGCGTCGGCAGGCTCAAAGCACGTGTAGAGGTAGACGCGGTCGTCCGCTGAGTCCTGTGACCGGTGCAGACCGGAGCTCTCGCTGGTGTACCGGCAGTCAGCCACGACCCGCAGCACGTTGGTCGCGGCCAGCGGCGGTAGCGCGATCCGGCCGTCCGCCCATGCCGTGCCGGGGTCGACCGGCTGCCCGTTCAGCGTGATCTCATGCACGGTCTCGGCGACCAGGTCGGCGTAGCTCGTCGCGCCGGGCTCGGCGCAGCTGAAGCTGATTTCGGAAACCGACCCGAACAGCCGCTCTCCCCTGGTCAGGTCCAGCCAGATGTCGTGGGACTGCACTTCCAGCAGCCGGGCACGCTCAGCCGTCTCCTCGCGGGTGATCTCCGCTACCGGCATGATCCACAGCTCCTTCGCTGACTTGCGCTACCGCAGGCCACCCGGGTACGGGCGGCGACGACGTGCGCCGCTGGCGTTGTCAAGATACATCGCGTTCTGGCTGGCCGTGAAAGGCAATTGCGCGCGAACCGCCAGTGCCATCGCTGCCCGCTGCACAGCCTAGATGCGCCAGGCGCGCCGGCCAGGGCCGGGATTATGATCGCCACAGCCGGAGCCCGCTGCGTGCGCCGAGTGCCGCTGAGGGTTCCTCGTTCCCCCCGGTCTGAGAGGACGATGGCCCGATGGCATATGAGGTAAAGGGCGTCATCGCCCGCGGCAAGGGCGCTGAGGTCGAGGTGACGACCGTCGTCGTGCCCGACCCAGGGCCGGGCGAGGCGCTGGTGCGGATCCAGGCGTGCGGCGTCTGCCACACCGACCTGCACTACCGCGAGGGCGGCATCGGCGAGGATTTCCCTTACCTGCTCGGGCACGAGGCCGCGGGCGTGGTCGAGGCCGTGGGCGACGACGTCACCGACGTATCGCCCGGCGACTTCGTGATCCTGAACTGGCGCGCGGTCTGCGGCCAGTGCCGCGCGTGCCGGCGCGGCCGCCCGTGGTACTGCTTCAACACGCACAACGCCCGGCAGAAGATGACCCTCGCCGACGGCACGCAGCTGTCCCCGGCGCTGGGCATCGGCGCGTTCGCCGAGCTGACCCTCGTCGCCTCCGGCCAGTGCACCAAGGTGGACGCGGGGATCCGGCCCGAGGTGGCCGGCCTGCTCGGCTGCGGCGTGATGGCCGGCCTCGGCGCCGCGCTCAACACCGGTCAGGTCACCCGCGGCGACTCGGTGGCGGTGATCGGCTGCGGCGGGGTCGGCGATGCCGCGGTCCTCGGCGCCAGCCTGGCCGGGGCGCGCAAGATCATCGCTGTCGACATCGACGACCGGAAGCTGGACTGGGCGCGCCAGTTCGGCGCCACGGATGTGGTCAACTCGCTGCAGGCCGATCCGGTCGAGGCGATCAGGGAGCTGACCGAGGGCAACGGCGCCGACGTGGTGATCGAGGCGATCGGCCGGCCGGAGACCTACACTCAGGCGTTCTACGCGCGGGACCTGGCGGGCACGGTGGTCCTGGTCGGCGTGCCGACCCCGGACATGAAGCTGGAGCTGCCGCTGCTCGACGTGTTCGGCCGCGGCGGCTCGCTCAAGTCGTCCTGGTACGGCGACTGCCTGCCGTCGCGCGATTTCCCGATGCTCGTCGACCTGCACTTGCAGGGCCGGCTGCCGCTGGAGCGGTTCGTCTCCGAGACGATCACGCTGGACCAGGTCGAGCAGGCGTTCGCGAAGATGCAGCGCGGGGAGGTGCTGCGCTCCGTGGTCGTGCTGTGACCGCAGCTGGGCCGACCGCGAGCGGCCCGGCCGCGGCCGAGCCTGCCGCCAATCAGCAGCCGGCCAGGATCGCTATGTGGTCAGGGCCGCGGACCATCTCGACGGCGCTGATGCGCGCCTGGGAGAACCGCCCCGACACGATCGTCGTCGACGAGCCGCTGTACGGGTTCTACCTGGCCAGGACCGGCATCGATCATCCGGGCCGGGACGAGGTCATCGGCTCGATGCCAGCCGAGTGGCCGGTGGTGCTGGCGCAGCTCGCCGCGGATCCGCTGCCGCCCGGCCGCACCATTTACTACCAGAAGCACATGACCCATCACCTGCTGCCGGAGGTGGACCGCGGCGCCTTTGGCGGGCTGCGGCACGCGTTCCTGATCCGCGATCCGCGCCGGCTGCTCGCGTCCTACGCGAAAGTTCGCGCTGAGCCAGTGCTGGCCGACCTGGGGCTGGCGCAGCAGGCCGAGATCTTCGGCCGGTTCGGCGGCCCGGTGATCGACTCGGCTGACATCCTGCGCCAGCCGCAGGCCGCGCTTGAGGCGCTGTGCGGCGCGCTGGGAGTGCCGTTCGACCCGGCGATGCTGTCCTGGCCGGCCGGGCCGCGGGACACCGACGGGATCTGGGCGAGGTACTGGTACGACAACGTGCACGCATCGACCGGGTTCCGTCCGTACCGGGAGCCCGAGCCGGCCCGGCTGCCTGCTGCGCTGGAACCGCTCGCCGCCGCGTGCCAGCCGTACTACGACCAGCTAGCCGCGCACCGCCTGACGCTCTAGCCCTCCCCCGTTACCGGCGGATCGCGCCAGTCTGGTCATACGCACTGGTGAGGGGGACACTGGGGCCATGCAGTTGCTGGAGCGGGGGGCTCCGCTGGCGGTACTGGCCGGGTACGCGGACGAGGCGCGGTGCGGCGACGGCCGGCTCGTGCTGGTGGCCGGCGAGGCGGGCATCGGCAAGTCGGCCCTGGTGGAGCAGCTGGAGCTGGACGTGCCCGGCGCCCGGTGGTCGTGGGCCGCGTGCGATGGCCTGTTCACCCCGCGCCCGCTCGGCCCGCTGTTCGACCTGGCCGGCCAGCTCGGCGGCGAGCTGGACGCGCTCTGCCGGTCCGGCGCCGCCCGCGAGGACCTGTTCCGGGCCTTGCTGCGCCAGGTCAGCGAGCCGGGCACGCTGAGCGTGCTGGTCGTCGAGGACATCCACTGGGCGGACGAGGCGACCGTCGACCTGCTCAGGTTCGTGGGGCGCCGCCTCCGGGATGCGCCGGTCCTGCTGATCGCCACCTACCGGGGCGAGGACGTGACCGCGGCAGACCCGCTGCGGGCAGCGCTGGGCGAGATCGCCAGGCAGCGGCCTACCAGGCGGGTGGACCTGGGACCGCTATCAGCCGGAGCGGTGCGGGAACTGGCCGGCGGGACTGGCCTGGACGCAGCCGAGCTGTACCGGCTGACCGGCGGGAACCCGTTCTATGTCACCGAGGTGCTGCAGGCAGGACTCGGCGCGGTGCCCTCCTCGGCGCGCGACGCGGTGCTGGCGCGGGCAGCGCGGCTGAGCGGTGAGGCCCGTGCCGCCCTGGATGCCGCGGCGCTGATCGGCGGCCGGGCCGAGCTGGACGTGCTGACGTCCGTCACCGCGTGCCCGCCTCGGGCCGTAGACGACCTCCTGGCCTCCGGGCTGCTCGCCGAGGATGGCGCGTGGCTCAGGTTCCGGCACGAGATCGCCCGGCTGGCCATCGAGCAGGCGATCCCGGCGCACCGGCGGGCCGGCATCCACGCCCGGATCCTGCTGGCGCTGACCTCGCTCGGCTGCGAGGACCAGGCCAGGATGGCCTTTCACGCGGACGGAGCTGATGACGGCCAGGCAGCCTTGCGATATGCCTCATCGGCAGCTCAGCGGGCGGCTGAGCTGGCCTCCCACCGGGAGGCGGCCGCGCAGTTCGCGCGCGCCCTCCGCTTCGCCGGCCGGGCTGATTCGGCGACGGTTGCTGAGTTGTATGACGGGCTAGCAGAAGAGCTCGGGCTGCTCGACCGGTGGCATGAGGCCGCAGACGCGGGTGAGCGCGCGCTCGCGTTGTGGCGCCAGACCGGGAACCGGCGGCGCGAGAGCACGACCGTGCGCAAGCTCTCGCACACGATGTTCCGGCTGTGCCGCGGTGCTGAGCACCGAGCCGCTGCCGAGGCTGCGGTCGAAGTCGTCGAATCGCTCGGGCCCACCGCCGAGCTCGCGGCCGCATATTCCAACCTGGCTTCTGCGGTGATGGACGACGACCCAAGCGCCGCGATCGACCTCGCGGTCCGGGCGCAGGCGATCGCCGAGCCGCTTGGCGCGCTCAACGTGCTCAGCGACGCGCTCAACGCACAGGGCTGCGCCCTCGCTGTCAAGGGCGGCCACGACTGGGCCGGATATCTGCGCCGGGCACTGGATGTCGCGCTTTCCGCCGGACTTGGTAAGGAGGCGGGCCGGGCCTACGCGAACCTGCAGGGCAACCTCGTCGCTTCCCGGCTCTTCGCCGACGCGGAGCGGTGCTTCACCGAGGGGGTCGCCTTCTGCGACGACCGCGACATCAGCGTCTACGCCACGTGCCTGCGGGGCGAGCGGATCAATGCGCTGGACAAGACGGGCCGCTGGGAAGAATCGGCGTCGCTCAGCAATGAACTGCTGACCCGTGGCGTGCCATCGCCGGTCAACCGGCTCAATCCGCTGATATGCCTTGGCAGGATCCAGGTACGCCGCAGCGAGACCGAGGCATGGGTGCACCTGGACGAGGCAATCGCGGCCGCAGACGGGAACGGCGAGTCCCAGTGGATCGTTCCCGCACGGCTGGCCAGGGCAGAGGCGCACTGGCTCGAAGGCCGGCTCGAGCAGGCTGCCCTGGAGGCCGAGCGCGCCGACGACGTCGTGGCCAAACTGGACAGCTGGGACCGGGGGGCGGTCGCCGTCTGGCTACGGCGGACGGGCTCGCCCCGGCCACCGCGGGGTGACCTCGCTGAGCCGTACCGGCTGCAGGTCGCCGGCGACTGGCAGGCAGCGGCCCGGCTGTGGACCGAGCTTGGCTGCCCCCACGAGGCGGCGCTGGCGCTGTATGACTCCGGTGATGAGGCGGCGCTGCGGCAGGCGCTGGAGATCTTCACCGACCTGGGCGCAGCGGCCGCGGTCCAGCTCACCCGGTACAAGATGCGCCAGCTCGGCATCCGCTCGATCCCCGCCGGGCCCCGGACCGCGACCCGCTCCGACCCGCTCGGACTGACCCCCCGCGAGCGGGAGGTGCTCGGCCTGGTCTGCGCCGGGCAGAGCAACGCCGAGATCGCCGCCAAGCTGTACATCTCGGCCAGGACCGTCGACCACCACGTCTCCGCCGTGCTGGCCAAGCTCGGCGTCCCCACCCGCGAATCCGCCGCAGCGCACGCAGTCCGCGCCGGGCTGACCTAGTCGCCGCGGTCAGCTCGCCGCCGGAACTCGGTCAGCGGGACCGGAACCCGGCGTCGCGACTGTAACTGCATGCAGCCCTGCCGGTCGGCGGCGGAATCTAGGCAACCTCGCCGCAATCTAGGTAGTCCCGCAGGAAACCCGGGAAGCCGCTCCCGATACGTCCCGCTGGCCTGCCTGCCTACGGTCGCCTGGTAGTCAAGCCGAGTTGAAGGAGATCGTGATGAATCCCATCCGCCGTATCCGCCGCATCGCCGCCGTCGTTGCCAGCCTCGCCACTGCGTGCCTGGGTGTCGCGATCGCCGCGCCAGCAGCGTTCGCCATGCCCTTGCCGCCGTCACAGCTGGCTGGCGGCAAGCCAGCCCACTCGGCAGCCCAGGTCCAGACCGTCGTGGCGGGCGGAATGGCCGGCTGGCAGATCGCCCTGATCGCCATCGGGGCCGCGCTGATCGCGGCGACCGCCGCCGTGCTGCTTGACCGGGCCCGCCGCGCACGCAGGCTCGTCCCCGCGGGCGCCTGAGCTGTGCCCGCTTGGGTAGCGGGGCCGGGCCGCCAGGCCCGGCCCCGCCATCGTGCCGCCAACCGGGCAGGCCTGGTGGTCAGCGGCGCGGCTGCGCCGGCCCGCTGGTGGCAGGATGTGGCCCGGGAGCGCGACAACCGCTCGCGGAGAGGACGCCGATGCTGCAGAAGTTCGACGAGCGCAACCGGAACCTGATCGTCAGCGTCGGCGGCCGGCTGAGCCACCGGGACCGGGCGGCGGTCAGCCCGTTCGACTCGGTCGTGCAGGGCGGCGACGCTGTCTGGGAGGGCCTGCGGCTCTACTCGGGCCGGATTTTCCGGCTGGACGAGCACCTGGCCCGGCTGCGGCACTCGGCCAAGGCGCTCGCGTTCGAGTCGGTGCCGTCGGACGCCGAGATCAAGGCCGAGATCCAGCGCACGCTGGCAGCCAACGGCATGACGGACGGGGTGCACATCAGGCTGACCCTGACCCGCGGCGTCAAGATCACCAGCGGGATGGACCCGCGGCTGAACCAGTCCGGCCCGACCCTGATCGTGCTGGCCGAGCACAAGGCCCCCGTGTACGACACCGGCGGGATCACGCTGATCACCTCCAGCGTGCGCCGGGCCGCGCCGGACAGCCTGGACCCCAAGGTCCACCACAACAACCTGCTGACGTCGATCCTCGCGAAGATCGAGGCGAACGTCGCCGGCGCCGACGACGCGCTGATGCTGGACAGCCGCGGCTTCGTAGCCGAGACCAACGCGACCAACGTGTTCCTGGTCACCGGCGGCCAGCTCGGCACGCCGACAGCAGCGGCCTGCCCGGAGGGCATCACCAGGGGCGCGGTGCTCGAGCTCGCGGCGGCAGCCGGGATCAGCTGCCAGCCGGGTGACTACTCGCTGACCCAGCTGTACGCGGCCGACGAGGTCTTCGTGACCGGCACGATGGGCGGGATCGCGCCGGTGGTCAGGCTCGACGGCCGGCCGATCGGCCCCGCCGCGCCGGGGCCGGCGACCAGGCAGCTCACCTCGCTGCTGGCCGACCTCACCGCGCGCACCGGCACACTGGTCACCTGACCGGGTCCGGCCGGACGCGCGGCTGCACCCGTGACCGGCCGGCCCGGATGGCGGACAATGGCCCCATGAGCCAAGCCAGCCAGATCCCGGCAGTGAGCCTGCCCGGCGGCGTTCAGATGCCCATGGTCGGCTTCGGCACCTGGCCGATGCGCGGCCACCAGGCGCACGCGGCAGTGACCGCCGCGCTGGCAGCCGGCTACCGGCACGTGGACACCGCGACGATGTACGCCAACGAGCGCGAGGTCGGCGACGCGCTGCGCGACAGCGGCCTGGACCGCAGCGCGGTCTTCGTTACCACCAAGCTGCGCGCCGCCGACGCCGGCCGGGCAGCTGACCTGCTGCGCGCGTCCCTGCGCGCGCTCGGCACCAGCTACCTCGACCTCTGGCTGGTGCACTGGCCGCCGCGCCGCGGCCAGGTCAGCCGGCAGGTCTGGGCTGACCTGCTGGACGCCAGGGACCGCGGCCTGGCCAGGGCGGTCGGCGTCAGCAACTACTCGCTGGCGCAGATCGACGACCTGATCAAGGCAACCGGCGAGGCGCCGGCGGTGAACCAGGTGCACTGGAACCCCCGCCGGTTCGACGCCCGCGTGCTGGCCGGCCACCGGGAGCGCGGCGTCGCGCTTGAGGGCTACAGCCCGCTCAAGGACACCAACCTGCGCGACCCGGTGCTGACCGGCATCGCAGCCGCGCATGAGGCCACCGTCCCGCAGGTCGTGCTGCGCTGGCACCTGGAGCACCAGATCACTGTCATCCCCAAGTCCTCCGACCCGGCCAGGATGGCGGCCAACCTGGACCTGCTCGGCTTCGCGCTCGACCCGGCCGAGACCGCGAGCATCGACGCGCTGAGCCGCCGCCGGTAGCCGCGGCGCCACGGGATCCACACACGGCGCCGCGGCGATCCGCATCAGCTGCGCGACGCCGCGGGGCCGCCCGGCTAACAGTCAGGGAAGCCGCGGTTAACACCGTGGGCAGCGCGGCTGACATCGGAAGCAGCGCGGTGTCAGCGGCGTACCATTGCCGCTGATCGGCACCGGAAACGGCTACCGCGGAGGACCGGATGCGCAAAGTGATCGCCATCGTCTGCGCGGTAGCCGCGGTGACATTCGCCAGCCTCGCCGGCCTGGCCGGGACGCCAGGCAACGCCAGCACGGCTGTCCGGACCAATGGCGAGTTCATCGTCCGGTGCCTGATGACCGGCGAAGTGCAGGCGGTCGACCCGATCATGAATCCCCGCGGCGCGGCCCCGCACGTGCATATGTTCTTCGGCAACCACAGCGGCACCGCCGGGCTGACGCCGGGCAGCACGTTCGCGCAGCTGCACGGGTCGCCGAGCCACCCGGCGCACACCACCTGCCAGGACGGCAAGGACACCGCCGCGTACTGGGCGCCCGAGAGCTTCCTGAACGGCAAGCCGTACCTGCCCGGCTGCCGGAAGCTGGCCAACGGCAGCGGGAACTATTCCTGCGGCACTAGCCCGGCCAGCACCATCTATATCCGCGCCTACTACCTGACCGGCGCCGGATCAGCCACCAGGCAACTGCCGCCGGGTCTCGTCATGGTCGCCGGCACGCCGGACGCCACCTCCCCGCCCAAGAATGACAAGGTGGTCGAGTGGGACTGCGGTGCCAATACGGTGCGGCAGCCAAGCGGCAAGACGATCCAGGTACAGTCGCCCGAGTCGGTCTGGCCCTACGACTGCGCGCCATACCAGCACGACCCGCGCCTGCATTCAGAAGGCCTGGTCGAGATCATCAACTTCCCCTCCTGCTTCGACGGGCGCAGGTCCTTCCCGTCTCCCAACGGACCTGGCCCGAACGGCGAGGCGAAGGTGCCGGCCTACTTCGATCCCTCGCTGCACATGCCGGTCAGCAATGACCTCACCTATGCGCCGTGCCGCGGGAAATTCGACCAGCGCATCCCCAAGGTGTCGATGCGCATCCACTACCTGAACCTGTGGCACGTCGCGGGCAGCAAGCCGGTCCTGCCGTCGAGCTGCCTGCAGGCGGCGCATCTCGCCGAGACGTGCAGCAGCCAGCCGAACGCGCCGGCTTCGCTCGCGTTCCAGCTTTCCGCGACGCAGACCAAGGGCGCACCGGGGCCTTGGTACACCGAGCAGGCGGATTACTGGCAGACCTGGCAGCAAGGCAAGGCGCTCGGCCCGGATCCGAACACCGGGACCCTCAACAGCCTCACCTACTACTGCCTGGACCAGGCGAACACGTGCGGCTTCGTGCCGTCCACGCGCAAGGGCCGGCCTGCCTTCCCGCCACCGCCCGGCCAGTAGCGCCTGCCATGGCGGGTGCTAACCGCCGTCGCCTGGTGTCAGCAGCCCGCGGCTGAACGCCACGGCCACCGCCGCGGCCCGGTCACCGACGCCCAGCTTGGCGTAGATGTGCGCCAGGTGCGTCTTGACCGTTGCCTCGCTGATGAACAGGCGCGCCGCCGACTCCCGGTTGGTGGTGCCCGCGGCGACCAGCCGGAGCACGTCGAGCTCCCGCTGGCTCAGTGGCTCTGCTTCCGGCGCCCGCATTCGGCCCATCAGCCGGGTCGCCACCGTCGGGGACAGCACCGCCTCGCCGCGCGCGGCGGCCCGCACGGCGCGCAGCAGTTCTTCCCGCGGCGCGTCCTTCAGCAGGTAGCCGGTAGCGCCCGCCTCGATCGCCGGCAGCACGTGGCTGTCGGTGTCGTAGGTCGTGAGCACGAGCACCCGCGCGCTGACCCCGGCCCTGGCCAGCTCCGTGATCGCGGTCACCCCGTCCATTCGCGGCATCCGCAGGTCCATCAGGATGACGTCTGGCTGCAGCGCCCTGCCGAGGCGAACCGCCTCATCACCGTCAGCGGCACCGCCAAGCACCTCGAACTCCGGGTCGGCGGTAAACAGCCCGCTCAGCCCGTCCCTGACCACCGGGTGATCGTCGGCGATCAGCACGCGGATCGGCCGGCCAGCCTGGTGGTCGCTGGCGGGCGGCGTCCGGCCGGTCATAGACGTGCCCGGGCCGGCCCGGTAGCGAGGAGGCTTGGCCGGGCCGCCGTGGCTGGCTCAGCGGCCGCGGCTGGCTGGGTCGGTAGCTCAGCTGGCGCGGACTCCGGCCGATCGGCAGGCAGAGCCGGCCGGGCCGGCTGGTCGAACTGAACGGGCAGGCACACCGACACGGCAGTGCCCGAGCCGGGCTCCGACTCGATCTCGAGCGTGCCGGAGAGCGCCTCGACCCGCTGCCGCATCGCGGTCAGGCCGAATCCGCCGCCCTTAGCGGTCGCCGCCCTGGCCAGCGCGGACGGGTCGAACCCGACCCCGTCGTCCCGGACGTCGAGCACCACCTCGTCGTCGATGTACGACAGGGTCAGCCAGACGGCCTGCGCGCTCGCGTGCCTGGCGACGTTGGCCAGCGCCTCCTGCGCGGCGCGTAGCAGCGTGACCTCGGTTTCCGGCGGCAGCGGCCGGACCCGGCCGGTGGAGGACAGGGTGACCGGCACGCCGTGCAGCTGCGTCCAGCGGCCGGTGACCTCCGCCAGCGCGTCGCCGAGCCTGGCCGTCTCCAGCGGCTCCGGCCGCAGCTCGTGCACCGACCGCCTGGCCTCGGACAGGCTCTCGCGCGCCAGCGTGATCGCGGCCTGCATGCGGCGCTTCCGGTCCTCCTCGCGACCCGCCTGCTCGGCGGCCTGGAGCTGGGCGATGATCCCGGTCAGCCCCTGGGCCATGGTGTCGTGGATCTCCCTGGCCATCCGCTGCCGCTCGTCCAGGATGCCGGCCTCGCGTGCCTGGGTGACAAGCTGCTGGTGCAGCCCGGCGTTCTCGGCCAGGGTCTGCTCCAGCTTGCTGTTGGCCTCGCTCAGCTCGGCGACAGCCTGCTTGCGCAGGTCGTTCTGTTCCGAGCTGACCCAGCCGAACCAGGTGAACGCCGAGGCGATGGCGACGTTCACGCCGACGACGATCAGCCAGATCATCAGGCCGTCGGAGGTGTGCTGACCGGGGAATCCGCCGGATTGCGAGGTGCCGGTGAGCAGCGCGATCCAGAAGACGCCGAGCTGGCGCCACAGCCCGACCGGGAGCACGAACACGTAGAAGTAGCCGGTGAACGTAAAGAAGCCGAACCACGGGTCGCGCACGATCAGCACCGTGGCGAGGATCTCGAGCCCGACGAAGAAGACCGCCATCACCGCGGTGTTCTCCCGCCACTCGGGGTGGAGGGTGAACATCCAGAGCATCCACCCGGCGGCGCTCGCGCACAGAGCCAGGTCGATCAGCAGTGAGCCTGGCTGGCCGGCCTTGATAAAGGCGGTCACCGCGAAGGTGAGCGTCAGCATCAGGTAGGGCAGCACGGCGATCATCGGGGCTTCGCGCTTCTCCCAGGCTGCCAGCCGGGCCTCCCGGTCCGGCGAGCCCGGCCGGACGCCAGCCGGAACGCGCCCGCCGGCCGCCTCGGATCGCCGTGCGAGGCCGACGCGCATCAGCCGTCCAGCTGGCCGCCAGCCGCCCGCCGATCCGGTGCCGTCGCCGCCGGTCATGCCCTGGTCCGAGGTCATCGCCGGCCTGACCATCCTTTCTGCCGCACGCCTACTCCCACTGGAACAATCTAGCCGCGGCCACGCCGAAGACCAGCGCGTAAGCGGCCAGCACCAGCAGCTGCAGCGGGTGCGGGAAGTGCCCGAGCGTGGCGTCCTGGAGTGCCTGGACGCCAGCCCCGAGCGGGGTCGCGTAGGCGATATGCCGCAGCACGGCTGGCATGGCAGCCATCGGCAGCCAAAGCCCGGCGAAGAACATCATGGGGAAGAAGAGCACGGCCCCCAGTGCGTTCGCTGCCCGGCCGGTGCTGGCGAGCGCGGCGACGAAGAGGCCGATGGCCAGCAGCGCCGCGGCGGTGAGCAGCACCGCGAGGATGTACCCGCCCGCCTGCCGCGGTAGCGGCACGCTGTAGGCCAGCCGGGAGATAGCGAGCAGCAGGATCAGCGCGGTCAGTATCACCGTGATCGTGACGAGGAACTGCGCGAGCAGCACCCTGGCTGGGCCGACCGGCGTGGTGGCGAGCCGGCGCAGGTAGCCCTTCTCCCGGTAGCCGGCCAGCACCGGCGGCATGGCGTTGACCGCCTGGATGGCCATGGTGAACGCGATGAGGATCGGCACGTAGGCGGCCAGCACGCTGAGGTGCGGCAGCGAGGGGCTTACTGAGGAGCAGAAGCCGGGGATGCTGCCGAAGATGATCAGCAGCAGGACGGGGAAGGCGAGGCCCCAGAACACCCCGGCCCGCTCCCTGATGTACAGCGCGGCCTCGGTGCGGGTGAGCAGGAGCAGCGCCCTGCTGCCCGGCTGCGCCACGGCGGCCGGCCTGGCGTGCGTGGTACTCGACATGGTGCTATCTCTCCAGTTCGTCGTGAGCTTGCGACGGCAGCGGCTAGCTCTCCGGCCGCGCGGCTGCCTGGCTGGTCAATGCCACAAAGGCGTCCTCCAGGCTGGCCTGCTCGACCCGGAGCTGCTCGGCCACGATGCCGCGCCTGGCGAGCACCGCGGTGACGGCGCCGACCGCGTTGCCCGTGCCGGTCACGTGCACCTGCTCGCCCCTGCGGACCAGGCTCGTGACCTCCGGCAGGCTGGTCAGCAGCGCGTCGTCGAACGGCACCGACGCGCGGAACCTGATGTGCTGCTCGACGTTCAGCCCGGCGGTGAGCGCCGCCGGGGTGTCGGTCACCACGACCCGGCCTGAGTCGATGACAGCCACCCGGTCACACAGTCGCTCCGCCTCCTCCATGAAGTGCGTGACCAGCACGATCGTGACGCCACGCTCGCGGACGCTCTCGATCAGCGCCCAGGTGTCACGGCGCGCCTGCGGGTCGAGCCCGGTGGTCAGCTCGTCGAGGATGGCGACCTGCGGCCTGCCGAGCAGGGCCAGCGCGATGGACAGCCGCTGCTTCTGGCCCCCGGAGAGCTTGCCGAACCTGGCCTGCTCCTTGTCTGCCAGCCCCAGCGAGTCCATCAGCTCGCGCCAGTCAGCCGGCTGCCGGTAAAAGGAGCTGAACAGCTCGAGTGCCTCGCCGACGCGGAGCCGGTCGGGCAGCTGACTGTCCTGCAACTGCACGCCGACCCGCTGGGTCAGCTCGGCCCGGTCCGTGGCGGGGTCGAGGCCGAGCACCGTGATCGAGCCACTGTCGGCCCGGCGCAGTCCTTCGATGCACTCCACCGTCGTGGTCTTGCCGGCCCCGTTCGGGCCGATGATGCCGAAGATCTCGCCCTCCTGAACGGACAGGGAGATGTCCTGCACGGCCACGGTGGCCGCGTAGGCCTTCCGCAGGTTGCGCACGTCGATC
>DASXMR010000068.1:0-2554 GCA_036495525.1 Streptosporangiaceae bacterium | reverse complement strand
GGCCGGCTCGGTGCCTCAGAGCCGGACCTGAGCATGCACCGGTGCGCCGCGCTGACGGCGGCGGGGCTGGCCCGGGACGCGATGCAGGAGGCCGACGACGCCATCAGCCACCTGGACCGGATTCACGGCCGGCCGACCAAGCGGGCCGAACTGCTGCTGACCGCGGCCAGCTGCGCGCTCGCCGCCGGGCAGCCGGGCATGGCGCTGGCCAGGGCCGCCGAGGCCCGCCAGATGTTCGACCGGCAGGGGCGGCAGTGGTGGCGGGCGCACGCCGAGCTGACGCGGGTGAGGGCCGCCGTCCGGGCGGGACCGGTGACTGCCGCCTTGCTCCGGGACGCTCAGCGATGCGTCCGGGAGCTGTCTGAGCTGGGCTCGCCCGACCAGCCGCTGGCCCGGCTGGTGACCGGCCGGGTCGCGCTGGCCCTCGGTCAGACGGCGGTGGCCAGCGAGCATCTCGCGGCCGCTGCGGTTGGCCGCCGGCACGGGCCGGCGCTGTCCCGGGGAGTCGCGTGGCTGGCCGAGGCGCTGCGCGCCGAAGCGGTCGGCGATCCGCAGCGCCTGATGTACGCCTGCCGCCGGGGCCTGGACGTCATCGACGAGTACCGCAGCATGCTGGGTTCTTCCGAACTGCGCGCCCAGACGACGGCACACGGCGCCGAGCTGGCTAATCTCGGCCAGCGGCATGCGCTGCGGCTCGGCCGTCCCCGGCTGATGCTGGCCTGGAGCGAACGATGGCGGGCCGTTGCGCTGTCGGTGCCCCCGGTGCGACCGCACGGCGATGAACGATGGCAAGCCGATCTCGCGGCGATGCGCGACGTGAGCAGCAGGCTGTCCCAGGCCAGCAGCCTGGGACTGCGCACTGCTTCGCTCAACTATGAACAACAGCGACTAGAGCGGGCCGTCCGCGCCAGGGCCCTGCGGACCCTGGGCACCGGCCGGCGTAACGCCGCAGGAAGCAGCGTCGCGGGATTCGACGTTCCCGGCCTGCTGGCTGAGCTCGGCGATGACCGGCTGCTCGAGATCGTCGATATCGGGGGCGAGCTGCATGTGCTGGTCTGCGGCAGCGGCAAGGTCGGGCGGTTCGCGGCCGGCACGGCCGAGCAAGCCACCCGCGATGTCCGGTTCGCCCGGTTCATGCTGCGGCGGCTGGCCTATGGGCCCTCCGTGCCGCCTTCAGGAGAAGCACGCGATCGGCTGACCAGGATGGGCGGGGCGCTCGAACGGGTACTGCTCGGCGAGGCCTGTGAGCACCTAGGAGAGGGCGATGTGATCGTGGTGCCGCCTGGCCAGCTGCAAGCCGTGCCGTGGGGCCTGCTGCCGCGGCTGCGCTCACGGGCGCTGAGCGTGGCCCCGTCGGCGGCGTCGTGGCTCCGGGCCCGGCGAGCTGGCGCTGACATCCAGGCCGCTGCGGCCGGGCAGCGCGCCACGGCCGGTCCGGTGGTGCTGATCCGCGGTCCCGGCCTGGCTTCTCGCGGGGCCGAGGTCCCTCAGCTCGCCGCTGTTTACTCCGGCGCCGTGGTGCTCGGTGACGGCACCGCGACGGCGGCGCGGGTCCTGAGCGCGATCGACGGCGCCCGCCTGGTGCACATCGCGGCGCACGGCACTTTCCGCGCCGACAGCCCGCTGTTCTCCGCGCTGCAGCTCGACGACGGGCCGCTGACCGTCTACGACCTGGAGCGGTTGCGGCGGGGGCCGCATCACCTGGTCTTGTCCAGCTGCGACTCGGGCGTCACCGCGCCCGCTGGTGCCGACGAGGTGCTCGGGCTGGCCAGCTCGCTGATCCCGCTGGGCACCGCCGGGATCGTGGCGAGCGTGGTGCCGGTGAACGACGTCGCGGTGGTGCCGCTCATGGTCGCGCTGCACCGGGAGCTACGCGGCGGTGCCAGCCTGGCCAAGGCGCTGCGCGACGCCCGCCATGCGTCCGAGTCCGACGCGATAGCGCTGGCCACCGGCTGGTCCTTCATCTGCCTCGGTGCTGGCTGACGCGCCGGGGCGCCGAAGCGGTGAGGCGTCGAAGCTCACAGCGTGATCCATCCGGTCAGCACATCGGTACCGTCGGCAGCCCGGAAACGCAACCGGAACGGGCTGGCTGGTGTCGGGTCCACGGCGAAACAGCCGATCTCATCGACCGTGGTCTCGGTGCTCGCGCCCGCGCCGGTCTGTGCCTCGAGGGTGCCCGTCCGCGGCGGGATCACCTGGCCGAGCAGGCAGTCCTCGCTGACTTCGAGCTCCATGGACAGGTGAGGCGACGTGAGGGTGAGGGCCCGGATGGACGCCGTCTCTGATCGTACCGCCGCGGTCAGGTCCGTCCTGGAGTCGTAGGTAAGTTGCGCCAGCTCGGCGTCGATATGGTGCCACGCGTACGCGCCCTTGCCTACCTCGACGAGCGCGTCCGGCACGGCCTGGCGTGCCTGGATCGCGCCGCCCAGGGCCGCCAGGAGCTGATCGTCATTCCAGCTATCAAGCACCGTGGCCGCCTCTCGGACTGCTGATTGAGAATTCGATCTCACCGAAGGCGGTGAGAGCTGACGAATGCCGTAGCCGTTCTAGGCAA
>DASXMR010000067.1:0-1721 GCA_036495525.1 Streptosporangiaceae bacterium | reverse complement strand
GCGCAGCCGTCCGATAAGGCGGCGCGCCTGCGCTGCCCAGGTGGGGTCAGGATCGAAGAGAACAGGTTGCTGCCGTCGTGGCGCTCGGCGGCCCGCCCGGAGGTTTGCCTCGAAGGGAACCAGCCGGCCGGCCCACAGCCGACCGGCGGCCGTGACTGTCTGGTCAGTGCTGACGTCCGCGACCGCCAGGCCGCCGGGCGCGATCCTGAGGTGGAGACCGGGCCAGTCAGCGCAGCCAGGCCGGCCCGCCTCGATGCCGAACGGCAGGCACCCGGCGGCATTGGCCAGCAGGCGCTCGACCGTGATCTGGAGATCCACCGGCTGACCGCCCGGCTGCGCACCCTGCGCCGTTTCGGGCTCGACCTGTGCCTCGGACGCATGGTCAGCGCGGACGCCAGCGAGCCGGTCTACGTCGGCCGGCTCGGCCTGCGGGACAGCTCGGGCCGTCAGCTGCTGGTCGACTGGCGTTCGCCGGTAGCCGAGCCGTTCTTCGGGGCGACTCACGCCAGCCCGATGGGCCTGGTGAGCCGCCGCAGGTACCGGTGGACCAGCGGCGGGGTCAGCGACTACTGGGACGAGTTGTTCACCCCGGACGGGCTCGACGGGCATGCCGCGCTCGACGACCAGTCCGCCTTCATCGCCAGCCTGGGCGGCAGCCGGTCGCCCCGGATGCGGGACGTGCTCGGCACCATCCAGGCCGACCAGGACGCCATCATCCGCGCGAGCTCACGCGGTGCCCTGGTCGTCGACGGCGGCCCGGGCACGGGCAAGACCGTCGTCGCCCTGCACCGCACCGCCTACCTTCTCTATTCCGATCCCCGGCTCGGCCACCGCCGGGGCGGCGTGCTGTTCGTCGGCCCGCATCAGCCCTACCTGGCCTACGTCTCCGACGTGCTGCCCAGCCTCGGCGAGGAGGGCGTGCGGACCTGCACCCTGCGCGACCTCGTCGCCGAAGGAGCCGCGCCGCCCAGCGAGGCCGACCCGGACGTGGCCAGGCTGAAGGCCTCAGCTGACCTGGTGAAGGCAATCGAGCCGGCCGTCAGGTTCTATGAGAGCCCGCCAGCCGCCGGGATGACGGTCGAGACTCCGTGGTCCGAGCTCAGGCTCAGCGCCGAGGACTGGGCGGAAGCGTTCGGCGCGGCAGAGCCAGGTTCCCCGCACAACCAGGCACGCGACCAGATCCTCGACGAGCTGGTCGCGATTCTGGCCGACAGGCACGACGACGACGTCCCGGCCGACCTGCTCCGCAAGTCGCTGCTGCAGAACCGGGAGCTGCTCACGGCCCTGTACCGGGCATGGCCGCTGCTGGAGGCGGCCGACCTCATCGGCGACCTGTGGTCGGTGCCCGCCTACCTGCGGCTGTGCGCGCCCTGGCTGACCCCCGAGCAGGTTCAGTTGCTGCAGCGCCGGGACGCCAGGGCCTGGACGGTATCTGACCTGCCGCTGCTGGACGCCGCCCGGCAGCGACTCGGCGATCCCGAGACGTCCCGACGGCAGCGCCGGCATGATGCCGCCGTCGCCGCAGAACGCGAGCAGATGGCCTCGGTCGTGGACGACTTCATCGAGGCAGCTGCCCGAGCCGGGGCCGGCGACGAGTACGGCACCGGGCTGGTGACGATGCTGCGCGGCGAGGACTTCCAGGACGCGCTAGTCGACCAGGCCGCGCTCCCCAGCTCCGACCCGGACCCGCTCGCTGGCCCGTTCGCGCACATCGTCGTCGA
>DASXMR010000066.1:0-16525 GCA_036495525.1 Streptosporangiaceae bacterium | reverse complement strand
GCTGGCGAGGCCTGGCTGTTCCTGTCGCCGGCGCTGCTGGTGTATACCGCTGCCCTTGCCGTGGCGTTCCACCTCGTCGTGGTTGGTTACGAGGAGCCGCGACTTAGCCGCCGGTTCGGCGACCAGTACCTGGCCTACCGGCGTGCGGTCTCCCGGTGGATCCCGCGAAGGCCGGGCTTGTCCGCCGGCTAGCGCTGACGAGCCCAGCCGCTGACGTACTACGTTGTCGTGATGCCTGCCGATCCGGCGCATTTCCAGGACGTCGCATGTTCTCTGTGCGGCCGGCATAACCGCGACGTCCGGGTCGTATCGACCGCCGCTGGCCCGATCATCTGCCAGGTGTGCGTCGCCCGCTGCGCCGAGATCTTCGACGAGGAAGTCGGCCTGCGGCCGCCGCCCGGCGGCTGGTCCGAGCGCTGGCCGCTGAAGCGCTGAGGATCAGTTCCCGGGGTCAGCTAGGCGTGGCGGCCCCCAGCAGGCGAAGAAGGCGCGGATCCTTGTGCCCGTGATGCTGCGCCCACCCAAGTGGCGTGCCATCGTGCAGCCGGTTGCGGGCACCGAGCGGTGCGCCCCGGCTGACGAGCAGCGAAGCGGTGTCATGGCGCCCTGCCGAGGCCGCGAAGTGCAGTGGCGTGAGGCCATAGAGCGGGCCGCTGGCCAGGTCCGCCCCGCGGTCTAGGAGCCACCCGCATGCTTGCGTCCGGCCGAGGTGCGCGGCGAGCGCAAGCCCTTCCGCAATTGCGTCATCTGGGTCAGGCCGGATCGCTCGGCCAGGCCATCCGACATCGGAGAAGTCCGGCCGTTCGCTGAGGGCCTGCGGCAGCAGGTGGCCAGCTGCGTCGAACCACCGCTCCATCCAGGCGATGTCGCCAGCGGCGCACGCCAGGTAGAAGAGGTCGGGAATGATGCCGGCGCGCGAGACCAGGACGTCCGCCGCCTCCCGGCTGCCGTGGTAAGCGGCGCTCGGCAGTGCCAAGACCCCTGGCGCCGCGGCAGGATCAGCGCCCGCGTCCAGGAGCCAGCCAACCAGGTCCGCCTTGTTGAAGCACGCGGCGATGCTCAGCGGGTTGTCGAGCGCAGAGCCGCTCTCGATGAGCAGGTCCACGACCTCACGCGGGACCGGGCCCGCCTCGGGCTGAGCCGCCACGGACAGGAGGGTCTCGCCGGGATCCTCAGACTCCAGCCCGGTGTGCTGCTCGAGCAGCGAGCGCAGCGTTTCCGCGTCACCGGCCCAGATGGCTGCTTCGGCGCGCTTCCAGGGCAGCTCAGGCGGCAGCCGGCTGTAGTGCGTGTCCCTGGCCCGGTCGGTCGCTGCCGCCAGCTCGCCCCAGGTCCGGAAGCCGTACTCCCTGGCGAGCGCAATGCGGGCGTCCGCCTGTGTCGCCTGGCCAGCGATGTTCTGGTCGTCCTCGCCAGAAAGGCGCGGGACCCGCTGGCGCAGGCGCAGCAGCGCATCCGCGTCGCCGCCGCGCGCAGCGGCAAGCAGACGGCCCGCCCAGCCTTCATATTCTTCATGGCCGAAGGCGCCGACACGGTACAGCGGACGGGTCGTCGGCCCTTGTTTCTCCACTGCGTGCTTGAACGCGGGCCAGGACCGGTAGCCGTGCTCCAGCGCCAGGACGTGCAACGCGTCAGCGAGCACGAACCGGCGCGCGACCCGGTCTCCGAGAACCTCGCGCGCCCGCTGCGCCGCAGCAGCGTCAGCCGCACGGACGGCGCGAAGGAGCGACTTTGCCTCGTCGCGGTACTGCCCTGCCTGCTTGGCCCGCAGCTCGTGATGAAGCTCCTGGCCCACTGCTCCCCCATCCGGCCCACTGTCCGCTCACTGGGCAGGGAGATCTGAGGCCCGACGAGACCTTCGACCAAATAGCGAGGTGGGCGGAGCCCTCTCCGCGGACCGGCGGCGTCCTCGCACACCACCACCAAGCCTGCCACACGCAGAGAAGAAGGTGCTATCCGCAGCAGACCACTGCTCAAGCACGGCCTGATGCCGGATTGCACTTAGCTGCCGGGCGACACCAGCTCGACCACGCCTGCCGGGGCGGCCGGGACGGCGCCTGGATGCAGGATCGCGGCGATCGCCTCGACGCCGTCGACCAGCCGCGGGCCGGGACGCACGACGAGGCCGTCGGCGTCGATCGCCCAGACCGGTACGCCGGGGAGCGCGGTGCTGGCCATCCGCGCCTGCTCGACCGCGCCGGCCAGGTGGTAGCCGCACGGCGCGACGATGATCAGGTCGGGCTGAGTGGCGGCCACCGCTGCCCAGCTGATCGGTTCCGATGGGGTGCCCAGGCTGGCCGCGACCGGCTCGCCGCCGGCCGTGAGGACCAGGTCAGGAATCCAGTGCCCAGCGGTGAACGGGGGATCCACCCACTCCACCACCGCCACTCGCGGCCGGGGCCGGCCGTCGACCAGGGCGGCGGTCCTGGCGAGCCGATCGCGCAGCGAGGTGACCAGGTGCTCGGCGCGGTCAGCGGCACCGGCTCGCCGGCCAACGGCCAGGATCGTGCCGAGCACCTCGTCCAGCGAGTACGGGTCGAGCGACAGCACGTCGGCCTGGCAGCCCAGGAAGTCGAGCGCCTGAGACACCTGGCCGGAAGGCAGCGCGCAGACCCGGCACAGGTCCTGGGTCAGGATCAGATCCGGGCTGAGCTGGGCGAGCGCCTCTGCGTGCAGGGTGTACAGGTCCTCGCCGCCCGCGGTCTTCGCCCGGACGTACTCGTCGATCTGGCCGGGGGTCATCCCGGAGGTATCACGCCCGCCCACGACGACGGTCTTGTCGAGGCGGGCGTTGGCCGGCTCGTCGCACTCGAAGGTGACGCCGACGAGATCGTCGTCCAGGCCCAGCGCGTAGACGATCTCGGTGGCGGACGGCAGCAACGAGACCAGGCGCACCCGCCCAGGATAGAGCGGCGCGCGCTTGCCCCGGAGCGAGCCTGCCCGACCTGAGCGGTCACCGGTCCCTCCGTGTACCCGCCAGGGCTCTCGATCCCGGCTCAACAGCACCTCGGGATCCATGCTGCTGATAGAGCAGCACCAGGTCTCCCGAGGTGTCGCTGCGGCGGAGAGGAGGTGTCGCCGCGGCGAAGAGGGGCTTGGCTGGACCGGCTAGCTGGCGCCGCCGTCTCGCTCGGCTGGCGGCTCGGAGCTCTCGTCGCCGGGGGCGGGGCGGTCGCCGGCCGGGCCAGCCTCGGCGGCTACCTGGATCGCCCGGTAGACGTGGTTGCGGGGTAGCCCGGTGACCTCACGGACGACGTCACGTGCGACGTGCGCGGAAATGCCGCGCCGCAGCAGCGAGCCGGCTAGTTTCCCGGCGAGCTGCTCAGCGGCGTCGCTGTCCGCCTCGTCCGCGCCTGCCACCAGGACGGTGAACTCGCCGCGAATCCCGGCCGGGCTGGCCGCCCTGACGGCGAGCTCGGCCTCGACACCTGACAGCGGCCCGCGGAGGAACTCCTCGTCGGCCTTGCTCAGGTTGCGTGCCAGCACCGCGTCCCGGTCGCCAAGAACCAGGCGCAGGTCAGCCACGGTCGCAGCGAGCCGGTGCGGCCCCTCGAAGAAGATGAGCGTCGCCGGGCGGTCGGCCAGCAGGCCGATGGCGGTACGCCGGGCCGCTGGCTTGCGCGGCAGGAAGCCGGCGAACTCGAAGCGGTGAGCTGGCAGGCCGGAGCCGATCAGCGCGGTCAGCGCTGCTGACGGGCCGGGCAGCGGGCACACCCGGACGCCGGCTGCGATGGCCGCCCGGACGATGCGGAAGCCAGGGTCGCTCAGCAGCGGCGTACCGGCGTCGCTGATCAGCGCCACATCCTGGCCCTCAAGCAGCAACCGCAGCAGCTGCTCGCTGCGAGCCTGCTCGTTGAAGTCGTAATAGCTGAGCAGCCGGGTGCGAATGCCGAGCGCGCGCAGCAGCGAGCCGGCCTTGCGGGTGTCCTCGGCGGCGACCACCGCGGCGTCCCGCAGCACGTCAACGGCGCGGGCGGTGATGTCGCCGTAATTCCCGATGGGGGTGGGGACCAGGAACAGCGTGCCAGCGCCGCCGGCCGGCGCCACAGGCGCAGCCGGGGCAGGCGATGATTCAGGCTGACCGGCGACAGGTCACTGTACCGCCGCTCAGGCCCCGGCTCCGCGCCCGGCGGCGCGGTCAGCGGCCCGGCCTATGCTGAACTGGTGAGCGATCAGGCGAAGCCCAGGGCCGTGGTGCTGCTCAGCGGCGGCCTCGACTCGGCGACGGCGCTTGCCATCGCGCGCAGCCAGGGCTTCGAGACCTACGCGCTCAGCTTCCGGTACGGGCAGCGGCACACGGTCGAGCTAGCAGCCGCCGAGCGGGTCGCGGCAGCCCTCGGCGCGGCCAGGCACGTCGTCGCGGATATCGACCTGGCCGCTTTCGGCGGCTCGGCGCTCACTGACAGCGCCATCGACGTGCCGCACCACCAGAGCGCCGACGAGATCGGCGAGCAAATCCCGGTCACCTACGTGCCGGCCCGCAACACGATCTTCCTGTCGTTCGCGCTGGCCTGGGCCGAGACCCTCGGCTCGTCGGATGTGTTCGTCGGGGTGAGCGCGCTCGACTACAGCGGCTACCCGGACTGCCGGCCGGAGTTCATCGAGGCGTTCGAGACGCTCGCCAACCTGGCCACCAAGGCGGGCGTCGATGGCACCCAGCGGGTGCGCATTCACGCCCCGCTGATCGAGCTGACCAAGGCGCAGACCATCAAGGTCGGCCTCGATCTCGGCGTTAATTACAGCCTCACTCATAGCTGTTATGATCCGGACGGCGAGCGCGTCTGCGGCAGCTGCGATGCCTGCCTGCTGCGGGGCCGCGGCTTCGCTGAGCTGGGGCTAACAGATCCAGCGCTGGGACCGTCGGCATACGTCGGTCCGGCGCATTAGGCCAGGTGATGACCATCTACCAGGTCAAAGAGATCTTTTATACGTTGCAGGGCGAGGGCGGCCAGGCGGGCAGGCCGGCGGTGTTCTGCCGGTTCGCCAGCTGCAACCTGTGGACCGGGCGGGAACGCGACCGGCACCGGGCGATCTGCAAATTCTGCGACACCGACTTCGTGGGCACCGACGGCACCGGCGGCGGCAAGTTCCGCACGGCCGCCGAGCTGGCCGCGGCCGTAGCTGCGCAGTGGCAGGGCGAGCCGCACCCGCGCAGCGCCCCGCTGGTGGTGTGCACCGGCGGCGAGCCGCTGCTGCAGCTCGACGCGGCCGCGGTCAGCGCGCTGCACGCGGCGGGGTTCGAGATCGCGGTCGAGACCAACGGCACCCAGCTGGCGCCGCCGGGCATCGACTGGACCTGCGTGAGTCCCAAGGCCGGGGCCGACCTGGTGCTGACGTCCGGTGACGAGCTCAAGCTGGTGTTCCCGCAGCCGGGTGCCGAGCCGGAGCGATTCGAGCAGCTGGCCTTCCGCACCTTCCGGCTGCAGCCGATGGACAGCCCTGACCTGGCCGCCAACACCAGCGCAGCGGTGGCCTACTGCATGGCGCACCCGCAGTGGCGGCTGAGCCTGCAGACGCACAAGCTGCTCGGCATCCGGTGACGAGCAGCTGATGGAAATCTTCCGCGAATTCGCCTTCGAGGCTGCGCACCGGCTGCCGCACGTGCCAGAGGGCCACAAGTGCGGCCGGCTGCACGGGCACTCCTACCAGGTCACGGTGCGGGTGCGCGGCGAGGCCGACCCGCGCACCGGCTGGGTGATGGACTTCGCCGAGATCACCAGCGCGTTCGAGCCGCTGAACCGGGAGCTGAACCACCACTGCCTGAACGACCTGCCCGGCCTGGAAAACCCGACCAGCGAGAACCTGGTCAGGTGGATCTGGGACCGGCTCGCCGGGACGCTGCCGCTGTCCGAGGTCGAGGTCCGGGAGACGCGCTCGTCGGGCTGCGTGTACCGCGGCGAGTAGCGCACGCGGTCTGTCAGGAACCCGCGGGCTCCAGCAGGTACAGCACCTCGTTACCGAACGCGGCCGTCTCGCGCGGCACGTACCGGGTACCGCCGGTCACCTCGCGGGCGAGCGCGTCGGCGTCGTCGGTGAACTGCCGCCCGCCAAGGCTGGTGCGCGGCAGCGACATCACCACCTGCGCGCAGTCGAGGTCGGCCAGCAGCCGCGCCGAGGCGCCGGGGCGCTGCTGCTCAAGCGTTGGCACCGTTTTCAGCAGCAGCGCGAGGTCGGCGCGCAGCTCAGGCGGCGAGCCGACCAGGTCGCAGGTGACGGCCGTGATGCTGGCCGGCATCACTGCGCCGAGGCCGGCCAGCGCGGCGACCAGCCCGGCGTCGATCTCGCAGGCCCAGTAGCTGGCGTCCGGGGCCAGTGGCAGCCAGGGGATGGCCAGCGGGCCTAGGCCGCAGGCCAGGTCGGCGACCGAGTGCAGCACGCCGCACCAGCTGGCCAGCTGCTCGCCGAACTCGTCCAGCCACTCGGCCCGCTCGGCCGCCGACAGGTGCGATCGCATGGCCGCCAGTGCAGCCTCGCGCAGCGGCAGCCGCCCCGACTGCACCGCCTCGGTCACGCCGGTCACCGCTCGCGCTGGCGAGCCGGCCAGGAACGCGCCGTACGCCTGGTGCAGCTTGCGGCGCGCGTACTTGGCAGCCCGGCCGCGGTCGGCGAACCGGCTGGCCGCTTCCGCGGTGAACCGGCGGACCAGCGCGGGGTCGAGGCTGCGGTACTTGGCCGAGCCGAGGATCTGCGCGGCGAGTTCGTCGCTCACCGCGGCGTCGTCTGCGGTCTGCCGCATGGCCCGGCTCAGCCGCCGCCCGTGCTGGCCCGCAGCGCCTCGATCAGCCGGGCGTAGAAGCGCAGGTTGTGCACCGTGCCGAGGGTCGAGGCCAGGCTGTCCTTGGCCCGCACCAGGTGCGCCAGGTAGGCGGCCGGCACGGTCGTGCACAGCTGGCAGTCGCAGTCCGGGTCGAGCGGCTGGCGCTGGCGTACCCACCGCTCGTCGGTGAGCCTGGCGATCCGGTAGCCGCCTGGCTCGCCGAGCGCCGCGGTGTCCAGCGCCGTGTACAGCACGGCGCGCCTGGCGTTGCGGGTGGGCAGCGTGCAGTCGAACAGGCCGTATCCGGCCCGCCAGGCGGCGACCACGTTTTCCGGCGTGCCGATGCCCAGCCCGTGCAGCACGCTGCCGGGCGGCAGGAGCGTGGCGACGAGGGCGACCTCGTCGACCAGGGCGCCGCCGCTGACCGGGTAGCCGCCGAAGCCGTACCCGTCGAAGCCGATCTCGGCCAGCGCTGACGCGCACCTGGCCCGCCTGGCCGCGTCCTGGCCGCCCTGCACGACCGCGAACAGCAGCGGCCGCTCGGCCGGCGGCGTGGCGGCGGTCAGCTTGTCGAACGCGGCCCGGCACAGCTTCGCCCACCGCAGCGTCAGCTCGACACTGCGGTCCTGCTCGTCAGCGGGCGCCGCCGGGTGGGTGCAGTAGTCCAGGCAGTACACCACGTCGGCGCCGAGCCGCAGCTGGGTCTCGATGCAGCTGGCCGGGGTGAGCTGGCGGTGCCGCTGGCCGGGCGAGAACCGGTAAGAAAGCCCGGCGTCGGACACGCTGGCCAGCCGGCCGCCGGCCGCCAGCAGGGAGAACACCTGGAAACCGCCGGAGTCGGAGATCAGCGGTCCCGGCCAGCCCATGAAGCCGTGCACGCCGCCGAGCGCGGCGACCACCGAGGTGCCTGGCTGGGTGGCCAGGTGCGCGGTGCTGACCAGCATGGTCTCGACCCCGGCAGCTGCCAGCAGGCCAGTCGGCACCGTCCTGATCGCCGCCCTGGTAGCGTCCGGCGCGAACAGCGGCAGCGTCAGGTCGCCGCGCCGGGTGCGCAGCACGGCCGGGGCGGCTGCCGCGAGCCGGTCCTGGCCGCCTGGCTGGTCCTGGCTGCCCGCTGGCCGGTGCCCCGACTCGCCGACAGCGGTCACGCCGTACCTGGCAGCTCGGCGGTCGCCTCGGTCACGATCCCGCCGCGGGCGTGCTGGGTGACCACCACCCGGACCGAATGTGGCCGGCTGGCTGACTGAACCTCGGCGGCGATCTCGGCGGCCAGCGCCTCGGCGAAGACCGGCCGGTCGCGGAACGACCAGAGGTACAGCTTGAGCGACTTCGACTCGATGCACAGCTGATCCGGCGCGTACTCGATCAGCACGGCGGAGATGTCCGGCTGCCCGGTGACCGGGCACAGCGAGGTCACCTCGTCGGTGCTGAAGCGCACCCTGGTAACGGTCGGCGGAGCCGGGAACGCCTCCACGTGCTCGATCGGCCCGCGGACCGCGGAGCCGAGCACGGACAGGCCGGCTAGCTGTGGATCAGGCACAGGCCCAGGGTAGCGGGCCAGGCCAGGCGACCCGGGTGGCAGCGGATCCGCGCGGACTCGCCTCCCGGCTAGATGCGCCTGGCGTTGTAGGTCGGCTGGCCGAACCTGGAGGCCAGCGGGTTCCAGCTGGCCAGGAAGGCGGCCTTGGCCCGGTCTGCCTGCCGTGAGGCAGCGAGGCCTGCCTGGTACGGGGCGCTGCGGCGGACGTTGACCGGGCACTTGCCGCGTGCCTGGATCTGCTGCATCCAGCCGATGAAGCCGTGATCGGCGCTGACCGAGTATCGCAGCACTTGCCGCAGGTCTGCCGTTACATTCTGGCCGCCGGGGATCGCTGATACCTGAGCCGAGGCCAGTGCGGCGAGGACTTGCTGCCGTTGCCTGACCGACTGCCTCATCAGATCGATGCCGGCCGCTGGCGTCATCGTGCAGCCGCCGACTCCCTGGGTGGCGCGCACCACCCGGCTGCGCGCTGCGTGGCTTTGCCGGAGCAATCTGGCCAGCCGGGCTAGCTGAGCGGGCTCGGCGCCCGACGGCGTCCCGGCCGGGCTGGTCGTTTGCACGCTGGCCTTAGCCGTGCTGGTACTGCCTGGGTTCGCGGCGGCCGCCTGGCCGGCCGGCGATCCTGGTGCTGGTGAATGGCCGCGGCCCAGCAGCAGCCAGCCACCGGCGCCGAGGATGACCAGCACCACGATGACCGCCGCGATCGGCCAGGAACGTGACCGGCGGCGGGCGGCCGGGGGCAGCTGGCCGGGATCCGGGCGATACCAGGGGTCCGATAGCGGCTCGCCGCCGCCCGGCGCGGCGAGCCGGTCATCCGGCAGGCCAGCGTCGCGGTAGCCAGGCGGGGCAGCGGCATCGGGGTAGCCAGGCGCGGCGGGGGTGGCGCGGTAGGGCGGCGCGGCAGGGTAGCCAGGCGCGGCAGGGGTGTCGTGGTAGGCGGGCGGCGCGGGGGCGTCGCGGTAGCCAGGCGGAGCTGCGGGCTCAGCGTAGGAGCCGGGTTCCGCTGGCCGGGCAGCACCGAGCTGGTCCGGCATTGGCAGCGGCGCGAGCACTTTTTGCTGGCTGAGGTTGTAGCCGCAGCCGGTGCAGAACCGGACCGCCTGCTCCGGCAGCTGGGTTCCGCACGAGGGACACGCAGGTGTTGCCATGACCGACTCCTTCGCTGCGGCCGGCTAGAGCAAGGTCGTGATCGCGTGCTGAACCGCCGCGACCGTCGACGCGATCACCCCGACGTCGCCGACACCGGCCATCAGCGCAGTCAGCAGGCCGCTCAGCACGTGCTTGCGTGGCTGCGGCTGCGCGGCCTCCCGCTGCGCCGACTCGGCGATCACGGCGAGGTGCGCGGAGTCGGGCACGCCCGGCGGGCCGCGGTGCAGCTCGGCGGTCAGCCATTCCAGCAGCCGGCGCAGCTCCGCGAGGTCGGCGGGCGCGGCTGCCGAGTTGCTCCCGCTGGCGCTGGCCCCGGTGCCGGCCGCGATGGCGCCTGCGTTCACGGTGGCATTTCCGCTGACCTGGAAGCCGTAGTTGTCGCTGGTCATCGTCACTCCTCAGCCGGCTCCGTGCCCGCCGCGCACGCGCGACAAGACGCCGGCCGCCTGCGCGCCAGCGCCCACGGCAACCTGGGCGGCGTTCACCGTTGACTGTCCGGTCAGCATCACCCCGTTGTTGATCACCGTCTCGCTGCGCGCGACCAGGCTCGTGGTGTCCACGTCGTGGGCGTCAAGGAACTCCACCAGCGACCGGAAGATTCGCTGCTCGATCACCTTCCGGTACCTCGCGTTGTCGAATACCTGGAAGTACCGCTGCCAGTTCGGCTCCGCCGCCGCCTCGCGCAGGCTCCTCAGCGCCCCGTACTCGGCCCTGAGCCTGGCGCGCCTGTTGTTCTTGTCCCGCCTGCTGTCGCTGAGCAGCTCGTGCATGATCCGCCCGGCGCTGGAGAGCACCAGGCCGGGGCCGGACATGATGGTGCGGGCCAGCATGCCGAGAAACTCGCGGCCGGAAGGAGACTGCTCCATCTCGTCGATCGCCTTGTACCTGGCGGCGAGCGGCGGCACTGCGGTGTGCGCGGCCTCGACGAACAGGTCGGTCCGGCTGAGCAGGAAGCGCACGAACGTCGTGACGACCAGGTCGCCGTCCCAGCCGGTCATGCTGACGGTCAGGTAGGGCCTCGCCCGCTCCTCGGGCGCCGCTGTCAGGGCGCGGAGCACATCGTCGGGCACGGACGTGGCAGGCGCGGTGCCTGGCTCCGGCAGGAAGCGCGGGTCGTCCTCGATGTCCTGGCCGTTCACGAACAGCCGGCAGGAGACCTCGATGCCAGGCAGGTCAAGCGCCCGCAGCCGGTCGCCAACGAAGTCGTAGACCTCCTGCACGGCGAAGGGCACGGGATGGCGGCCGCTGGCCGGCCGGGTGACGTCGACGGCGAACGACCAGCTGGTCTGGACGCGTCCGTAGCCCACGAACGGGGGAAAGCCGCCATACAGCGTCACGTTGCCGGTCTCGGTTGCGGCGGCTATCCGCTCCAGCTGCCGGTCGGAGACTGCCCCGGCCGCGACCGTCGGCGCGGCGTCGGGGTCGAATCGGCCCGGCCGCAGCCGCTGCGCGGCCGGGCCGAACATGCTGAGGTGCTCCTCGATGTAGATGACCACCCAGCCCGCGATGATCACGATCAGCGGCCAGAGGCTCACCCCGGCGAAGAACAAGGTCGCGATCAGGGTCAGCAGCAGGCCGAAGAGGATCGCGTCCCGGCCAAGCCGCCGGCGATTGGCGCCCAGTGCGTGCCGCAGCACCGCGACCAGGTCAACGCCAGGGGTCACCGCGATGGCCCGGTGGTCGTGCTCCAGCAGATCCTCGATGACCTTCCTGGACAGCGAATGATCCATGTTCACTGCGGCACACAGATACCGCGTCATCTCCGCGTCGCCGGTGGGCTCGGATTCGAGCTGCCCCGAGTGCCGCTGCCGCGAATGCAATGGCCCGGAATCAAGCCGTCGCCCAGAATCTTCCGGCCCGGAACCGGTCAGCCGGGAATCGACCGGCCCGGCAGCCGCCACTCCAGCCTGCTGCTGGGCGAAGCTGCGCTGCGCTGCGGCCGGCGGCTGCGCAGGCGCCTGGCCGCAGTAACCACAAAACTGGTATCCCGCTGGATTGTCATGCCCGCACGCGGAGCATTGCACGGCGTTCCCCCCTGCAGATCCTCTTCCCCACCCCGGCTCCGACCTGCTGGTCCGAGCCAGTGCTGACGTGTCCCAGCCGAATGGTAGATTTCCTCCCCGGCCGGCAGCTAGTTGCCAGACAGTTGGCATTTTGTCACCACGGATGGGTAAACGCGCGGGCATAGTCGAGCGTCGTTTCCCAGCTGATAGCAGCTGCCCTGGATGAAATGGCGGTAAATGGTTCAAAGCGCAATCTAGATGCGCAATTATTTCGCTTTCAGGAATCAGCTGATTGCCGGGGCCAGCCGGTAGCGCGGGAGGCTAGATGCTGCCGGCGTTGTAGGTCGGCTTGCCGAACTTGCTAGCGAGCGGGTTCCAGCGGGCCAGGAAAGCGGACTTGGCGCGGTCGGCCTGCCCGGATGCCGCCAGCCCTGCCTGATAGGAGGTGCTGCGGCGGGTGTTAACCGGGCACTTGCCGTGCGCCTGAATCTCCTGCATCCACCCGATGAAGTCGCGGTCGGCCGCGACCGAGTGACGCAGCACCTGCTGCAGGTCCGACACCAGGCCCCCGCCGCCGGGGATGGCCGACGTCGAGCTGGACCTGAGCTGTCCGAGTACCTTCTGGCGCTGCCTGATCGACTGGTTCATCAGGCCGATGCCGGCGGTGGGATCCATCGAGCAGCCACCGACCCCGGCGGTGGCGCGCACGACCCGGCTGCGGGCCGCGTGGCTCTGCTGGAGCAGCCCGGATAGCCGGGCGAGCTGCTCGGACTCGGCCCCGGACTTCGCCTTTCCGCTGGCCTTGCCGCCGCCAGCCGCGGCGGTGTTCTGCCCTGGACTGCCGGGCGAACCCGAATGCCGATGGCCGAGCAGTAGCCAGCCGCCGGCCCCGAGCACGATGACGATCACCACGATCACCGCCGCGATCAGCCCGGCACGCGGCCGTCGCGGCCCGCCAGGTCGCTGCGCCGACCCGGCGCCCGGCGGGCGGGACAGCGGCCCCGGGGCCGGCGCCCAGCCGCCGGGTGCTGCGCCATCGCCGTAACCGAGCGGATCGGAATATCCGTAGCCGGCGGGTGCCGGGGGGCCGGGGGCGGCCAGGTCGCCGTAGTCCAGCGCCGCGGTCGAGCCATAGCCGGCCGTCGGGCCGTCGCCGTAGCCGAGTGGCGGCCCCTGGCCGTAGCCGAGTGGCGGCCCCTGGCCGTAACCGGGTGGCGGCGCCTGGCCGTAACCGGGTGGCTGACTGTCGCCGTAGCCGGCCGGAGGACGATCATCGTAGCCCTGCGCGGCTGGCCAGGCGGCCGGCGGCGGACCCGGCCGGAACAGCGGCTCCGACACGACGTGCTCACCGGACAGGTCGTATCCGCAGCCGGTGCAGAACCGGGCCGGCTGGTCGGGCAGCGGGGCATGGCAGGAGGGGCACTCGAGTGTCATGACGCCACGGGCCTCAGGAATCGCACGATCGCCGCGGCCAGCGCCTTCGCGGCGTTCTGCTGGAAGCGGCGCGAAGTTAGCAGGCCAGCGTCCGTGTGGTTCTTCATGTTGCCGCACTCGATCAGCACCTTGGGCACCCTGGTCAGATTCAGCCCGGCGAGATCGTCGCGGAACTTGATGCCATTGACGCCGTCGTAGTTGCTCACCGGCATCGCCGTGTGCGACAGGAATGCCGAGCGGACGTCGCGGCCGAACCGCTTAGCTGGCTTGATCACGTGCCGGTTCGCGCCGTGCGCCACTGGCTCCAGAATCGCGAAGCCGCGTCCGGAGGGCGCGGCGCCGTCAGCGTGGATGTCGATGGCCACGTCGGCGTGATTGAGGTCCCAGGCGCGATGATTCACGCACGGTCCGATGCCGGAGTTGCTATGCCGGGTCAGCACGACGCGCGCACCGAGCCGGAGCAGGTCAGCGCGCAGGTACCGGGCGACGTTCCAGTTGTAGCGCGCCTCGGTGTAGCCGCCGCTCGTCTGCGTTCCTGTGGTGTCGCAGTCCTCGTACTCCCGGCCGTTCCAGACCTGGTGGTTCAGGAAAGCGGGGTCCGTTCCGTTGCGTCCGTTGTGGCCGGGGTCGATGCCGATGACCTTGCCTCGCAGCGGCGTCGCGGCAGCTGCTACGGCCACGGCCGGGCCCGGCGGAGCTGGCGGACGCGGCACCGAGGGCCACGGCAGCCGGGCTGCCGCGACCGTGGCCGCTGGCGTGACCGGGGCGGCCGGCGTGACCGGGGCGGCTCCCGCCGGAGCCGCGGCCACCACCGCCGCGGTGACCGGGGCGGCCGTCAGGCAGAGCAGGCACGCAGCGAGCACGGCGGTGCCCCTGGCGCGCTGGCCTGGAGCCGGGCGATGCTCTCGGGTCACGCGTCCAGCTCTCCCATCCTGGCGATAACCGAAGTGGCTGGCATCGCCAGATTATGGCGGCATAGGTAGCACTGTCCGGTCTTTGCCAGCACCGGGGCTCGTGCTGGCCCTGGATGCCGGAAATGCGGCGGGCTGCCCTGGGGTTCCGCACGCGGGCAGGCGGCCGGGCCGGCTAGCCCACCGGGCAGCCGGGTCCGCCGCGTGCCTCGCCCGAGTTGCGCCTGACCATCAGGCACGACTCGTTCACCGCCTGGAAGGCGTGCGCCGGGATCTGCTTGAGCAGCGAGACCAGCGTGTCTGGCCACTGCGGGAACGCGCTGCCGCCGAAGAACCAGTTGCTGCCGTTGTCGGCGACGATGAGGCCGTAGTGCCGCATCTCGGTGAGCACGGCCTTGGCGTCACGGCAGTACGCCGTCGCGTTGCGGCAGAACGTGGCGATCCGGAAGCTCGACTTCAGCCGGAACCTCGCGCCCATTGGCGGCAGGCCCTTGCTGGTGTTCGAGCTGGCCTCGTGCCTGGCAGGCCAGATGAACGCGGCCTGGGTGCGCTGCACGGTGAAGCGGATCGCGTGCGCTATCGGCCGGCCCGTCCGCACCGCGGCGCGCACCTGCCCGTAGCTGAGCAGGCCGGGCAGGATCGGCAGCCCGGCGGCGTCCGCCGAGGTCCACCCGGCCGGCCGCAGCGCGTTCGAGCGCAAGTGCCAGATCGCGCCCGAGCCGGCCGTCGGCCGGCGCCTGGACCAGTGCGCGCCGAACAGCTCGTACAGCGTGCAGGTGCTCTTGTTGACCATGATCGCGTGCCGGTCGCCGGTCGCGTGCCTGCCGCCCTCGATCGGCGTCCGCGAGGTGAACGGGTAGGGTCCGCGGTTGCTCTCGCTGGCATAGCTGAAGTGGATCCGGGTCCTGTGCACCGCGCTGGTCACGATCCGGTACGGCATGCCGTACGGATATCCGCCGGGGTCCGGTCCGAAGTCAGGGTGCAGGAAGGTCGTCGCCGAGTCCATGCTGCGCAGCCACGCCGCGCTGTGCCGGTCAACCGGGAGCCTGGAGATGTCGGTGTTCCACACGTTGTCCCGCGGAAACAGCGGGCAGCCGGGCGCGCCAGGCACCCTGGTCCCGGCCATCGCCTGGCTGGCTGCCGCCCGCTGCTCGGCGCGCCGCCGCGCCGCCTTGCTGACCGCTGTCCGTCGCACCGCTGCCCGCCCGGCAGCGAGCTGACCAGCCTCACCGCTGACAGCGCGCTGCGCGGCGGCCCGGCCGGCGTCAGCGCGCTGCTGGCTGCCCTGCGTCACGCAGCCGGCGGCTGTCGTGCAGGCCAGCAGCAGCACCAGGGGCGTGGCAGCCAGGCGCCAGCGGGACGGCCGGCCGGGGCGGGGGCGGGGACGAGCCGCGAAGCGCTGCATTGTGCCGATCCTGGCACGCGTCCGCGCCGGTGCCGGGCGAAATGGCGGTAAAGGCTGGCCAGCCGAGTCCCGGCTCAGGCACCGGTGGTCAGCGACTCCCTGCGGTCGCGAAGGAATGCCTGCTCGGCCGCGTTCGCCGTGCGGGCCAGCGCCGCGTCGTAGGCGACGGCCGCCTGGTCAGGCTCGCCGACCCGGCGCAGCAGGTCAGCGCGGATGGCGTGGAACAGGTAGTAACCGTCAAGCGGCAGCGCGCCGAGCAGGTCAAGCGCCGCCTGCGGTCCGGCAACCTCGCCGATCGCGACGGCCCGGTTCAGCGCCACCACCGGGCCGGGCGCCACGGCCAGCAGCTGATCGTAGAGCTGCAGTATCTGCTGCCAGTCGGTGTCGGCTGCGGTCGCCGCGTCGCTGTGCACGGCGTTGATCGCCGCCTGGATCTGGTACGGTCCCGGCCGGCCGAGCCGCAGGCATTCGCGCACGATGGCCTGGCCCTCGGCGATCAGGTTGTGATCCCACCGTGACCGGTCCTGGTCAGCGAGCAGCACCAGGGCGGTGCCAGCCGCGGTGCGGGCCGGCCGCCGCGACTCGGTCAGCAGCAGCAGCCCGAGCAGGCCCATGACCTCGACCTCGCCAGGCATCAGCTCGGCCAGCAGCCGGGCTAGCCGGATCGCCTCGGCGCACAGGTCAGCGCGCACTAGCTCGTCGCCGGAACTGGCGGTGTAGCCCTCGTTGAAGATCAGGTAGACGACGGCGAGCACGGCGCTCAGGCGGCCGGGCAGCTCGCTGCCGTCGGGCACCAGGTACGGGATGCGCGCATCGCGGATCCTGGCCTTCGCGCGCACCAGCCGCTGCGCCATCGTCGGCTCAGGAACCAGGAAGGCGCGGGCGATCTCGCCTGTCTCGAGCCCGCCGAGCAGCCGCAGCGTGAGCGCCACCTGCGCGGCGCTGCCCAGCACCGGGTGGCAGCAGGTGAAGATCAGCCGCAGCCGGTCGTCGCGCACCGCGTCCTCCAGCCCGTCATCGGGCGGCGGGTCGCTGCCCGGATACAGCAGCAGGGCCTGCGCGTGCCGGTCGTGCCTGGTGGCCTCGCGGCGCAGCCGGTCGATGGCGCGGTTGCGCGCGGTGGTCACGATCCACGCGCCGGGATTGGGTGGCTGCCCGTCTACCGGCCACTTCGCCACCGCGACCGTGAACGCGTCCTGAACCGCTTCCTCGGCGAGGTCGATGTCGCCGAGGAAGCGGATCAGGGTGGCGACGCAGCGGCCGTACTCGTGACGGAAGACCGCCTCGACCGTCAAGCCGTCACCGCACGGTCGCGATCACAGCTCG
>DASXMR010000065.1:0-4454 GCA_036495525.1 Streptosporangiaceae bacterium | reverse complement strand
CCTCGGCCGCGCTCGACGGCACGCCCGCAGGCACGCCGGGCTGCTGGCCAGGGACGCACACGAGAACGCCACCTCCGATGCCGCCACGGACACAAGCCGGACAGCACGAGACTCACGACGCCTGCGGCACACCCACACGGGCGCGCACGCAGGCCGGGCCTGCGGAGGGGCCGCTCACCGGGAAAAGGTGCTCCTCGCGGAGCGCATCATCACCAAGGTCATCGCATCGTCAGACCCGGGAGCGCCGGTCTCTCAATCGAACTCACTACCGATTATGTCACAAATCGCCAGTCAAGTCGAACTGAATGCCGATCTGATGGCGCGCCCGTTCAGGCCGTGCCGGGCGCGAACGATCGGCTGCCCAGCTGGCCTTTTGGCTTCAGGCCAGGGCCGGGTAGCTGCCGCGGAAGCGGACCAGCGGGGCGCCGGCCCGGGCGACGTACGGAACGGCCAGCACCTGCGCGATGATCAGGAGGTGGTCGCCGGCCGGGATGCGCTGGGTGACCGAGCATTCCAGCGCGGCCAGGCCATCGTCGGGGATCAGCGCGCCGGACAGTTCGCCGCGGTGGTGCGGGACGCTGTCCAGCAGCAGCCGCGCGCCGGGGCGGCCGGCCGCGGCGAACCGGCCCGCGAGCGCCCGCTGGGCCGACGCGAGCAGGGTGACGGCGAACCGGCCCGGCCGGTCGGCATCGGCGCGGCCCAGCACCTCGGCCGGGTACGACTCGGCCATCAGCGCGACGGCGACCAGCGGGGGATCGGCCGAGACCGGGCAGAACGCGCTGACCGTGGTGCCGATGTCGTCGCGCCCGTCCGCGATGGTGATCAGGGTGACGCCCGCGGCCCACGCGGTCAGGGCATCGGCCAGGGAGAAGGTGCTGTCGGCGGGAGCGATCCGTTTCGTCATTCAAATGTCCAGCTGCCCGGCAGGGCCAGCGGGCCGTGCGCGGGGAGTCCGACCCGGGCGGCCAGGCGCCAGGCCGGGCCCCAGCTCTCGGCGAGCAGGCTGGCGGCGGCGGCGCCGGGGGCGTCGCTGGAGGCGGGCGGGCGGATCCGGTCGATGGGCCGGACCCTGGGGTAGGCGCGCAGCGGTGCCGAGGCCGGCAGGCCGGCCCGGCGGCGAGCCACCGCGGCCGCGTGCTCGAGGCCGCCGAGCTCGTCGACCAGGCCGTTGGCCACCGCGTCGGCGCCGGTCCAGACCCGGCCCCGGGCCAGCTCGTGGACGCGCTCCCGGGTCATCCCGCGGCCCTCGGCCACCTTGCCGGTGAAGTCGGCGTAGATGTGGTCGAGCCAGTCGTTGACGAGCGTCCACTCATCCGGCGCGAACGGCCGCATCTGGGAGAACATGGCCGAGTGGTCGCCCTGGGTGACCTTGTCGGTGGTCACGCCGACGCGGCCCAGGGCCTCGCCCAGCACGGCCTTGCCCGACAGCACCCCGATGGAGCCGGTCACGGTGCCGGGCTCGGCCACGATCACGTCGGCGGCCATGGCGATGTAGTAGCCGCCGGACGCGGCCACGTCGCCCATCGAGGCGACCACCGGCTTGCCGGAGGCCCGGGCCCGGACGACCTCGCGCCAGATCGTGTCGGAGGCGACGTAGGAGCCGCCGGGGCTGTTGACCCGCAGCACGATGGCCGCTACCGAGTCGTCGGCCGCGGCCGCCCGGATCGCGGCCGCGATCGTGTCCGAGCCCATGGCGCCGCCCGCCAGGGGCCCGCGGCCGCTGCGGCCGCGGCGGATCGGCCCGGTGGCGTAGATGAGCGCGACCTCGCGTTCCCGCGGTCCGGCGAGCGACTTTGCCCGCTCGGCCACCGCCCGGCTGCGCTGGTACTTGCCCAGCGGCTGCAGGGCAGCCGCCTGGCCGGCCTGCTTGCGTACCGCCGCGTAGACCTCGTCGCGGTAGCCGATGGCGTCGACCAGCCCGAGCTCCAGCGCCTGCGCGGCGAGGAACGGGCCGCGGTCGATCAGCGTCCTGGCCTCCGGCAGCTCGATCCCGCGGCGGTCAGCGATCGCGTCGGTCAGCTGCTCGGTCACCGATGCGGTGAGCCGCTCGGTGGCCTGGCGCGAGGCAGGCGTGAAACCACGCTCGGTGACCTGCTCGGCCGCGCTCTTGAATTCGTGCCTGGCGGCTACCTGGAACTCCACGCCGAGCCGGTCAAGCGCGTCGCGCAGGAACAGCCGCTCGACCGCGATCCCGGTCAGTCCCAGGTCGCCCGAGGGCTGCAGGCTGATGGTGTCGAACGCGGTGGCCAGGTAGTACGGGACGTTCCCGGCGGAGAACTCGCCGAACGACTCCGCCCAAGCGACCGTGTGCTTGCCTGCCTCGCGCAGCGCGGTGACCGCCGCACGCAGTTCCTGTACCTGCGCCAGCCCGATCGGCCGCCCGCCGATCTTGGCCACCAGCGCCCTGACCCGGTGGTCGTCGCGGGCGCGGCGCAGGCCGTCCAGCACGTCAGCCAGCGACGCTCGACGCCTGGCCAGCACCGCGGAAACCGGGTCGGACGGCCGGGTCTCGGTCAGCCCGTCGGTGAGGTCGAGCTCGAGGATCAGCGGGCCTGTCCAGCGCTGGCTGATCCCGGACATGCGGCTCTGGATCGTGGAAGCTGCCATGCGCCCACCCTACGGCGCGGCCGGCTGGCTGGCTGGCGGTGACTAGCCACCTCGATGCTGTTACTGATGTTGTACCTGTGACCAGCAGGGACGCTGAATTTAACTACTAGGAGTAACGAAGCGTACGCTGGAATGCAGGGTCAGAGAGCGGGTGCGATATGGGGGAGATCGACAAGTTCTCGGACAGGCCGGCCTGCCGCCAGATGGCGGACGACCTCCGCGGCCTCATCAAGCGCAATGTCTACTCGGCCGGCCAGCGGCTGCCCTCGCCAGCCGCGCTGGCGCGTGACTACGGGGTGCATATCTCCACGGCGCGTCGCGCGGTGGCCATCCTGCGCAGCGAGGGCCTGGTGAAGACCGTGCACCGGGCCGGGTCGGTGGTCATGGGCGCCGAGCCGATGGTGGTGGCCGAGATAACCGGACCAGCGAGGGTGACCGCGCGGATGCCGTCTCAGCGCGAGCGTCAGGAGCTGCGGATCGCCGAGGGGGTGCCGTTCCTCATCGTGGAGCGGGCCAGCCCCGCCGGCAAGGCGATCGAGCGGTACGTCGGCAACGTGACCGTGCTGGAGATACCCGAGGTGCAGCAGGCGCTGCAGCGATCGGCGGCCGACGGCGACAGGCCAAGGGTGGGCCAGGCCGGCTGAGGGAGCAGCGCTGCGCTGACGGGCCGCGCCGGGCGGTCAGCCGCCGGCGGGTGGCATTGGCTCAGGCCGGGCCACGGCACCCGCTCAGCGGGTGCTGACCAGGGTCAGCGCGGCGACAGCCGCTGCCATCGACAGCGGCACGGCGACGCCGCCGAGCCGGCTGGCATGGCGCAGCGACGGCTGCGCGCCGGCGGTGCGTGCCGCGCGCAGCCACAAGATCCACGCCAGCGACCCGGTCACCAGGAGATTCGGGCCGATGTTGAGCCCGACCAGCCCGGCGCCGTCAGCTATCGTCGGCGCGGTGGTCTCACGCGACGGCAACGGCTGGGTCCGGTGCGGCCGGGGACACCGGCACTGGGGCATTCACGGCGCCGCCGGGCTGCTGGCCACTGCCCCTGGCGCGGCTGGCCAGCCGGCCGTGCTGCTGCAGCGGCGGACCTGGTGGGGCAGCCACGGTGGCAGCTGGGGCACTCCTGGCGGCGCGCGGGACAGCCACGAGTCGGTCGTAGCGGCTGCGCTGCGCGAGGCGGCTGAGGAATGCGGCGTACCGCCGGGCGCGGTCACGGTCCGCGGCATCCTGCGCGACGACCACGGCGGCTGGAGCTACCACACCGTGATCGCCGCCGCGCGAGCCACGTTCGCCGTGACCAGCGACAGCGCCGAGACCAGCGCGGCCGCCTGGGTACCGCCGGCTGCCGTCGCCGGGCTTGAGCTGCACCCAGGGTTCGCGGAGCAGTGGCCGGTGCTGGCTGACGCGCTGCACCCGCTGACAGTCATCGTCGACGCGGCCAACGTGATGGGCTCGCGCCCGGACGGCTGGTGGCGCGACCGGTCAGGCGCCGCGACCCGGCTCAGCGGCGAGCTGGCTGCCCTGGCAGGTGGCGGGATCGCTGACCTGCCGGCCGAGCTGGACGCACCGACCCTGGAGCGCTGGTTCCCGCAGTTCGTCGTCGTGCTGGAGGGCCAGGCGCGTGGTGCCGCGCATCCGGATGGCGTGCCGGAGACGCTGCTGCGCCTCGTGAGGGCCAGCGGCTCCGGCGACGACAAGATCGCGGCCCTGGCCGGCGAGCAGGTGGGCCGCCGCCTGGTGGTCACAGCCGACCGCGCGCTGCGGGCGCGCTGCCAGGCCGCCGGCGCGGCCGTCACCGGCCCGAGCTGGCTGCTCAGCCAGCTCGGCTGATTCCGTTGGGCCGTCCTGCCTGG
>DASXMR010000064.1:0-15646 GCA_036495525.1 Streptosporangiaceae bacterium | reverse complement strand
CCTGGTCCTGGTCGCCCGGCTGCTCCGGCGCGACGCCTGGCTGCATGGGACTGAGCCGAATCAGGCGCCGGACGGTCAGCAGCTGCGACGCGTTGCTGGCGCTATAGAGGTAATGGTCGAGGACGCGGTGCAGCGCAGCGCGCCGGCCGACCTCGGTCTCAAGTTCGGCTGCCTGCTCCCCCGCGTACGCGCGGAGCAGGTCGTGGAAGGCGAACCGGCCGGGCGACGGCTCGCCGATCAGGTGCGCCCGGCCGAGGTCCCGCAGCGCCTGCTCGGCAGCCGACTGCGGCACAGCGGCCAGGCTCGCCGCCGCCGGGACTGTGATGTCCGGGCCAGGGTGCGCGCTCAGCAGCCGGAACATCCGCGCGCTGGGCTCGCTGAGCTGCCTGACTGACCAGGAGAGCACGGTACGCAGGTCGGTGGCCGGGTCGCCGGTGCCGAGGGCGTCCAGCCGGGCCATGGTCGTCCGGATCTCGGCGGCAAGGGCGGCCAGCGGCAGGCTGGGCTGCGCGGCCGCCCTGGCTGCCACGATGCTGAGCGCCAGCGGCAGCCGGGCACATAGCCCAGTCAGCTCGGCGACGGCGGCAGGCTCGGCAGCGGCCCTGGCGTCGCCGATCCGCAGCGCCAGCACCGCACGCGCCTCCGGCTCGGCCAGCACATCCAGGCTGATCAGCCTTGCCCCGTCCGCTGCGGCCAGTCCGGTGAGCTGGTCGCGGCTGGTCACCAGCACCAGGCAGCCCGGCGCGCCCGGTAGCAGCGGCCGTACCTGGGCTGGTTCGCGGGCGTTGTCCAGCACGATCAGCAGCCGGCGACCAGCGAGCAGGCTGCGGTACAGCGCCGCCTGTGCGGCCGGGTCGGCTGGCATCCGTTCGTTACTGACACCCAGGCCATCAAGGAACAGCCGCACCGCGGCCGTCGGTGACAGCTGCGCCTCGGCCGGACCGAAGCCCTGCAGGTTGACATACAGCTGCCCGTCCGGGAACTGGTCAGCCACCTGATGCGCCCAGTACAGCGCGAACGCCGTCTTGCCGATGCCGGCCGTGCCGGCGATCGCCGAGATCACCACGGTCCGGCCGGCTTCGGGCGAGCCAAGCAGCCGGGTCAGCTGGGCCAGCTCGGCGGCCCGCCCGGTGAAATACGGCACGGCGGCCGGCAACTGGCGCGGCACGACGAAGTCTGGCTGCCCGGACTCGCCGCCGCTGGCCGGGAAGCTCGCGGCGACGCCCGGCGCCGCTTGCGAGCGGGCGGCGTCCGGCTGAGGCTCCAGCCCGCCGGGCTCGACCCAGTCGGCCGCCAGTTCACCCGATGCGCTGGCGGCAGGCTGGCCAGTCAGGATCTGCTGCTGCAGTCGGGCTAGCTCGGGCCCGGGCTCAGCGCCCAGCTCCTCGCGCAGCACCCGCCGTGCCGCCTGATAGGCAGCCAGCGCCCCGGCCCGCTGCCCGTCCCGGAACAACGCCAGCATCAGCATCACATGCAGCCGCTCACGCAGCGGATACGCCGCCGCCAGCTGCCGCAGTTCCACGATCACCTCGGCGTGCCGCGCCAGCCGCAGATCAGCATCAATCCGTGCCTCAAGCGCCTGCAGCCGCATCTCCTCCAGCCGCGGCAAGTGGAGAGCCGAAAGCAAATCCGACGGCACCCCCGCCAGCGCCGGCCCACGCCAGCACGACAACGCCGCCCGCAGCATGCCGGCGGCTGCCGCGTGCGACCCGGCCCGGACCGCGTCCCTGCCCGCCGCCAGCAGCCGATCGAACTGCTCGACATCCAGCTCACCCGGCTCGACCCTGATCCGGTAACCACCCGGCTCAGCGACGATGCGGGCATGCCCCGCATCCCCCAGCGACCGGCGCAGCCGCAGCACCACGTTCCGCAGGCTGGCCAGCGCCGACCGCGGCAGATCCGGGCCCCACAGCACCTCGGCCAGCTCACCGACCGGCACGATCCTGTTCGCGCTGAGCAGGAGCGCCGCCAGCAGCGAGCGCTGCATCCCCGGCGGAACCGGTAGCGCCAGCCCGCCACATCGCACCTGCAGGGGACCCAGCAGGCCAAATTCCAGCTCGCCGCCAGCCCCCACGGGGCTCCTCCCGACGTCCGGCCAGGCCACGGCCGGCCCAGCGCGCCGAGGAGGAACACTAAGCCGGCCGACTTGGCCATGTTAGCGCCGTGTTAGCAGGATGCGACCGGCTCACGACACGCTGTCTCGCATGAGCACGTCAAGTTAGCGCGCGGAGAAACGGGTGGCAGCAAGGCACCGCGACCGCCGACTGGCTGGCGGTCCTCGTCTGGTCAGCCGGCCGCCGAGTCGGCCGATTCGATCCCCGATCAGGAGCTAGTCGTGGTGCTCGCCGGAGCCAATGCAGAGGCCTTTGACCTCATGCGGCAGACGCCAGCCGAAATCGGGCCGGCCAGCCGGACCCTCCGGCCGACCGGTCAGCGGGTCTATCTCAATAACGCAAGCAAGACGCCAGGGCACATTCCCGCCAGCTGGCCAGCGCCCTCGGATCCGGCCGCGCGGGTGTGCGTGTCTATCCGGCCCGAGCCTGCCGCGGTGGTCAGCAGGAGCCTGGACGAGGCGCTGAAAGCCTGGCTGAGCCAGGCACCACAGACTGGTCCGCCGTCGCTGCTTGCCCTCTGGCATGAGGCGTCGACGATGAAGTATCCGATCCGCCCCGACCAGCTGCGTGCCGCGCAGAAGCACATCCAGGCGCTGGTCAGCCAGAACGGCTACAACGTCAAGGTCGGCGCGATCGAGAGGGCCACGATCAGCGCGTCTTCGTCGAGCATCTGGATGGCCAGGAACCTGGACTTCTACGGCTGTGACAGCTACGACGACCAGAGCTGCGGCACGAACCCGGTCGGGCAGCTCGATGAGTTCAAGCGGCTCTGCGACGCGCTGGCGGACGCGGGAGAAGCCATCATCGGCATCACCGAGACCAATACCCGCTGTGAGCTGCGCAGGCCTTTCTGGTTCGGTGCCGCCTGGCGATGGCTCAAGTCGCGTCAGCTCGACACCGTCGCCGGGACCTGCTTCCTGACCTGCTGGAATCCCCCGCCTGCCGGGTTCGAGTCAGGCCCGTGGCTAGGCGGCGACTGGGCGACCATCGACGCCCTGGACGCCATCCTCTCCGAGGCGGCGGCCCTTCTCCAGGCGCGGGCGTGAACCGCCGGGCCCCGGCTGCGGCCGCAAGGCCGCGGTAGTACGCCCGCCGGCGGGACTGGCCTGACAGCCTGCTCCGGCCGCGGCCGGCCTCGTTCTCCCATTTGTCTGCCCGCCATCGGGGCCGGCAGAGACGCGCTGCCGGTCAGCGGCGCGGACCTAGCCCGGTGCTAGATTTGAGCAACTTCGTCGCCCGGGCATCCGGGTGGCGCCGCTTAGGTGGGAGCAGACGCGCCTAGCGGACGTGGGCCGGCCTGGTAGACGAGCTGACGCGCGCTGGCCCGCCAGGACCTAGTCAGGAATCCAGAAGCGAATGTCCGACCTGCTGACGAATGCCCGGCTGGCGCGTGGCAGCGAGCGGGATCTGCGCCGGGTGCTGATCGTCACCGGCGACCAGCTTGAGGCAAGGTACTGGGACGCGACCCTCGCCGCGCCCGGCTCCGGCGGCGGCCCCCGGTACTGGGTCGAGCGGGGCAGGAAAGGCAACCTGCTCGGCGCGCTGCAGGCTTACTCGGCCGTCCGGGGCGAGGGCACGGCCATTGACCAGATCCTCATGTTCTTCGGCTCCGGCACCAGGCTGAGCCCGTTCACCCAGGCGCTGCGGAACGTCAAGGCGGCATTCCCGCTGCCCGACGGCGAGCGCGGCCGCGACGGGCTGACGATCGGCGAGGCCGCGATCCGCTCTGCTACCCCGCTGATCGACTGCCTGCGCTCGGCTGGCTTCGCCGGCGTGACCGTCAGCTGGGGCGATGAGGTCCTGATCCCCAGCAGGCAGCTGCGCGCCGATCCGGCCAAGGTGGCCGGTGCTGACGTCGTCCGGTTCGGCTGGCGCAGGCAGCCAGAACCGCACCTCGCCGCCCAGAAGGAGTGGCTGCAGGTCGACACCGAGAGCGACGCCGTGCTCAGGGACGTGTCACGGCAGCCGATGGACCGGCTGATCAGCGCGCTGCGTGACACCTCCGGCCGGCCGCTCGCCACCTTCGTCAATCTCGGCAGCTTCGCCGCGACGCACGAGTTCCTGTCGCTGGCCTGCGACGCGTTCGGCGACCGGGTCGGCGACCGGACCTCGGCCGCGAACTGGGACCCCTACTTCTGGCAGGCGCTGCAGAGCCCGTCCCGGCAGGCGTGGGACGAGCGGATCGCCAGCGAGCAGCAAGCGGGGCTGACCGGGCTGCAGGGCCTGCTCGCCAGCGTGCCCGACTTCTACGAGAGCGTGCAGCGGTTCCGGCAGGCGTTCGAGCGCCAGGCGGGCCGGCCGATGCGGGTGTCGGTGTTCGACTTCGGCGAGCCGTACTGGATCGACGTCGGCAATCACGTCGCCCTGTCGGGCGCGTTCACCGACATCTTCGCGGCCGGTGAGTCAGGCTCGGCGATCCGGGCATTTCTCGGCCTGCCGGATTCCCTGGCCAGCGGGGCGAGCTTCATCGCCGGCAGCTACCTGCCCGGCGACTGCAAGGTCAGCAACTCGGCGGTGATCGGCACCAGGGTCACCGGCAGCGGGTCGTCGATCAACGGCGCCGTCGTCCTCGGCAGCAACGTCGGGCACCTGGTAGCCGAGCCGGGCGCGTCGGTGACCTGGTGCCGGGTCGACGACCTGCGCGTCGACGGGCCGAGCGGCATCGCGTTCCGGCTAGCCGGTGAGCGGCACCGGGTGCTAGGCGACGAGAGCGCCGCGACGGTGCTGCTTGGGGAGCGGACCGTGCAGCTCAGGTACTCGCGCGCGCTTGGCAGCATCGACCGGAAGACCTTCGAGCGGCGGCTGCCGGCCAACCCGGTGTCCTTCGCCGAGGCGGCCTCGCTGGTGCAGTCCGTTGACCCGATCGAGCTGCACCGCTCGTGGGCGGCCAGGCTGAGCACACGGTAAGGCCGGCCTTGCGGCTGCCGTCCAGGGCCGACCCCTGGTGCCAGGCCGGCGGCGGCGGGTAGGTAACAGGTGCCCGTGCGGGACACTTGGTCGGGCCGGGGATCAGGGGCGGGTCAGCTTCCGGTGCTGCTGTGGTCGTCAGCGTCGCCATCGGCGGTTCCGCCTGGCCGCCGCGTCGCGACCAGCACGGCGTCGTGAATCGTGACCTCGGCGCCATCCGGCAAGGTGGCCGGCCTGGGGCGGGCCTCATTGGCCTCAACCGTCCAGTCGCCGTCCAGCAGCGCGGCGATCTCGTCAGCGGTGTAGAACAGCTCGGGCATCGGGGGTCGGGCCACTCCCGTGCCGAGGTCCGACGGGTGGTGCCCGACGACCAGCAGCATCCCGCCCGCCCTGACCGACTGGATCAGGCCGGCGAACAGGTGGTCGCGTGGTTCCGGCTCCAGCTGCATGAACTGCGCGGAGACCAGATCGAACGCGGCGCGCTCCGGCGGCTTCCCGAATAGGTCCGCCTGCCTCCACTCGATCCGCTCAGCAGCGCGGGGGTCAGCGTCCTCGGCATGCCGCGCAGCCCGATCAAGGGCCACGGTGGAGATGTCGGTTGCGACCACCGTCCAGCCGTTTCGCGCCAGCCAGAGCGCGTCGGCTCCCTCGCCGCAGCCGACGTCCAGCGCCCGGCCTGCCGGCCGGCCCGAGACCTCGGCAACCAGCTGCGGGTTCGGCTTCCCGCTCCAGACCCGCTCGGACGACCGGTACCGCTCGTCCCAGAAGCTCTTATCGCGGACCTGGCCAGCCTCATGCCCGTGCGCCCCGTGCGCGTGCTCTGTCATCAGACCAGTATCGGCCCGGCCCGCTGGTGGTGCTGGACGCCGGTGCCGCGTGGTCAGATCTCGACCGTGTACCCGTCGTGCGCCGCCTCGAACGGCAGCGGAGCGCCGGTCAGCATGTCAGCGGACGTGTGGGTGAGGATGACGCTCCCGGCGCTGCCTTCTTAGCGCCTCGATTTCAGGCCGCTCTCCGCCGGGGCGCAGGCAGATCCCCGGCCGGTAGCGCGGCGGCGTCACGTACCCGCTGAAGACGTCGACGCCGAGGTTCATCCACGCGCCATCGAAGGTCTGCTGAATGACTTCCACGATGCTGGACTTTCCCGACCGCGGTGGCCCGTTCAGCACTACCACCCAGCCCGGCGAAGCTGCTTGCGTCACCGCCCCATGCTGGCACGGCACTCAGCCCCGTCACCGAAGGCATCCGGCGGCAGCGGAGGCCAAACCGCTGAGTTAGCCGACGAGAGCCGGCGGGCATGGAATCCGAACGGACCTGGCGGGCTGAAGCCGCCGCGAGCCGCCGAGCCAGACAGTGATGCGCGCTCTGGCGGGGCCGAAAACCTGGGGGGAACGATGGCAGTGGCGTGGGACACCGTGACGGACGCCGAGGTTGTGCGCGCGATGGAGGAATACGACCGGGTCGGCCAGCAGGAGTTCTTCGCTGCGCACGGCTTCGCTCCCACTACTACATACGACCTGGTCTGGCAGAAGCGCACGTACCCGCCAAAGGCGATCCTCGGCACGGCATACGAGTTCGCCACCGGCCGGAGGCTCGCGTCCGGCGACTTTGAGGGCGGCAAAAGCGGCGCGGTCAGGGTGCTCGGCGACCTGGGCTTCACGGTCCGTCCGCGAGGAGCCAGCCGCAGCTAGGCCTTGGCTGGCGGCGGCGGGTGCGCGCTCTTGTCAAACGACCGCGAGCGAGTAAGGTCAATTCCAGGCAGAGCGACCGTTGCACTATCACGTCGTGATAACGCAGTTATTCAGCCGTTCGGCTAGCTTTTGCCGAGCTTTTACGATCGAGAAACGCAGGGCGGGGCACCTGCCAGCAGACTGGCCATTCAGGGGAGAGCAGAACTGGAGGTGGGGGGGTGGCCAGGGACGCGTACCCGCAGCTGGAGCCTGAATGGGTCGACGAGGTGCTGCTCGCCGGCCCAGCGGATGACGTCTGCCTGCACTTGGACCACCCGGTCACGCGCGCCGAGCTGCGCCGTCTTGTGGCCGACCGGCACCAGGCGCTGACCAGCGCCGGGTTAGCACGCGGCGGCTCCGTCGCGCTGTGCCTTGCTCCCTCTGTCGCCTTCATCGCCAACCTCCTCGCCTCCTGGCAGATCGGCGCCCAGGCGTCCCTGCTTGACCACCGGCTTACGCCGCACGAGATAGACATCGCGCTGCACCGCCTGCGGCCGCAGCTCGTCGTTGAGCCCGAGCGCTCGGCCGGCGGCCCGTTACGCGGGTTCGCGGAGGTCACTGAGCGAGTGCGGGCGTATCCCGGACAGCCGGCCGCCACCAGCCACGCCGTCATCCAGCTCAGCTCTGGGTCGACCGGCCCATCCAAGATCATCGGCCGGGACGCCGGGAACCTCGTCGCCGAGGTCAAGCGCTACACGATGATCGACGGCGTGCCGCGCAGCGGTGAGCGCATCGTGTCGCTCGCGTCCATGGTGCACGTGCTCGGGCTCGTCGGCGGGCTGCTCTACGGCCTGCACGCGGGCGTGAACCTGACCATCCCCGCCCGGATGACGGCGGACGGCATCCTGTCCGCAGTCGCCGCAGGCTCCCAGCCGACCACCCTGCTCGGCGTCCCCTTCCATATCGAGCTGCTGGCATCCGTTCAGCAGCCGCCGAAGCTGCCTCACCTGACCGGCATGACGACCGGCGGCGAGCTCGTCCGCGCCGATGTCTGCGCCGGGTTCGTGGACCGGTACCAGGTACGCCTCGGCAACATGTATGGGATGACCGAGGTCGGCGTCATCGCGACCGACCTGTTCGGCGAGCACCGGCCTGCCGTGCGGCCCGCCCCCGGCCTCAGCGTCCGGGAAGAGGGCGGGGAGCTGCACGTATCGCTGCCCGAGTCGCCGTACCTCGGCAACCAGGACCCGACCCGCTGGTCCGACGGCTGGCTGCACACCAGGGACGCCGGCAGCGTCGACCAGCAGACCGGGCTAGTGCGGGTACTGGGACGCCGGGACTCACAGGTCTCCGTCGGCGGCCTCAAGGTGGACCTGACCGAGGTCGAGCACACCATCGCCGCGCTGCCTGAGGTCGTCAGCGTGGTCGTCGTGCACGACCACGCGATCGAGGCATACCTGGTGCTAGCCGACGGAGCCGGGGTACCCGCGGTGGAGCGCGCCATCACCACCCGGCTGGCCGGCTACAAGCGCCCGCGGCGGCTGCACGTGGTCGGGCAGCTGCCGCGCACGGCCACCGGCAAGCTCGTCCGCGACCACGCCGTGCTCCGCGGCGCCGAGCCGAACGGGTCAGCGGCTCCGGTCACCCCGGCAGCCAGGGCGGACGCCGGCCGCCAGGCAGCCGGGTCTAGCCACCCGGCGCCGAAAGGAACGGCTGACCATGATCGATGAGATCCGCCAGTTCGTGCTCGACTCGCTCACCGAGATGAACTACAGCACCGAAGGCATCGACGACGACACCACGCTCGGCCCAGCCGGCGCCGATCTGGAGTCGCTCGCCCTCGCCGAGCTCGCTGTGCGGGTCGAGGACCGGTTCGGGATCAAGTTCGACGACGACGAGGGCGAGATGCTGGCCGGCATGACCGTGGGCGAGTTCTGCCGCACTGTCCTGCCGCGGGTACAGACCGCGTCAGCGACCTGACCATGGCCCGCGTACCGCAGCGCTCTGACGTCGTCGCGATGCTGGCCAGCTACGGCGACCGGGAAAGCGATCAGGTACCTGAGGCCATCGACTCGCTCGAGCTCGCCTGGCTAATCCACCAGATCGAGCAGCGCTACGGCGTGCTCGACGTCGACGACGACATGATCGCCCGCATGTCGACGGTCACCGGGGTGCTCGACGTGCTGCGGGCACTCAGGGTCGGATCGCCAGATGGCTGAAGGGCTCGCCGTGGACTCGCCGCCTGCGGCCAGGCGGGGCGCGCGCTCGGTGGTGCTGACCGGCACCGCGGTGCTCAGCGCCTATGGCCGTGGCACCGGCGCGCTGCTGTCCGGGCTGCGGGCCGGCCAGCATGCCTTCGCCCCGGTACGGCGCTTCGACGTGAGTGCCCGGCGAGTCAGCTGCGCCGCCACCATGCCCGGCTCCCCTGACCTGCGCGCTGAGGTGACCCGTGCGGTGCGCGATGCGTGCGACGAGGCAGCGCTGCCGCCCGCCGAGCGAGCCCGCACTGCGCTCTTCCTCGCCATTCACGCCGACCCGGATATCGCTCGCGCCCCGGCGTCCGAGCAGCCAGCGCTCGGTCCCGGGGCGTTCGCGGCCGGGATCGCCGCCAGCTGCGGCCTGGCGCAGCAGGGTATCCGCAGCTACACCTCAGCATGCGTGGCGGCCAGTACCGCGATCGCCGACGCGGCGGCGGCCATCGCCCGCGGCCAGGCCAACCGCGTCGTCGTGGCGGGCGGTTACCTGGTCGACAGCGACCAGTTCGCGCTGTTCGACGCCGGCCGCGTGCTCGCCGACGACGGCCAGGTCCGCCCGTTCAGCGCCGGGCGGCGCGGGCTGCTGCTTGGCGACGGCGTCGGCGCTGTCGTCGTCGAGTCGGGCGAGTCAGCGCGGGCGCGGCGGGCGCCGGAGCTGGCCCTGATCGCCGGGTGGGGCCGGGCAGGCGACGCGTATCACCCGGTCAAGCCGCACCCGGATGGCTACGGCATGGCCAGGGCGGTCACGGCCGCGCTGCAGCGGGCCGGCATCGGCGCGGCGGACATCGGCTACATCAACGCGCACGGCTCAGGTACCGGTCACAGCGACCCGGCCGAGACGAACGCGCTGCGGCTGGCACTCGGCGACGCCGCCGGATCCGTGCCGGTCAGCTCCACCAAGTCGCTGCACGGTCAGACGCTTGAGGCGTCCGGCGTGGTCGAGCTGATCGTCACGGTGCTGGCGGGCAGCACCGGGATGCTGCCGGTCAACGCCGGATACCTCGGGGCCGATGACAGCTGCCGCCTCAATCTCGTGCTCGGCTCGGCGCAGGCCGCGACGGCCGAGTTCGCGATGAGCCTCAACGCCGCGTTCGGCGGCGCGAACACCGCGCTCATTGTCGGCCTGTCATGATGCAGCTCCACGCCGCCGCGTCCCCGGACCTGGCCGCGCTGCACGCGGCAGCGACCGCGGCCGGGCTGACAGTCTCGTCGTCCGCCTGCTGGCCGCAGACGGATGCCGACCGCGAGGTCACCCCGGTCGCGGGGTTCATCGAGTCCACTTTCAGCCCGCTGGTGGCCGAGGTCGCCGGGCGGGCGCTGAGCGGCCGTGACCGGGTGCAGCAGCCCGGCACGGTCATCGGCATCGTGCTGGTGACGGCGCTCGGCGACGTCACCAGCGCGATCCGCGTCGCCACCGCCGTCGACGCCGGCCAGCGGGTCCTCCCGCTGCTGTTCTTCCAGTCCGTGCCCAACGCGGTGGCCGGCTACCTGGCGGCGCGGTGGCACCTGACCGGGCCGGTCGCTTGCGTCAGCGGGACATCGGCGGGGCTGGCGGCCGCCGCGCTGCTGATCGCCGACGCCGACGCGGACGAGGTGCTGCTGGTGCGCGCCGACCTGGCGGTGACCGGCGGCGGCGACCGGGCCGCCGCCATCCTGGTCACCGGCCAGGCCGGGCGGGAGTGACTGTGCGGGGCCGAACCTGAGGAGAGGCAAGCGATGAACATCCTCGACGTCGACCACATCGAGCTGTATGTAGGTGATGCGGTCGCGGCGGCGCGATCCCTGTGCACCGCCTACGGCTTTCGCGTCTACGGGCACGGCGGCCCGGAGACCGGGCTGGGCGAGCAGCGCAGCCTCCTGCTGGGCCAGGGTGACATCCGGATCCTGCTGACCTCAGGCTTACGCCGGGAACACCCCGCGAGCCAGTTCGTCGCCAGGCACGGCGACGGGGTGGCAGTGACGGCGTTTCGCGCCGACAGCGCCGGCTCCTGCTACGCCGACGCTGTCTCCGCCGGCGGGACGGGTATCAGCCCGCCCAGCACCAGGGAGAACGACGAAGCCTGCGTGGTCACCGCTGAGCTGGCAGGATTCGGCGACGTGGTTTACCGCTTCGTCGAGCGCCACGGCTCAGCAGAGGCGTTCCTGCCCGGCGCCATCGAGATGGATCCGGGCGCGGCGGCCGGCTCCGACGACGACCTGCTGCGCATCGTCGACCACGCGGCAGTCTGCGTGCCAGCCGGCGAGCTGAACTCCACCATCGCCTTCCACCAGAAGGTGCTCGGCTTCTCGGTGACCTTCGAGGAGTACATCAAGGTCGGCGACCAGGGCATGATGTCGAAAGTCGTGCAGAGCCCGTCGGGCGGCGTGACGTTCACGGTGATCCAGCCGGACCTGGTGCGCGAGGCCGGCCAGATCGACGACTTCCTGGCCTGGCACGACGGCGCCGGAGTGCAGCACGTCGCATTCCTGACCAAGGACATCGTGCACGCGATCCGGACGCTGGCCGGCCGGGGCGTCGAATTCAACGAAACGCCGGCGGGCTACTACGACGCGCTGGCCTCGCGGCTGGGTGACACCGACATCCCGGTCGACGCGCTGCGGCCGCTCGGCATCCTGGTCGACCGCGACCACTGGGGCCAGATGTACCAGATCTTCGCCAAGTCGACGCACATCAGGCGCACCTTCTTCCTGGAGCTGATCGACCGGCACGGCGCCCGGACCTTCGGCACCAGCAACATCCCCGCGCTGTACGCGGCGAAGGAGCGGGAGCTCGCCGAGATCCGCGAAGTGGCGGGCGGGGCGCGCATCTGACCGACCTGGACCCGGCCGCCTGGCCAGCCGACACCCGCTCGCCGAGGAAGGAATGACCCGTGACCCTTTCTGTCACCCCGCCGTTCACGCTGACAGACGAGGAGCGCTCGCTGCTGCCGTCGGACTCTGACATCGCGTTCTACGCCGAGCACGGCTGGTACCTCAGCAAGAAGCTCCTCTGCGACGACGAAGCCGACGAGCTCGTCGCCGCGAGCGAGCGGTACTACGCAGGCGAGCGCGACCGCGCCTTGCCCGCCCGCCCGCCGGGCCTGGCGTACTGGGATCCGTCCATGGGCGAGGTGCAGCGGCACAGCGACTATGTCCACTACGAGCACGACGGGCTGGCGAGGCTGGTGCGCAAGCCGCTGATCGGCGCCGTGGCTGCCGCGCTGGCGCGCGCCGACGAGATCCGGGTGTTTCAGTCGACGCTGATCTATAAGCCGCCGATCGCCGGTGAGCCGAGCAACGTCGTGCCGTGGCACTTCGACAAGCACTACTGGTCGTCCTCCACGTCGGACAGGATGCTGACCGCTTTCATCCCGTTCCACGACTGCGACGAGGAGATGGGCACGATCACGATGGTCGACGGCAGCCACCGCTGGCGCGAGATTGGCAGCGACGACTCGATGACCAGGCATTTCGCTGAGCGAGACAACGCCGACCTGGAGCGCATGCTGGCGAGGAACGCCGCTTACAACAACGCCGACGTGGTCAAGGTCCCGATGATCATCCCCAAGGGCCACATGAGCTTCCACCACTGCCGGACCTACCACGGCAGCGGGACCAACACCAGCTCGCGTCCGCGCCGGGCTGTCTCCTTCCATTTGCAGGACGGCGGGAATGCGTACCGGGAATTCGTCCTGAGCACCGGCGACACTCTCGCTTACAACCACGACGTCCTGGTCCGGCGGTTGCCCGACGGCCGTCCCGACTACGGCGATCCCGACTTCTGCCCCGTGCTCTGGCGGCAGGCGGCGGGCGCCAGGCAGTCCTAGCTGACCATCGCTGATGTAACTTCGCCGCTCGGCCAGCCGGCCGCCGCGAGGACGAACGGCGCGGCGCCAGCCAGCGCCACCGCGGCGCGATAGCCGGCCGGCGCGCTGACCTCTGCCACCCGGTACGCGCTGGCCGGCTCGGCGCAGCTGACGACGTCGCGGTCGCGGACGGGGACTTTCAGGTTGGGCCACAGGCGGCTGCCTGCCGCCTTGACGACCGCCTCCTTGCGCACCCACAGCCGCGCCAGCCGGTCGGCGCGGCCGCAGGCATCTCCGCCCGCCGCGACATACCCGGCCTCGTCCGGCGGGAAGAACCGGGCGGACAGCCCGGCTGTGTCCACGCTCGGCTCCAGGTGCTGAATGTCCACGCCGACCGGCCGGGCGGTGCTGACGGCCGCCGCGATCAGGCCGCCGGAGTGCGACAGGCTGGTATGCAGGCCCGACCACGGAGGCACCAGCTCAGGCTTGCCGTACCGGCCAGCGACCCAGCTGAGCGCCGCTGGCCGCACGTTCAGCTCGCGGGCGGCCAGGATTCGCAGCACGCCATGCGCGACCGTGAACAGCTGCCGGTCTTCCGCGCTGAGCAGCGCGGCGGCGCGGCTGCGCTCGCTGGCATCGAGCAGGCCGGCGAGGCCCGCCGCGGCACCAGCCGGCAAGTCGGCAGGGACGAGCGAGACCCGGACCAGATCGGTCACGAGCGGACGCCAGCGATCAGGGCAGCCAGCCGGCGGACGCCCTCATCGATCTGGTCGGCCAGCAGCGCACTGCACGACAGCCGGATGGCGTGGCTGCCGCCGTCGCCGGTGTAAAAGAAGCTCATCGGCGTCCACAGCACGCCGTAGTCGCGCGCCGAGACTTCGAGCAGCTTCTCGTCGGCCAGGACCGGCACGTCCACGACGGCGAAGAAGCCGCCGCTCGGCGCGTTCCAGGTGATCGCCGGATCGCTGAAATGACGGTCGAGCGCGGCCAGCAGAGCGCGCAGGTTACGCCGGTAGAAGGCGATCTTCTCCCGGTTGGCGGCGCGCAGGCTGTACTCGCAGGACACCAGCACGCCGCCGATGACAGCCTGCGCGATGGGCGAGGTGTTGACGGTAGTCATGCTCTTGACCGCCGACAGCTCCTCAGCCAGCAGGCTGCGCTGGCCGTCCGCGCCGACGACGGGCTGGTCCGCGACCAGGAAGCCCACCCGGGCGCCGGGAAACACCGACTTGGCGAACGACCCCAGGTAGATGACCTGCTGCTCGGTGTCCAGCGCCTTCAGGGCCGGACTGCGCGCGTCGTCGAGCCCGAACAGCCCGTACGGGTCGTCCTCCAGGATCAGCAGGTCCTGCTCGGCCGCCGCCTCGATCAGCTCGCGCCGCACGCCGGGGCTCAGCGAGACACCCGACGGATTGGCGAAGTTCGACACCACGTACAGCGCGCGCGGCTGGCGGCCGCCTGCACGTACCTCGCGAGCCACGCGCGCGACCGACTCCGGCGCCAGCCCGTCAGCTGTCTCGGGTACCGGTATGACCGTGATGCCGAGCACCCGGGCGGCACCAGTCAGGCCGACGTAACAAGGCTCGGCTGCCAGCACGACATCGTCGGGCCCGGCGCACAGCCCCCGCAGCGCGATGATCATCGCTTCCTGACAGCCCGAGGTCACCATCACCGACTCGGCCGGAACCCGGATGCCATCGTCGGCCTCGAGCATCCGCGCGATCATGGCGCCGAGCTGACCGTTCGTCCGGCCGTACTGCAAGATGGCCTGCCTGACCCGCGGCTCAGTCAGGCCAGCACCGCGCAGGTGAGCGACATAAGCAGCCAGATAGCGCTCGACATCCTCGATGGAGTAGAACTCGTCGAATGGCCGGCCAGCGGCGAGCGAGATCGCGGCCGGAAAACGGCTGGCTATCTCGTTAAGGAAATTCATCGACGCCGCGCCGGGATCGGTGACGGACGCGTGCAGCGAAGCGCGTTGTAACTCGACCATCAGTCCAGGCACCTGCCTCGGTGAGGAGACCGCCCGGCAAGCCGCAGGCGGCCATTGGCGCCGAACGGCATTACCGTACGAGATAGCCTATCTTCGTCAGGTTAACCAGGAAATAGCAGATGATGGGCGCGCGGCTGCCGCGGCCCGCCGGACCGAGCGAAAGGGGTGCCGGCCGTGCCCCTCGACCCGCAGATTGAGGCGATCCGCGACCAGCGGCAGCGGGCCAGTGTCCCGCCGCTGTACGCGATGTCGCTCGCCGATGCCAGGGCCGCTGATCTCGCCGCGATCCAGGCGGAGGGGGGCGAACCGGAGCCGGTCTTTGAGGTCGAGAACCTGAGGATCGCCGGGCCTGGCGGCGAACTGCCGCTGCGGCTGTACCGGCCAGCCGGCCAGCGGCCGCTGCCGGTGCTGCTCTACTTCTTCGGCGGCGGCTGGGTGCTCGGCACCATCGACACCGCCGACGGCGTCAGCCGCAGCCTGGCCAATGCCGCCGGCGCGCTGGTTGCCGTCGTCGGCTACCGGCTGGCCCCCGAGCACCCGTTCCCGGCAGCCGTCGACGACTGCTACGCCGCGGTGCGCTGGGTCGCCCGGCACGCCGCGCAGATCGGCGCGGACCCCGGCCGCATCGCGGTCGGCGGCGACAGCGCGGGCGGCAACCTGGCCGCCGGAGTAGCCCTGCGTGCCCGCGCCGACGGACTCGCACTGGCCGGGCAGCTTCTCGTTTATCCGAATACCGACCAGCTTGCCGATGACCAGTCGATGCGGGAGGCGGACGATCCGTTCCTGTTCAACCGGCATTCGGTCGCCTGGTACCGCCGGCATTACCTGGCCAGCCCGGCCGACGCGAGCAACCAGCTGGCCTCGCCGCTGCGCGCCGAGAGCCTCGCGCACCTGCCGCCGGCGCTCGTCATCACCGCGGAGT
>DASXMR010000063.1:0-5952 GCA_036495525.1 Streptosporangiaceae bacterium | reverse complement strand
GGCGGCTGCGGGCCGCGGGTGAACCAGGTGCGCAGCCGTTGTGCCAGGGCTGTGCCGAACACGGCCTGGCCGGCGCCGGCGGCGCGGACCGCGGTCACGATGTCGGCCCCGTTTGCGCCCTTGAGCAGGTAGCCGACGGCTCCGGCAGAGACTGCCGAGAAAACCATGTCGTCATCCTCGAACATGGTCAGCACGAGCACCGCTGTCCCCGGCCGCGCGGCCACGATCTCCCGGGTCGCGTCGATGCCGTGCAGCCCCGGTAGTTGCAGGTCCATGATGATGACGTCTGGCTCCAGCTCCGCGGCGAGCTGGATCGCGGCCCGGCCATCGCTCGCCTCGCCCGCGACAGTGATGTCGTCTACTGTGCTGAGCACCGCCTGCAGTCCCTGGCGTACTAGCGGGTGATCGTCGACGAGCAGGACCGTGGTCGGCCCGCCGGCAGTCACGACGACGCCCTGGCCGGCAGCGGGAAGCACGCGCGCACCGTGCCCCCGTCCTCGGCCGGGCCAGCGGTCAGGGTCGCGCCTACCTCGGCCGCCCGCTCCCGCATCGCCAGCGTGCCTACCCCGGCCGTCCAGGGCCCGGCGCCCGCGCCGTCGTCGCGGACCTCGATGACCAGCTGTCCGGCGCTGTCGGTGCCCAGCCGTACCTGGCATGTGCGGGCGCCGGAGTGGCGGACCACGTTGCTGATCGCCTCGACCGCTATCCGGTATGTGGCTACCTCGACTGCGGCTGGGAGGTCAGGCGGGGGATCAGCTTCGAAGGTGATCTGCACCGCTGTGCCCTCGGTCAGACGCTGGATATGCGCGGCGATTGCGCCAGCCAGGCCGAGATCGTCCAGCGACGATGGCCGCAGGCCATAGACGATGCCGCGCAGGTCCGCGATGGCCTGCGCGGTGGCGTCCTTGGCCCGGCCCAGTAGCTGGCCGAGATCGCCCCCGGCGCCTGCGCCGTAGGCATGACTGCTGCGGGCCCGCGCGGCGTCGATGTTCAGCCCGATGCCGGTCAGGAGCGGACCGAGCCCGTCGTGCAGATCACGGCGCAGGCGACGGCGTTCTTCCTCCCGCGCGCTGACCAGCCGCTGCCGCGAGTCGAGCAGATCAGCGGTGAGTGCCTCCGCGTGGACGGCCGCACCTGCCTGCCGGGCGATGTCGGCGAGCACCGCGCGGTCGCGCGGGTCGAACGTCTCCTCCCCGCGCCGCGGCCATGCGACCAGCGTGCCGACGATCACGCTCTGATAGCTCAGCGGCCATCGGCCGGCCCGCTCGTCCCCGGCTGCGGCGGGCTCGCCGCTGGCTGCCAGCACCGAGCCGTCGCCCGGCCGCTCGATGGCCACGTATGGCAGCCGCAGCGATTCAGCGACCGCGCCGACCACCGCGGGCAGCACGTCACCCGGCGCCGCGACTGCCGCCAGCCGGCGGCCCAAGTCGCTGAGTGCCCGGTACGGATCGTTTCGCTGCCCGTAGAAGAAGTGGTCGACCAGCCGCTGGCTGTAGCTCCGCGCGGGCGCGAAGGCCACGGCGACGACGGCAGCGGCCACAATGAACCCGACCCGCTCACTGGCTGCTGCCGTGCCTGCCGCGGCGATCGCCGCGAACCCGCCCACCACCGCGATCGTCACCAGCGCGTACGCGGCCGATCGGCGGATCACCGTGTCAATGGCCCACAGCCGGTAGCGGACGACCGGGATGGCCAGCGTGGTCACGAAGAAGACGCCGTCGAGCACGTCGACCAGCGTCGGCAGCACCTGATTTACCGCGAGCGGGAACAGGGCCAGCGAGAGCACGACGCCATAGGCACGCCAGCGCAGCTGGTAGCGCTCGATACCGGTCGCCTTCCAGGCGCGCCGCAGCACGCCGAGCCCGGCGATCAGGCCGAGCAGCACCACGACCGGCACGACCACGGACAGGTCGGCGGCGTACCGGCCGAGCGCCGTCCCGCCCGTGAGCGGGTTCCCGACCTGCTCCACCGTCGAGTCCGGCCGGACCAGCCCGAGCTTGTAGTCGCCCAGCACGCCCGCGGCCAGCGCGAGCACGATGCCGGCGATCAGCGCGACTTCGAGCACCCGGCCGGCTCGCGAGCTCAGCCGCCCGGAGGGGAACCTCACGTTGACTAGGCCCTGCACGGCGAGCGGCAGGATGCTGGCCGCCGCCGTGGCGTAACCGAGGAGGGCCAGCTGCTGGCTTGCCCCGTGACTGACCGCGAGATACACGAGCGCGGCGGTCGCCGAGCCGGCCGCGGCAAACAGCGCCGCGCCGGATAGCAGCCAGCCGAACGGCAGATCGGGCCGCCGGAGGATGAGGAACGCGCCGGTGACCGCGTACGGCACCGCGTAGCTGATGGAGGTCAGCAGGCCGTCGCGGTAGCCGGCCGGCGCGGCCGTGGCCTGCAGCAGCGCCACTGCCGTGATGACCACGCCCGCCATCGTGATCAGCAGTGCCGCAGCCGCGACCCATGCCGGATAGCGCCGGGCGGACCAGGCGCTGAGCTTGCCGTGCGTCGTCGTAACTATGGGACAACCATGCACAACATCGACACGCCGTGCAACGGCCTGCCTTCCCGCTGGTCCGGGAGATCCTCCCGCGTGCCAGGGAAGCCATCGTGACTGCCATCCCTGGGCACGGGAACGCGGCCGGACGAATGATTCCTGCATCGCTGTTCCCGGCACCGGCCGGGACGCCCGATACAGGAGGTTCCCATGAAAATAGTGCGCTGGATCGCTGCCGCGGCTCTCACGCTCATCTCGCTGATGGACGTGGGCTCTGCGCTGGGCGGCGACAGTGTTTCCCCGGCGGTCCGCGTGCTCGCACCGCTGCTCGGACTGCTTGGCCTCGCCGCTGTCTACGGCATGCTGCGCTGGCGTCCCTGGGGCGCCCCGGCGGCCCTGGCCGCCAGTGCCGTCAATGTCGTCTCCGCGCTGATCGCGATGGCCGTAAGCAGCGCCGGGGCGCTGGCCGGGCTGGCGGTCAGCCTGATCGCGCTCGTGCTGACTGCAGTCGCCGCCCGCTCCAGCCGAACCAGCCAGCCGCACGTCCCGGCCAGCTGACCCGCACTCCAGAACCCGTTCGATCTTGCACCCTCAGGGAGTCGTCATGTTCCGTATCCGGCTCGCCGTGGCCTCCACGGCCTTCGCGGCCGCCGCCGCCATCGCGGTGACGGCATGCTCGTCCAGCCCGGCACCGCATTCCCCGCCTGGTCCGGCGGCATCAGGCGCCACGCACCCGCCGGCCGCCGCAACGACCAGGCAAACCGCGCTGGCCTGCGCCGGCCTGGTCCCGTTCGGCCAGTCCGTGCTCACCTACCCTGGCGGCGATTCCGGCAGCACACCATCGGCTGCCCAGCTGCGCCGCTGGGCGGCGATCGCCGCACCGCGGCTGCAGGTGCTGGCAGCGAACCTGCCCGTCTCGCTCGATCCAGACGTCGCCACCGTGCGCGCGATGCTGACTACGATCAGCAACGGCGCGCCGGTGGACCCGACGCCCGCCCAGTACGCCGCGCTCACCTCGTTCGACCAGTGGGGACACGGCGCATGCGGATTCACCAGGCTCGACGTGACGAACACCGCGACCGGCCTCACCGGCATGCCGTCCGCGCTGCCAGCCGGAACGGTGAGCGTCTCATTCACAAACCGCGCCCCGGCGGCCAAGGCCGGCTTCATCCTGCTCGTCGGGCGGGTCAGGCCAGGGGCGCACTATACGCTCGGCGCCATCCGGTCGAACAAGGTCGATCTGACCAGGATCGCTGACATCGTCGTGGCCGCTCAGCCTGACCGCGGCCGCCCGGCCTACGCGACAGTGCGGCTCACCTCCGGCGACTACGTCGTCACCAGCCCGATCGGCAGCCCGCCGAATTTCAGCGGCAGCGCCGCCAGCGAGTTCCACGTCCGCTGATGCCCGCGCGCCGCTCCATTCCGGGGCCGGGCTGGCTGCAGCGGGGCCAGCCCGGCCGCCTGCCACCAGCGCAAAGCCCGTAACCGCCCCTCATCCTGGCGACCACGGAGATCCCGCTGACAGTCCTTGGCTGCCCGGCCTGCCTCGACCACGGCAGCCAGGCGCGATGCGGCCTGCCGGCTGAGATCACCAACCGCTAAGCCTTTCGCTCGACCAGTGGCCGGTCCGAGTGCGCGACGATCAGGTGCCCGTCCGGGCACTGGTCCAACGGGCCCATCGAATCCCGCACCCGGGACATACGGACAAGCACGATCTGGGCACCGCTGCAGTTGCTTCCAGCGCCAGGTGTGAACGCCTCACGGGCGGTCACCATGGCCGTGCCGGCCCGGCCGGATTCTTCATCCAGGATCCCAGCGAGCAGGGACGGGCAATTCGCCGTCCGAACACCACCCCCGCCTACTACCCGGGGCGTCCGGCCAGCCTATAGATCATCGCCATGAACCCGCGGCACAGCCGCACCACATCCAATCACCTGATGCAAGCCATCACCGGCGCCCTGACAACGAACGCTATCCCGGCACAGCGGCCCGGCAGCCGGCCGCTGACGCGGCGGCCAGGGCTCCCTTGACCCTGGCTTGAGTAACACAGAATGACCAATCCAGTACGGCTGACCTACAAGCACTCGATGAACACCAAGCCGTCCAATTCGGCGGGTCGGCGCGCGATTATCGACCTGGGCTTCGCGTAGTTGGCCGCCTGCCAGCCGCTGTTACGGGCCAACGGACGAGCCAGACACCGACCGTATATTTATGCGTCGGCGCTCTCAGGACGAATGTCCGCATCTGCCGCAGCCAGTTCGTGGCGGCGTCGGAAAGAGCATGGATTCTCTGGATCTATCGGAGCTAAGGTCGCGGAGTGGACGACGAGGCCCTCGCAACAGCACTCGCGGTGGCGAGGTCGGCCGGGCGATTGTCGGACTGGAGACCTGGCGACTGGCCGGATCTCGCGGTCGAACTGTTGCTGGCAGGGATCGACGATCTGGAGATCGCCGAACTTGCTGGCTTGCCGGCGAGCGTCACGGGCTGGGAGACCGACCCGCTAGTGGCCTCCCTCTACGAGAAGCACGGCGTGCCGCTGCCCGATCCGGAAGAGGCCGTCACCCTCCTCGCCCGTCTCATGGCGACCGACCTTCGCCTCCGCCCAGCGACGGTCACTACGCCGATGATCCGGATAGTGGCAGGGCTGGCGCTGGAAACGCCCGAGTCCGACATCGCGAATCAGTGCTACAGGAGCGCCGAATACCTGGACTGCGACTGCGGGCCCGTCGACCGCGGGCTCGAGGCCGAGTTCGAGGCCGAGCTCGAGAACCTCACGCCGCTGACACTGCCCGACAGTCTGGTACAGGTCTTTGCACGTCCGCTTCGATCGACGCTGCCTCTCTCGCAGCCGCCGCACGGTCATTGAACCTTAGCGGACGCAAATGCAGCCTAGTGACGCGTACGTCCTGCTGAGGATCGAGCAACACAGAGGGAACGTCCTCACACGCCGCTGGGCGGGTGTCTGTGCTTTCGTGTGGAGGGGCGGCACCGGCGGCGGCGCGATGTCAGGATCAGGTATGGCCCGTGATCGTGATGTCGCAGCGTTCAGCGAGCGCGCGCCCGGCTATGACCGGGGCTGGCGTGGCCGGATGCACCACCAGATCGCCGATGGTACGGCGGACCTGGCCCTGACCTGCGTGCCAGCTCCCAGGCGCGTACTCGACGTCGGGTGCGGGACCGGCTACCTGCTGGGCCGGCTCGCAGCTCGGGCCCCGCAGGCGGAGGTCCTGGCCGGGATCGACGCGGCGCCTGCCATGGTCGAGGTGGCCGCGGCCGCCGCTGCTGATGACCGGCTGCGTTTTGTGGTGGCCACCGCTGAGCATCTGCCCTGGCCTGCGGCGGCCTTCGACCTGGTGGTCAGCACGACTTCATTCGATCACTGGGCGGACCAGCGGGCAGGGCTGGCTGAATGCGCCCGGGTGCTGGCGCCTGGCGGCTGCCTTGTCCTGGCCGACCTGTTCTCG
>DASXMR010000062.1:0-12310 GCA_036495525.1 Streptosporangiaceae bacterium | reverse complement strand
CCTGCGACACGATCTGGTCGGCGTTCTTCTTCGCATTAGAAACCAGCTGCCGGGCGTGCGAGTCGGCGTCGCGCCGGGTCTGGTCGGCCTGCGCGGAAGCCTTGGCCGCCCGCTGCTCGGCGGTCGACGCCCGCTGCTCGGCCTCGGAGACCAGCTTCTGGGTCGCGGCCTGGGCGGCGGCGAGCCGCTCGGCCTCCTGGCGCTCGGCCTCTTCGCGCCGGGACGCTAGCTGGATGTCGAACTCGGCCTCGGCCTGAGCGCGCTGCGCCTCGCTCTCCTCCAGGATGCGCTGCGCCTGGCTGCGCATCTCGTCGGCCTGCCGCTTGGAGGTCGTGAGGATCTCGTCCCGCTCGCGCTTGGACGACGCCCGCATCTGCGCAACCTCGCGCTCGGCGGTCGTGCGCATCTTGGCGACCTCGCGCTCGTTGCCGGCGCGCTTCTCCGCGACCTCGTGGTCGGCGGCGGCCCGCAGCTTCGCGACCTCGCGATCGGTGGTCGACTTGAGCTCGTCGGCCTCCCGCCCGGCCTTGGTCCTGATGGCCTCGGCCTCACGCTCGGCCGACGAGCGCTGGTCGTCGGTCTCGCGCTTGGCGACCGCGCGGAGCTCGGCTGCCTCGTTCTCGGCCGCTGCCCGGGTCTCGGCGGCCGTCACCTTGGCGCCCGCGTTGAGCTCGTTGCCGGCCGACCTGGCCTCGCCGACGATCTCGGTGGCCTGCTCCTCGGCCAGCCGGAGCAGCTGCTCGATCCGGGAGCCCAGGCCGGAGTAGGTCGGGCGCTCCTGCTCTTGAAGCTGTCGATGCGCCTCGGTCAGCTCGCGCTGGAACGCCTGCGCATTCTCCTGGTGCTTGCGCACCTCGCTATCAAGTCGCTCGAGGTACTGCTGGACCTGCGTCGGGTCATAGCCGCGCATGACCCTCGAGAACTCTGGCACGGAGTTCTCGACAAAGAAGTTGCTGAGCTGAGCATCAATGTCGGGCTGCATGTCGCCTAATCCTGTGTAGACGGGAGGTTCGCGCACCGAAACGACCGCCAGTAGGTGCCTTCTGCCGGGACTTGACCGTTCTACTGCGGGGGCTCAGTCCACCCGGCCGGAAACGCAACAGCGCTCGTCCAGTGCTGGCAGCGTACTCCCCCGCTGAACCTGAGGCGGCAGGTTCGCGGTCGCTACTGCACTGGACGTCGGTTTTTCTGGCTATGCACCATAGGTCAGGCACTCGGCTCTGTCTACTTGGTGGGATATACGCCCTGCTGAGCGGGTCGTACCCTTACCGGGATGGGGCCGGACGACCGCGTCGACTGGCCTGTTTTCAGAGGGCCTCTGGAGCCTGGACAAGCTCGGTCAGCACCCCGCCAATGTCGGCCGGATGCAGGAATGCGATCGAGGCACCCATCGACCCGTGCCGAGGGCGCTGGTCGATGAGCCGGACGCCGGCCGCGCCGATGGCCGCGAGCGCCGCTGTGATATCGCTCACGCCATACCCGACATGGTGCACGCCCTCGCCGCGCCGCTCCAGGAACTTGCCGACCGGGGTGTCCGGCCCGAGGGGCTCGAGCAGCTGGACGTACGAGCTGCCCGCCGGGAAGTCTGCGACCTGCAGCATCGCCTCGCGCACGCCCTGGCTCTCGTTCACCTCGATGCTCGCCACCGTCAGGCCGAAGGTGGTGGTGTAGAAGGCGATCCTCTCCTCCAGATTGCGGCAAGCGATGCCGACGTGATCGATACGAGTCAGCACGTCATTCAGCTCCTTCGAAGCCAATTCGCTGACAGGTATCGTTTCAGTCATGGGTGACGCGGTGATCGTGGGAGGGGCCAGAACCCCCATCGGGCGGCTGCTCGGCTCGCTGAGCGGATTTAGCGGAGCGGAGCTCGGCGGCTTCGCTATCAAGGCGGCGCTAGAGCGCGCAGGCATCACCGGTGACCAGGTCGAGTACGTGATCATGGGCCAGGTGCTGCAAGCCGGGGCTGGGCAGATCCCGCCCAGGCAGGCGGCCGTAGCCGCTGGCATCCCGATGACGGTGCCGTCACTGTCTATCAACAAGGTTTGCCTGTCTGGCCTGGACGCCATCGCGCTCGCGGCCCAGCTGATCCGCGCTGGCGAGTTCGACGTGATCGTGGCGGGCGGCATGGAGTCCATGTCGTCGGCACCGCACCTGCTGCCGGGCTCGCGCCGGGGCTTCAAGTACGGCGACACCGCGCTCGTGGATTCGATGGCGCTCGACGGCCTCACCGACGCCTTCGACCAGGTGTCGATGGGCGAATCCACCGAGCGGCACAACGCCAAGCTCGGCATCAGCCGCCAGGAGCAGGACGAGTTCTCGGCCCGGTCGCACCAGCTCGCCGCCGCGGCGATCAAGAACGGCGTGCTCGCCGAGGAGATCGTGTCGGTGACGATCCCGCAGCGGCGCGGCGAGCCGCTGGTCATCGACACCGACGAGGGTGTCCGCGCGGACACCACTGCCGAGACCCTGGCCAGGCTGAAGCCCGCGTTCGCGGCCGATGGCACCATCACGGCGGGATCGGCATCGCAGATCAGCGACGGCGCCTGCGCGGTCGTGGTGATGTCGGCAGAAGCGGCCGCGGCCGCGGGTGCCACCGTGCTGGCCGAGGTCGGCGCGCACGGAGTGGTGGCCGGACCCGACAACTCGCTGCACTCGCAGCCGTCCCGCGCCATCCAGCGGGCACTGGCGAAGGCCCGGCGCACCGCCGCGGACCTGGACCTGATCGAGATCAACGAGGCGTTTGCCGCTGTCGCCATCCAGTCGGTTCGCGACCTCGGCGTCAGTCTGGACAAGGTCAACGTCGATGGCGGGGCGATCGCCATCGGCCATCCGCTCGGTGCCTCCGGCGCCCGGATCGCGCTGCACCTGATCTGTGAGCTGCGGCGGCGCGGCGGTGGCCTCGGCGCGGCTGGCCTGTGCGGAGGCGGCGGCCAGGGCGACGCGCTGCTGTTCCGCGTGCCGGCGAGCCAAGGCTGAGCAGCGGTGGCTGGCCGGGTTGCTGCCGGTGCCGCCGCACGCTCGCGCCGGGCGCCGGCGGACCCGGAAGCCCTCGTTGCCACGGCTCAGGCTGGTGATCAGCGCGCGGTAGCCCGGCTGGTGTCGCTGGTCGAGGATGCTGCCCTGTCCGGCGGGTCGTCCCTGCGGGCGGCGCCGCCACCCTCATTGCCGCAAGTGGAGCAGCTCCGCCGCGTCGCGACGGTGATCGCGCCGATGACCGGCAAGGCGCACGTGGTCGGGCTCACCGGCTCGCCCGGCGTTGGCAAGTCGACCGTGACCAGCGCGCTCGTCCGGAAGTTCCGGGACCAAGACCTCCGTGTTGGCGTGCTTGCGGTCGACCCGTCGTCCCCGTTCAGCGGCGGGGCGCTCCTTGGCGACCGGGTCCGGATGCAGGACCACGCGACCGATGACCAGGTGTTCATCCGCTCGATGGCCAGCCGTGGGCGGCTGGGCGGCCTGGCCTGGGCAACCCCACAGGCGCTGCGCATCCTGGACGCCGTCGGGTTCGACATCGTGCTGATCGAGACCGTGGGCGTAGGCCAGGCCGAGATTGAGATCGCGTCGCTCGCTGACAGCTGCCTGGTCGTGGTCGCGCCCGGACTCGGGGACTCGATCCAGGCAGCCAAGGCCGGCATCCTGGAGATCGGCGACGTGTTCGTGGTCAACAAGAACGACCGGCCAGGCGCCCAGGAAGTGATCAGGGACCTGCGCACCATGCTGGCGATGGCGAGCTACGGCCCGGGCGACTGGCGGCCGCCGATCGTCTCCGCGTCGGCTGCCAGCGGCGACGGCATCGCCGAGCTCACGGCCGCGATCGAGAAGCACCGCGGCTGGCTGGCCGAGTCGGGTCAGCTGACCAGCCGGCGGGTGGCCAGGGCGCGCGAGGAGATCTCGGCCATCGCGATCGCGGAGTTGCGCCAGCGCATGGGCGGCCTGCCGGGGGAGTCGCGGCTGGACGAGCTGGCCGAGGAGGTCACGGGCGGACGACTCGACCCGTATGCGGCCGCCGACGAGCTGATCTCCGGCTAGCTGCCGGCCGCCGGCTGTCTGGCTAGCTGCTGCCTGTTTAGCTGGCCCACGGCGGGGCGGCCTCGGCTCGCAGTTCCAGGCCTCCGGCTGGTGACGCAGCTTCGTTGTAATGCCGCGTTGGTTGGACCCCTGCGGAGTCGCGTCCTTGTAGTGACCCTGCCGTCGTATCAGCGACTCTGACCGGTATCACAGCCGGACTCGGGCTCAGTCGGGCTCGGGCTGTGCCGACCCCGCGCGCCGGGACGCAAGGTCCGGAAGCGGCGGGTCGGCCGGCTCGATGCGGCGGTGCGCGGCTGGCCGAGCCAGTCCGGCCTGGTCCGTGGGCTGCTGTCTGCTGGCGGCGCGTTCGGCGGCTTCGAGGATCGACTCGCTGCGCAGCCGGGCGTCATAGGCCCGCTTTCCGCCCCGGACGCCGAAGAGTCGCTTGGTGAGCACCAGGTACAGCACCAGCGCCAGGTTGAGGATCAGCAGCACCAGCGCGGTGGCCGTGAGGTGCCGGGATAGGTCGTAGCACTCCAGCGGCAGCCCGGCGCAGGTCGCGATCATCGCGAAGTACTCGCCCCAGCGCCTGGCCAGCCACAGCCCGGTGCCCTCGACGACCTCGACGACCGCGTACAGCGCCAGCCCGATGGCAAGCAGTAGCAGCGTCCGGCTGCTCAGCGTCAGCGCGGTATGCAGCAGGCCGACCAGCTTGGAGTTGTCGATGTTGTAGCCGAGCTGGTGGAACAGGCCCCGCACCACCGGTAGCTCGCGGTCGAAAGCACGTTCCACCGACGTCTGCGACGACCGGAATCGCCACAGCCCGTAGGCGGCCGCAGCGAAGATGATCGCGCGCAGGAAGCGCTCGATGGCGAACAGGCGCAAGATGAGCTTGCTGCGGATCTCGGCGCCGCGCGGCACTACCGGCGCGGACGCGACAGGGCCCGAGCGCGTCGGCGGTCCGGTCACGTAGCTGCCGCACCGCAGGCACTGCCAGGCGGCTCCATCCGCGGCAACGGCGCGTAGCTGCGCGGCAAGCTCGGGTTCCGCCGGGGCGAAGGTCAGGTGCCCGAGGCGCCCGCAGGCCAGCGTGCTCCAGTCCATCTCGGCAGCCTATGTCCGTACGCCGGCCAGCCAGGTCAGTCCGGCGGGGTGCCGAGGGGCACCGGCTCGACCACGATGTCAGCGCTCATCAGGATGCCGTCGGCCAGCACCAGTATCTCGTCGCAGGCGCGGTGCACCCCGTCGGAGTCGCAGCCGGCCAGCACGATGCTGCTGTCCCGGCTCAGGTCCCGCACCGCGTCAGCTAACCCGCTGGCGTCGCGGGCTGACAGCCCGTCCAGCAGACCGTCGAGCAGCAGCAGCTCGGGCTGGTGGACGGCAGCGGCCGCTAGTCTGACCCGTCTGACCACCGGCTCGGGTGCGGATCCGAGCGGGACGTCGGCCCACGGCAGCAGCTCAAGCCGGTCCAGGATCGCCGCGGCCAGCGCGTGCCGGTCACGCCGTCCCTGCCGGTTCAGCCAGGCGGCATGCTCGACCAGCCGCCGGATCCGGATGCCTGGCAGGGCCCTGGTGCCGCGGCGCGCAACGCCGACACGACGCCGCACGGCGGCCCGGCCGCGGACAGTGGACATGTCGTGGCCAAGCACACGCAGCTCGCCATAGGCGGGCCTGGCGACGCCGGCCAGCAGGTCGATCACGGCAGTGGCCTGCGCCGGGTAGTCGAGCAGCAGTCCGAGCGGGGCGCTATCCGGGGCTGGCGCGCCGACCCGGAAGCTGGCGGAACGCACGACCCAGCTCAGGCCAAAGCGCAGTCCTATGCCGGCCGCCACGACCGGTTCGGCCGCCATCACCGCGCGGCCGTGGCGCGTCACGCCGGCCCCCGCCGGGCCAAGCCGGCCCAGGGTCGGGCAGGCCCGCACCGGGCATGCCTGCACCGGGCGGCTCGGTGCCCGGCAGCTGCGTGCCAGGCGCCTTCCCGCCAAGGCGCGTCGGCCCTAGGGCCAGAGCGCACTGAATCCCCCGATTTTTCCGCCTGATGGACCGGCCCCCCGGTCCTGTCAAGGCAATGTAACTATCTGTAATTGACCATGTCCACGTACTCGCCGGCTAGCCGCATTGGTATCGCACAAGCACAGGCAACCCATGCGGGGCAAGGCCGGGCGGGATATACCGTGTGCCTGTGTCTAAGCCGCTTGACCTGCCTTTCGACCCCATCGCTCGCGCTGCGGAAACCTGGGAGCGCCGGTTCGGTGATGCCAAGGCTATGGCCGCAGTCACGGCGATCATGCGAGTCCAGCAGATCTTGCTCGCTGAACTGGACGGGCTACTCCGGCCGCACGGCCTGACCTTCGCCCGGTATGAGGCGCTCGTGCTGCTCAGCTTCAGCCGGGACGGTGCGCTCCCAATGGGCCTGATCGGCGAACGCCTCATGGTTCATCCGACGAGCGTGACCAACACGATCGACCGGCTGGAGCGGCAGGGCCTGGTGCAGCGGCGCCCCAACCCCAGGGACGGGCGCGGCACGCTCGCCGAGATCACCCCGGCCGGCCGGGAAGTCATGCAGCGGGCGACCACGGACTTGATGCAGGCCGATTTCGGCATGGGCAGCTATAGCCCGGCGCAGCTTGAGGAGATGTCCGGACTGCTGCGCGCGCTGCGGGTGAGAGCCGGGGACTTTAAGGATGGCGGACCGGAGCTCAGCCGGTAATCGGTGCGGGCGTCCAGGTCCGGCCGCCGTTCTGGGTGACGAAGATCTCCCCGGCTTGCGCGTCAGCGGGCACCGCGACGCCCTGGGTGGCGGTGGTCATGCCCACGTAGCTGAAGCCGCCAGCCGGCGCGCTCCCCGGCGCGAGCCGCGCCTTCCGCCAGGTCGTGCCTCCGTCGGCTGAGTACAGGATGGCGGACGTGGTGGCGAGCACCGCCTGGCCGGCTGAGGCCGACGTCAGCGAGGTGGCCACACCGCCGGGGGCCAGGCTGCCGACCGCGATTGGGCCGGCTTTCTGCCACGTAGTTCCGTCGGTCGAGGTGTACAGGGTAGCCGCAGCCGTGGCGCCGGCTTCGCCGTTTCCGCAGGCCAGCAGGAGCTTGGGGCCAGCCGAGAACTGGGTTCCCGGGTGCGCCGGGCTGTCCTGGCTCGCGTCGGCCGGGCCAGGCGCGCACGGCGCCTGGGTAACCAGGTTCCAGGGCCCGCCCGTGACCGGACCGCTGAGCAGCGCGCCGGATGGGGTGAGCAGGAAGCCGGTAGTGCCGCCGGCGATCACTAGCAGCGGTGTCGCGGAAATACCCGAGCTCATGTGCCCGAACGCGGCCGGCACGGCGACAGGCGTCCACGTCGTGCTGCCCGCGACCGACGTGTAGAGGGCAAAGCTCGTGCAGTCGGCCGCGTAGTCAGCGCCGGTCCCGGTGCAGGTGCCGAACACCGCGAATGCATGGCCGTCGGCCGCTTCCACATCGAGCACGCGCTGGCCGAAGGTGTCCTCCTGGTGCCAGGGCCAGCCCCCGCGGCTGGTCTCCCACAGCGCCGGCCCGAAGGCCCAGCCGTCGTTCAGATTCGCGAACCGGAGCTGGCTGACACCAGCGTCGCCGTCCGGGCCGGAGGTCACTGGCGCGCTGACCCCGTACCAGGCGTTGCCGTAATCCGACGTGCCAGCCAGCGAGGTGCAGTATGCAGTGGCGCAATGGCCGGGCGTGCCCGCCTGGCCGATGACCGCCCCAACCAGTCCGCCGGTGCCGGTGCCGACCATCGTCACCGAAGTCGGCTGGAAATTAGGCGGCGGCACCGTGTCAGAGGCACCCGGGGTCAGCATGGTGCGCTGGTGCAGCTGCACGACGCGACCCGTGTCCGGCCCGGTGGATTCGCCGGCTAGCGGGCTGCTGCTGGCTCCGATCGCCGGGGGTTTCTGGCTGACGGCGACGGGCGGGTGCGGCGAGGAGCCGCGGCCGGTCCGCCCGGGGAGGAAATGCGGGATGCTCACGCCGACGGCGATCACCAGCGCGCAGGCGGCGCCGACCGCGAGTGCCTGATGGCGCTTGCGCCGCCTGGCGCGGCGCCTGATTGTCTCCAGCGCGCCTGGCCGGGGAGTGAGCGGTGTCACCTCGCCCGCCAGCCAACGGTTGACCTGGTCCCGGGGCTCAGTCACTGGACTCTCCCAGCGCTGCCTTGAGCCGCGCCCTGGCGTGGAACAGGTCGGCCTTGATCGTGCCCTCGGGGCGGCCGAGCATCGCCGCCACATCCTTGAGCCCGAACCCGGCGTAGTAGTGCAGCAGGAACGGGCTGCGCAGCCGCTCCGGCAGCGACTGGATCAGCGCGCGCACGTCGACGTCCTGAGCCGGGTGGTACACCGGATCGGCGGGCCCGGCGGCCGTCATCACCCGCAGGGCGGACCGTTCCCGGCCCGTCCGGCGCCAGTGGTCCCTCACCAGGTTCGTAGCGATCATGTAGAGGTAGCTCTGCGGATTCTCCAGGTTGCCCCAGCGGGACAGCAGCCGGGTGAAGGCCTCGGACGCTATCTCGTGGGCGGTCTCATCGTTATCGACCAGCCTGCGGACCCAGCCGGCCAGCCGCGGGTACGCGGCATTAAACAGCTCTTCGACTGCCTGCTGATCGGAGGTGCGGAGCCTCGCCACCGTGTTCCTCTGGTTCGCGGCGCGCGGCTTTGCGGCCGGGCGCGCCGTGTGGTCTGGCCACGCTAGCTGAACATAGCCCGAATCTTCCAGGTATGCGGCGTCAAGCACGAGACGCTTCAGCCTTGCACCGATCAGCCATCGGAAGTGCCGGGTGTGCGCACGGCCCCGTTCCCTTCTCTTCGAAATCCGCCGGTCCGTACTACCTATGACGCGGAGCGGCGGAGATGGTTGGACCGATTCCCGGCTGGTTCGCGGTGCAGCGGCCGGGTACACTGCGGAATTAGTAGGACGTCCAATTAATTTCCGCGGTTGGGGTGCGCCATGGTCGATGGACGCGAGCGCTGGCAGCGCAGATACGACGCGTCGCGCAAGCGGGACGCGGACTTCACCACGCTGTCCGGGCTCGAGGTGGACCCGGTGTACGGGCCGCCGGAGGGCGCGGTCGTACCGGATTTCGAGCGGATCGGCTGGCCGGGGGAGTTCCCCTTCACGCGCGGGCTGTACCCGGGCGGGTACCGGGGCCGGGCGTGGACGATCCGCCAGTTCTCCGGATTCGGCAACGCGGTGCAGACCAACGAGCGCTACAAGATGCTGCTGGCGGCCGGTGGCGGCGGGCTGTCTGTCGCGTTCGACATGCCGACGCTGATGGGCCGCGACTCGGACGACCCGCGGTCCCTCGGCGAGGTCGGGCACTGCGGCGTTGCGATCGACTCGGCCGCCGACATGGACTGTCTGTTCGGCGGCATCCCGCTGGCCGACACCACGACCTCGATGACCATCAGCGGGCCGGCGGTGCCGGTCTTCTGCATGTACCTGGCCGCGGCGCAGCGGCAGGGCGCCGACATCGGGAAGCTCAACGGCACGCTGCAGACCGACATCTTCAAGGAGTACATCGCCCAGAAGGAGTGGCTGTTCCCGCCGCAGCCGCACCTGCGCCTGATCGGCGACCTGATGGAGTACTGCGCGGCGCACATCCCCGACTACAAGCCGCTGTCCGTGTCCGGCTACCACATCCGGGAGGCGGGCTCGACCGCGGCGCAGGAGCTGGCATTCACGCTGGCTGACGGGTTCGGGTACGTCGAGCTGGGACTGTCGCGCGGGCTGGACGTGGACGTGTTCGCGCCGGGGTTGTCGTTCTTCTTTGATGCGCACATCGACTTCTTCGAGGAGATCGCGAAGTTCCGGGCCGCGCGGCGGATCTGGGCGCGCTGGCTGCGCGACGTCTACGGAGCCACGACCGAGCGGGCGCAGTGGCTGCGCTTCCACACGCAGACCGCCGGGGTATCACTGACCGCGCAGCAGCCAGACAACAACGTGGTCCGCACCGCGATTGAGGCACTGGCGGCGGTGCTCGGCGGCACCAACTCGCTGCACACCAATGCGCTGGACGAGGTGCTGGCGCTGCCGTCGGCCAAGGCAGCGGAGATCGCGGTGCGCACCCAGCAGGTACTCATGGAGGAGACGGGCGTGGCCAACGTGGCCGACCCGCTCGGCGGCTCCTGGTATCTAGAGGCGCTGACGGACCGCCTGGAGGCCGAGGCCGAGGAGATCTTCGCCAAGATCCGTGCGATGAGCCCGGACGGATCGATGACCGGCGGCATCCTGCGCGGCATCGACGACGGGTGGTTCATGTCGGAGATCGCTGAGGCATCGTTCGCCTACCAGCAGAAGGTGGAGAAGGGCGAGAAGCTGGTCGTCGGCGTCAACAGCTACACCGAGACGGTGGAGCAGCCGATCGAGATCCTGCGGGTGAGTCACGAGGTCGAGGTCGAGCAAGTGCGCGCGCTGCGGGCACGGCGGGCAGCGCGCGACCAGGCCGCGGTGGACGCCGCGCTGGCAGAACTGCTGGCGGCGGTGCGCTCGGATGCCAATACCATCCCGCCCATGATCGCGGCGGCCGGCGCCGAGGCGACGCTGGGGGAGATCTGCGGCGCGCTGCGCGAGGAGTGGGGCGGCTACTTCGAGGTTCCGGCCTTCTGAGCCACGAGCTGCCCTCCTGGTCGACCCGGTCCTGCTGGGCGACGGCCGGCCTGGTGAGCGACGGTGGTCCCGCTGGGCGACGCCGGTTTGGCGAGCGCCGGCGCTGCTCTGCTGGGCGGCTCCGGTGCGGGCTTGGGCTAAGAGCTGCAGCTACCGGTCCATCCGCTCACCCGGATGGGGCAGGATGGAGGCATGAACCAGCCGCGGGACTTCTCCCTCCATGGCGCGGTCGACCTTGGTGCGCGCCAGGCCGCCGCGCAGCGCAGGCAGCGGGCCGCCGAGCAGGCGCAGGCAACGCCGGGCCAGGCGGGCGCGCAGGCCACCAGCATTGATGTCACCGACGAGACTTTTACCACCGATGTGATCAACCGGTCCCAGACCGTCCCGGTCGTCGTGGACCTGTGGGCCGACTGGTGCGGGCCGTGCAAGCAGCTCAGTCCGATTCTGGAGAAGCTCGCGGCCGAGGCGAATGGCGCCTTCGTGCTGGCGAAGGTCGACGCCGACGCCAACCCTCAGGTGAGCGCTGCGCTCAGCCAGGTACTCCAGTCCACGAGCATTCCGATGGTCGTCGCCTTCGTGGCGGGCCAGATCGCTAACGCCTTCATCGGGGCGGTACCGGAAGCTCAGGCCCGGCAGTGGGTCGGCCAGCTACTTCAGGTCGCTGCTCAGTACGGCATGCAGGCCGACGGCGCCGGACTCGCCGAAGGCGACGGCGCAGAGGTCGGCGAAGAGGCCGCGGCGCCAGGGCAGTTGCCCGGCTATCCGGGCGCGGACCCCGGCACGAGTGCCGTCTTCGACGAGGCCCAGCAGGCGATGGAGCGCGGCGACATGGACGCCGCCGCGGCCGCCTTCGAGAAGGTGCTGGCGGCCAACCCCGGCGATCCGGTCGCGACCATGGGCCTTGGCCAGGTCGAGCTCATTCGCCGGGTTGAGGCCTACGATCAGGCTGCCGTGCGGCGGGAGGCGGCCCAGCGGCCGGACGACGCCACGGCGCAGGCACGGATGGCCGACCTCGATCTCGCCACTGGCCGGATCGAGGAGAGCTTCGACCGCCTGCTCGGCACCATCAAGCGGACCTCCGGCGACGAACGGGACAAGGCGCGGCAGCATCTGGTCGAGCTGTTCGGCATTTTCCCGCCCGGGGATTCACTTGTCGCGAAGGCCAGGGCCAGGCTGTCCAGCCTGCTGTTCTGAGTGGTCGGGCTGGCGCGAGTCGCGCGGCGGTCTGCGCCAGTCAGCTCGCCATCATGCCCGCCAGCTGCGTGACACCACCGGGCGGGGCGGCGAGCACCTAGCGGGGTGGTCAGCTACCCGGCTGATCAGCTAGCCGGGACGAACAGCCAGTGGCTAGGCCGACGGACGGCCGGTGAGGCGTTCCAGCGCGGGCAGTGCCGCGTCCAGGGCGGCCAGCTGATCGGCCGGGAGCGTCAGCAGGATGTCGGTCAGCGCGCTGGTCGCCTCCGCGCGGATGCGCTCGAGCACCTGACGGCCGGCATCGGTGACCGTGACCAGGTAAGCCCGGGCGTCATCGGGAGAGGGTTCACGCCGCAGGTACCCGCGGCCTTCGAGCACGTTGACCAGCCGGGTGAGAGTCGAGGGCGCGATGCGCTCGGCTGCCGCCAGGTCACCGAGCCGAACCGGTCCGGTCTTGCCGACGTTCTCGAGCGTGGAGAGCTGGCTGGGCGTCAGTCCCGCC
>DASXMR010000061.1:0-13615 GCA_036495525.1 Streptosporangiaceae bacterium | reverse complement strand
GCTGGGTAGCTGTCGCCGACCTCAGCGCCGTCAAGCGCCAGCAGATCGACGCCGCGGCCGGCCAGGCCCTCGAGGCTCTCGCGCCGATCGCGGTCATCACCGAGCCGCGGGGCACTTAGTGACGGACGAGCAGGGCGAGCCGGGCGGCGTGCCAGCCGAGCAGGGCACGCCAGCGCCCGCTGCGGCGGCCGACCAGGTGTCAGCGCCGCCAGCTCAGCCACGGCGCCGATCGTTCCTGCGGGGCGTGGTCGGCGCCGGCGTGGCAGGCGTCGCCGCCGGCGGCGCGGCGGGCTACGCGCTGCACTCGCCGCGGCCGGCGCCGGCCGTGACCGTGCATGATGTCGCGCTGCAGGACGGCCGGATGCCCGCCGTGCCGTTCTACGGCGGGCATCAGGCAGGCATCCTGCGCGAGCCGGCCGCGCAGACGTCGATGATTTCCTTCGACGTGACCGCGCAGAACCGCGCGGAGCTGACCGACCTGATGCGCACCATCACCGACCGGGCCGCCTTCCTGTCGGCCGGCGGCTCGCCGCCGCCGGTCGGCATCACCCAGCCGCCATCAGATTCCGGCATCCTCGGGCCCACCGTCATCCCGGACGGGCTGACCGTCACCGTGGGCGCCGGCGCCTCGCTGTTCGACGACCGGTTCGGCCTGGCCGGCCAGCGGCCGGCCAGGCTCACCACGATGGTGACCTTCCCCGACGACCGGCTTGACCCGGCCCAGTGCCACGGGGACCTGAGCGTTCAGCTCACCGCCGGGAACGCGGACACCGTCATCCACGCGGTACGCGACCTGGCCAAGCACACCCGCGGAGCGATGCAGGTCCGCTGGCGGATGGACGGCTTCCTGAGCCCGCCGCGGCCGGCCGGCACGACGCCGCGCAACCTGATGGGGTTCATGGACGGCATCGCCAATCCCGCCGTGACCAGCGCGACGCAGATGAACCAGCTGGTCTGGGTGCAACCCGGTACCAGCGGCGAGCCAGCCTGGACGGTCGGTGGCAGCTACCTGGCGGTCCGGCTGATCCGGATGCTGGCCGAGTTCTGGGACCGGGTCGCGATCACCGAGCAGGAGAACATGTTCGGCCGGCGCCGCGACACAGGCGCGCCGCTGGACGGCGACAGCGAGCATGACACCCCCGACTACGCGCTCGACCCGACCGGCGCGGTGATCCCGCTGACCGCGCATATCAGGCTGGCTAACCCGCGCACGCCGCAGAGCGCGGACAGCCGCATCCTGCGCCGGGCGCACAATTACGACCTAGGCGTCGACGACGTCGGCGACCTCAACCAGGGCCTGATCTTCACGTGCTACCAGCAGGACATCAAGCGCCAGTTCGAGGCCGTGCAGACCAGGCTGATCGGCGAGCCGCTGGTCGACTACATCAGCCCGTTCGGCGGCGGCTACTTCTTCGCGCTGCCCGGTGTCCGCGACAGCGCCGACTACCTGGGCCGGGGGATGCTCACGTGACCGGTGACCATCCTGATATCGCGCGCGGCGGGCTGTGCAGTCACCGCGTGCGGCTGTCGCCCGGCAGCGCGCCCCATTTGCCCGTCGCCATCTGTTTCCTTTTCCGCCAGCTTGCCGATGCAGGCTGGTAGCGCCTTTACGACAAGGTTATCCCGGCGTCCCGCTGCCGGCGGTGATCCCCGTTGCCGGCGCCTGCAGTCGCAGGACCGGCAGCAGGCGCACCACTGGTGAGCTTGGCAAAGACAGGAGGATGAAATGGGCCAAGGCCTCAGCTTCTGGAGGTCTAAATCGACGTGGCGTAACCCGTATGTGATCGCGGGCGCGGCAGTCGTGCTCGGTGCCAGCCTGACGGTGAGCACGGTGTCCATGGCCAGCACGAGGGCACCGGCGAACACGCCGGGCTCGGTGCCGGTCCCCAAGACCGTGCCGGCGAGTGCCTACCTCACGCCGCACACCGCCACGCCGATCAAGCACGTAGTGGTCATCTTCGACGAGAACGTCTCGTTCGACCACTACTTCGGCACCTACCCGAACGCGGCGAACACCGACGGCTCGCCCTTCCACGCCAAGAAGGGCACGCCGACGGTCAACGGGCTGACGCCGGCGCTGCTGAGCAGCAACCCGAACAGCTTCAACCCGCAGCGCCTGACTCCCTCTGAGGCGCTGACCTGCGACCAGAACCACAGCTACGGTCCAGAGCAGCAGGCCGCCGATGGCGGGAAGATGGACAAGTTCGTCCAGTTCACCGACCACGACACCTGCACCGGCCAGCCGATCCTCTTCGGCCAGCCGGGTCTCGTCATGGACTACTACGACGGCAACACCGTCACCGGGCTGTGGAATTACGCGCAGCACTACGCCATGAGCGACAACATGTACGACACTAACTACGGCCCGTCGACTCCCGGTGCTGTCAACGTGATGTCCGGGAACGACAGCGGCGCCATGGCCGTGAACCCGACGACTGGTGCCCCGGTCAGTGACCCTGGCGCCATCGGCTCGGTCAACAGCCAGGGCCTGGGCACGCTGTTCGGTGACATCGACCCGGCCTTCGACCAGTGCTCCGACAACAGCCACACTTCCACCAACCCGGTGGGCGTGCTGACCGGCAAAAACATCGGTGACCTGCTGAACGCCAAGCACATCACCTGGGGCTGGTTCCAGGGCGGCTTCGCGCCGACCGGCACCGGCAGCAACGGCAACGCGATCTGCGGCGCCACCCACAACAACATCGGCGGCATCCCGGTTTCGGACTACGTCCCGCACCACGAGCCGTTCCAGCTGTACGCCTCGACGGCGAACCCGGCTCACCTGCCTCCGACCTCGGAGAAGGAGATCGGGCGCACCGACCAGGCCAACCACCAGTACGACATCACCGACTTCTTCCAGACGCTGAAGAAGGGCAACATGCCAGCGGTCAGCTTCCTCAAGCCGCCGGCGTACCAGAATGGCCACGCTGCGAACTCCGATCCGCTGGACGAGCAGCACTTCCTGGTCAACACCATCAACCAGATCGAGCTGTCGAAGGACTGGAAGTCGACCGCGATCATCGTCACCTACGATGACTCGGACGGCTGGTACGACCACCAGTCCTCGCCGACAGTGAACGGCTCGAACGACCCGGCGCAGGACCAGGCCCAGTGCATGGCCGCGTCGATCTCGCTGGGCAATTTCAACGACCGGTGTGGTTACGGTCCGCGGCTGCCGTTCCTGGTCATCTCCCCGTGGGCGAAGCAGAACTTCGTCGGCCACAAGGTGCTTGACCAGTCCTCGGTCATCACGTTCATCGAAGACAACTGGCTGAAGGGCAAGCAGATCGGCCACGGCTCGTTCGACGAGGTGGCCGGCAGCATCGACGGTCCTGGCGGGCTGTTCAACTTCCGCCAGCGGCCGAACGACAAGGCGCTGCTGCTTGACTCGGTCACCGGCGAGGTGATCGGCAAGGTCAAGTCGCATAAGCACCACGGCAAGTAGCACGGCGGGCTGAGCCAGCTCAGCTCACGCTGCCCCGGCGGAGTGCAGGCTCTGCCGGGGCAGCTGCCGTCTTGCGGCCTGACGAGGAATGGCGGGTGCCGGCCCGGCGCCTGGACCGCCGTCAGCACGCCTTACTGGCGCGGTGAGCGGGCGACTGCTTACAGGCTGTGCCGGAAGGCGTCAACCCTGATCCGCTCCACGACCTGGCCGCCGCGGCTGCCGTAGACCTCTGGCTGCAAGTCCGACCACACGCACGCGTGCACCGGCAGCACCCGGACCCGGTCGCCTACCCGCAGGCTGTGGTCAGCGGGCACCGACAGCACGCCGTGTTCCTCGGTGAGCCTGGTGAACGCGCTGTCCGGATGGCCAGCCAGGTGCCCCGAGCCGTAGACCGGCACGCTGGTGCTGGTGAGCGTCTTGTTGCCGGCGTCGACAGTCACCCGGTCGCTGTCCACGCTGATGACCGTCGCGAGCATCGCGATGGCGATCTCCTCCGGCGTGCAGGACCAGCAGCCGACCGTGCGCAGGTCGTTGTAGACGTAGGTGCCAGGCCTGATCTCGGTGATGCCATCAGATGATGACAGGTACCGCGAGGTCAGCGTGGACCCGGCGGACACGACGCTGACCTCGTGCCCGGCATACTCCAGGTCGGCGCGCAGCCCGCCCATCACGGCCGCCTCGGCGCGGGCGGTCCGCTCGATGCCCAGCTGCCCGTCGGCATCGTGCGCGTGGCCCGCGTGCGTCAGGATCCCGCGGAACCGCAGCCCGGCCGCCCGGCTGAGGTAACTGGCCAGCCTGACCACCCGCTCCGGCGGCACGCCGACCCGGTGCATGCCGGTGTCCACCTCGATCAGCACGTCCAGCGGCCGGCCAGCCTGCCTGGCCAGCTCCTGGTACCCGTCGGTGACATCCTCGGAGTCGGTGACCAGCGTGATATCGGCCAGCCGGCAGATCCCGGCCAGCCGCTCCAGCTTGCGCCGCCCGACCACCGGGTAGGCGAGCGTCAGGTCGTACATGCCGGCCGCGGTCATCGCGGCCGCCTCGGTGACGGTCGCCACGCACAGCCCGGCGGCGCCGGCCGCCAGCTGCCGCTCGGCCATCGCCACGCTCTTGTGCGTCTTGATATGCGGTCGCAGCCGCAAGCCAGCCCTTTCCGCGAAGGCGGCCATCTTCGTGATGTTGGCGTCGGCCACGTCCAGGTCCACCAGCATCGCCGGGGTGTCAAGCCGGTAGTCGCTCACCGGCAGCGGCAGCGGCACGCTGGCGTCGAGCGGGAGCGGCGGCCGGACCGGAAGCTGGCCAGGGCCGGCCGGCGCCGCCGCGCCCTGCTGGCCCCGTGCCCGCACCGGACCGGCCGCGGCCGGTCGCTCAGCTCCCGGCTGCCTGGCAGCCGGCTGCTGACCTGGCTCCGCCGGCCTGGTCACGGCGGCTGCCGCGGTCGCCGCGGCCGCGGCGAGGCTGGCCGGCCTGGCCGCGGTCCGCGCGGCCGTCAGCGTGTCAGAAGGGTGCCCTGGCCCGGCCTCACCCTGCCCGGTGACGGGCTGCTGGCCGGCCGGCGGCTGGCGGGTGTCACGCCGGCCGGCCGTCCCGGCGTCCAGCCGGCCGGCCGTCCCGGTGTCGCGCCGGCCGGCCGCGGGGGCCGTGCCTTCCTGATTCCGCGCGGGCTGTGCCATCTCGGTAACTCCTTGCCTGCGGCCGGCCCGACCGCCGGGTAACCGGTCATGCCCTGGCCAGCCGCGTGCTGAGCCAGCTCTCCACGAACGATCCGGCGACAATCTCGGCGCCAAGCACGACCGCTCGTTCCCCCAGGATGCTGGGCGCAGCGAGCACGCCGTGCGCCAGCCGACGCGTGAGCTCCGGTTCCAGCAGGTCGTAGGCGCGGGCCAGGCCGCCGCCGATCACGATCGCCTGCGGGTCGCAAAGCCGGTGCAGCCTGGTCACCACGTCCGCGATCTGCTCGGCTGCCCAGCTCAGAACCACCTGCGCCTGCGGATCACCCAGCCGGGCGGCGTCCGCAAGCCCGGCGCCGTCGGTGACCGGAGCGGTTCCGCCCCTGGCCTGATACTGGCGGGCGAGCCCATGGCTGACCAGGCTGTCGCCGAGTGTGCTTGGCTGCCCGCTGACCGGGTCGGTGACTGGCCAGCCCGCGATCCGGCCGAACCGGCCGCGGGCGCCAGCCACCTGCTTGCCGTCGATGGTCATCCCGGCCCCGATGCCGCGGCCGATCTCCAGCACGAGCAGCGAGGTAGCGCCGGGGAAGGTACCGCGTTCGCTGCTCTCGGCTATCGACGACAGGTGATCGTCCTGGGCGACGGCAACCTCGCAGCCGAGCCGATCGCTGAGCCGCTCGCGCAGCGGCAGTCCATCCCAGACCTGGTGTACCGGCGGGTCACGCAGCACGCCCCGGCCGTCGACGCAGGCGGCAACGCCCGCCGCGGCACCAGCCAGCCGGTCGGCTGGCTGGCCGGCCGAGTCGAGCAGCGTCGCCACCGTCGCGCCGAGCGTCTCGGCGAGGTCGCGGCCCAGCTGATCGGAGGCGAGCACGCGCTCGGCGAGGATCCGCCCGGACAGCGTGGTCAGCGCCAGCCTGGTCCACTCGTTGCCGGCGTCGATCCCGGCGAGCAGGGCCGCATCCTCACGGAAGCTGTAGACGACGGGCGGACGGCCGAGCCTGGTCCTGCTGGCCACCGTCCGCTGCTGCTCCACCAGGCCAAGCACGGCAAGGTCCGAGACAAGCCGGTGCGCGGTCGGCAGTGACACCCCGGCGCGCCTGGCCACGTCGGCTCGAGACAGCCGGTCGGTGCTGCGCATTTCCCTGACAATCCTGGCCAGGTTCGCCAGCCGCACATCTGCGGGCACGAGGGTACGCCCGACGGCCGCGTCCGCTTCTCCCGCGGCAGCCGCCAGGCTGGCTTTCTGCCGTGCCCGCTTTCCGCCGGGCCGGTCGAGGACGGACATCACCCGGCGGCTGACAGGCCTGCTGCGCGGCAGGTCAGCTTCCCCATCGTCCGCCCCTTCCGAATGCGCCTGGTGGCCCTTCCCTGGCGCATTCTGCTCGAAGAATAACTAATGGCGAAGGCACCGCACCAGCCGCCAGGCGGCCTGCCCGGCAGGCCGGCCGCAGCGCTCGCCGGCCGCAGGCCGTTGCCGCCGCCGGCAAGATCAGACACAGTTGTGCTGCCGGCCTCAGCGGGTGCGGCGCGCACGCCCACGGAGCTTGGAGGAATGCAGATGAGTGATCCGCAGGTGCTGTCGTTCCGGCCGGAAGCGGCGCAGTTCGCGTGGACGTTCGGCGGAGCGGCCCCGGTGGCGCGCATCACGCCGGGCACGGTGCTCGAGCTGTGGACAGAGGACTGCTTCGCCGGCCGGGTGCGCGGCACCGGTGACCTGGTCTCGGCAGTCTGCGAGTTCCCGTTCCTCAACCCGCAGACCGGGCCTTTCTACGTCGATGGCGCGCAGCCCGGGGACACCCTGGCCGTTCACTTCGTCTCCGTCGAGCCGAGCCGGGACTGGGCCGCCTCCACGACGGTTCCGCTGTTCGGCGCCCTGACCTCCACCCACCTCACCGCTACGCTGCAGGATCCGCTGCCCGAGGTGGTGTGGATCTGGGAGCTTGACCGGACCAGGGGGACCTGCGGCTTCACCGCCAGGGACAGTGACTTCACCGCCGAGCTGCCGATGAACCCGATGCACGGCACCGTAGGCGTGGCGCCCGCCAATCTCGAGGTGCGCTCGGCGCTGGTCCCCGATGCCTTCGGCGGCAACATGGACACGCCTGAGATGCAGGCGGGCGTGACCTGCTACCTGGGCGTCAATGTAGAAGGCGGGCTGCTGTCGCTGGGCGACGGCCACGCCCGCCAGGGCGAGGGGGAGACCTGCGGGGTGGCAGTGGAATGCGCGATGAACACGGTCATCATCGTGGAGCTGCTCAAGGGCGTGGCGACGCCCTGGCCGCGGATCGAGTCCGACACCTACATCATGTCCACCGGCTCGGCCAGGCCGCTGGAGGACGCGTTCCGGATCGCCCAGCTTGACCTCGTGCAGTGGGTGGCGCAGGAGCACGGCTTGTCCGCGATGGACGCCTATCAGTTCGTGAGCCAGGCGGCCGAGTCGCCGCTGGCGAACGTCTGCGACACGAACTACACCTCGGTGGCGAAGCTGCGCAAGCAGTGGCTGCCCGGCGGCCGGGAAGTCATGCGCGGGACCCACGCAGCTCTGCGCGAGGCCGCCCGCGCCTACCGCGCCAGCTGACCGCGCTGCCGGACTGTCCGTAAGCGGTATTCCGGGCCGCAGCAGCCGCAACGGTCAGTGAAATTCGACCTACGTTCTGTGATATGTGATGCATGTCACGATGCGCGGCCGCGCACTGGCTAATCTCAGCCGCAGATGAGGTCAGCTACTTCGTTTCGGATATGTGTTTGAATGCGCTACCGGATCGGTGACCGGCTGGAGCGATGGGCTAAAACCTGGGTTTCGGCCTGATGGTCGCGTGCTTTCGTGCAGTGTGGGTGATTCGTTAGCACCCTGCGTGCCCGATGGTTACCACCGGTAACCACGTCGCCATGATCTCGCGACAGCTCGCGCCACGCCGCCGCCCGCGCCATGCAGGACGCGAGGCCGCGCCCGGGTGACAGCCGAGCACAATCGTGCCCGACCAAAGGTCTGCCTTGTCCGGCTACAGGACTCGCAAGCCCAGAAACCTGCCCGCCCGCGCACTCTCGTTCCCGGCGGCACTCGTCATGACAGCCGCCATCGGCGCCACCGGCGCCACCATCGCCAGCGCCGCCGGCCCGGCCGGCCGGCCGCCAGCCGCCGCCAGCTCCGCCACTGCCGGAGCCCGGACCGCTATCAAGCTCGACACGCAGTCCGGCCGCACGTCGGCGGCTGCTGACAGATCAGCCGTGCAGGCGCAGCTGACCAGCTCCCAGCGCACCCGCCGCGGCCCCCGCGCCATCGCCCGCATCCTGCTGCGCCGCCACGGCTTCAAGCGGTGGCAGTTCAGGCCCCTGAACCGGCTGTGGACGCGCGAGAGCAGCTGGAGCCCGCGCGCGTCTAATCCGTACTCAGGCGCTTACGGCATACCGCAGGCGGTGCCCGGCAGCAAGATGGCCAGCGCCGGAGGGCACTGGCGGACGAACGCCTGGACGCAGATCCGCTGGGGACTGCGCTACATCCGCGGCAGGTACCGCTCGCCGCGCCGCGCCTGGCTGCATGAAGTGAGGACCGGCTGGTACTAGGCCACCCCGCCGTCCGGTCCGGCCGTCATGCCGGGCCGGACGGCCTGTCCAGTCCCGCCTGGCCATGCTGACGGCGCTCCTGCTTCAGGGCGGGCCGGCTGTGCTGGCTCGATCCGCACGTCAGCTTCGGTTACCGGATCGGGATCGATGACCTCGCCCGGCAGGATCACCGCGCCAGGCCCGGGCGCCAGCGGGCCCGGCTCTGGCACTGCGCCGGGCTCAGCCGGGCGGGAGTCAGCCAGCGGGTCAGTGCCAGCGGCCGCGCCGGGACCGGCCGCTTGGGCAGCAGCCGGGGCCGGAGGCAGCGCCGCGCGACTGCCGCCCACCACCGCCAGCGGATCGGCCGCGCGCCGGAACAGCCCGGCCGCAACCTGGTCCATGTAACAGGCCGGCTCACCTGACGCTGACAGCCGGATGAGCACCGGCAGGTGCCTGCCGACGGCGGTGCAGACCGGGGCGGCCCACTCGCACATTTCCTCGATGCCGAACATCGAGCCCGGCTCCACCAGCGTCTGGCGCAGCACCGAGATCGGGAAGAGCGCGCCGGGCTGCGCGGCGAGCATGTCGATCAGCTGCCGGCTCCAGGCCGGCAGCTGCCGGTACACCACGCCTGCCCGCGCGCCGTCGGCGGCCGACCAGTCATGAATCGCGCCTGGCATGGCGTCGTCGCCATCGTCGAGATAGCCGGGACCCTGGTCACCAGCTCTCATCACGCAGGCGATGCACACGAATGAGGAGTCCTTCCCGCTATCTGGCGAGCACATCGCCGGCGACGCGTGGGTGCCCGCGATGACCGACTCGCCCGTCATTTACCCGGTCACGCTACCTTGCGCTGCTACCGCGCGGCATGCCGCCGGGCGGCAGCCGGCCTGCCGGGCCGCGCAGCTGCCGCCGTCAGCCGGGCTGGAATGGCAGCGGCTCGGTCCCGAGAACATCGATCTGGTCGATCTGGGCCGGCTGCACCTCGCGCGGGTCAGCAGACAGCACCGTGCGGCCGGCCGCCGGATCAGAAAGCAGCGCGAAGGCCAGGCCGGCTGGCAGCCGAGAGTGCGGCGGCGCCGGCTCGGCGCTGCCGAACCCCGCCCGCGCCGACTGGCCGCTGACCAGGCGGGCCAGGCCGACCAGCGGGTCAAGCACCTCGATCGGGAAATCGGTGCCCGCCAGCATCGGCACGCCGGCCTCGGCCAACGTGGCCCACGGGTAGGCCGTCGCCTGGCGACCGTCACCGAGAGCCGCCGCCACGTGCGGCACGTCGCTCACCGCGAAGGACGGCTGGATGCAGGCAGCGACCCCGGCAGCCGCCATCCTGGCGACGAGCTCCGCCGACTGCACGCTGGCGTGCTCGATCCGCGGCCCGGCAGCGGCCATCGCGCCGAGGTCGCCGTCCCAGGCCAGCTCGTAGGCGTCAAGCACGGTCGCGATGCCGCGGTCGCCGATCGCGTGCGTGGCGATCCGCCAGCCGCCAGCGATAAACGGCACGAGCCGCCGCGCCAGCGCTGACGGCCCGGCGAACAGCACCCCGTCCTGCGGCTCGTCGTCGAAGTTGCGGCACATCGCGCACGTTCGCGGGCCGAGCCAGCCGTCGGCGTAGAACTTGATCCCGTCCAGGCTGACCCAGGGCCCGGTCGCCGCCCGGCGCGCCGCGATGCGGCCGGCGCCGGCCTCCTCCGCCAGCCCGCTGGCCAGGTAGATGCGCACCCGCAGCGGCAGCGCGGCCGACGCCTGCAAGCCTTCAAGCGCGTCGAGGTACCACCATTCCCGCATGCCCATCTCGGTGACCTCGGTCAGCCCGGCAGCCGCGGCCCGCAGCAGCCCGGCCAGCAGCCGGCCAGCGGTCTGCCTGGGCGGCACCGGCGACGGCGGGTCAGGCACGTCCATCGGCGTGCTGCCGCTGGCCGCCAGCGAGCGATGGAACTCGCCGATCGTGGCGGCCGTCGCCGGGAAGCCGACTCCGGAGGACGCCCGCAGCAGGTGGGCATGGCTGTCGATGAGGCCTGGCACGCTGGCCGGTTCTGGCCGCGCCGGCGCGTCCTGCGCTGACTGCATGAGCGCGACCATAACGCGAGCCGGCCGCGGGCACCCGGGGCAGGCCGCACTTGCGCGCGGTGCGCCGGGCGCGAAAGCCTGATCCGGGCCGGCCGCGCCGCCCGCCGCGCCGCCCGGTGGCGGAGAAGCAGCGAACGAGGAGAGGACCAGCACATGCCCTACGCGATCCCCGATAGCGACATCGTCTCGATCATCGACGCGCCGGCTGTGCCGCTGGCGCTGCTGGCGCCGGACGGTGAGCGGATCGCGGTCGTGCATTACGAGTCCCATCCGCCGGTCGCGCTGCTGGCCCGCCCCTACCTGTCACTCGCCGGGATCCGGGTCGACCCGGTGCTCGCCGGCAGGCAGCGCACCAGGCGGATCACCGGACTGTCGGTGATCACCGTCGCCGACGGGACCGAGCAGCAGATCCCGCTGCCGGAGGGCGGCATGCCTGGCGCGCCGGCCTGGTCGCCGGATGGCAGCGCCCTGGCGTTCACCATGGACGACGCTGACGGCATCGGCGTGTGGGTCGCCGACGCGCTTACCGGCTCGGCGGCTCCGGTTCCCGGCCTGCGCGTCCGTGACGTGCTGGGCGGCGACCCGATGTCGGCCGGCCACACCGTCCGCTGGAGCCGCGACGGCAGCGCGCTGCTAGCCCTTGGCGCGCCGGCTGGCCAGGCCGCGCCGCAGCAGGCAGCGGCCGAGCCGCAGGTAGAGGAAGTCGCGGGCAAGCGCTCGCAGATGGCGACGTTCCAGGACCTGCTGCGCACCCCGGCGGACGAGGACATCTTCGAGTCGCTGGCGACGACCGTGCCGCTGCGGGTCGACCCGGTGACCGGCGCCACGGCTGAGCTCGGGCCTGCCGGCCTTTATCAGGCCATCGGAGAATCCCCCGACGGCAGCCGTCTGCTGGTGCACCGGCTGCAGCGGCCGTTCTCGTTCCGCGTGCCTTACCCGTACTTCGCCCGCCGCGCCGAGGTCTGGTCAGCCGGGGGAGGACTGGAGTACCTGGCGGCCGACCTGCCGGTGAGCGACGAAGTGCCGCGGCAGGGCGTGCCGACCGGGCCGCGGCATGTCACCTGGGCGGACAACCTGCCGGCCACGCTGGTCTGGACCGAGGCACTCGACGGCGGCGACCCGTCGGTGCCGGCCGAGCACCGGGACCAGGTCAGCTGGCTGAGCGCGCCGTTCAGCGGGCAGCCGCAGGTGGCTTTCGGTGTCCGGCACCGGTGCCTGGGCTGGGCGGACATGGACCAGCCGAACCGGCTGATGCTGACCGAGCACGACCGGGACCGGCGCTGGCTGACCACCTGGCTTTGCGATCTGTCCGACCCGGCGGCTAACAAGGTGCTGTTCGACCTGTCCGCCGACGACGCTTACGCCGACCCTGGCTCGCCGCTGCTGGCCACCAGGCCCGACGGCCGGCGCACCGTGCTGCAGCACGGGCAGGCCATCTACCTGCGCGGTGATGGCTCGTCGCCGGACGGCGACCGGCCGTTCTTCGACCGGCTAGACCTGGCCACCGGCGAGTCGGCCCGGCTCTACCGCAGCCCGGCTGACGCGTTCGACCAGGTGATCGGCTTCGCCGACGGCCGGGACGACGTCGTCGTGCTCTGGCACGAGAGCAGGACCGAGCCGCCGAACCTGCTCCTCGCCGCCCTGGATTCGTCGTCGCCGTCCCGGTCGCTGACCTCGTGGCCTGACCCGCACCCGCAGCTGACCGGCATGGACAAGCGGCTGATCGTGCACGACCGCGGCGACGGTGTCCCGCTGTCCGGCATGCTGCACTTGCCGCCCGGATACGACGCGGCGCGCGACGGCCGGCTCCCGCTGGTGATCTGGGCCTACCCGCTGGACTACGGCGGCCCGGACACGGCCGGCCAGGTGCGCGGCAGCACCGCGCGGTTCACCCGGCTGGCTGCCTCCGAGCCGGCCTGGTTCGTGCTGCGCGGCTACGCCGTGCTCGCCAGCGCCACCATGCCGGTCATCGGCGACCCGGACACGATGAACGACACCTTCGTCGAGCAGATCAGCGCCGCCGCCGCGGCGCACATCAGGGCGCTGGACGAGATGGGCATCATCGACCCAGCCAGGGTCGCGGTCGGCGGGCACAGCTACGGCGCGTTCATGACCGCGAACCTGCTGGCGCACACCGGCCTGTTCGCGGCCGGCATCGCGCGCAGCGGCGCCTATAACCGGAGCCTGACGCCGTTCGGCTTCCAGACCGAGCGGCGCAGCTTCTGGGAGGCGACGCAGGTGTACGACCGCGTTTCCCCGTTCCGCTACGCCGATCAGATCGGCTCGCCGCTGTTGCTGATCCACGGCATGCAGGACAGCAACTCGGGCACGTTCCCGGTCCAGTCACAGCGGCTGTTCCAGGCGCTGCAGGGCAACGGCGGCACCGCCCGGCTGGTGCTGCTGCCGCACGAGAGCCACGGCTACCTGGCCCGCGAGTCCGTGCTGCACGTGCTGGCCGAGCAGTTCCGCTGGCTGCAGCGGTGGCTTGGCTGAGCCGCTGCCCCGGCGGCGCCGGCCTCTACAGTGCGGAGCATGGCTCACAAGCTCGTCTTGCTGGTGCGCACCGACCTGGCGATGGGCCGGGGCAAGATAGCCGCGCAGGCGGCGCACGCCGCGGTCGCCGCTGCCCTCGCCGGGCTTGGCCGCAGCGACTGCGACGCCTGGCTGGCGCAGGGCCAGCCGATGGTCGTGCTCCGCTCGGACAGCGCGGACGCGCTCAGCCAGACTGCCGCGGCAGCCAGCGCGGTCGGCCTGCCGGTCGAGATCATCAGCGACGCGGGCCGGACTCAGGTCCCGTCCGGCACCCCCACCTGCTGCGCCATCGGCCCGGCCGAGGCCGCCCGGCTGGACGAGGTCACCGGCCGCCTCCCGCTGCTATAGCCGCCGC
>DASXMR010000060.1:0-140480 GCA_036495525.1 Streptosporangiaceae bacterium | reverse complement strand
TACGGGCAGCCGCCCAGGCCGCCGACTGACGCGTCGAAGTCCGCCACGCCCATTTCAAGTGCGGCCAGCACGTTGGCCATGCCGGTGCCGCGGGTGTTGTGGAAGTGCAGGTTCAGCTGCACGTCAGGGTGCGCCGAGCGGAACGCGCCGACCAGCTCACGGACCCGGCTCGGGGTCGCCATCCCGGTGGTGTCGCCGAAGGAGATGCAGTCGGCGCCGTCGGCGACGGCCCGGCTGGCGACCCGCACCACCCGGTCGACCGGCACCTCGCCCTCGTACGGGCAGCCCCAGGCGGTCGAGATGATCACCTGGCAGGTAACTCCGCGCTGGCGCGCCTCGTCGATGATCACCGCGATGTCGTCGAGCGACTCGGCGGTACCCCGGTTCACGTTCTTGCGGTTGTGCGTGTCCGACGCGGACACCACCGCCTCGATCTCGGCCAGCCCGCCGTCGAGCGCGCGCCGCGCGCCGCGCAGGTTCGGCACGAGCGCCGAGTAGCGGACCGAGTCGGCGCGGTCAATCCCGTTCCACACCTCGTCGGCGTCCGCCATCTGCGGGATCGCGTCAGGCCGGACGAAGGACACGGCCTCGATCCGCCGCACCCCGGTGGCCGAGAGCCGGTCGATCAGCTCGATCTTGGCCGCGGTCGGCACCGGATCCTCGTTCTGCAGCCCGTCCCGCGGCCCCACCTCGCGGACCGAGATCTGGCTAGGTAGGTCAGTCACCGGCGGCCTCTTCGTTCTTGCTGAAGGTCTCTGCCCTTGACGGGATCAGCGCGGTATCGGGGCCGGTCATTCCCCGCGCCAGCGCGGTGACCGTTTCTCCGCGAAGGCGGCGATGCCCTCCTTGCGGTCGGCGGACAGCACCGCTGTCCGCCAAGCGGCGTCCTCGATTTCCAGCGCGGCCGGCAGGCTGGCGTGCGAGCCCAGCCTGATCGCCCGCTTGGCGGCGCGCACCGCGACCGGGGCGTTGGCGGCGATCTGCAGTGCGATGTCGAGCGCGTGCTCGGCGGCCGTGCCCTCCGGGACCACCCGGTCGGCCAGCCCGATCCGCGCGGCCTCCTCGGCGCCGACCCGCCGCCCGGTGAGCACCAGCTCGGCGGCCAGGCCGGGGCCGAGGCGCCGCGCGGTGAGCTGAGTGCCGCCGCAACCGGGGACCAGGCCGACGGTGACCTCCGGCAGCCCGAACACGGCCGACTGGCCGGCCACGATCAGGTCGCAGGACAGCGCAAGCTCGCAGCCGCCGCCGAGCGCGAAGCCGTCGACCGCCGCGATCACTGGCTGCGGCAATTCGAGCAGCGCGCCGAACGCGGCCCGGAACGCCGGGCGCTGCGCCATCATCTGCGCGTCGCTCATCCCGGCCCGCTCCCTGAGGTCAGCGCCGACGCAGAACGAGCGCTCCCCCGCCGAGACCAGCACCACGGCGCGCAGCAGCGGATCGGCGCCGAGCCGGGTGAGCACGTCGGCTAGGCGGACGAGCATGGCCGTGTTGAGCGCGTTCATCGCCGCTGGCCGGTCGAGGATGACCTCGGCGATGGTGCCGCCAGCTGCGCCCGCCTGGTGACGGTGCAGCCGGACGCCGTCGAGCTCGGCTCCGTCGGCCGCGAGGCCAGCACCTTCCCGCGCGGAAGCAAGGCGGCCAAGCGCGGCGCCCGGCACGGCTACGCCGTTCGGCTCGACCGGCTGACCGGCATCCTGACCATCGGGCTGCTGAGGCTCCACACCCAGCAGGCTAGCTGGCGGGCGGCGGCTGGCCGCAGCCGTCCTGCTGGCTGGCCGCAGTGCCGCAGCCGCTGGCTGGCGAGGGTCCGGTTTCCGGCATTTATGTACATCGACCGGCGGCCGGTGAAGCGCAGCTCGCGGCGCCGGGTTCGCGGCGTCAGTTCTCTTCCCTGGCCAGCCGGGCCTGCTCGTCCTCGACCAGCTGGAACAGCGTTGACTGCACGCGCTCGACCTGCGGGATCTCGTTGAGCACCAGCTGCCCGTGCTCGCCGGCCGACTCGACCACCAGGCGGCCGCAGCCGAGAATCCGGTCCAGCAGCCCGTGCGAGAACGACACGTCGCTGATCCGGATCAGCGGGAAGTCCCGGCCGCGCCGGCTGAGGATGCCCTCGCGCAGCCGCAGCCGCCGGTTGGTCAGCTCGTAGCTCGTCGTCCACCAGCGCAGCAGCGGAACGCCGAAGAAGACCAGGGCCAGGATGAGCGCTGCCAGCCCGATCCCGAGCCTGACCTGCGCGGTATCAGAGTGCAGCGGGAGCAGGATCAGCACCGCGAGCGCCGCGGCGACAATCAGGGCCAGCAGCAGGATCGGCCCCAGGATCGTCTTCCAGTGCGGATGCAGCCGCAGCACCAGGCGCTCGCCTTCGGACAGGCTCCCATCACCGGCCATACGCCACATCGTGGCACAGCGACCGTAGTGCCGCGTCCAGTCGGGACAGCCGGGTGGCTACCTGATATGCACCACGTCGCCTGCGCTCACTGCCGTCGCCTGCCCGCCGGCGCAGACCACCAGCCGGCCCGCGTCGTCGACGTCGCTGGCAGTCCCTGCCAGTTCCCGGCCGCCGGGCAGCGACACCCGGACCTGGCGGCCAACGGTGGCGCACAGCTGCAGGTAGTCCTCACGCAGCCCGCTGCCGGCCGGGTCGCCGTCGTGAACCAGAGCCCAGCGCAGGTACCGGCGCTCGAACTCGGCGAGCAGCCCGGCGAGCAGTTCGGCCCGGCTGGCCCGACCAACGCCATGAAGTGCCAGGGAGGTCGCGCCCGGCGGCAGCTCGTCGCCGGTGGCGTGCACGTTGAGGCCGGTTCCGGCGACGATCGCCGGCCCGGCCTGCTCGGCGAGCAGGCCAGCCAGCTTCTCGCCGCTCACCTGGACGTCGTTCGGCCACTTCAGCCGCGCGTCGACCGCGGTGAGCTCGCGCAGCGCGGTCGCGACGGCGACGCCGGCCAGCAGCGGCACCCAGCCGCGCCGGGCCGGGGGCACCGCAGGCCGCAGCAGCACCGAGAACAGCAGGGCGCTGCGCGGCGGGCTCTGCCAGTAGCGGCCCAGCCGGCCGCGCCCGGCGGTCTGCGTCTCGGCGACCAGTACCGTGCCCTCAGCCGCGCCACGCTGCGCGGCTGCCAGCAGGTCCTGGTTCGTTGATCCGGTCTCGGCCACGATCGTGATGTCGCGCCAGCCGCTGCCCGCTGCGGCAAGCGCCGACTGGACGGCTGCGAAACTCAGCGCGCTGCGCCGGCCTGGCATTTCAGCACTCATGACAGCTCACCATTGTGCCTGCCCGGCTGGCCGCCGTCGCTCAGCCTCCGCCAGCACGGCACCCGGCTGAGGGCTGACTGGCGCCGCCTCTGCCTGACTGGCGCCGCCTCTTCCTGTCCCGCGGCTAGGAACTGTTGACGGGCCGGGCGTGCCCCCAGGCCGGCCCGGCCCGTCAGCGCGGCGGGCCGGGCCTGCCCCCCGGCGGCCCGACCCGCTCGCATTCTCCGGATAGCTCCTGACCGCCCGGCGTCGCCTGCGTGCGCGCCGTGATGCTGGCCTGGCTCCCGCGGTCAGCTCGGCTGGCGGTCTTGTACCGGCACCGGCACCGGCTGCGGGCGCGCACCTGCCGCCATGGCTGGGCGGAAGGCCAGTGCCCGCGCGGCCGCGATCAAGCCGCCGGCCGCCGCTGCCACGGCGAGCACCAGGAAGGTCAGGGTGATCGCGTGGGCCGACAGGTGCCGGAACGCCGCGGTGCCAGACTGGCCGGGCAGCGCGCCGGCCAGGTCGAGGTACAGCGTCCCGAAGCTCGCCACGCCCAGCACCAGGCCGAGCTGGTTGACGGTCACCAGCACGCCGGTGGCGTCAGCCGCCTGGGAGACCGGAACCCGCATCAGCACCGAGGTCATCAGCGGGCTGAACGCCAGCGCCAGCGAGGCGCCGACCAGCGCGAGGCTGAAGTACATGGCCACTGGCTCGCCTGCGCCGCGCAGCAGCCCGGCCGTGACAAGCAGGCCCGTCACGGTCCCGGCGAAGCCGGCGATGGGCAGCCACTCGCGTACCCGCTCGGGCAGCCGCTGCCAGTTGAGGCTGACCACGGCGAACGCGACCGCTGACGGCGCGAAGGTCAGCCCGGCCCGTAGCGGCGAGTCGCCGAGCCCGCCCTGCAGGTGCAGCGCCAGCGCGAAGAACATCCCGCCGAACAGCGTCATGGTGACGAACAGCGCACCGATGCCAGCGCCGACGCCGGGCAGCGCCAGCACCCGGCCAGGCACCAGCGGGGACCCGCCGCGTGCCGCCAGCCGGCGCTCGGTCAGCACGAAGGCGGCGAAGGCCAGGACGCTCACGGCCAGGCACGGCCAGACCCAGGCCGGCCAGTTCTCTGACTGGCCGAGCACCAGCGGGACGACCAGTGCCAGCACGGCCGGGCTCAGCGTGAGCAGGCCAAGCGGGTCGAGCCCGCGACCCTCGTCCCCGCGGCCCGCTGGCAGCCGGCGCCAGCCGGCGACGAGCAGCAGGACGCCGATCGGCACGTTCACCAGGAAGACCGGACGCCAGGTGGTGCCGAACAGGTCGGCGCTGACCAGCAGCCCGCCGGCGATCTGGCCGACGACAACGCCGCCGGCCAGCACCGCTGAGTACGCGCTCATCGCCCGTGCCCTGGCCGGGCCGGTGTAGGTGCGCTGGATCAGGCTCAGCACCTGCGGGATCATGGTCGCGGCGCCGACTCCCTGGATCAGCCGCAGCGCAACCAGCATGCCGGTGGAAGTGGCCAGCCCGCAGCCGAGTGAGGCGAGGGTGAACAGGGTCAGCCCGCCGAGGAACACGCGCCGGTGACCAAGCAGGTCACCGGTCCGCGCGCCGGTCACCAGCAGCACCGCGTAAGCGATGGTGTAGCCGGCGATGACCAGCTGCAGGCCGGCCCCGGACGCGTGCAGCCCGGCATGAATCGCGGGTGCCGCGACGTTGACCACTGAGGCGTCAAGCACGGCCATGAACTGGCCGGTGAGCACGATGGCGAGGATCGTCCCCGGCCGCGCTGACCGGGCAGCCAGCGAACTGGCCGGCCCTGGCGTCCCCTGACCGGGCTCTGTCGTCCGGCGGGGCTGTGTCGTGATGTGGCTCATGACAGCCACTCTGCCGCAATACTTATGCCAGTACTGAGAGCCTGGTTATCCTGGTATTAGCAGTACCTGGCAGTGCCCTCGCCGGCGCGCGATGATGGGAGCCATGACGAGCATGACCAGCACCGCGAGCACCGGATCAGCCAGCCAGGGCACCGACACGGCGGCACCAGCCACGCCGGCCGGTTACGCGGCAGGCCAGGTGCGCCGCGCCGAGCTCGGCGAGTTCCTGCGCAGCCGCCGCGAGCGGATCACCCCCGAGGACGCCGGCCTGCCGCCCGGCACCCGCCGCCGCACCTCCGGGCTGCGCCGCGAGGAGGTCGCGCTGCTAGCCGGCGTGGGGGTGACCTGGTACACCTGGCTGGAGCAGGGCCGGCCGATCAACGCGAGCACGCAGGTGCTCGACGCGGTGGCCCGCACGCTCCGGCTTGATCAGCCGGAGCGGGAGCACCTCTACCGGCTCGCCGACATACCCGAGGCCACCCAGCCGACGGACGAGTGCCAGCTGCTGGCGCCGGAGATCCAGCAGATCCTGGACGGGCTGAGCGGGCTGCCGGCCAGCGTGGTCAACGAGCGGTTTGACCTGCTCGCCTGGAACGCGGCCTACGCGCTGCTGTTCCCCGGCCTCGTCCGGGCGCCGAAGGCCGACCGCAACACCCTGTGGTACTCCTTCACCTGCCCCGGCTGCTGCCATCCGTACGTCAACCGCGACGAGCAGCTAGGGCCGGTCGTGGCCACGCTGCGCGGCGCGTACGGCAAGCACCTCGGCGAGCCGGCGTGGACCGGCTTCGTCCGGCGGCTGGAGTCAGCCAGCCCCGAGTTTGCCCGGATGTGGGCGCAGCACGAGGTCGCCAGCCCGGCCAGCCACTTCAAGATCTTCCGGCACCCCCGGTACCGGCAGCTGCCGATGATCAGCAGCTCGCTCGGCGTGCTCGGCACGCCAGGCACCAGGATGGTCGTCTACACGCCAGCCGACGAGCGCTGCCGCAAGGCACTGGAAAGCCTGCTGGCTGGCGAGGGAGAAGGCGAGCACTACCGGTGCTGGCGGGCCCACCAGCGGGCGCGCGAGCAGGCGGCCGCGGCCGGCCTGACTGCGGCCGGCGGCGCCTGACCGAACCCGTCCGGCCGTGCGTGCCGGACCCTGGCAGCCGGCTGTCAGCTGGGCATGTGGAACAGCTCAAGCTGGATGTTGTCCGGGTCGCGGAAGACCACGACCGAGTACGGCACCGGCTCAGCGACCTCGATCACCCCGGAGTGCGGCACGGCTAGCTGATCCAGCCAGGCTGTCCAGCTATCCAGCGCGACCCGGTCGGCCACGCTGAAGGACATGTGATCCAGGCCGGTCCGGTTCTCCTCGAACCGCTCGCCGGCGTTGGCCTCGTGGTGGTGCAGCCCGATCGCCACGCCAGAGCGCGGCTCGAGCAGCAGCACGGCGTAGCCGTCCAGCCCGGTGGTCTCCGGCGCGTGGTGCGGGAACGGGACCGGCACCCGGTTCATGCCGAACACCCGCTGGTACCACTGCGCGCTCCCCTCCACATCGGACACGGTCGGCGCGAAGTGATGGAAGCCGGTTACGGCCGGACCCGTGGCATTCTCTGTCAAGGCAGGCTCCCTCGATCAGCCGGGACGGCCCCATGTCGCGGCGCGGACATGCACCATGATGCATGGCCGGCGGGCCGTGATCCATGACCGCGCCGGTGAACCTTCCCCGAGCCAGCCGGCCAGCAGGAGCGCCGTGAGCGCGCCGTCGCAGCAGGGGGTTGCCGTGAGCGCCGAGACGACCATGACCGGACGGCAGCCGGGCAGGCTGCGCTCGTTCGATCCGCACCGGGTCGCGGACCTGGAGTTCCGCGCCTGGGTCGGCTATTACCAGCGGCGCTGGCTGCGGGTGCTGATCGCGTCGGTGCTGCTGGTCCGCGAGGGCTTCGGCATGGACTGGGTCAGGACCCTGCACGGCGCCTGGCTGCTGCTGCGCGCCAACCAGCTGTGGGCACCTTTCCCTGTCAATGACCAGGACCGGGCGCAGGCGTGCATGCGCAGGTTCTACGCCCTGATCCGGCTCAGCTACGGCAAGCCCGACAGCCCCGCCACCGCGGCGGCGCTGGAGGTCGGCTGGTGGCGGGCGCACCGCGAGCGCCAGCACGCAGGGCCGGCCACTGGCGAGGAGAACGAGCTGGCTGACGCGCTGACCAGGCTGTATAGCTACCTGTACGCGGAGCAGGAAAGCGAGGTCAGGGCCGCGGCCGTGCACCGAGCGCAGGCGATGGACCTGTCGGACCAGTGGCTCGACGAAGGTCGCGACCCCGGCAGCCCGCTGCTGGCGGCCGAGCACGCCGCCCTGGTGCGCAGCTACGCCGCCCTGCTCGCCGCCGTGCACCACTAGCGCGCCAGCCAGCGCGACGCCCCATACCTCTGGCGTGCCGCCGCGCCGCTCAGGCGCCCGGGCCGGTCAGCGGCGGACAGTGGCGGCCGGCCGGAGCGCGCTAGGATCGCCGGGCATGGTGGCCGATCCCGGAACCGACGCTGCCGCTAGCCGTCCAGCGGGCAGCGCGGCTGCCGCGCTGCCCGTCACGCCGGCTGTCGCGGTCTCTGATCATCTGTGGCTCAAGCTGGAGAGCTTCCAGCCAACCGGCAGCTTCAAGGTGCGCGGGTTCCTCAGCGCCGTCGGCGCGCTCAGCGATGCAGACCTGGCCGCCGGCATCGTAACCGTGAGCGCCGGCAATGCGGCGCTGGCCGCTGCGTACACCGCACGGCGGCTGGGCATCGGCTGCACGGTGGTGATGTACGACACCGCGCCGGCCGCCAAGCGTGACGGCGTGCTGGCGCTCGGCGCTGAGGTGCTGGCCTGGCCGAGGGAACGGGTGCTGTCATGGATGGCCGAGCGCGGCTGGGAGTCGATGCCGCAGCGCTTCGTGCATCCATTCGCCGACCCGGCGGTGATCGCCGGGCACGGCTCGCTGGCTCGCGAGCTGCTCGACCAGGTGCCGCAGGCCAGGCGGGTCATCGTGGCGGTCGGCGGCGGCGGGCTCGCGGCCGGCGTCGGCACCGTGCTGCACCAGGCCGGCCGGGACGTCGAAGTGGTGGGCGCCCAGTCGAGCGGCTACCCGCTGTGGCTGCGGACGTTCGCCGACGGCGCGCCGCCCGCGCTGTCCCCCGACACGATCGCCGACGGCACGACCGCGCCGTACGACCCCGCCATGCACGAGCGGCTGCGGAGCGCCGTCGACCGGTGGGTCGAGGTACCCGAGCCCGCGCTGCGGGCGGCGGTCGCCGAGCTGGCGCTCGGGCACAAGGTCGTGGCTGAGGGGGCCGGCGCGCTCGCCTACGCGGCGACGCTGCAGCTGGCCGATCAGGTGCCCGCAGTCGCCGTCGTGTCGGGCGGCAACATCGACGGCGCCAGGCTCGCCGAGCTGCTGACCGCCGGCTGACCGCTGCGAGCCGGATCAGGCGGCCGGCTTCTCCCACACCGACACGTGCTTGCCGCTGTCGCTGGTGAACGGCTCCCGGCGCCAGTCCGCCCAGCGCTCGCGCAGTCGCAGGCCGGCCAGCTGCGCCATCAGGTCAAGCTCGGCCGGCCAGGCGTACCGGAACGGGAACGAGCTGAACTCGCCGGCCCCGTCGTCCAGCCGCACGTAGTTCGAGCTCATCTGCTGGGTGGCGACGTCGTAGACGTCGAACGCCAGCCGGGTCGGGCTGACCTGGAACGGCAGCACGAGCTGGCCGGGCGGCAGCTTGCGCAGCTCAGGAACCATGACCTCGATCACGAAGCAGCCGCCAGGCGCGAGGTGCGCCGCGACGTTGCGGAAGCAGTCCACCTGCGCCTGCTGCGTGGTCAGGTTCATGATCGTGTTGAAGACGAGGTAGGCCACCGAGAACGTGCCCTCGACCCTGGTCGTCGCGAAGTCGCCGATAGTCACGGCGATCGCGTCGCCGCCTGGCTTGGCCCGCATCCGGGCGACCATCGCCCTGGACATGTCGATGCCGTGCACCTCGACTCCGCGCTCGGTCAGCGGCAGCGCGATCCTGCCGGTGCCGATGCCCAGCTCAAGCGGCCGGCCGCGGCCGGCCAGGGCGGCCAGGAAGTCGGCCGCCCCCCCGACGGCAGGCGCCGCGAACATGTCCGCGGCCTCGTCGTCGTAGCGCGCAGCGATCTTCTCGGGGAAGTAGCCGTCGTCGTTCTCCACCTGCGGGACTTTAGTGCGAAGGCCGGCCAGGTGCCGGTGAAATATTCCGCCGGTGGTCAGCCGGCTGGCGGCGCTGCGCCGGTCCGACGTTCAGCAGGCGGGGCCGCGGTCCGATGGTCAGCTCGCAGGGGAAGGCGCGCGAGTGATCAGCTGGCGGGCGGCAGGCGGGCGAGTGATCAGCTGCCCGGAGCAGCGGGCGCGATCAGCTGCCGGGCGGCAGGCGCGAGTGATCAACTGCCGGGCGGCAGGCGCGCCAGTGATCAGCTGGCCGGGGTGGCGGCTGGCTGGCGGTTGCGCTGCCGGCTCAGCTCCCCCGCGGCGGCCGGGATGATCTCGGCGGCCAGCCCGACGAACGCGGCGTACCGCTCTGCGGCCTGATGCAGCCTGGCCCGGTCAGCAGCACCAAGCCGGCCGAACGGCCCGAGCTCGATCCGCACCGTGCGCTGGCCTGCCCGCGCACGCCACAGCCCGGCGGCCCGGCCATCCAGCAGCATGACCGGGTTCAGCAGCTCGCCAGCAGGCAGCGCGCGACCGCCGGACTGCATGGTGCGATCGCGGTAGGCGACGTTGTACTCGTCGAAGGCCGGCAGCAGCAGAGCGCCGGCGTCACCAGCGGCCGGGGCGGCGGCATTCGTCGCGGCGGCCGCGTCCGTCGCGGCGGCCGCGTCCGTCTCGGCCGCGTCCGTCTCGGCTGTGTCCGTCTCGGCGGTGTCCGTCTCCAGAGCCGCGTGCCGGTCCGAGGTTGGCAGCGCGGCGGCGTGCCAGTATTGCTGGCCGTCCAGCTCGGTCGACGCGAGCGCCGTCCCGGCCCGCTCGATGGCCGGCCTGATCTCGGCCAGCGTGAGGCCTGACCACCAGCCGAAGTCCTTGACGGTGGCCGGGCCATGACTGGTGAAGTAACGCAGCGCCAGCTCGGCAACTGGGTCCTGCGGATGCCGCGGCCGCGGCGCCCAGTCGGCTAGCAGCGCGACGGTCGGCTGCCGCCCGTCGAGCGGGCCCAGGCAAGTCAGCCCCGTCATCGACAGGTAACCGAGGATGTGACCGCCGCGGCCGCCGTGCGCCGAGGCAGAGCAGTCGATCCCATGCTCGGACAGCAGTGCGTACAGCTCGGCGCGGCGCAGCCGCCGTCCGCCGCTCAGCGCGTCGGTGACGACCGAGGCCGCGCGGGCGAACACGTCATCGGTCAGGCCGATCTTGCGGTAGACGCCGGCTGCCTGCCTGGCCCGCCGCCCGGCCATCAGGTCCACCATCCAGCGGGCGTCAGCCGCCGGGATCAGGTGGATCGTGCCGCGCATCGGCCAGGTGCGCAGGATCTCGCCGCGCTCGATCGCGGCCTCGACGGCGGCTGCGCTCGGCTGCCCGGCGCGCAGGCCGACCGCCCACAGCGACTGGGCGTACTCCTGCGCCTGCACGGCGCCGAGGCCGGCCACGACTGCCGCCGGGTCCCGCCACGGCCGGCCAGTCAGGTGCTGGCCGGCCAGACGGCGTGCCAGCAGCTGGTCAGGAGTCACTTCGTCATCCTGCCACCGGCCACGGACACCATTCGGGGGCACTCGGGGAGCCTGAGGGTCGTCCCCCCGACTCATACCGTGCGGCTGACTTCTGCGAGCAGTTCTGGCAGCCGCCGGTAACCGAGCCCGCTGGCGATGGCCCGGCCGGCCCAGGCGACGGCCGCGCCGTAAGAGGGGCCGGCGACTAGCAGCCACGGGCCGGCGTGCAGCGTGGCGAGCGCCGCCAGCAGCGGGCTGAGCAGCAGCGCGGCGAGCACCAGGATGCCCGCGCTGGTCAGCGCCGCCAGGCAGCCGCGGCCGGTGCCGCCACCGCCGAACGCGCTGGCCCTGCGGTCGGGCACCGGGTAAGGCAGCAGCACGCTGGCGATGCTGGCGATGCCGAGGCTGACGCCGAGAGCGGCGATGCTCAGGCCGAGCCCGGCGGCCGGATAGCGCACCTGGTGCACGGCCAGGCCAAGGGCTGCGTACAGCGCCGTGAAGAACGGCACGGCGACGAGCGCGCAGGCCAGGTTCTTCCCGGCTAGGTCGGCACGCAGCTGGCGCGCTCGCCAAGTCGCGGCGACGTTCAGCCACAAGGCACCGCCGTCCAGCCCGAACTGGTTCGCCGCCTGCACCCCGGCCAGGACGCCGGGGTAGCAAGCGGCCACCGCGAGCACCGCGCCCGAGCTCCTGGCCAGGCCGTCGGTCGCCAGCCCGGCTGCGGACAGCGTGATCAGCAGTGCCGTCGCCAGGCCGAGCCAGGCGGCCCGGCGCCGGGGGTCGCGCCAGGTGTAGCGCAGCTCCTTGGCGGCCACGGCGCGGGCCCGGCTGACACCGGCCGGCGGGTGCGGCACCGCAGCCGCGGCTGATCCTGCGGCTGGCACGACCCGAACCGCGGCAGGCGCGGCAGCGCCGGCTGACCGTCGCCTGGCTCCCCGGCTCTGGCCATCCTGGCTGGTGAGCGCGTGGCCGAGCAGCGCCACCCAGGCCCAGAGCAGCGCCAGCACGCTCACCGCGCCAGCCGCCAGCCCGGCGAACGCTAGCGGGTACGCGCCCCGAGCCGCGTCGCCGATCGCGTGCGCGAGCATGCCGGGCGGCGTCCAGCGAGCGATGCCGGCCGCCGCATCGACCTCCCGGCCAAGCCCGCCCCGCGCCGCCTGCGCCCGCAGCGCGATGTTGCCTGCGACGACCGTGACGGCAACGAGCAGCGCGCCGGCGATCAGCCCGGCGTCACTGCCCCGCCGCGACCGCAGCAGCCGGGAGAACCCGGTCGTCAGCGCCCGCGAGGCGGTGACGCACAGCGCTAGGTTGAGGGCGGCGGCGAGCACGCCGACCGCGACCGAGCCAGGGCTGTCGGCGACGGCCGCCACGACGCCGAGCAGCACAACGAACGTGACCACGGGCCCGATGCCGGTCAGCGCGGCGGCGAACAGCCCGACGGTCAGCGTGCGGCGGCGCAGCGGCAGCAGGGCGAGGCGCGCCGGGTCGAGCGTCTCGTCCGTGCCGAACGCGAACAGCGGCAGCAGCGCCCAGTTCACCGCCACCGCGGTGAACACGAGCACGCCGGTGCCGGCCGCTACCTCCCGCCCGTGCAGGGCAGCCAGCAGGGCGAACGCGGCGGGCATCGCGTACAGCCCGGCGACGCCGGCCACGATCAGCCCGGCCAGCCTGGCCGGGCTGCCACGCAGCGCGCCGGCCATCAGCCGCAGCTTCAGCGTGACGAATTGCCAAGCCACGTGAGTCTCCCGTGCTGCTGCGCCGGGGCGCCGACGATCGACAGGAAGGCCTGCTGCAGCGGCCGTCCCTGGCAGACCTGCGCCAGCGTGCCGAACGTCAGGATCTGGCCGCCGCTCATCACCGCGACAAAGTCGCAGAGGCTCTCCACCAACTCGAGCACGTGACTGGAGAAGATAACGGTCGAGCCGGAGGCGGTGTAGGCGTCAAGCACGGCACGGATGGCCTGTGCGGACACCGGATCGACGCCCTCGAACGGCTCGTCAAGGAATAGCACCCGCGGGTTGTGCAGCAGCGCCGCGGCCAGGGCGATCTTCTTGCGCATGCCGGCGGAGTAATCGACGACCAGGGTCCGCGCGTCGCGAGCGAGGTCGAGCACGGCCAGCAGCTCATCTGCCCTGGCGTCCACCTCGGCGGCCGGCATGCCGCGCAGCCGGCCCAGGTAGCCGAGAAGCTCGCGGCCGGACAGCCGCTCGAACAGCCGCAGGCCCTCCGGCAGCACGCCGATCACCGCCTTGACCCCGACCGGGTCACGCCAGACATCCCGCCCGGCGATCTCGACGGTGCCCGCGTCGGGCCGCAGCAGGCCGGTCATCATCGACAGCGTGGTCGTCTTGCCGGCCCCGTTCGGCCCGACCAGACCGCAGAAGCTGCCGGCTGGCACCAGCAGCGTCACCCCGGCGGCAGCGATCCGTGACCCGAACCGCTTGCACAGGCCGCGGGCGGCCACGGCGGGCGGCGCCGTGCGGTCCGAGCAGGCCATGCCGTCAGTGTGCCAGCCAGGACAAGGCCTGGCACGGGTCAGTCACCCGGCCAGGCGGCGGGGACTCGCGCTGCCCTAACCTGTCCGGCATGGCCACCGAAGCTCTGCCAGCTGACGACGACGGCGCCGCTGACCTGCATACCACCGCCGGGAAGCTGGCCGACCTTGACCGGCGCAGGAACGCGGCGGTGCACGCCGGCTCGGAGCGGGCCGTCGAGCGTCAGCACGCGAAGGGCAAGCTGACCGCCAGGGAGCGGATCGACCAGCTGCTCGATCCCGGTTCGTTCACGGAGTTCGACGAGCTGGCCATGCACCGCGCGACCGACTTCGGGGTGGAAGCCAACCGGCCGTACGGCGACGGCGTGGTGACCGGCTACGGCACCATCGACGGCCGTCCGGTGTGCATCTTCAGCCAGGACTTCACCGTGTTCGGCGGGGCGCTCGGCGAGGTGCACGGCGAGAAGATCGTCAAGGTGATGGACCATGCGCTGAAGACCGGCTGCCCGATGATCGGCATCAACGACGGCGGCGGCGCGCGGATCCAGGAGGGCGTCGTCGCGCTCGGGCTGTTCGCAGAGATCTTCTACCGCAACGTCGTCTGCTCCGGGGTGATCCCGCAGATCTCGCTGATCATGGGGCCGTGCGCGGGCGGCGCCGTCTACTCGCCGGCGATCACCGACTTCACCCTGATGGTGGAAGGCACCTCGCACATGTTCATCACCGGTCCCGACGTGATCAAGACGGTGACCGGCGAGGAGGTCACGTTCGAGGAGCTAGGCGGCGCCAGCGCGCACGGCACCAAGTCCGGCGTGGCGCACTATCAGGCCAGCGACGAGGCGGACTGCCTCAGCTTCGCCCGCGAGCTGCTGTCCTACCTGCCGTCCAACAACCTGGAGGAGCCGCCGGCGCAGCCGGCCGACGGCGACACTGCCGCCGTGCTCGAGCTGACCGAGGCGGATGCCGAGCTGGACACGCTGATCCCTGACTCGCCGAACCAGCCGTACGACATGCACGCGGTCATCAAGCACGTGCTGGACGACAGCGAGTTCCTGGAGATCCACGCCGGCTTCGCGCAGAACATCCTGGTCGGCTTCGGCCGGGTCGACGGCGCGAGCGTCGGCGTGGTCGCGAACCAGCCGATGCACCTGGCCGGCACGCTGGACATCGACGCCTCCGAGAAGGCGGCCAGGTTCGTTCGCACCTGCGACGCTTTCAGCATCCCGGTGCTCACGTTCGTGGACGTGCCCGGCTTCCTGCCAGGCACCGGCCAGGAATGGGGCGGCATCATCCGCCGCGGCGCCAAGCTGATCTACGCCTACGCCGAGGCGACCGTGCCGAAGATCACGGTGATCACCCGCAAGGCCTATGGCGGGGCGTACGACGTCATGGGGTCCAAGCACCTGGGCGGCGACGTCAACCTCGCGTGGCCGACCGCGCAGATCGCGGTCATGGGAGCGCAGGGCGCGGTGAACATCCTGTACCGGCGTGAGCTGGCGGCGCTGGCTGACCAGCAGCAGGCCGGCCGGCGGGCCGAGCTGGTGAGCGAGTATGAGGACACCCTGGCAAACCCGTATATAGCCGCAGAACGAGGGTACGTGGACGCCGTGATCCGCCCGGCGGAGACCCGGCCGCAGGTGATCAGGTCCCTGCGCACGCTGCGCACCAAGCGCCAGGTCCATCCGCCGAAGAAACACGGCAACATCCCGCTGTAACGAACCGGTCACGCTCGGCGCCCGCTTCCGGGAACGCAGGCAGCACGGTGGCACTAGAGTCGGGAGGACCATGACAGAGAACGGTTCGCCGCTACCGCTGCTGTCCCGCTACGCCATCATGATCGATGTCGGCTACATCTACGCGTCCACCGGCGAGCTGCTGTTCAGCGCCGGGTCGCGGCGCGAGTACCGGGTCGACGCGGACAAGCTCATCCAGGCGCTGACCAGGCACGCCGACGACCAGGTCAGGGGCGAGCTGCTGCGGGTGTACTGGTATGACGCCGCCAGGGACCGGGTGCCGACGATCGACCAGCGGGTCATCGCGCAGATGCCATGGGTCAAGCTGCGGCTTGGCAACCTCAACGCGCGCGGCCAGCAGAAGGGCGTCGACGCGCAGATCCGCGCCGACATGGAGGCGCTGGCCAGGCACCGGGCGATCACCGACGCCGTGCTGGTGGCCGGTGACGAGGACATGGTGCCCGCGGTCGAGGCGGCGCAGGCCTACGGCGTGCGGGTGCACCTGTGGGGCATCGAGCCGCCCTACGGCACCAACCAGGCCGAGCGGCTGGTGTGGGAGTCCGACACCGTCGAGGTGCTCGAGCGCTCGTTCCTCGAGCCGTACTTCACCAGGCAGCTGGTGCCCGAGCCGGCCGCCTCAGCGACAGCCGCCGGGGCGGCCGCGACCGAGCCGTCGACGGGCGGCCAGCTGCCTGGCGCCCCGCAGCGGGCAGGCGCGCCCGGCTACACCGCGCCGTCGCCGGCTCAGCTGTTCGGCGAGCGGCATCAGCAGCGCGTGCCAGCCAGGCCGCTGGCGCCGGCGGCAACGCCGCCGCCGCTCCCGGCGGCCATGCCTGGCCGGCTCGGCCCGGAGCGGGAGCGGGTCGAGGAAGCAGGCGAGCACGTGGCGCAGAAGTGGATCCTCACCCGCGGCGAGGACAACATCCGCGACCTGCTGCCAGGGCCGATCCTGCCGCCGGTGATCGACAAGGAGCTGCTGGTCGACGCCGAGAAGGAGCTTGGCCTCTCGCTGCGGTCCTACCAGGAGGCCAGGGAGTGGCTCAGGGATGCCTTCTGGGCCAGGGTGCACCGCCAGTTCGGCCTCGGCGTCGGCAAGTCGAAGGGCTGATCATGCCGCCGGTGCTATCCGTGGTTAACGGGAACCCGACGGCTGACGAGATCGCCGCGCTGGTGGCCGTCCTCGCCGCCAGGACGCTGGCCGGACCAGGCGGAGCACGCCAGGGTCCTCGTTCTGCCTGGTCGTCGAAGTCTGCGCTGATGCGCGCGCCGGTCACCGCCGCGCCTGGCGCCTGGCGCGCGAGCGCCCTGCCCGGCTAGCCGGCGCCTGCCGGGCCCGGCAGCCCGCGCCGAGCTCCCGTTCCGTACCGTCCTACGGAGCCCAGCACTCGCGCCCTCCGGTCGCGGGGCGGGTTTAGCGCCTGACGGATGGCTAACCGGACAATCTCATACTTGTGATCACTGTGAGACAGATCACACACTGATTCGGGTATTCCGGCTATTTCATAGCAAGCGTTATGCCCACGATAGATCATCGACAACCCCTAGCCGCGTGCTAGCTGCCCCCCGCGCAGCGCGCCCTGACCCGCGCCGCAGCCACGCTCGCCCTGCCCCCGGCCGCATGCGCCCTGGCCGGCGGCCGCGAGCCTGGTGCCCCTCAGTTCCCGCTCGACCCGAGGCTCATGATGTTCCGCCGCACTCCCCCGCCCGGTCGTCGCGGCCGCCACCGGCGCCGCGCCCGGCCCGCCCGGCGCCGTCTGACCGCCGCCGCCGGCATCGCCGTCGTGGCCGGCCTGGCGCTGGCCGCGCCAGCGGTCGCCGCGGTCAGCGGACTTGGCAGCAGCGGCCTTGGCAGCGGCCGGGAAGGTGCGGGCAGCCCGGCCGCGTGGGCCGATGGCCTGCGGCGGCAGGCGGCGGATGCCGAGCACGACTCCCGGCTCGCCAGCACCGCTCCGGCTCCGGACGCCGACACGGCCAGCGGCCGAAGCGCGGCGGGCCAGGCCGCCGCTGGCGGCCACGACCCGGCCGGCCCGCACTCGCCTGCGGCCTCACCGAGCCCGGGCCAGGGCCGGCAGCCAGCCAAAAAGTCATCGTCTCCGCCGCCCTGGCACCTCATCTACGACTCGATCATCCCCGAGGACATCCCGCCGCACCAGCACGTCGCCACCTACGCGACTGGCGGCCACGCGGTCCCAGCTGACCGGGTGGCCGGGCGCGGGCCGGTGTTGTGGATCGACACCAGGGCGACAGACCCGAGGGCCGGCGCGCTCGACATCGAGCCGGGCGACGCGACCCCGGACATGGCCGCGCCGTGGGTCGCGGCCAAGCTGCGCGCCGACCCGCACGCGCTGGCCATTCTCTACACCGGCCCGAGCGAGTGGGCAGAGGTCAAGGCCTCGGTGAGCACGCTGCCATCGTGGATGCAGGCCCGGGTGCGCTGGTGGATCGCCAACCCCACCGGCTACCCGCACCTGGTGCCGGGCTCCGACGCCACCCAGTGGTACTGGGGTCCCGGCTACGACATCAGCAGCGCCACCCCGCGGTTCTGGCCGTAGCCAGGCCAGCGCCGCGCCACCGCTCCCCGGCGATACGGCACGGGCGCCTCGCCGGTGTCACCGCTAGCGCACCAGGAACGCGCCCGCGTCGTTGGCTGGCGGGCGGCGCACCCTCGTAGACTCCTTGCGCAGCCGAGAGGAGCCGGTTACGTGCGCAAGGTCCTGATTGCCAACCGCGGCGAGATCGCCGTGCGCATCATCCGCGCCTGCCGCGACGCCGGCCTCGCCAGCGTGGCCGTCTACGGCGAGCTGGACCTGGACGCGCTGCACGTGACGATGGCGGACGAGGCATTCGCGCTCGGCGGGCAGAGCGCCGCCGAGAGCTACCTGGACATAGCCAGGATCCTGCAGGCGGCAGCGCAGTCGGGAGCTGACGCCGTGCACCCCGGTTACGGTTTCCTCGCCGAGAACGCGGAATTCGCCCGCGCGGTCATCGCCGCCGGGCTGACCTGGATCGGCCCGCCGCCAGCGGCGATCGACGCGCTCGGCGACAAGGTGCGGGCGCGGCACATCGCGCGCAAGGTCGGCGCGCCGCTCGCGCCGGGCACCGACGGGCCGGTGGCCGACGCGGCCGAGGCGGAGGCCTTCGCAGCCGAGCACGGGCTGCCGATCGCGGTCAAGGCCGCGTTCGGCGGGGGCGGCCGCGGTCTCAAGATCGCCAGGACAACCGAGGAGATCGCCCCGCAGTTCGAGTCGGCGGTGCGCGAGGCCGTCGCGGCGTTCGGCCGCGGCGAGTGCTTCGTGGAGCGCTACCTGGACCGGCCGCGGCATGTGGAGACGCAGTGCCTCGCCGACGCCCGCGGTAACGTCGTCGTGGTCTCGACCAGGGACTGCTCGCTGCAGCGGCGGCATCAGAAGCTGGTCGAGGAGGCGCCGGCCCCGTTCCTGAACCAGGAGCAGGAGCGTTTGCTGCGCGAGTCGTCCAAGGCCATCCTGCGTGAAGCCGGCTATACCGGCGCTGGTACCTGCGAGTTCCTCGTCGGCCAGGACGGCACCGTCTCATTCCTCGAGGTCAACACCAGGCTGCAGGTCGAGCACCCGGTCACCGAGGAAGTCAGCGGCATCGACCTGGTCAGGCAAATGTTCCTGATCGCTGACGGCGGCACGCTGCCGGCCGGTGACCCGGAGCTGCGCGGGCACTCGATCGAGTTCCGGATCAACGCCGAGGACGCCGGCCGGGGCTTCCTGCCGGCTCCCGGCACGATCACCGGCTGGCGGCCGCCGTCCGGGCCAGGGGTGCGGCTCGACGCCGGCTATGCGGCCGGGATGACAGTGCCGCAGGCGTTCGACTCGCTGATCGCCAAGCTGATCGTCACCGGCGCGACCCGGCCGGAGGCGCTGCAGCGGGCGCGCCGCGCACTGGCCGAGTTCGAGATCGACGGCATGCCCACCGTGCTGCCGTTCCACCGCGCGGTAGTGGACGATCCCGCGTTCAACTCGGCCCCGTTCACGGTGCACACCAGGTGGATCGAGACTGAGTTCGAGAACGAGATTCCCCCGTATCAGCCGGACCAGCCGGCCGCCGGCGAGGATACCGACGCCGGTGCCAGGGAGCGGATCACCGTCGAGGTCGGGGGCCGCCGGCTTGAGGTCACGCTGCCGGCCGGCCTCGGCTCGATGGCTGGCCAGGCCAGGGCGAGCCGGGCCGGCGCAGCAGCCGGATCGCGGCGCGCTGACCGGCGCGGCGGCCGGTCCGGCGGCCAGGCAGGCGGCGACGCGCTTGTCAGTCCCATGCAGGGCACGATCGTCAAGATCGTCGCAGCTGAGGGCAAGCACGTGTCGGCGGGTGAGACCGTCGTGGTGCTCGAGGCGATGAAGATGGAGCAGCCGCTGGCCGCGCACAAGGAAGGCACGGTGACCGGCCTGGCCGTGCAGGTGGGCCAGACCGTGCCAGCCGGCGAGGTCATCTGCCAGCTGAAAGACTGAGCTCGTGCAGGGGCCGACATGACCAGGCTCGCCGGCGACCCGGGACCGGCCCGCTGGTTCGTGTTCGCCGTCGGATTCCGGCTGCCGGAGCAGTACCGCGACTGGGTCAGGCACGAGCTGACCGACGCGGGCTGGCGGCTGCGGACGGTGCGGCGGCACCTGGCCGTCATCATCCCGATCTGCATCATCATCGGGGTCGTGCTCTCGTTGCTGCTGCCGTCGTCCGGCTGGCTGGTGGTCGGCATGGTCGCGCTGATCTTGTGCGGGAGCATCTTCACCGTCGCGGCCGGAGCCGACGAGCTCCGCGCGTCGCGGCTGCGCCAGCACGGCCTGCCGGTGCCAGGCGAGCGCCGGACAAGCTGAGCCGATCGGCTGCCAGCGCGCTTGTGCACCGTCAGGAAGCCGCGCCGCCTGGTCCTTGGTCATCGCCTGGCAGCAGCACGGTGCCGATGATGCGCCGCCTGCGGCCCGGACCCGGCGGCCTGGCCAGCGCCGTCTGCAGCAGCGCCGACAGTTCGCGCATCAGGACGGCGAACTCAGCGTCGTCGAGCCACATCGCGGCCATGCTGTAGGCCGTGCCGTCACGCACCAGGTCGATGTCGTCCCTGGCGAGGTAGCGGTCCATGTCGCCGATGAGCCCGGCCACGAATGCCAGGAACGCCTGCCGGTGGTCATCAGCGGTCATCGCCGCGATCTGGTCCTGGCTGATCCTCGCGGCTGACAGCCGCAGCACGTAAGTGCGTTCCAGTGCGCCGCGTACCCGCCGCTCCGCGACCACGGCCAGCACGCCGGCCTCGACCAGGCGGGCGACGTGACGGTAAAGGCTCGCTGGCGGCACGTCCGATAGCTCAGCGATCAGCGCGCTGGTGGTCAGCGCCCGGTCGCCAAGGAAAGCCTGCACGATCCGCAGCCGGATCGGGTGCAGCAGCAGGTCTGCCGTCGCCACGCCGATAACGCTAGCCGAACGAACTCACAACTGCTAACGTTCTCAGTTATGAGATCGTTGCTGGGACTGCGGGCACGCTCAGCTCGGTCCGCACTGCGCGGGCGCAGCCGGGCAGGCGCGTCATGAGCACGGCGCTGGCGGCGTGGATACCGGTCATCGTCATAGCTGCCGCGTTCGAGGCATTCTGCCTGGCTGACCTCGCCAGGGCACGGGACGTGCGCTACCTGCCCCGGTGGGCGTGGGCGCTGATCTGCCTGCTGTCGATCCCGCTCGGCGGCGTCATCTACCTGGTCGCCGGGCGGTCACGCTGAGCGCCGTCAGCACCAGGGGCCTGACCAGGACTTACGGGACCCGGGTCGCGCTGGCCGGGGTCGACCTGGATATCCCCGCCGCCGCCGTGTACGGGCTGACCGGGCCGAACGGCTCGGGCAAGACCACGACGCTGCAGATCCTGGCCGGCCTGCGGCGGCCGACCGGCGGCGAGGTGCGGCTCGGCGTGCCGGCCGGGGCGGTCGCCTACTGCCCGGACGTGGCGGAGTTCGAGCCGTGGCTGACCGCGCTCGAGGTGGTCAGCGCCGCTACCGGGCTGCTCGGCCAGCGACGCGACCGGGCCGAGCTGCTGGACGTGCTCAGCCGCCTGGGGCTCGCGGACGCCGCCGACCGCCGGGTGGGCGGGTTCTCCCGCGGCATGCTTTCCCGGCTTGGCCTGGCCGCCGGCCTGGCTGGACAGCCAGCCCTGCTACTGGCCGACGAGCCGACGGCCGCCGTCGACCCGGCCGGGCAGGCCGAGATCCTTGGCCTGCTAGCCAGCCTGCCGCCCGCGTGCACGGTCGTGTTCTCCAGCCACAACCTCGCCGCTGTCGAGCAGATCTGCGACCGGGTAGGCGTGCTGACCCAGGGCCGGCTTGCCTACCAGGGCAGCATGGCGGGCCTGCTCGCCGGGGCGCGCCGCCGCTGGCGGGTCGCGGTCCGCCCGCCAGCGCCGCGGCTGCGGGCCACGCTCGCCTCGGCCGGCTGGGTGACCAGCGTCGCTGAGCCAGCGCCCGGCGATTTTACCGTCGAGGTCAGCGACACGCTCGCCGCCGAGGCCGGGCTTGCTGACCTGCTCGCCATGGCCGGCGCCCGGATCATCGAGGTCAGCCAGCCGCGGCCGAGCCTGGAAGACGCCTTCCTCGGACTGACTGCGACACCGGCCGCAGCCGCAAGCCTCAGCACGGCCAGCGGGACCGGGCTGCCGGGTCCTCAGCTGCCCGGTCACCCGGCCCGCGAGCGAGCCGGCCAGCGGCCTGGTGCTCACGGCAGCCAGGGGCGGGACCGCTGATGGGACCGTGGCGGCTCGAGGCGATCCGGCTCTGGCGCACCAGGCGGCTGATCGTGCTCGGCGCGACGTTCCTCATCCTCGGCCTCGGCGGCCCGATCCTCGCTCACTACCTGCCCGACATCGCGGCGCACAGCGCCTCAGACGGCGTGAGGATCAGCGTTCCGCCGCCCACGCCTGCCGACGGCATCGCCGCCTACGCTCAGAACATCGGCCAGCTCGGCACGCTGGTCGTGGCCCTCGCCGCGGGCGCGAGCCTGGCCATCGACGCCCGGCCGGGTCTCGCCGTCTTCTACCGGACCAGGCTGCGCCGGCCGGCCAGCCTGGTACTGCCCCGGTACCTGGCCGTCACCGGCGCCGCGGTCGCGGCGCTTGCCCTCGGCACCCTCGGCGCCTGGTACGAGACCGCCGTCCTCATCGGGCCGCTGCACCCGGCGCAGCTCGCCGCCGGGTTCGGGCTGGAGACACTGTGGCTCTGCTTCGCCACCGCAGTGGTCGCCGCGCTTGCCAGCGTGCTGCGGGGCGGCCTGAGCGCGGCTGGCTGGGCACTTGCCCTGCTGATCGGGCTGGCAGCGCTCGGCGGACTGCCTGCGCTCTCGTCCTGGGTGCCCGCCAGGCTCGCGTCGAGCCTGGCCAGCGTCACTGGAGCGCACCCGCCGGTGCTGTGGCACGCGGCCATGGTCGCCGGGCTGGTCACCCCGGTGCTGCTGAGCGTCGCCGTCGTCCGCCTTGGCCGCCGCGAGCCTTAGCGGTCGCGCCGGGCAGGTCGCACGCGGGCAGGCCCCCTGCTGGCGGCTCGCTCCGGCATCGCCTCACCCGTAGGTGGGCTGCTGCGGCCAGCCAGCCGGTGAGTCCTCCCAGTCTTCCTGGCGTCCGTACGGGGCAAGGTCGAGGATGTTGTTGACGAACAGGATCCGGTCGACCCCGCGGGCGGTGGTGCAGTACGTCCGGTAGACGTTCTCGCCGTCCCGGAAGAAGACGCTGAGCATGAAGCCGCCGTCGCCCCCGCAGTCGCTGGCGAACGTCGTGCCGTGCGACGAGAAGAACGGCAGCGTCCACCCCTTCTGTGCCTTGTAGGCCTCGATCTGGGCAAGTGGCATGTTGGACACCGTCGCCCAGCCGACGCCGTTGGCCGCCAGCGTGGCAAGGTCGGTGACGTTGCGGGTGAAGTGCGTGCAGCCAGGGCAGAAGCTATCGGGGCCGTTGTCCATGAACTGGTAGACGACGAGCTGCTGCTGTTCGCCGAACAAGTCGAGCAGCGTTGCCGGACCGTCAGGGCCGTCGAATACGTACGTGCTGTCGAACTTGACCATCGGGAGCCGTCGGCGGCGCGCGGCGAGCGCGTCCATCGCGCGAGTTGCCTCTTTCTCGGCCTTGAGCAGCTCGTCGCGCTCCTGCTGCCACTTCTCGGCCGAGACGACGTCCGGCATTGCGGTCATTGATGCACTCCTTCACCTTCGTCGGCGACTACACGCGCCAGCCGCCAGCGGTCAGCCGCGCTGGCTGCTGCCCCGGCAGCACTCACTTCTAGTCAGACATCCCGGCACAGCAGGATTCATCGCTCGGCCGGCTTGCTGACTGCGCGGTACGGGCTAGCCGGCCTCCCCGGCCGGCTGCATGAGCCGTCGCGCAGCCTCGGTCAGGCTTCCGGACAGCGACGGGTAGACAGCGAAGGTGTGCGCCATCTGATCGACGCTGAGCTGCTGCTCGACCGCGAGGGACAGGGCCAGGATCAGCTCGCTCGCCCGGGGCGCGACGATGACGCCGCCGAGCACCATGCCGGTGCCGCGCCGGGCGAACAGCTTGATGAACCCGTCCCGGAAGCCCTGCATCTTGGCCCGCGGGTTGGTCGCCAGCGGCAGCTTCACCGTGATCGCGTCGACCTCCCCTGATTCGACCGCGCGCTGGCTGACGCCGACGGTCGCGATCTCGGGCTCGGTGAAGATCGTCGCCGCGACGTGCCCGAGCCGCAGCGGCTGGACCGCCTCGCCCAGCGCGTGCCACATCGCGATCCGGCCCTGCATCGCGGCGACCGACGCCAGCATGAGCACGCCGGTGCAGTCACCAGCCGCGTAGACGCCAGCGGCCGAGGTGCGCGAGACGCGGTCGACCGGCACGAACCCTCGTTCATCGACGCTGACGCCCGCCTGCGCCAGGCCGAGCCCGCCGGTATTGGGCACCATGCCGACGCTCAGCAGGCAGTGGGTGCCGCGCACGGTCCGGCCGTCGGCCAGCGTCACGATGACCCCGCCGCCGGTGCGCTGCGCGCTGACAGCACGCGAGCGGCTCAGCACCGTCATGCCGCGGCGCCGGAACACGTCCTCCACCACCACGGCTGCGTCGGCATCCTCATGCGGCAGCACATGGTCGCGCGACGAGACGAGCGTCACCGCGCAGCCGAGCGCCTGGTACGCGCCGGCGAACTCCGCGCCGGTGACACCCGAGCCGACGACGATCAGCTCAGCGGGCAGCTCGTCCAGGTCGTAGAGCTGCCGGCAGGTCAGCAGCCGCTCGCCGTCGGGCACGGCACCGGGCAGCTCACGCGGGCGCGCCCCGGTCGCCACCAGCACAGCCGACGCGCTGATCGGCCGGCCGCCGACTCGCACTGTGTGCGGGTCGTCCAGGCACGCTTCCCCGCTGATCACCTCGACGCCCTCGGCGGCCAGCCGGGAAGCCACGTCGGCGGACTGCGCCTTCGCGAGCGAGCGCACCCTGGCGTAGAGCCGGGGCGCGTCCACCAGCGCGTGAGGAGGCTGGCCGGATAGCAATCCAGCCCCGTTGCCCGCGGTCGCGCCCGCGCCGCTGACCGGCGGCCCGGCTGCGCGCGCGCCGGCAGCTTGCGGCCGGCCGGCCCCCGAGCCGGGTTGCTGGCCCGCCTGCCGGGCGCCGTGCGGGCGTGGCCAGCTGGGGACGGGACCTGGCGCGGGCGAGGCGGCCGGGCGGTAGCCGCTTGCCGTGCCGTCCGGCAGCCTGATGCCAAGCGCGGGCGAGCCGTCAAGCGCGGCCATCAGCCCGGATGTGGCGATCAGCGTCTTGGACGGCACGCAGTCGGTCAGCACGCAGGCGCCGCCGAGGCCGTCCCGGTCGACGAGCGTCACCCGGGCGCCGACCTGGGCGGCGACCAGGGCTGCCTCGTAGCCGCCAGGGCCACCGCCGATGATGACCACGGTGGGTCTCGGCTGGCTCACGCTCACCCATTCTGTCTCATGGGCCAGGGCGGCTGTCCCCAGGCGGCCCCGCAGCTGGTGCTCGCCGCGCCGGCGGCCGACGAGCACAGCCCGCGCGGATAGCCGGCGGCGGCCCTAGTCGCCGATCGACTTGCACGGCCTGTCGCGCAGCCCGCTCACGTAGTCGGCCGGCGCGGCCGCAGTCTCGGCGGCCTCGGCCATGATGCCGAGATAACGCGCCGACGGCAGGCCGCCCTCGTACGCGTTCAGCGCGTAGAGCCAGGCCAGCACGTCCCCGTCGAGGGTGACCACCCGGACCCTGAGCTTGCGGTACAGGCCGAGGGTCGCGCCATCCCAGCCGTCAAGCGCAGCCTCATCGGCGTCGGAGATGTCGTAGAGCACCACGAAGACGCGTTCTGCCTCGTCCTCGACCACCGTGGCGAGCGCGCCTTCCCAGCCGACGTCCTCGCCGCCGAAGGTGAGCCGCCAGCCTTCCAGCCAGCCGGTACCGCGCCGCGGGGAGTGCGGGCAGCGCTGCGCCATCTGCGCCGGGTCCATGTTGCTGCCGTAGGCCGCGTACATTGCCACGGTTGACAAGCGTACGAGCCGCGAGTTCCCTGGTCGGCTGACCGGGCCGGCTGATCGTCAGTTCTTGCCCGGACGGCTCCCCTGACGGCCGGGCATCGGCCCGTGCTACCTCGTTCTTCAAGTGTCCTTTAAGTACCTGCGTGACGGCAGTACCCTGGATGGCGTGCCAGCCCTCGCCTCGTTCCTCACGATCTCCGATCTGTCCAGGCGCAGCGGCGTCGCCCCGTCGGCGCTGCGCTACTACGAGGACCTGGGGCTGATCGCGGCCGAGCGGACGACGGGCAATCAGCGCAGGTATCCGCGCTACATGCTGCGCCGGGTCGCGTTCATCAAGGCCGGCCGCCAGCTCGGGCTCACCCTGCGCGAGGTGCAGGCGGCGCTGGACACGCTGCCGGCCGGCCGGGCACCGACCAGAGCCGACTGGAGCCGGGCTGCGCGCACCTGGCAGGCCAGGATCGACCAGCGGGTCGCCGAGCTGCGGAGGATGTCGGCGACGCTGGGCAGCTGCATCGGCTGCGGCTGCCTGTCGCTGCGGCGCTGCGCGCTGTACAACCCGGCCGACACCGCAGCCGAGCTTGGTCCAGGTGCGCGCTGGCTGGCGGGAGACGACCCGCCCTACGACGGCTCCGACGACGAGCTCTCGGCGGCGGCCGGGACCGGCGGTGACTCCGCCGGGCCGGCCAGCAGCCGGGTCAGATCAGCGGGACGGTGATCGCCAGCACGGCAGCCGGGATCAGGATCGCGGCCAGCGGCTGCCACGCCCAGCTGCCGCTGACCACTCCTTCGGACGCGCCGTTCTGCCTGGCCTTCTCGGACAGCCGGCCGAGATCGGCGGCGATGTGCTCGGCCATTCCCTTGTCCTGCACGGCCTGGCCCTCGGCCGGCATCCGGCCGTAGCCGGGGGTGCGGCCGTCGTAGGACGTCCTCGGCACCCGGCCGAAGCCGTAGCCCTGGCGCATGCCCCACCGGTTCATCCCGGCCTGCTTCTGCTTGGACCGCTGCCTGGACCGGCGGGAGGAGTAGATGGCCCAGCTGTACAGCGTCTTGCTGCCCTTCGGGGCCGGCCTGGCGCACTCAAGCTCGACCGAGTCGCCCAGGTAGACGCCCTTGATCGCGCCCCACGGCACCCGGTAGACGCGCAGCGGGTTCAGCACGGTGACGGCGTCGCGGTCGGCGATGAGCCTGGGCCGCAGCGCACACGCGTAGACCACGCCGGTGATCAGGACGATGATCAGGGCCGGCGTCACCGCCGACCGGTTGTGACCCTGGATGAGCAGGTCGCCGAGGCTGAACACGGCGACCGCGAGCCAGACCCACCAGAGCACGAGCGGCGTGCTCAGCCGGTAGGTCTTCGGCAGATCCTCGTCGGTGCCGCCGCTCGCCGCGGTGGCCGGCTGCCCGTTCGCCGACGTGCTGGGCAGGGCTTCGCCGGATGGCACCTGATCCTGCGGGGATGACACTGCTGCTGAGCTCCCGTCGGTGATGCAGGCCCCAGCCTGCGCCGCGGCGGTGCCGCGTCGGCTCCACTGTATGCGCGCCGGGCGGGCCCGGCCACCCGCTGCGGCATCGCGGCCGACCGGGATCAGGACCAGCCGGTCAGCCGGCGCAGCCAGGCCCTGGCCGGCTTGCCCTGGGCTCGCTGGAAGGCCCGCAGCCCTGGCAGGCCCGGTGGCGCTGGCTGCAGCGCCTGCCAGGTGAGGAACCCGGCCATGGCGGCCACTACGGCGGCGACCGGCTCGGCGTCAGCGGCCGCACCGGTTCGCGAGCTGGCCAGCACCCATTCGGGCTGCGGGCCGCCCTGCATGGTCACGCTCGGCGCGAACAGCACCAGGTCGATCCACGGCGCGCCGACGCACGCCCACGGCCAGTCGACGAAGACCACGCCGGCGTCGCTGAGCAGCACGTTGTCGGCGCGCACGTCGCAGTGCAGCAGAGTGTCGCCCGCGGCGGCGTCCGCCCAGCGCGATTCGAGCTCGGCGAGGCCGGCCAGGTTGCGCGCCGACCAGTCGTCAAGGCCGCCGCGGCCGACGGCCAGCTCGCCGCGATCGGCGGCCGCCAGCTGGCGCCAGCCGGTGAACGCCGCCGCATGCTGCTGCGCCACCGGCGGGAAGCCGTCCGGCGCTGGTGTCAGCCTGCCGTGCAGCCCGTCCAGGGCGCTGATCACCCGGCCGAGGTCGGGCAGCTGCCACGGCTGCGCCGGGTGCCGCCCGTCCACGTCGGTAAGCAGCAGCGCGACCCAGGTCCCGTCGTCGTAGCTGCCGAGCAGCTGCGGCACCCCGGCCCCGGCGGGCAGCGCCGCGGTCACCTGCGCCTCGCGGCGGTGCAGGTCAGGTGAGTGCGGGTTCGCCGCGGACGAGACCGCCTTGACGAAGGCCCGGCGGCCGTCGGCGAGGGTCAGCCGGGCAGCGGCGCCGGGCGAGAAGCCCTCGCTCTGGCTGACCGCCCCGGTCACCGGCGCGCCGAGCACGTCCTGCGCCCAGGTCCTGACGGCCTCGGGCAGGTCCTGCCAGCTGACGCGTTCCATGCCCGCGAACCGTATGCGGCGCCCGCGGCCAGGGCAACCCGGATTCAGCCAGAACGCGGCCGTGCCCGGCCGATGCGGCAGGCACCGCCGGTCAGGCCGTGGCCAGACCCGAGAAAGACCGTGGCGGGCCAGACTCGCCCAGGGCGCCGAGCGCCGTCGCCGCCATCAGCCGGACGCCGACGCCGATGGCACGCTCGTCCACGTCGAACTTCGGCTGATGGATGTCGAAGTCATCATCCGAGCCTGGCCGCCGGGTGCCGAGCCTGGCCAGCGCGCCGGGGACCGACTCGAGATACCAGGCGAAGTCCTCGCCGCCGAGGCTCTGCGGGGCCGGCGTGACCGCCTCAGCCCCCAGCACCTGCTCGGCCGCCGCCTCGAACATCGCGGTGCTGACCGCCTCGTTCACCGTCGGCGGCACGTTCCGCTGGTAGGCGAGATCGGCGACCACGCCGTAGGCGCTGGCCACGGACTCGAGCAGCGCCTTAAGCAGGTCAGGTGCCGCATGCCAGGCGGTGTCGTCAAGGCAGCGCACGGTGCCCTGGACGACCCCGTCGTCGGGGATCGCGTTGGCCGCCGAGCCTGCGCTGACCCGGCCCCAGACCAGGCTGAGGCTGGACCGCGGGTCGACCCGGCGGGACAGCGCGGCCGGCAGCTCGGTGATGATCTTGCCAAGCGCGAACACCAGGTCGGCGGTCAGGTGCGGCCTGGCGGTGTGCCCGCCAGGACCGCGCACGGTCACGGTGATCTTGTCGCAGGCGGCGGTGATCGGACCGATCCGCGTGCCGATCTTGCCGACGTCCAGCCGCGGGTCGCAGTGCAGCGCGAAGATCCGGTCCACCGAGGCGATGCCGCCGGCCGCGAGCACGTCGAGCGCCCCGCCAGGCACCTCCTCGGCGGGCTGGAAAATGAGCCTGACCCGGCCGGCCAGCTGACCAGCGGCAGCGGCCCTCGCCAGGAACAGGCCGGTGCCGAGCAGCACGGTGGTGTGCACGTCGTGGCCGCACGCGTGGCAGGCACTCGGCACGGTCGAGCGGTACGGCACGTTCTTCTCGTCGGTGATCGGCAGCGCGTCGATGTCCGCGCGCAGCGCCACCACGGGCCCGGTCGCGCCGGGCGAGCTGACGTCGGCGATCAGCCCGGTGCCCTTGGGCAGGATGGTGGGACGCAGCCCGGCGGCCTGCAGCCGCAGCGCGATCCGGCGGGTGGTGCGGTGCTCGTGGTAGCCCACCTCGGGATGGGCGTGCAGGTCGCGCCGGAAGTCGGTGAGCTCGTCCGTACGGGCGTCCAGGAACGCGGCTAGTTCCCCCTCCAGGTCATGCGCTGGCATCAGCGCGCTCCGCTGGGGCGACGAACCGGTCCTCGGCGAACTCGGTGATCAGCGCATCCACGACGTCGGACAGCTCGCCGCCGGCCGCGACAAGTGCCCGCTGCCGCTCGTAGGAGGCGCCGTGGTCAAGCACGTCGGTTATCACGCCGAGCTCGTCCGAGCAGCCGAGCCGGCTAGCCACCGGCTCCAGCTCGCGCACCAGCTCGAACAGCTCGTCACGCAGCGGCGCGGTCGACCCGGCGTCGTCGGTGATGACCCTGGCGTCCAGCCCGTACCTGGTCGCGCGCCACTTGTTATCCCTGGCAACCCACGCTGACGGGCTCGGCAGCGTGTAGCCGCGGTCCAGCTGGGTGTCGAAGAGATGGACGAGCGACTGCGACAGCGCGGCGATCATCCCTATCTCGCGCTGCGTGGGCACCCCGTCGAACATCCTGATCTCGATCGTGCCGAAATCGGGGTGCGGCCGGATGTCCCACCACACCTCTTTGATGCTCCGGATAGTCCCGGCGCGCAGCAGGGTGTCCATGTAGTCCTCGAACTCACTCCAGTCCGCTAGCGACGGCGGCGGCCCCGAGGTCGGCAGCCCGCCGAAAATCACCGCACGGCTCGACGCCAGGCCCGTGTCATGCCCGCTCCAGAACGGACTCGACGCGGTCAGCGCCAGGAAATGCGGCAGGTATCCGGCGAGCGCATTGACGATGGGAATCGCCTTGCTCCCGTCACCGATACCCACATGCACATGCGCGCTGAAAGTCTGGATTCTGCGCGCAAGCCATTGCAGTTGCTCGACGAGTTCGGCATAGCGCTGAATAGGCGCCATCTTTGCATCCCGCCAGTCGCTGACAGGATGTGTACCGGCACAGGCCAGCATCGTACCGCGATCGACCGTGATCCGCTGAAGTTGCGCGATTGTGGCCGCGAGGTCCGCCTTCGCCTCTGAGACGGTGCTGCAGATCCCGGTGACCACCTCGATGGTCGACTGCATCAGCTCGAAGCGGACCTTGGGGTGCTCGCCGGACTCGCTCAGGCCAGGCAGCGCCGCCAGCACATCCCTGGCGTCCTGCCGCAGCATCTTCGTGCCGACGTCGATGAGCTGCAGCTCCCACTCGATGCCAATGGTCGGCCCGCGGGAAGGGTTCCACCAGATGGCCACACAAACTCCCTGCGCGTGATGCGCGGCGTCCGGTTAGCCGCAGCGCGTGCTCCTTCTGCTTTTGTACACGTTTCCGGCGGCTCGATCAGCCCCGAATTGGCCAGGAAGGCGCAGGTCAGTACCGGTCAGGCGGCTGGTAAAGGCCCCAGACGTCACGCAGCGCGTCACACACCTCACCAACTGTTGCTCGCGCGCGCAGCGCCTCACGCAGCGGATAGAGCATGTTGTCGCTGCCGTGCGCCGCCTTCCGCACGTCGTCGAGCAGCCTGCTCACCTGGCTGTCGTCACGCTCCGCGCGCAGCGCCGCCAGCCGCTCGGCCTGGCCGCGCTCGACCGCCGGGTCGGCCCGCGGCGGCTGGTATCGCTCGCCGTCGTCGAACTCGAACCGGTTCACCCCGACGACGACCCGCTCCCCCGCGTCGATCTGCCGCGCAATCTGATACGCCGACCGCTCGATCTCGGCCTTCTGAAAGCCCTGTTCGATGGCGGCGACCGCACCGCCCATCTCCTCGACGTGGCCGATCAGCGCGGCGGCCTGCTCTTCCAGGTCGCTGGTCAGCGACTCGACGGCGTAGGAGCCAGCCAGCGGGTCGGCCGTCGCGGTCAGGTCGCTCTCATTCGCGATCACCTGCTGGGTGCGCAGCGCCAGCCGGGCGGCCTTCTCGCTGGGCAGCGCTATCGCCTCGTCGTAGGCGTTGGTGTGCAGCGACTGGGTGCCGCCGAGCACGGCGGCGAGCGCCTGGATCGTCACCCTGGCCAGGTTGACCTCGGGCTGCTGGGCAGTCAGCTGCACGCCAGCCGTCTGAGTGTGGAAGCGCAGCATCTGGGACCGCGGGTCGGCGGCACCGAACTCGTCCCGCATGATCCGCGCCCACAGGAACCTGGCCGCGCGGAACTTCGCGACTTCCTCGAGCAGCGTCGTGCGCGCGACGAAAAAGAAAGAGAGCCGCGGGCCGAAGTCGTCGACATTGAGCCCGGCGGCAATAGCCGACCGCACGTACTCTTTCGCGTTCGCCAGCGTGAACGCTATCTCCTGCGCGGGCGTCGCACCCGCCTCGGCCATGTGATATCCGGAGATGGAGATGGTATTCCAGCGCGGTATCTCGCGGCGGCAGTAAGCGAACGTGTCGGCGACCAGCCGCAGCGACGGTGCCGGCGGATAGATATAGGTGCCGCGGGCTATGTACTCCTTGAGTATGTCGTTCTGAATGGTGCCGGTCAGTGCGGCCGCGCTGGTGCCCTGCTCCTCGGCGACCAGCTGGTAGAGCAGCAGCAGCACGGCGGCAGGCGCGTTGATCGTCATCGAGGTCGACACCGAGCCGAGCGGAATGCCCGCCAGCAGGATCCGCATGTCGTCGATCGAGTCGATCGCGACGCCGACCTTGCCGACCTCGCCGCGCGCCTGCGGTGCGTCCGAGTCAAAGCCCATCTGCGTCGGCAGGTCGAACGCCACCGAGAGCCCGGTGGTGCCGGCGGCGATCAGCTGGTGATAGCGCCGGTTGGAGTCCGCCGCGGTGGAGAACCCGGCGTACTGCCGCATCGTCCACGGCCGGCTCACGTACATCGTCGGGTAGACGCCGCGGGTGAACGGGAAGCTGCCCGGCTCGCCCAGGTCCCGGTCCGGGTCGAAGCCCTGCAGCGCCTCAGGCCGGTAAACCGGCTGGATGGGCTCGCCCGACTCCGACATGCGCGTCATGTGCCCAGATTACGGCGGCCAGGCCGCCCCACGCCGCCCCCGGCCGCTGTGATCCGCGTCGCTCACGCCAGAACGCGCCAGCCGGCCTGCGCCGCCAGCCGGCCTGGGTCGCCGGCCCGCGGGGTCGCCGACGGGGGGTTGCCGGCGCGGGGGTCGCCGGCGGGAGGGGTGCCGGCGCGGGGGCCGCCGGCGCGACGGGGTGCCGGCGCGGGGGAACCGTGCTGCTGCTAGAGCCGCACCATGACACCCTTGGTGTCGCTGCTGGCGGCCCGAGTTGGCTGCTAGCGGAATCGATGGCGTGCCCGGCGGCGCTTTACCTGGCAGGAGCCTTGCCCTGGCGGGTTCGGCACGCGCACGCATCTTTGATGGCCTGGCGAGGCCGCCTTTGCCAGTCTCCAGCCCTGGTCATGGTGATCCTTGCTGATGCGGCCCGGATTGTGGCAGGTGTGCAGGCCGGTGCCAGCGGGGATCGTCAGAGCGGGTGACAGCAGTCAATGATGCACATAGGCTGCTGAATTTGTACTTATCGGGCAGAAGAAGTTGTTGTCACTCAGGTCAGGCCAGCGGCCGGCCGGTCGGGGGGCCAGCGCATGCACCGCCGGGCGCTGAGCGCGGCAGTCCTCGCCGGGACGGCTGCCGTCGCCGCGCTGACCGGGCTCGGGCCTGCTGGCAGCCATGACCCGGCCAGTCACAACCAGGCCAGTCACGGCCAGCACCCTGCCCGCGCGCCGCGCGCCGCACTAGCGGATGACCACAGCTCAGCTGCGGCTGGTGCGGCGACCACGACCAGCGCGGCCTCGGCCGGCCTCTCGGCGGCTGCCAAGCGCCGGGTCGGCGGGCAGCTGATGGCCGGCCAGGGCGTGGTCGTGCACTACCCGTCGCGGCACTCGCCCCGGCTGCCGAAGGTACCGGCGTCGGCGTACGTGATCGCGAATGCCCGCACCGGCCAGGTACTGGCGGCCAAGGACCCGCATGGCCTGTTCGGCCCGGCCAGCACGCTGAAGGTGCTCACCGCGATCACGCTGATCCCGCGGCTGAATCCGGACGCGATGGTGACCGCCACCAGGGTCGCGGCCTCAGTCGAGCCGACGGACGTCGGCCTGACCGCCGGACGCCAGTACAAGGTGTCCAGCCTGTTCTCGGCGCTGCTGCTGATATCGGCCAACGACGCGGCGATCGCGCTCACCCAGGCGACCGGCTCGCTGGCCAGGGGCATGGCGCTGATCAATGCGGAGGCGCACCATCTGCAGGCCTACGACGTGGTGGCCAAGCAACCCAACGGCCTGCCGGCCAACGGCCAGGTGGTGTCGGCCTACGACGAGGCCCTGATCGCCCGCCAGGCCCTCGCGATGCCCGAGTTCATGAAGTACGACTCGGCCGTGACTGCACCGTTCCCGGTCAAGCCGCGCAAGAGGGAGACGCTGGTGAACCAGAACTCGCTGCTGACGCACTACCGGGGCGGGCTGGGCGGCAAGATCGGCTGGACGGTCTCGTCCGAGGCGACCTACATCGGGATGGCCAGGCGCGACGGTGTCACGCTCCTCGTCACCGTGCTGCACTGCACCGCGCTGAAGGAGATCCGGTCCGGAGAGCGCCTGCTCGACTGGGGTTTCGCGATGTCGGGCAAGGCTCAGCCGGTCGGCACCCTGGTGCCGCCGCTGCGCATGACGGCCGACGATACCCCGGCGAGCAGCCGGCCTGCCGGTTCTGCCGGGCCCGGCGCGAAGCAAGCCGAACCTGCGAGCGCCGCGACGGGTGGCGGCCCGTCCCTCGGCCTGGCCATCGGCATCGGCGCGGCAGGCGCGGCGCTGATCGGCCTAGGCGGCCTCACCCGCACCAGAGGGCGCACCAGTCACGGCCGGCACCGCCCCAGCTGACCATCCCGCCCAGGGCTCGCGAACCCACCCGGCCATGGCACCCGGCGATGACCCCGTTGACGAAGATCTTGAAGGATTTCCGCTGCTGGAGCTCACTTTTTCTTACCGGATCATGCTCAGCACAGCTCCTACCGCATTCGGACGCGCCGGGCAGCGATCAGCGCTTGCTAGGCGGTGCGGTGGCGGGTGGGCTCAGCGGGCCTGGAGGAAGCCGACCCGCTCGCGGATCGTGGCCATGTTAGCGCTGGCGATCTTGCGCGCCCGGCATGCTCCGTCGGCCAGGATCGCGTCCAGCTCGGCCTCGCTGGACAGCAGCTGCTCGGTCCGCTCCCGGATCGGAGCGAACTCGGCGACCACGAGCTCGGCCAGCTCCTTCTTGAACTTGCCGTAGCCTGCGCCCGCGTAGCGCTCCTCCAGCGCGGTCACCTTCTCGCCGGATAGCGCCGAGTAGATCCGCAGCAGGTTCGTGACGCCCGGCTTGGCTTCCTCGTCGGCCCGGATCTCGTCACCGGTGTCGGTTACCGCCCTGGCGATCTTGCGGCGGATCGACGCCGGGTCCTCGAGCACGTCCACGATGCCCTGGGGCGAGGACGTGGACTTGCTCATCTTGACCGCCGGGTCCTGCAGGTCAGTGATCTTGGCGACGTCGGCCAGGATGTACGGCATGGGCACCACGAGCGTCTGCCCGAACCGGTGGTTGAAGCGCTGCGCCAGGTCCCTGGTGAGCTCCAGGTGCTGCCGCTGGTCCTCGCCGACCGGCACCTGATCGGTGTCGTACAGCAGGATGTCGGCGGCCTGCAGGATCGGGTAGGTGAACAGCCCGACGCTCGCCGCCTCGGCACCCGACTTCACCGACTTGTCCTTGAACTGAACCATCCGGCTCGCCTCGCCGAACCCGGTGATGCAGTTCAGCACCCAGGTCAGCTCCGCGTGCTCGCCCACCTGGCTCTGCACGAAGACGATGCAGCGCTGCGGGTCGAGCCCGGCCGCAAGCAGCTGAGCGGCCGCGATCCGGCTGCGCCGGCGCAGGTCGTCCGGGTTCTGCGGGAGCGTGATCGCGTGCAGGTCGACGACGCAGTAGATGGCGTCGTGGCTTTCCTGCAAGGCCACCCACTGCCGCAGCGCGCCCAGGTAATTACCCAGGTGGAACGAATCGGCCGTCGGCTGGATGCCGGAGAAGACGCGGGGACGAGGCATGCGCGGAATTCTAGTTGCGGCCCGCACCCGGCTGCCCGGCACAGGGCCGGTCTGGGGTAGCTGCCTGGTAGCGTGCGGCAGCCGCGGCGCGGCAGCGCGCGTGAGCGGCCGCGCCGCCAGCCGCTCGCGCAGCCGGGCTGGCGTGGCGAGCGAGCTAGAAGGACGGCACGGGGCCGGCCGGGCCAGTGATCGCCCGCACCGTCAGGCACGGCACCTGAACGGGCTGACCAGGGTCGAGGGCGTTGAGCATGTCGGCCAGGCTGACCGGGTCGTAGGCGATCTCGAGGTGATCCGTGCTGTCCTGCGGGCACTGCTGGCTCACGGTGATGTTGGTGACGTTGGGCGCGGCCGGCAGGAAGGCGTTGGTAAACGGCGTCACCACGGCGCTCGGCCGCGCGACGCCAGACCCGGCCGCGCCGCACACCATCGGGCACGCCAGCGCCAGGCGCGGATCCGCGCTCGGTGGCGGCGCCCAGCATGGCGCTCAGCGGAAATCGCGGATAACGGCACAGCGGCATGGTTCTCCAGGGCGGACCGGGAACGTCCGCGGTCCTTGGACATGCCGATTCAACCTCGCCATTCCGCGGCATTCTGCTCACCCGCGTCAGCACCGCCGCTGCGCGGTTTGTTATCGGCGGACGGCCGCAGGGCGCTGACCTGCCGCCCGTTCGCCGCGCACCCCGCTTCAACTCTTTGCACTATGCGTGTACATTTATTTGGCCTGGGCCGTTAAGCTCCGGCAACGAGATGCGCGGCCAGCGGCCGTGCTGGCGAGGTGAGGCAGCGTGCAGGGAGTGGCTGAGGTCATCACGGCCTGGCCGGGGGTGCCGCCTGAGGCCGCCGAGCCGATGCTGCCCCTGATGCGCAGCACCGCCGACCAGATGACCTTCGCCATCCGCCGCGAGGTGCCCGCGTTCGGGGAGTCGGGTGCCACCGGTTCCGGCACCTCGGAGCACTGCCTGCGCGAGGCCGTGCTGCAGGCGGTGCGGCACTTCGTCTGGCGGATCGCCGACCCGGAGCTGCCGCGGCTGGAGATCACCGAGTTCTTCCGCGGCATCGGCCGAGAGCAGGCAGCCGCCGGCCTTGACGTGGAATCGGTCCAGGCGGCCTTCCGGGTGGGCGCCAGGGTCGCCTGGCGAGCGCTGCACGAGCGGGTGGAATGGAGCAGCCTCGGCGCTGACGTGCCGGCCCGGCTGGGTGAGGCGATATTCCTGTACCTCGACGAGCTGGCGGCGGCATGCGCGGAGGGCGCCGCATTAGCACGGGCAGCAGCTGCGGGTCAGGCGCGCTGCCGGCGGCAGGACCTGGCCGGGCTTATCGTCGCTGATCCGCCGGGCCCGGCCGCGGCTGTCGCCGGCCTGGCTCGCGAGTGCGGCTGGCAGCTGCCGCGAAAGGTCGCCATCGCGGCGCTCGGCACCGCGGGTCAGCAGGCCGGCCCGCTCAGCGCACTGCCCGCTGAATTCCTCGCCGACCTGTCGGGCCCTGAGCCATACGCCGTGGTGCCCGACCCGGAAGGACCTGGCCGCGCCGAGCTGATCGCCGGGTGCCTGCGCGGGCGGCTGGCGGCGCTGGGCCCGGCCGTGCCGCTGGCCGCTGCCAGCAGCTCGCTGCGCTGGGCACGGCAGGCGCTTGCCCTTGGCTGCCGCGGCATCGTCGCGGCGGACCACGGCCTGATCAGGTGCGCTGACAATGTGCCGGCCTTGCTGCTGCTCGCTGACGAGGAACTGCTGCGGGTGACGAGCGCGGCCCGGCTCAGCCCGCTGACCCGGCTGCGCCCCGCGCAGCGGGAAACCACGGCCGAGACTCTGCTCTGCTGGCTGCAGAGCGGCGGAAACGCGAAAGAGACCGCGCGCCAGCTGCACGTGCACCCGCAGACGATCAGGTATCGGCTGCGGCAGATCAGGGAGATGTTCGGCACCGAGCTGCTGGAGTCCGAGGCGCGCTTCGAGCTGGAGGTCGCCCTGCGCGCGCGGCGACTGCTGCGCTGCGAGCAGCCACGCCAGCCGCAGCCCCGCCACCACGCGGCCAGCCAGGCCGTCCCGGCCGGCCGGGACGGCTCGCTTGCCCGGCGGACGCTGCCGCGGCACCGCCCGGCGGCAACTGTCAGCGCCACCAGCGACACCGCGACGGCGAACTGGCCCCAGGCTGGCCGGGCTCCGCTGGCCGGGCTCCGATCGCCGGCCTCCCCCGGGAAGGCTCCGATCGCCGGGCTCCGATCGCCGGGTAGCACTGGCCAGCGCCGAGACCGAGACCCGTGACTGCCGCACCGCCCCCGGCGCCGAGGCAGGACTCGCGTGCCGGGCTGATGCCCGCAGCTCAGCGGGCAGCGACGCTGTTGCTGAGCACGGGGACGATCTCGGGAGCGCCCAGCCTGATCGCGTCCGCGTCCTGATCGCTGGCCGCGTCCTGAGACGCCCGCTCGGCGGCCACCCGCGCCCGGTAATTCTCCAGCTCCCTGGCTACCTGACGGGACTTCCACCGCAGCGGCCCGGCCATCAGCTCTGCCGCCTCCGCGGCTACCGACAGGCCGCGGTCCCAGGTCTCGATCGCCACGTGCGTCCGGCGGGTCAGCGCGTCGTCGATATGCCGCGCGCCCTCGTGCGAGGCCGCGTAGACCACCTCGGCCCGCAGGTAGTCGTCCGCTCCGGCCAGCGGCCTGCCCAGGCCAGGCTCGGCGGCGATGAGCGCGAGCACTTCGCCGCTGAGCGTGCCGTAGCGCTGCAGCAGGTGCTCGATGCGCGCCACGTGTAGCCCGCTGGAACGGGCTATCGCGTAGCGCGAGTTCCACAGTGCCTGGTAGCCGTCCGCGCCGGCCAGCGGGATCACGTCGGTGCAGGACGGCGCGACCCGGCCGTCCAGGCCGTGCGCGACGGCGTCGACGGCATCCCTCGCCATCAGCCGGTAGGTGGTGTACTTGCCGCCGGCGATCATGACCAGGCCGGGAACCGGATGCGCGACCGTGTGCTCACGCGACAGCTTCGAGGTCTCGTCGGACTCGCCTGCCAGCAGCGGCCGCAGGCCCGCGTACACGCCCTCCACGTCGTCCCGCGTCAGCGGGACGGCGAGGATCCGGTTGAGCTGGCCGAGCACGTAGTCGATGTCGGTCCTGCTGGCCGCCGGGTGGGCCTTCGACAGCGACCAGTCGGTGTCGGTAGTGCCGATGATCCAGTGCCGGCCCCACGGGATCACGAACAGCACGCTCAGCGGGGTGCGCAGGATGATGCCGGTGCTCGACTGGATGCGGTCCCTGGGCACGACCAGGTGCACGCCCTTGGAAGCGCGGACGTTGATCGAGCCGCGGCCGCCGACCATGGCCTGGATCTCATCTGTCCACACGCCAGTCGCGTTGACCACCTGCTGGGCGCGGAACTCGTGCGCGGTGCCGGTCTCCAGGTCGACGGCACGTACCCCGGTGACTCGCTCGCCCTCGCGCAGGAACCCGGTGACCTGGGTACGCGACGCCGCCCTGGCACCGAACCCGGCCGCCGTGCGGACCAGCGTCAGCACGTACCTGGCGTCGTCCACCTGGGCATCCCAGTACACCAGCGCCCCGGTCAGCGCGGATCGTTTGAGCGCCGGGGCCAGCCGCAGCGCGGCCGTCCTGGTCAGCTGCCGGTGCCCTGGCAGGCCCCTGGCCCGGCCGAGGGCAAAGCCGAGCAGGTCGTAGGCGGTCACGCCGGCGCCGACATAGCCGCGTTCCCAGACGTGGTGGGTGAACGGGAACAGGAACGACACCGGCCGGACCAGGTGCGGTGCGATCCGCTGCAGCAGCAGCGAGCGCTCGCCAAGCGCCTCCCTGACCAGGTGCAGGTTCAGCTGCTCTAGGTACCGAAGCCCGCCGTGGATGAGCTTGCTCGACCGGGACGAGGTCCCTGAGCCGAAGTCCCTGGCCTCGACCAGGCCGACCTTCAGCCCCCTGGTCGCGGCGTCGAGCGCCACCCCGGCGCCGACGACACCGCCGCCGACCACGAGGACGTCGTGCTCTTCCCGCGCGAGCGCCGCCAGCGCGGCAGCACGCTCGTCCGGGCCCAGCCTGGTGGATTCCCCCGGTTCGGCAGTCACGGTCTGAACGCTACCTGGCTCCGGCCGGGCGCAGTCGTCCAGTGCCAGCGGCCGGCGCGGCGATCAGTTCGGCGCGCGTGCTAGCCGGTGGCCACTACCTCGACGCGCTGGAATTCCTTCAGGTCGGAGTACCCCGAGGTCGCCATCGTCCGGCGGAGCGCGCCCATCAGGTTCATGGAGCCGTCGGCGACCGTGGACGGGCCGTGCACGATCTGCTCGAGCGTGCCGATGGTGCCGACCCGAACCCGGGCCCCGCGCGGCAGGTCGGCGTGGTGCGCCTCGCTGCCCCAGTGGTACCCGCGGCCCGGCGCCTCCTCGGCGCGCGCGAACGGCGAGCCAACCATGACCGCGTCGGCGCCCAGGGCCAGCGCCTTGGCGATATCACCGCTGCGGGTCATGCCGCCGTCGGCGATCACGTGCACGTACCGGCCGCCGGACTCGTCCAGGTACTCCCGGCGGGCCGCAGCCACGTCGGCGACCGCGGTGGCCATCGGCACGGCCACGCCGAGCACCGCTGCCGTGGTGTGCCCCGAGCCGCCGCCGAACCCGACGAGCACCCCGGCAGCGCCGGTTCGCATCAGGTGCAGCGCGGCGGTGTAAGTGGCGCAGCCGCCGACGATGACCGGCACGTCGAGCTCGTAGATGAACTGCTTCAGGTTGAGCGGCTCGGCCTGGCCTGAGACGTGCTCCGCGGAGACCGTGGTGCCGCGGATCACGAAGATGTCGGCGCCCGCGTCGAGCACCGCCTTGTGGAACCTGATCGTGCGCTGCGGTGACAGCCGGGCTGCGATGGTCACACCGGCGGAGCGGATCTGCTCGATCCGGCGGCCGATCAGGTCCTCGGAGATCGGCGCGGCGTAGATCTCCTGCAGGCGCCGGGTTGCCGCCTCATCGCCGAGCTCGCTGACCTCAGCGAGCAGCGGCTCAGGGTCCTCGTACCGGGTCCACAGGCCCTCCAGGTCCAGCACGGCGAGCCCGCCGAGCTGCCCGATCTGTATCGCCGTACCGGGCGAGACGACGCTGTCCATGGGCGCGACGACCAGCGGGAGCTCGAACCGGTACGCGTCGATCTGCCAGGCGATGGAGACTTCCTCCGGGTGCCTGGTCCGGCGGGACGGCACGATGCCGATCTCCTCGAGCGCGTACGCGCGCCTGCCGCTCTTCCCCCGGCCGATCTCTACCTGCGCCACGTTCGCCTCCCGCCCTGATCAGGGCCAGCGTGCCGCCGTCCGCTGAGCCGCCTCATGTCCGGCGGCCGCCGTAATTAGGCGCCTCGGCGACCATCTGGATGTCGTGCGGGTGACTCTCGGCCTGACCGGCGCTAGTGACCTGGACGAACCTGGCTTCCTGCAGCTCAGCGATGGTGCGTGCGCCGCAGTAGCCCATCGCCGCCTGCAGCCCGCCGACGAGCTGGGTAGCGACCGCGGCCAGCGGCCCGCGGTAGGGCACCCGGCCTTCAACGCCCTGCGCGATGAGCTGATCCTCGCGCAGCACATCGTCCTGGAAATACCGGTCCTTGGAGAACGAGCGGCCGCGCTCGATGTTGCGCATCGCGCCGATCGATCCCATTCCCCGGTACAGCTTGTACTGCTCGCCCTGCACGACGACCGTCTCGCCCGGCCCTTCCTCACAGCCGGCCAGCAAGCCGCCGAGCATCACCGTGTCCGCCCCGGCGGCGATGGCCTTGGCGATGTCGCCCGAGTACTGCAGGCCACCGTCGCCGATCACCGGGATGCCAGCCGGCCTTGCCGCCCTGGCCGCTTCGTAGATCGCGGTGACCTGCGGCACGCCGACGCCCGCCACTACCCGGGTGGTGCAGATCGAGCCGGGCCCGACACCCACCTTGACTGCGTCGGCGCCGGCCTCGATCAGTGCCTGCGCGCCGTCCCTGGTCGCCACGTTGCCGCCGATCACATCGACCTGCGCGTTGGCCTTGACTTCCCGCACCATGTCGAGCACTGCCTCGGCGTGACCGTGCGAGGTGTCCACCACGACGAAATCGGCACCGGCGTCGGTCACCGCCTGGGCGCGGCGCTTGGCGTCCTCGCCGACGCCGACTGCGGCGCCGACCACCAGCCGGCCGCCCTGGTCCTTGGTCGCGCTGGGGAACTTCTCGCTCTTGGTGAAGTCCTTGACCGTGATCAGCCCGCGCAGCCGGCCGGACGGGTCGACCAGCGGCAGCTTCTCCACCTTGTGCTTGCTCAGCAGGCCGAGTGCCTCGTCGCGCGGCACTCCCACCGGGGCGGTAACCAGGGGCATCGGCGTCATCACGTCGGCGACCTGGCGACGGTGATCGGACTCGAACCGAATGTCCCTGTTGGTCACGATGCCGAGCAGCACGCCGTCCTCGCCGGTGACCGGGACGCCGGAAATCCGGAATCTCGCGCACAGCTCCTCGACCTGCGCGACCGTCGCCTCGGGCCGGCAGGTCACCGGATTGGTGATCATCCCGGCCTCGGACCGCTTGACCATGTCGACCTGCTGCGCCTGTTCCTCCACCGACATGTTCCGGTGCAGCACGCCCACTCCGCCCTGGCGTGCCATCGCGACCGCCATCCGGGCCTCGGTAACGGTGTCCATGGCTGACGAAAGCAGCGGGATCCGCAGGCTGATCCGCCTGGTCAGCCGCGCGGCGGTATCCGCCTCGGCCGGCAAGATCACTGAGTGCGCAGGCAGCAGCAGCACGTCGTCGAAGGTCAGGGCCGGGGGTCCGAACTTGCCGTCGTCGCTCATCTCACCGTTCCGGGTCCTGAGGTGCGGGGATGCGGTTCATCCTAGTTCTCCGCAGCCAGCGGGAGGGCAGCCGCCGCTCCAGCCGGTGCCCGTTTCCGCCGTGTTCGGCGGGTATCGGCGGCCCCCTGCGGTGCCACCGAGGCGGCGGGCCAGTCGGCCAGGCACCGGCGGCCAGGACGATAACGTGACCGCATGACTCTGACCGGAGACTACGAGCCGAGCCCGGCGGCGTGGGTGCGCGACCAGGTCGCCACCTACGAGGCGTCCGGCGGCCAGCAGGCAAACACGCTGCGCGACACCGGGCTGCCGGTGATCATTGTCACCAGCCGCGGCAACAAGACGGGCAGGCTGCGCAAGACGCCGCTGATGCGGGTGGAGCATGCCGGTGAGTACCTGCTGGTGGGCTCCAAGGGCGGCGCGCCGAGCGATCCGGTCTGGGTTAGGAACCTGCGGGCCGACCCGGACAGCGTGACGGTCCAGGATGGCCCGGCGCCGGTCGGCGTGTCGGTGCGCGAGCTGACCGGCCAGGAGCGTGCCGAGTGGTGGCAGCGGGCCGTGCAGGCCTTCCCGCCGTACGCCGAGTACGAGCGGAAGACCAGCCGGGTAATCCCGGTCTTCCTGGCCAGCCGCAAGGGCTGAGCCGGCCGGCCGGGAGCGGCCCCGGCCGACCGCGTTCAGGCGATGTGCTCTTCCAGCGCGATCGCGCGCAGTCGCGCGAGCGCGCGATGCTGGGCGACCCGTACCGCTCCGGCGCTCATCCCGAGCACGTTGCCGGTCTCCTGGGCGGAGAAGCCGCTCAGCACGCGCATTGCCAGCAGGTCGCGCTGATGTCCTGGCAGCCGTGCCAGCAGCGCCCTGGCCCGCTCGGCCTCGATCCAGGCGACGACCGTCTCCTCCGGGCCGGGACCGTCGTCCGGCCCGTCCGGGAGATCTTCGATCGGAATAGCCAGCCGGGCGAGGCAGCGGCGCGCGTCGGCCACTTTGTGCGAGGCGATGCCGAAGACGAAGGAGGCGAACGGCCGCCCCATGTCCTGATAGCGCGGGAGCGCGGAAAGCACCGCGATACAGACCTCCTGCGCGACATCATCGGCCATCTGATATTGACCGCTAATGTGACCAAGCCGGGCTCTGCAGTAACGCACCACCATCGGTCTTATCTGCCGGAGCAGCGATTCGATCGCGGCCGGCTGGCCTCGCGCCGCCAGCGTCGTCAGATCTCGCATGACTGCCTGCTCGTCCCCGTCTGCCTGCGGTTCCACCCGTCCCCCTCGGCCAGTTACCGTCCAGAGCAATACCGGATCACGAGGTAGTCATGCCCCGGTAAAGGGGCCCGACTACCATCAGCAGAGGCAACGGAAAGGTCACATTAATGTGACGCAAGGATAGGTGCTGTGCCATTGGTTAACTACCTGTAGTCAAATAACTACAGGTAGTATTCAAGATTGTTTATGGCGGCGGAGATAGGCCAGAATACGACTGCAGAATAGCTCAATTCAGCGCTATAGCGCGGAAGCCGGATATCTAGGCCAATGCGCAAACCTGACCGGCACGCGGCTGAGGTTCGGCCCGCGGCGGGCATGAGTGGCGGGTACCCGGTCACAGCCAAGGCCCGGCCAGGCGATCCCGCCAGCCCGCAGGAACCCGCATCGCACCCGGTCCGCCTACCCGCAGAAACCCGCAGCGGGCGGGTTCGCAACCCGCACGAGTCGCGCTCGGGCGGGTCAGGTGCCGCCCAGACCCGCATCGGACGGGTTGGCACACACCCGGGAACTCCGGACAGCACTATGCCCGGCTCCCCGAACCGGGGAGCCGGGCACATGGGTCGTGCTCTGCCGCCGATGACCGCCCGGCGTCAGCCGCCGGGCTAGCCGGCGGAACGGTCAGTGCGCGTGACCGTGACCGGTGCCGTTCGCCGCGGGCTCCGCCGGCTCCGGCTTGTCGGTCACCAGCGCCTCGGTGGTGAGCAGCATGCCGGCGATGGACGCCGCGTTCTGCACCGCCGAGCGGGTGACCTTGACCGGGTCGATGACGCCCTGAGCAATCAGGTCGCCGTACTCCTCGGTCTCGGCGTTGTAGCCGTGGCCGGCCTTCAGGCCGGCGACAGCCGATACGACCACGCCGCCCTCGACGCCAGCGTTTTCCGCGATCCACCGGCACGGCGCCGCGAGCGCCCGCCTGACAACCTTGACGCCGGTTGCCGCGTCACCGGTCAGCCCGAGGTCACCGAGCTCGCCGGCCGCGTGCACCAGGGCACTGCCGCCGCCGGCCACGATGCCCTCCTCGATCGCGGCGCGGGTGGCCGAGATCGCGTCCTCCAGCCGGTGCTTCTTCTCCTTGAGCTCGACCTCGGTCGCCGCGCCTGCCCGCAGCACGCAGACGCCGCCGGAAAGCTTGGCGACCCGCTCCTGCAGCTTCTCGCGGTCCCAGTCCGAGTCAGTCGCCTCGATCTCGGCGCGCAGCTGGCGCACCCGGTCCTCGATGTCCGACTGTTTGCCGGCGCCGTCCACGATCGTGGTGTTGTCCTTGGTCACCACTACCCGGCGAGCCTGGCCGAGCGTGTCAAGCCCGACGTTCTCGAGCTTGAGGCCGAGCTCCTCGCTGACGACCTCGCCGCCAGTCAGCACGGCCATGTCGCCGAGCATCGCCTTGCGGCGGTCACCGAAGCCAGGCGCCTTGACCGCGACGGCGTTGAGCAGGCCCCGGATCTTGTTCACCACCAGCGTCGAGAGCGCCTCGCCGTCGACGTCCTCGGCGACGATCAGCAGCGGCTTCTTGGACTGCGCGATCTTCTCCAGCAGCGGCAGGAACTCGGTCATAGCTGAGATCTTGCCGCCGTGCAGCAGCACGTAGGCGTCCTCGAGCACGGCCTCCATCCGGTCCTGGTCGGTGATGAAGTACGCCGAGATGTAGCCCTTGTCGAACTGCATGCCCTCGGTGAACTCAAGCTCCAGGCCCATCGTCGGCGCTTCCTCGACGGTGATGACGCCGTCCTTGCCGACCTTGTCGAACGCCTCGGCGATGACCGCGCCGATCTTGGCGTCCTGCGCGGAGATGGTCGCGACGTTGGCGATCTCGGCCCGCTCCTCGACGTCGCGGGCCGACTTCAGCAGGCCTTCCGACACCGCCGCTGCGGCGGCGTCGATGCCGCGCTTCATCTCCATCGGGTTGGCGCCGGCGGCCACCGAGCGCAGGCCCTCGCGCACCATCGCCTGGGCCAGCACGGTGGCGGTCGTGGTGCCGTCACCAGCGACGTCGTTGGTCTTGGTGGCGACTTCCTTGGCGAGCTGCGCGCCCAGGTTCTCGTAGTGGTCCTCTAGCTCTATCTCGCGCGCGACGGTCACGCCGTCGTTAGTGATGGTGGGCGCGCCCCACTTCTTGTCGATGACCACGTTGCGGCCACGCGGGCCTAGCGTCACCTTGACGGCGTCGGCGAGCCGGTTCACACCGCGCTCCAGTGCGCGCCGCGCGTCCTCGTTGAATTCCAAGCTCTTGGCCATGAGTAAGTACCTCAGCCTATGTTTCGTGGATGGGCGTTCTGGCGGTTCTGCCTGGCTGGCGGCCGCTTATCAAGCCACCGCCCCGGCCCGGCCGCCGCCCGCCGGAGGCTTTCCTCCGGGTGGCCGCGGACCGATCCGGGGCGATCGCCGGGCGACTCGCGCTCGCCGCGGGCCAGCGGCCCGGGTGGCACGATCCGCTTGCTACTTCTCGATGACGGCGAGCACGTCGCGGGCGGAGAGCACGAGGTACTCCTCGCCGCTGTACTTCACCTCGGTGCCGCCGTACTTGCTGTAGAGCACGATGTCGCCGACTTTGACGTCCATCGGGACGCGCTTGGAACCGGCGTCGTCGAACCGGCCGGGGCCGACCGCCAGGACTTCGCCCTCCTGGGGCTTCTCCTTGGCGGTGTCCGGAATGACGAGGCCGGACGCAGTGGTCTGCTCGGCCTCGAGCGTCCGCACTACGATCCTGTCCTCGAGCGGCTTGAGAACAACCTTGGTGGCGGTCGTCACGATCTGACCTCCCCCTCCGGAAAGGGCTAGCTGAGAATTGTTAGAGAAGGCGACCATGGCGGCCTGTCGTCGCGGGTGCCAGACCATCCTGTCGCATTAGCACTCTACTACAGTGAGTGCCAGTTCCGCACAGTAGCCCCGCTTGGCCGGCACGTCAAGCTGGCCGCCGCCTGCAGCTTGGCCGGCTACGCCGCCACGACGCTGGTGACCGGCATCGCCGAGTCAGCAGGGAAGGTCAGTGAAGACGGCTCGGCATCGCGGGCGACCAGCTCCGACCCGAGCGCCGCCACCATCGCCCCGTTGTCCGTGCATAGCCCCGGCCGCGGCACCCGCAGCGCGATGCCCGCCGCCTCGCAGCGCTGCCAGGCCAGCGCGCGCAGCCGCGAGTTGGCCGCCACCCCGCCGCCGATTACCAGGTGATCGACGCCATGCGCACGGCAGGCGGCCACGGCCTTGCTGGTCAGCACGTCGGCGACCGCCTCCTGGAAGGAGGCGGCGACATCGGCCACCGGCACGGTTTCGCCGCTGTCCTGCCTGGCCTCTACCCAGCGGGCGACGGCGGTCTTCAGCCCGGAGAAGGAAAAGTCCAGCGTGGCGTCCCGGTACTTGCCGCGCGGAAAGGCGATCGCCGCCGGGTCGCCCTCCCTGGCCGCCGCGTCGATCGGCGGACCGCCGGGGAACGGCAGGCCAAGCACCCTGGCGACCTTGTCGTAGGCTTCGCCGGCCGCGTCGTCGATCGTCGCGCCCAGCGGCACAAGCTCGCTGGCCAGGTCGCGGACCAGCAGCAGCGAGGAGTGGCCGCCCGAGACCAGCAGCGCGACGGCTGGCGCGGGCAGCGGGCCGTGCTCCAGCTGGTCCACGGCGATATGCGCCGCGAGATGGTTGACCCCGTACAGCGGCTTGCCAAGGGCCAGCGAGTACGCCTTCGCCGCTGACACGCCCACCAGCAGCGCCCCGGCCAGCCCGGGCCCGGCCGTGACGGCTATCGCGTCGATATCTGACTTGCTCGCGCCCGCTGTTGCCAGCGCGCGGTCGACCGCCGGGACGAGTGCTTCCAGGTGCGCGCGGCTCGCCACCTCGGGTACCACGCCGCCGAACCGCGCGTGCTCGGCGACGCTGGAAGCCACCGCGTCGGCGAGCAGCTCGTGCCCGCGGACCAGGCCGGCCCCGGTCTCATCGCAGGAGGTCTCGATGCCGAGCACCAGCGGCGCGGTCACCACGGACCACCGGCCTGGCCGGCTTCGCCGCGCCCTGACCCAGCCGGGCCGGTGCCCTCACCGGACGCGCCGGGCCCCGGCGCCGCCGCGTGGCGCCCGGCCGGCCAGTGCCGATCCGGCAGCGGAAGCAGCAGGTCACGGCGCATCACCAGGGCGTCGGTGCCCGAGGGCTGGTAATAGCCCTTCCGCACGCCCATCTGCTCAAAGCCGTACCTGAGGTACAGCGCCTGCGCCCTCGGATTGTCGGCGCGGACCTCGAGGAACACCTCCGTGCAGCCGCGCTGGACGGCCTCGGCCAGCAGCGCCTCGAGCAGCGCCGAGCCGATGCCCCGTCCCCACCGGTCTGTCGTTACCGCGAGGGTCAGCACGTCCGCCTGACGGCCGGCCGCCAGCAGCCCGGCGTACCCGGCAATCGCCTGGCCATCCAGCGCCACCAGGTAACAGCGGCTGGCTGGCTGCTGCGCCAGCTCGCCTGCCAGCATCTGCGGTGACCAGGCTTCCTCGCCGAACAGCGCGTGCTCAAGCTCGAGCACAGCCGGCAGGTCCGATGAAGTCATCGGCCGCAGCACCGGGCCGGTCACGGCGTCACCCGCTTCGGCCTGCCGGGCTCCATGGCATCGGGCCGGCGCAGGTACAGCGGCTCGGCTGGGCACGGCGCCGCCCCGGCCGCGAGCCTGCGCGCAGCCAGGCTGGCCAGCTGCCCGGCCGACGGATAGCGCGGGCCCAGCTGGCAGCTGGCCAGCTCGGGATACAGCACCGGCCCCTCGCCGGCCACCGGCAGGCCGGCTGGCAGCAGGCTGGCGCCGGTCACTTCCGGGCCGGTGATGCGCCGTCCGCCGGGCGCGTAGCGGGCCCAGTACAGCTCGCGGCGCCGGGCGTCGGTGGCGACGAGAAATTCACTGTCCGCGGCCGCCGGAGCGGCTTCCTGCGCGATGACGTCGAGCGTGCACAGGCCGTCCAGGCGGATGCCGAGCGAGCTGGCCATCGCCCGCGCTGTCATCAGGCCAGCCCGCAGCCCGGTGTACGGCCCTGGCCCGGTGCCGACGGCGATGCCGGAGAGATCGCCCGCCCCCGCCCCGCACGCGCGCAGCAGCCGGGAGATGCAGTCAGCCAGCAGCTCGCCTGGCCGGCGCCCGTCCACCACTGACTCCTGCGCGACCACCACTTCGCCGTCATGCAGGGCGACCGTCACGGCGGGCGTCGCGGTATCGAATGCGAGCAGCAGCACGGTTGACCAGCGTAGGTCACTCCGGCGGCCAGCCAGGCCACGCGGCGGCGGTCAGCTGGGCACCTTCGGGCTCGCGCTCACCTGGGCGAGTGCCTGGGTGGCCACCGCGAGTCCGGCGCGGCGCAGCAGCGACGCGGACACCGGCCCGTATCCGTGTCCCGATGCCTGGCCCTCCATCGTGACCTTGATCAGCGTGTTGCGGTTCCTGATCAGCACGGTGACGAACTCGAGCCGGATCTTGCCCTTGCGCGACACCTGAAGCGCGCTGAGCGCCTCCTGCCCTAGCCCCTGGAGCTGGCTGACCTGTGCCTTGGACAGCGGCGATCCCTTGGCCGGCTTGGCCAGCCCGGCCTGCAGCTGCGCGTAGCTGTAGATGGCGTTGATCGTCGCGCTGCCGTTGCCCGTTGCCAGCACCCTGGGCTGCAGCGCTTCGGACGTCACCTGGAGCACCCGGAAGACCGGGCGGGCGTCAAGCGTGAAGCTGCACTGGCTCTGGGTCGGGCTGGAAATCGACAGCAGCTTCTTGGGCGAGCCAGGCAGGTACTGGCTCAGCGTCGCGGCGCTCGGCGCCTCGCAGGCGTTGGGCACCGAGCGGAACTCGCCGGGCTGCAGCGTGGTGATGAAATCACTCTGCGGCGCCGGCTTGTGCCGGTTAAAGAGCAGCAGCCCGCCTGCCACTGCCACCGCGACGACGATGGCGGTCGTCCCGCTGACCAGCACCCGGCGGCGTGACTTGCGCAGCCGGGCCGCCGCGGCTCGGCCGCGGCCGGGGCGCCGGGACCCGCCGCCGGTGCCGGTGTGCTGCGCTGTGCGGCCCCCGATGGGCCCGGTGTCCGGCCGCGGCGGCCGCAGCTCCCGGCGGCCGGGGCCGGTCGGATAGATACCAGGGCCTGCCCACGGCGGGGACTCAATCTCGTCCTCAGGGAACGGGTCGGACTCCCACTGCGAGTGGTCGCCGCGGCGGCGCGGGCGGTCCTGCCTGGCGCGGCTGTCCGGCCGGCGAGTCAGCGGATCAGGCGCTGGCTCGTCAGGCCACTCGGGCCGGTCGGACCATTCATGCTCGGGTTGCTCTGGCTGCTCTGGCCAGTCCTGCGGCCTGCCGCGGCCGCCGGAACGGGCGGGCTGGCCGGACGCTGGCAGCCATGCGGGGCGGCGGGGCGGGGGGCCCTGCTGAGCCACTGCGCGCCTCCGGGGGGCATCGGACCGTGCGAGACGGCGGCGAGCTAGTCGGGATCACCGCAGTTTAGTGGCAGGAAGTGCGCCTCCGGGGACAGATCGCAACTAACGGACCTCCCCGTTCGTCGAAAGCGCGCTGACCGCCCGGCAGTCTGACAGCACGCGCGGGCCCGGCGGGCTGAGCCGCTCCGGGAGGACTGTGCACGCCGTGGCGCCGAAGAGGCCGCAGGCCGGACCTAGTGTCGCGCGGCGCACCGGGCTACGGGGCGGTGCGTGCGCGCCGGATCAGCTGGCCCCGGCCTGGCTGGCTGCGGATCGCACCGTCGGCATACACGACGTCGCCGCGCGAGATCACCGTGACTGGCCAGCCCGTGCACTCGTAGCCTTCGTGCGCGTCGTAGTCGCTGCGCGACTGCATCAGCTCGCCGGTGAGCCGGACTTGCCTGCTCGGGTCGAAGATGACGAGGTCCGCGTCGGCGCCGGGCTGCAGACTCGCCTTGCGCGGCCACAGGCCGAACAGCTTCGCTGCGTTGGCGGAGCTCACCTGCACGAACTTCTGCAGGTTCCAGCAGCGGCGGCCAACCGCCTCGCTGTAGAGCATCGCGAACCAGGTCTGCACGCCGGCGAAGCCGGGCCGCAACCGGGCGAAGTCACCCGCCGGCCCGAGCTTTTCCGCGGCCATCCAGGACGTATGGTCGCTGGCCACCGTGTCGATGAGCTGGTGCGCGAGGCCGTCCCACAGCGCTTCCTGATCGAGGGGCGAGCGCAGCGGCGGCAGACAGATGAACTTGGCCGCCTCCGGGCCGAGCGCGTGCTGGCGGTTGTCAAGGAACAGGTACGCCGACCTGGTCTCGCCGAAGGCTACCGTCCCGGCGGTCTTCGCGGCACGCAGCGCGTCCAGGGCGGCCGCACTGGACAGATGAACGAAGTAGACCTCCGCGTCAGCCGCGTTCGCGTAGGCGGCGACGCGCTGGACGGACAATGCCTCTGCTACCGGTGGGTGGCACGCCTCGAAATCACGCGCAGCCTCCTCGGGCGCCGGGGACCGCTCGCGGGTGCGCTCGATCAGGAAAGATGCGAGCGGGTCGTCCTCGGCGTGCACTGCCACCAGTACGTTGCCGCGCGCGGCCGCGGCCAGCACGCGCAGTATCTGCTCGTCAGCGAGCCTGAAGCCGTCGATGGTGGTGAAGATCTTGATGCTCGGGAAGCCAGCTGCCCGCAGTTCCTCGATCTCGCCGAGCCCGCCGTCGGCGATGTGCGGCACGACGACCGGATGGAAGCTGTAATCGATGTGCGCCTGCGGGCCGGCTAGCTGTTCCTCGCGGGCAACGGCGCCGAGCAGTGACTGGCCTGCAGCGGGGAAGGCGAAATTGAGGATGGTGGTGATTCCCCCGGCCGCCGCTGCCCGGGTTCCGCTTTCATAGTCGTCGGCGGTCCGGCCATCGTCGCCGACTTCGGTGTCGAAGTGGGTGTGCACATCGATTCCGCCCGGCAGCACGACCAGGCCGGACGCGTCGATGGTGACGTCGGCCTCGCTGCTGATGACCGGCCCGACAGCGGCAACCAGCCCGTCAGCTATCGCAACGTCTGCCCGCCTGACAAGGTCTGCCGTGGCGACGGTCCCGCCCCGGATGATGCAGTCGTAGCTCAATTCTCGCCTTTCGGCTCGCCGGTCAGGAATCTGGCCGGTCCTGCGTGTCGCCTTGTGCCAGCTGGGCAATGGCCGGCTCGGTGATCTCGTCCCCGGTGAGTTCGGCAGTGACCCGGCCGTGGCGGAGCACGAGCACGCGGCCACACACATTCGCGAGCTGCTCGTAGTCGCCGGAGAAGATGAGCACCACCGCCCGGCTCTCGGCAGCGTCGCTGATGCGCTGCAGGATCTCGAATTTCGCCCCGGCGTCGATGCCCTGGGTCGGCTCGTCGAGCAGCAGCACGGCAGGGCTCGTCGACATCCACTTGGCCAGCACGATCTTCTGCTGGTTGCCGCCGGAGAACTGCGCGACCTTGAGCCTCGGGACCGGCGGGCGCACGCCGAACAGCTTCATCAGCGACGACGCGTCCCGCCGTTCCGCTGAGGGCCGCAGCGGGTGCCACGCCGAGCCGAGGCTGAGCTTCGGCAGGGTGATGTTCTCCTGGGCAGTCGCCGCCGGCCAAGCGCCGTCTCGCTGGCGGTTGCCAGGCACGAGCGTGACACCGCGCTCGATCCTCTCCTTCAGCCGCAGTGGCAGCAGGTCGACGCCGCCCAGCTTGACCTGCCCGACGGTGGCCCTGTCGACGCCGCCGATCAGGTAGGGGATCTCCTCATGACCCATGCCGACGAGCCCGGCGAAGCCGATGATCTCGCCGGGAGATGCGTTGAAGGAAACGCCGGCCAGACGTTGGCCCGCCAGGTCAGTGACCCGCAGCACGGGCTCAGCTGGCGGTGCGTTCAGCCGGTCCGGGTAAAACTGGTCCAGGCTCCGCCCGAGCATGGCCGAGATGATCCGCCGCTGGTTACCCTCGCGGGCCTGGAACGTATCCGCGACCCGGCCGTCGCGCAACACCGTGATCCGGTCCGCGACCGCCATGACCTCCTGCAGTCGGTGGGAGATGAACACCACGGCTGAGCCGTCATCCGCGACAGCGCGCATGAGCCGCATGACCCGGCCGGACTCCTCAACGCTGAGGTATACGGTGGGCTCATCCAGGATGAACGTGAATCGCTCGGTGTGCTCTTCGAGCACTCTCCTGGCCCTGGCGATCGCGACACCGGCCCTGGCAGCCGGGCTGAGGCTGGCGACCATGGTGTCAGTCTCGATCGCGAGGCCCATCTGGTCGAGCAGCTCGCGGCAGCGGCGCCGCTCTCTGCGGCGTGAGATAGGGCCAAGCAGCGCGGCGCCGTAAGAGGATGTGACCCCCATGTTCTCCAGCACCGTCATGCCCTCGACCAGCCCGAGGTCCTGGTGGATGACCGCGATGCCATGCTCGTGCGCAGCTCGCAGCGGAAGGTCGACCTGCCGGTCCCAGAGCTCGAGGCGGGCGCCGGGGTCAGGCGAGTGAAACCCGCTGATGATCTTGACCAGCGTGGACTTCCCTGAGCCGTTCTGGCCGAGCAGCGCGTGAATCTCGCCAGCACGAACCGAGAAGTCCACGCTGTCGAGCGCGGTCAGGCCGCCGAAGTGCTTGGACACTCCGGTGAGCGCCAGGCCGGTGGGTGCCTCGGTCATCGGCCGGCATTCGAGCGAGCCGCCAGCCTGGCGAAGGTCACAGCGAGCACCAGAGCAGCCCCGTTGAAGACGTCGGAGACCCACGGCTGCGCACCGTAGAGCTGCAGGCCGGTGATACCGACGACGAGCAGGTAGAGGGCTACCAGCGTGCCAAGGGAGTTGACCCTCCCGACAGTGATCGTGGTGGCGCCGAGGAACACGCCTGCGAATGGCTGCAGCAGGAACTGGGAGGCGATACTCGGGTCCACCTGGCCGACGTTTCCGGCGAGCAGCACACCGGTGAAGGCGGCGATCAGCGAGCAGGTCGCGAAGCAGCTGATCCGCAGGATGTCGACGCGCAGCCCGGCTAGCCGAGCCGACTCCCGGCTGCCGCCGATAAACAGCAGATAGCGCCCGAACGGCGTGCGCTGGTACACGTACCAGGCCACCGCCACCAGGACCCACCCGATCCAGACGACCGTCGGGAAGCCGAGGATCTGCTGCCTGGCGAGCGTCAGCAGGTCAGAAGGCAGATTGGTGATCACCTGGTTGCTGGTGAAAGCGAAGGCAAGGCCGCTTAGAGCGGTCATCATGCCCAGTGTGGTGACGAACGAGTCGACCCCGAGCTTGACGATCAGCAGCCCGTTGATCAGGCCGGTCGCCAGTCCGACGGCCAGCACGACGATGATAGCCACTCCGAGGCTGGTGCCGTGGGTGGTGAGCTGGGCCGTCAGCGCTGCGGTGGCCGTCATGAGACCGGCGATGGAGAGATCGAAGTCCCCGGAGCGCAGCGGCAGCGTGACGGCGATTGCCAGTAGCAGGATGATCGCCTGAGAGTCGATCATGGCCTTGACGTTGCCGACCGTGGGGAACGTCGACGGTAGCGCGATGGAAAACGCCACGAACGCGAGGAGCAGGGCCATCAGCAGGCCGTACTGCTCGGCGACGCGCAGCACGGTGCGCTTGGCCGAGGCTGCTGGCGGGCCGGGTGCGGCGTCGGCCGGGCCGGCAGCCGTCACGCTGGCTGCCGACCCGTTCTGCCGGACGGGGAAGGGACGCATGACCTAGCCGACACCCCACGCCTTGAGGAAGACGCTGTTGAAGTTCGTGTAGGTCGGGAAGATCGCGTCGACGGTCCCGGCGCCGATGTTCGACGAATCGACAAGGCGGGCCGGCAGCGCCCAGTTCGCCGCTGGCAGGCTCAGCATGCCGCGGCCAAGCTCGTCCACCAGTACCCAGCCGATGTACAGCTCGGGCGGAGTCGCGTCGGTCATGACCTGCAGGGTCCGGTGAGCCGACATGGCGGCCAGGTTGGATGCGCTGCCATCGTGCCCGACGAGCTTGATCTTCGAGCCGATCTGCTGCAGCACCGGGTTGATGATCCCGGTGAAGGCGTCAAAGCCCGGGTCCATGTAGTTGACGCCTGGATTCCGGCGCGCCACCGTCTGGGCGAGCGGGCCAAGCGTGGTCGCGAAGGTGGCCAGGTCGAAGTTCGTGTTCGTCACCTTGCACGACGGGCAGAGCGCGTGCACCTCGGCGATCGTGGCCGTGATCAGGTCAGCGTCGATCGGGTAGGTGGGCAGCTCGAAGGTGGCGAGGTCGAGCTTGCAGCCGGAATTCACCAGCATCCAGTCCGCCATGTTCTTGCCCTGGGTCGTGAAATCGTCGGCGACGTGGGCGTAGATGCCCGGCTCCAGCGGGTCAGTGGGATTGCCGTTGTTGAAGTCGATGACCGGAATGTGCGCGGTGCGGGCGGCATTCAGCGGGCCGGAGACCGAGTGCGGGTCAATGTTGAACAGCACGATGCCACCGGCCTTAGCCGAGACGGCTTCCTGCACGAGCTGGCCCATCTGGTTCACCTGGCCGTTGGCCTGGACGTAACGGCCGGTCATGCCGGCCGCCTTTGCTGCCGCTATGAAGCCGTTGGCCACGGTCTGGTTGAACTCATCCTGCGTCGCCGAGACGAGCCAGATGGTCTTGCCTGAGTTCTTCTTCATCGCAAACGACGACGGCGGCGCCTTGATCGGGATCGGCGCGCTGACGGCGGCAATGTTCTTCTTGGCTTGGGACACGCAGCTGCTCAGCGCGGCGGATCCGGCCCCCGAGGGGGAGCCGCTACTGCCCGATGCCGACCCTGAGCTGCACCCGGTAATAGCGATCAGCCCCGCTACCGATATCAGGCCGACGATCCGCTTGTGGGGTGAGGTCACGTCAGTCTCCTTTCAAGAACACTGGCCAGGCCTGATCGGTCGATCTGCGGCCTGAGTTGCCGGCTTGAGCCGGCGTGGTCCGGCCTCGGGAGCTGATGGTCACCGGCGACCTCATCGCTGCTGCCCGTCTGATGGCCGGAGCGGACCGACGGCCCTCACCCTGACCCGCAAGGCGGTGTCGGTGAGGTAGCCGATCGGGATCTCCTCGACGTCGATGATCTCCACCGAGTCGGCGTCAGCCCCTGCCGCGATCGCCCGCTCGGCGGCACGCGCCTCCGCTTCCTCGAGGACTTGCTTGCGGCTTCGGCTGCCCAGGTACACAACTCCCTCGTATTCGCCGCTGGCTGCCGCAATAGCCGCGCCGATGGCATTGGCCACATCGAAGTGATCGGGCCTGATGACCTCGCTGACGCCGGGAATCTGATTGGCGGCGAGGATGCTGCCGCCACCGACCGCGATCAGCGGCTGTGGTGCCTGTGACAGCTTGACCCGGTCGATGACGTCGGCCAGCATCTCGTCGCTGCGCCGCAACGCCGCGGCGAACAGTGCCGCGCTTGCCGCCGGAAGCCGGCTCGGGTCGCCAAGCACTGCGCGGCTGCTGGCGACGGCGGCGTCCGTCATCGTCGCCGTCGACCCGCTGAATACCAGGGCTTCCTCGCGGAGCCGGAAGCCCACGCTCTCCGGGCCGATCTTCGGCGCAGCTGGGTCACCCGCGATAACCGTGCCGCCGCCGAGGGCGATGGACACCAGATCGGGCGTGCGGAAATTGGTAGAGACGCCGCCTATGTCAGCACCATCGGTGGACTGCCGGGGAAACCCGTTGACCAGGGCGCCCACGTCCGTGGACGTGCCGCCGATGTCCGCGACGAGGGCGCGCTCCAGGCCAGTCAGGTACGCCGCGCCGCGGATGCTGTTGGCCGGGCCGCTGCCGATCGTGAGCACCGGGAACTGCTCGGCGAATTCAGCAGTCATGAGCGTGCCGTCGTTCTGGGCGAAGAGCGTCTCTGCCGCGATGCCCTGTGCGGAGACGGCATCCCTGATGGCGCTGGTGATGCTGACGGCCAGTTTGCGCAGCGAGGCGTTGAGCACGGTCGCGTTCTCCCGCTCGAGGAGGCCCAGGGAGCCAAGCTCATGGCTGAGCGAGATACTCGCGTCCGGCCCTGCTTCCTCGCGGATGATCTCCTCGGCTCTCAGCTCGTGCCGCTCCGAGACCGGCGCGAACATGCACGCAACAGCGAACGCGGGAGCCTGCCCGGCCAGCCGGGCGGCGAACCGGCGGATCGCGTCCTCGTCCAGCGGAAGGGCTTCCGACCGGTCGAACTCGAATCCGCCCTGCACGATGGCGCTGGCGACCTGCACCTGACGGCGGAGCGAGTCCGGCCAGGTAACGAGCGGCGGGATCGCTGACCGCACGGGAGTGGCGATCCGTAGCACGGCAACCCCGTCGAGACCGCGCTGCTGCAGGACGGCGTTGGTCGCGTGGGTGCTGCCGACCATCACGTGCGTGATCCGGTCCCGCGCGTCAGGCACGGCCCCGAGAACCTGCCCCAGCGCGCCCACGATGCCCGTCGTGACGTCCGGGCTGGTCGGCACCTTGGCCTTGCCGAGCAGCGCATCCTGAGCGTCAAGGATGACGGCATCGGTGTTGGTGCCGCCCACGTCGATGCCTACGCGCAGGCCAGCCGGGCTAGCCATTCAGGTCCTCCACCGGCACGTAATCGAAGTCGTAACCCATGGCCCTTGGCCCGCCCACTGCCAGGCCCTGGTCGGTGCGCCAGATGGGATCGGCAGCGAACGCGATCACCGTCACCCGCTGGCCGTACCTCAGCCGCTCGGTCGAGATCACGCCGCCGTTCTCGGTGTCCAGGACGGTGATGATGTCCGGAACGGACGCCCGCACCTCACCGTCCTCGAGGGCCACCAGATTCTCGTTCTGGATCTCGACGTGCAGCAGGCGGCCACGGAACTCGCCGAGTCCTTCGACCGTGAGCCACCCGCGCACCCAGCCGCCCTCGATCCGGCGCTCGATGTCGATGATCTTGCCGACGCTCAGCACACAGGCGGCTAGCTCATCGACGGCCTCGGCGACCGCGCTCTCGCTTCGCGTGGCCAGCGTGCGGCCGACCCGGATCGCCTTGGTGACGGTGCCGATGACCGTGGCAGTCCGCGCGGTCGCCACCGACATGGGGTAGAGCGCTGAGCTGGTCAGCGCGCCCATCATGGTCGTCGCGCTGCGGGCGAGCCGCTCGGCCCAGAAGGTGTCACAGGTATCGAAGCGGACGATGCTGTCCCGGCCGTCCATGATCACCACTGGGCACGCAGGCACTCCGGCCAGGTGCATCGCGGTCATCGGGATCGTGGGGAAGGCGCGGCCCATCCCGTCGGCATCAGCGTAGGGCAGCCCCAGATGCGCGGCCCAGGCAACAGGGAGCACGCCGTTGCCGCCGCCGATCTCCGGGGCCAGGACGGCGACGACGTGCCCGCCCATCGCGTCCTCGACCTCAGCTCGCAGCCGGATGCCCTCCAGGCCGCTCAGGATCTTCTCAGCGAACACCATCGGCGCGCCGACCATGGCCAGCGGAAGGATGAGCCCGTCGTCTGGCAGTTCGTCGAGCGACACGAGCGGCACCGGACCGGTCTGCTGGATTGCCAGCTCAGCCATGATGCGGAAGGTGTGGGTGTCGCCGCCACCGCCCGCGCCGAGCACAGCGCACCCCCTGGCGAGTGCCTCGACGTCGGAAGTGGATATTTCAGTCAGCGTCATCAGCCATCCCTGAGGTTGCCAAGATCGTACGCTTAGGGCTGTTGGCGAAACTTACAAAGATCTTCATACTTTTGAGCAGATCGTATAAAGTTCTGCCGTGGTCGCTCTGCAGGAGCTTCTCGTCGCGCCCGCCCTGCGGGAAAGGATCACCGTGGTCAGCGGCGTAGCCTCCGGCCAGCCGGTCGAGAGCCTGACCATCCTGGAGAACATCGCTGAAATCCGGGCTGCCCCGGCCCACACGGTTGCGCTGCTCACCGAGGCCGCCGTCGCGCAACTGGAGCCCTACCGGCTGGATATGGCGCTACGGGTGGGCGCGACACGGCCCGTCAGCGCGATCGCGTTCGTCGGCGCGCACCAGCCGGCCATCTCACGCACCGGGCGGGAGCTTTCCGAGCGGCGGGGCCCGGTGTTGCTGGCCGCGGCGACGTCGACGCTGACAGACCTGGTGCCGCCGATCAGCCGCGAGATCGACGGCGGGGCAGGCTCCGCGCTGCAGCGCCTGTCGGATCTCGTGCGCGCACTGCAGGCCAAGGGGCCAGAGCAGGCGACCGTGCAGAACCTCGTCAGCGCGGCCAATTCCCTCACTCAGCAGCCGATCGTCGTTGACTCGCCGGCGGCCGATAGCGTCACGGTGCTGGTGGTGGTCGACGGCCGGCCGGAGCTTTCACTGTCCAGCCCGCGCAAAGCCGACCCCAGCTATGACCGGCAGACCGAGATAGCGCTGCAGCTGCTGGCCGACGCCGTAGCGCGCGCTCTCGCGGCGCAAGGACGGGCTGAGCACCTCCCCATCACCTCTCGCTCCGAGCTGCTGACCGCGTTCCTGTCCGTGGACCAGGAGCAGGCGGAGCCGATCCTGCGGCGGGCCCGGGCCGTGGGGGTGCCAATGGACGGCTGGCACGTCCTGGTGGCGCTGGAAATCGAGAACCTGCTGACCCTCGCGGAGCACGATGAGGTCGCGGCGTACGAGCTTCGCGAGGAAGTGATGCGTGGTGTGCACGGCGCACTGCGCTCGGTGTCCAGTGAGTGGCACCGCGCCCGGTCAGGCCTGGTCTCGCTCTTCGTGCAAACCAGCAGGCACGACCCTGGCTGGCTGGCCGCCCGGGCGGTGGCCAGGTGCCTCGAGCCGGCGCTCGCGAGCCAGCTCAGCCGCCGACCTGGCCTTCACCTGCGATGCGCAGTCGGCAGCGTGCACAGCGGCCCGCACGGACTCCGGGCCTCTGCGCTGGAGGCGCTGGCCGGGCTGTCGGAAGCGCGACTGCGCAACATCGCGAACCAGCCGGTCGTGTTCGACGCGGCGAGCGTGCGCCGCGGCCTGATCGAGTGGTACGCCTCGGACAGCGCGCGGGAATCGGCGCGGCGCATGCTTGCGCCGCTAGAGACCCTCACTGCCGAAGGACGGCAAAAGCACCTCCGGACGATCATGGCCTACCTGGATGCCGGCGGTTCGATGGCCAAGGCGGCCAAGACTCTCTACCTGCATCGCAACGCTGTCGCCTACCGGATGAAGCACGCGCTCGCGCTTCTGGACGTGGACATCAACGATCCGGAGCAGCGCCTCATGCTGCATCTGGCCTGCCGTGCCGAACTGCTCAGGTCGACCGGGGCTGCGCGCTTAACCTCAGACTGAAACCCCTCGAAACATCCGGAGGCGGGATGAGTCTCAGCTCAGGCATCTCAGCGCAGCCCCGAACGCAGCCCGCACCCATCGACGTGCTGACCGCGATAAGGCGCCGCCGCTTCTACCGGAACTTCGAGCCCCGCGCCGTCCCCGCCGAAGTTCTCCGCGAGCTCGCCTGGGCGGCCGGCCGCGCCCAGCAGGCCCGTGCTGGCGTGCGTCATCTGGTGATAGTCGACGATCAGGCGCTGATGGCCGCAGCACGCGAGATTCTTCCTGGCTTCGTCAACAACTCACTAGCGATGATCGTTATCTGCACCGATTCCCGTCAGGTCGGCGAATCGCTCGGCCAGCGCGGGGTGGAGCACAACTCGCGGCTCGACTCGGGCGCGGCCGCGGCCCACCTGGCACTCGCAGCGCGCGCTTACGGCCTCGGTACCTGCACGGTCACCAGCTGGCCCGGCTCGGCCGTGCAGGCGCTGCTCGATCTGCCTGGTCATATCCGGCCGGACGTGACCGTCGCCGTCGGCTACCCGGTTGCCGATGGCGCGCCGGGAGTGAGAGGCAGGTTCGACCCGATCGTGCATCTCAACGGCTTTGGCACCGAAGCCCCGGTCAGGGAGTCCTGATGGCCGAGATCGCGGATGACGAGCTGTTCAGCGTCATCGCTCACCTGGTGACGTCAGCGGCGCTGGCGCCAGACGAGACCCTGACGCTCGCCAGCTTCCGGCTGCTGCACGCGGCCAGCATGCTCATCACGGCACGGGAAGGCGGCGCCGGCCAGGCTGAAGATCAGTTCCTCGATGAGGTCGCACGGCAGTTCCAGGAGCACTTCGGCGAGGTCATGGTCGACGAGGACCGCTATCTGGCGTGGACCAGGCAGCTGTGCGCGCAGGTGGCCAGGGAGGCACGCGACCGCCAGCGGCGCCGAGTCAGCTGAACCAAGCGGTGGCATGGTCGCGCCGCGACCGCCGCGGTGCTGCCGTCAGCTGTTGCGGTGCGGTCATGCCCTGGTCAGGCCGCTGGCCGACCATCGTTCGCCTCGGCCCGCGACGAGTACCGACCGCGGCTCATCCGCGTCATCCGCGGTGCCGAGGCCCGCGGCCTGGCCGGCCGCCTTGCCATCGGGGCCGGGCCGGCTGATGGCGATCTCCAGGTAGCTCGGCGCAAGCTGCTCCACCCGGTCCTCGCCCCATTCGACCACCGTCACCGAGCTGTCCAGGTCGGCGTCCAGGTCAAGGTCATCGACCTCAAGCCGGCTGCCTAGCCGGTAGGCGTCGGCGTGCACCAGGGCCGGCCCGCCGCGCAGCGATGGGTGCAGCCGGGCGATGACGAAAGTGGGAGAGGTCACCGGGCCGCGCACACCTAGACCGTCGCCGATTCCCTGAACCAGGGTGGTCTTGCCGGCGCCGAGCGGGCCGCTGAGCACGACCAGGTCGCCGGCCCGCAGCAGCGCGGCGAGCCGGACGCCGAGCGCCCGCATGGCCGCGCTCGTCGGCACCTCGACTCGCTGATTCACTGCCTCGACGCGGTGAGCCGGCATGGCTAGGCCGGCTCGCCGTGCCCGCGCGACTTGCTGCGCGCCAGCGCGCGGCTGGTCAGCTCGCTGATCACCTCGCTGGCCAGGGCCGGCCGCTCGAGGATCAGGGCGTGCCCGGCGCCCGGCACGCGCAGCAGGTCAGCACCGGGAATCGCGGCCGCGACCTGCTCGCCGAACCTGGCCGGGACCACCCGGTCGCTGTCGCCTATCAGCACCACGACCGGCACCCGGCCGAGCACGGGCAGGGCGCTGAGCTTGTCGTGGCCGAGCAGCGCCAGGTAGAAGTCGGCGATCACCGTCACCGGCGTGGCCCGGATGATCCGCTCCAGGTAGTCCACTATCGCTGGGCTGACCTGGGGATCGCCGAATGCCATGAACCGGGTGCCGAGGAAGGCAAGGTCACCGGCGGCGTGGCGGCCGCGCTCGATCATGCTGGCCGGGCGGCTGAGCGATGCTCCGCGCAGCATCGCAGGGGCGACCTGCCTGGCGGCCGGCCGCAGCGGCGCTGGCAGCCAGGCTGTCGGATCGACCCCGGCCGCCGCAGTGGAGATCAGCACTATGCCGATGACCTTGCTGCCGAACAGCTCCGGATGCTGATCGGCCAGGGCCATGATGGTCATGCCGCCCATCGAGTGACCGACGAGCACCACCGGGCCGTCGCCTGGCACCGTGGCGGTGAGCACCGCGTGCAGGTCCGCGCCCAGCTGGTCGACGGTGACCCGGTCCGTGCCAGCCCGGCTTGACCGGCCGTGCCCGCGCTGATCCCAGCAGACCACCCGCTGCCCGGCCAGCGCGGCCCGCTGGTAGTGCCAGACATCCTGGCTGAGCGCGTAGCCGTGGCTGAAGATGATCGTGACCGGTGCATCGTCCGGTCCGCTTATCTCGGCGTGCAGCGCAGCGCCGTCGCTGGCCAGGACCGTGAGCGAGCGCCCGTGCAGCTGGCCGAGCGGCTCGGCGGCGGCCGGGTCGGGGCGCAGCCTGATCCTGCCCACGGCGATCTTCTCCGCGGCGATCACGACGCCAGCACCAGCCGCGGCAGCGCCAGCCGCCAGCCCGGCCACGCTTGTGAGCCGTCGCCAGCTGATCATCATCCCTCCCCGTCGGCGGGCAGCGCGCCGTGCCGTCAGGAACCGGGAGCGACAGCCGCCCGCCGCGCTGCTGCGCGCCCGGCCCGGCTGCGAGCCGACGCCGGGGCTTGCTGCTCGCCGGGCTGCCCGGCCTCGCGGCGGGCGTGGTTTCCCCCCGCAGCGGACCCGGCCAGCGCCGCATCCCTCGTTCCGGCTGCTCCAGCGTAACTTCTGGGGATTTTGCCGGTGAACCTCGTGACGATCTCGTAGGACAGCGTGCCCAGCGCATCCGCCCATTCCTGCGCCGTGGGCTCGCCGCGATCACCGGGCCCGAACAGCACGACCGCGTCGCCGGGTTCGGCCGGCTCGTCGCCGAGGTCGAACACCACCTGATTCATGCAGACGGTGCCGGAGATCGTCCAGCGCCGGCCGCGGATCAGCGCCTGGGCGGTGCCCGAGGCGTGCCGCGGGATGCCCTCGTTGTAGCCGAGGGGGACCAGGCCGAGGTTGGCGTCGGCGCTCGTGGTGTACCTCAGCCCGTACGAGACGCCAGTCCCGGCCAGCACCCGCTTGACCTGCACGAGCCGGGCTCGCACCGTCATGGCCGGGCGCAGCCAGTCCGGCGGGCCGCCAGGCAGCGTCGACAGCCCGACGATCGCGCCGCCGGGCCTGACCAGGTCGAACCACGAGTCAGGCAGCGTGAGCGTGGCGGGGGTATTGGCCATGTGCCGTACCTCAGGCGTCGCCCCGGCCTGCTCGGCGAGCGCGACCGCGTCGCGGAAGGCTGACAGCTGTGCCTCGATGGACGGATGGCCGGGCATGTCGGCGCACGCGAAATGCGACCAGATCCCGACGATGCTGACCTGCCCGGCCGACTGTGCCTGCAGCGCGGCCGCGACGACGTCCGGCCAGCTGCTGGCGATCGCGCCGCCCCTGGACATGCCCGTGTCGATCTTCAGGTGCAGCCTGGCCGGGCGGCCGGCCCGGGCGGCCGCGGCAGCGATCTGGGCGACCAGGGCGGTCGAGCCCGCCGACAGGTCGATGTCGCCCCGCACTGCCAGCTCGTGCGCGGCGTCCTGGGCGCCAAGCAGGCAGAGCACCGGCACGGTGAAGCCCGCCTGGCGCAGCGCGATCCCGTCGTCGATATGGGCGACACCGAGCCAGCTCGCCCCGCCGGCCAGCGCTGCCGTGGCGGTCGGCACCATCCCGTGGCCGTAGCCGTCGGACTTGACCACCGCCATGAGCTGCGCGGCGCCTACGTGCCGGACGAGCGCGGACACATTGCTCCTGATCGCGCCCACGTCGATGAGCGCTTCCGGATGACCGTCCATGGAGGTCAAGTCTGCCAGCCGGCCGCCGCTGCCCGGCCCGGCCGGTCGCGCGCACCGCCCGGCGCGCTTCGCTACGGTGGTCCGATGGCTGATCTCATCCCACTGCAGGTCCTGTTCGGCAATCCGGAGCGGGTCCGGCCGCGGATCTCCCCCGACGGCACGCAGCTGGCCTGGCTGGCACCGCACGAGGAAGTGCTGAACATCTGGCTCGCGCCGGTCAGCGCCGAAGGCGGGGTGGGCTGGGACCAGGCAGCGGTCGTGACCGACGACACCGATCGCGGCATCCGGATGTTCGCCTGGGCGCACGACGGCAGGCACCTGCTGTACCTGCAGGACACCGGTGGCGACGAAAACTGGCGGCTGCACGACGTCGACCTGCAGACCATGCAGCGGCGCGACCTCACCCCGTTCGCTGGCGTGCAGGCGAACCTGATCGCGATGGAACGCAAGTTCCCGACCGAGATCCTGATCGGGCTGAACAAGGACAACGCTGCGCTGCACGACGTCTACCGGCTCGACCTGGTGACCGGCGAGCTGGTCAGGCAGGCGCAGAATCCTGGCTTCCTCGCCTGGCTCGCCGACAGCCAGCTGCAGGTCAGGGCTGGCCTCGCGCCCAAGCCCGACGGCGGCATGATCCTGCACGTGCGCGACGACGAGGCGAGCGAGTGGAGGCAGCTGCTGGACATCGCCGCCGACGACGCGATGACCACGGCGCCGCTCTGCTTCAGTGAGGACGGCAGCTCACTGCTGGCGGTCAGCTCAGTTGGCGCGCAGACCGGCCAGCTGGTGCGCATCGACCTGGCGACCGGCGCGCAGCAGGTGCTGGCCGGCGACCAGGAGGCTGATGTGAGCGACGTGCGGGTGCACCCTGACACCCGCGAGCCGCAGATCGTCACGCTGCTCAAGGAGCGCTCCGAGTATGTCGTGCTCGACCCGTCAGTCGCGGCCGACGTGGCGGCGATCCGGGCGCTGCATCATGGCGATCCGATCATCTCCGATGCCGACGACGCGGACTCGACCTGGCTGGTCTCCTTTACCAATGACTCGGGGCCGGTGCCGTTCTTCGGCTACGACCGGTCGAGCCGGACCGGGCGGTTCCTGTTCGAGCATCAGCCTGCGCTGGCTGGCTACGAGCTGGCCTCGATGGAGCCGTTCTCCTTCACCGCCAGGGACGGCCAGGTCATCCACGGCTACGCGACATTCCCGCCCGGCGCTGGCCGGTCAGGTCTGCCGGCCGTGCTCAACGTGCATGGCGGCCCGTGGACGCGTGATTCCTGGGGCTTCCATCCGGAGGCGCAGTGGCTCGCCAACCGCGGGTACCTGTCCCTGCAGGTCAACTACCGGGGCTCGACCGGATATGGCAAGGCCTTCATCAACGCGGGCGACCGCGAATGGGGCGGCCGGATGCAGGACGACCTGACCGACGCGGTGGCGCACGCGGTCAGTCAGGGCTGGGCCGACCCGGCCAGGGTTGGCATTTACGGCGGCTCTTACGGCGGCTACGCCGCGCTGGCCGGCGCGGCCTTCACCCCGGACGTCTACCGCTGCGCGGTGGACATCGTCGGCCCGTCGAACTTGAAGACGCTGATCGAGACCATCCCGCCGTACTGGGCGCCGATGATCGCCACCTTCCACCGCAGGCTCGGCAACCCGGAAACTGACGAGGATTTCCTCTGGTCACGGTCTCCCCTGTCGCGGGCCGACCAGATCAGGATTCCGCTGCTGATCGTCCAGGGCGCCAACGATCCACGGGTCAAGCAGGCCGAGTCGGAGCAGATCGTCGCGGCCCTGCAACGGGCCGGCATAGCTCACGAGTACATGCTCTTCCCCGACGAAGGGCACGGCTTCGCGAAGCCGGAGAACCGGCTGCGCTTCTACCGCGCGGCAGAGCGCTTCCTCGCCGACCACCTTGGCGGCCGTGCCGCGGCTGACCCGGCCGGCTGACTGCCTGGATGAACGAGGCCGTTGCGGCGGAGCAGGCCGCTAGGCCTGGTCTTGTGCGGCGGCAGCGACGCCCCGGAAGGCGGCCGGCAGCCAGCCGATAATGTCCTGCGCGCCGATCGGCGCGCCGTCGGCGGCTTGCCGGCCGGCGATGCCGTGCAGGTACGCGGCGGCCGCCGCGGCGTGCTGGATTTCGACGCCTTGCGCGATCAGCGCGCCGGCCAGGCCGGACAGCACGTCGCCCGACCCGGCGGTGGCGAGCCGGGGGGTACCGGTGGCGTTGACCAGCACCTGGCGCCCTGGCACAGCTGACGCGATGAGCGTGGTCGAGCCTTTCAGCAGCACGGTCACGCCCAGCTCGGCGGCAGCCGCGGTCACGTGGTGCAGCCGCCTGGCCTCGATGTCCGCGCGGTCGGCGCCCGTCAGCCTCGCCAGCTCGCCAGCATGCGGGGTGATCAGCGTCGGCGCGCGCCGGTCAAGCAGCTCGCGGTGCTCGGCCAGCAGGGTGATCCCGTCGGCGTCCACCAGGACCGGGACGCTGGTGTGCAGCACGGCCGCCAACAGGTCTGCCGCGTCGTCGCCGGTGCCCATGCCAGGTCCGGCGACCCAGGCCTGCACCCGGCCCGCCGTCTGCACCGTCTGCCCGGCAGCGTCCGGGTCGGCGGGTGTCAGCACGGCCTCCGGCCAGTGCTGGCGCACGACGTCCAGTACCTGCGGCGCGGAAACCAGCCGGACCATGCCGGCCCCGCCGCGGATCGCGCCCCCGGAGGCCAGCACCGCGGCACCGCTGTACCGCGAGCTGCCGGCCACGATGCCGAGCACGCCGCGGCGGTACTTGTCCGACTCTGGTCCGGCTGCCGGCAGCAGCCCCGCTACGTCGGCGGCCTGGAGCGCGGTCACCGCAGGCTCGGTAAGGTGCGGCCCGAGGCCGATGTCGACCAGGTGGGCAGCTCCGGCCAGGCTGGCGCCGGGGTCGACCAGCAGGCCGGGCTTCCAGGTCCCGAACGTCACCGTCACGTCCGCGCGAACCGCGGCGCCCGGCACCTCGCCGGTATCGGCGTCCACGCCGCTTGGCAGGTCGACCGCCACCACCTGCGCGCCGCACGACCTGGCCCTTGCCGCCCGTGCCGCCAGTCCCGCCGCGGGCTCGCGCAGGCCGCCACGGCCGCCGATGCCGAGCAGGCCGTCGATGATCAGGTCGGCCCGATCCAGGTCATCGCAGGCGCTCTGATCCGCGGCCGGCGCCAGCCGGCCGCCAGCCGCGCGGAGCGCGGCAGATCCCCCGGGGTGCATCCGGTCGGCAGCGGAGATCGCGGTGACCGCAGCGCCCCGGCGGGCCAGCAGCGCACCGGCGAAGAGCGCGTCCCCGCCGTTGTCGCCGCTGCCCGCGAGTATCGCCACCCGGGCCCCGTAGACCTGTCCGAGCAGGGTGGCGCTGGCCGCAGCGAGGCCGGCCGCGGCCCGGCTCATCAGCGCGCCGGGCGGCACCCCGGCCATCAGCTCCTGCTCCGCGGCGCGGACGTCGGCGACCTGGTATGCGTTTCTCATCTGCGCGTCACCGCCGTCGCGAGGCTCAGGGCCGCACCACTGCGGTCCGCCGGCGGCATGCATCTCCCAGCCGGGCCAGCCGCGCCCGCAGCCAGGCATTCGGTCGCCCGGCGGGGCTGCTGGCAGTCGTTGCGCTCAGTCAGCACGGCCGCCGGGCCAGCCGCGAGCAGGCCGATCGACGCCGCCGAGATACCCGCGAGCAGGCCGGTGGACGCCGCCGAGATACCCGCCGGCCAGGCGTAGCGGGCGGGCGACGGATCCCTGTCCTGTTCGCTATCAGCGAACAGGCGCCGGTTCTGCGCAGGCGCTCGCCGCGACGCAAGGGCGGGCCGGGAGACATCAGCGAGGTCGGCACTGAGGCTCGTGAGCATGCGTCAAGCCTGCCATGGCACCACCCGGTGCGGCCTCGGCACGTACGGCAGTCCCGACCAGCCCGTCGCATGCGCAAGCGCGCCGGGCGCTGACGCCCCGCCGTCGGCGGCTATCGATAAGCCTGGCGCCGAGGCAACCGTGCCCGGGTCCTGGGGCCGGTGCCGCCGGGCCCTGCGACGCGCCTTTCAGTTAGCGGCGCGCCGCAGGGCCACCGGCCAAGCGGGCCGGCCTCAGCTGCGGAACCGGCGCTGATCACCTCTAGCTCCAGTCCGCCGCGAACCTAGCGGGTGTTCGCGCTCACGACCGGGCTGAGGAGGGCATGACTTTGAGGTCATCGCCCGGTGATGAAGGAGTGGTCCGCAGCCCACGGGCCGGTGCCTGCGGCGTTCACCGCCGTCACCCGCCAGCCGTAATAGGTATGCGGGACAAGGCCGGTTATCCGGAAGGAGAGCCTGCTGACCTTCCGGTTGATCAGGAACCCGGACGCGTCCTTCCACAGCTGCAGCCGGTAGGCAGTAGCCCCCTTGACTGCGGCCCAGCTGACCACCGCGCTCGTCGCCGTCACCTGGTGACTAGTCAGGTTCGCCGGCGCCGTCGTCGGCTTACTGCCGGCCGGCGACGGGCTGGGCGACGGGCTGGGCGATGGACTTGGCGATGGGCCCGGGGCGGCAGGCGAGCTGGTGATGCTGCCAGTCCCCGCTGCCGGGTTGACCGTGACAACGCCGTTGGTGAAGTCGCGGGTGTACACGCCCGCCGCGTTCTCGGTTGCTGACCCCACCGCCGCACCCAGCGTGGTCTGCGGATCACTCGGGCCGTCGCCTGCGAACTCGATGTATGAGCTGCCGTCTGCGTAGAGCAGGTAGCTCGCCAGCGCGAACGACGCCTGACCGGACGTCAGGGCCTGGCTATGGTCCCCGAAGTGGAAGAAGCACTGCTTGCCCGCGCTGGCGCAAGCGCGCACTTCCGGCTCCATCCACGGGCCCCAGGCGCTCGAGCTGCTGCCCTCGGCTCCGTTTCCCGGCCAGAAGTAGGACCACTCATCCATGAGCCCGCTGACGTCAGGCAGCCAGGCAGCCCAGAGCCCCGGATACAGGTTGTTGTATCCGAGATTCGGAATGATCTCCAGGCCGGCACTGGTAAGTCCTGGTCCCACGACGCCGAGCATGGCTGCCATTGCTGCCTGAGCCGCCGAATCACTGGGATACCTGGCCGAAGCCGGATTGCCGTTCCGGCCATATTCTGCAGCCCTGTTGATGGCGTTGTCGGCCAGTACTCCTGACCAGCCGTTGGCCTGCACATCTGCTTTGACGGTCGACAGCCACGCGCGCTGGTAGCTCGCACTGCCGTAATCCATCATGTACTGGGTGGGAAATCCCGACTCGCTGACCAGCTGGGACGGCGGTGTCGATGCCGTCGCAGGGGCGCCGCTCGTGGTCAGGAACCAGGCAGGGTCTGCCCGCCACGCCGTGCAGAAACCGAGACCGCCCGCGAAGTACCTTGCGTCATTGGTGCCCGGCGGGCAGATGACCCCGTTGACAATGCAGGGTGAGCCGCCAGCCGGATTCGCGCCGCAGTCGTCCTCGCGCGTGGAGGTGAGATCCTTATAGACAAGGATCTTGGCGTCCGGATTTGCCGACCTGATCTGGGAGATCCAGTTCGCGTTCCAGTCGTTCAGGTTGATCGCGGCGTATCGCGGCGCGACGGTGGCCCAGTCATACGCCCTGCTGTTCTGATCGATGAGCATGAGCTTCGTGTTTCCTGCCTGGACCCCGGCCGAGGCTTCGGCGCTGACCTGAGGCGTCGTCTGCGTCGAGCCGCTAACTGCGGCGGTACGAGAAGTTCGGGCCGGTGTTGCGTTGCCGTGACCCGTGACGGCCTGGGCAGCGGCGGAGCCGGTGCTTCCCGCCCTGGCCGGCGCGCTGCCTCCGCTGCTGCTACCGAGCGCGGCGCTGCCTGAGACGCCGCATGCGGCCGTGGCGAGAACGGTACCGAGGATCGCTGCCGCCATGCCGCCGGTAATTCTGCGCATGGTGAACCCTTCTGTTGCGTGCAGGTGATGTGACGGCTGGCTGGCAGCCGTCCTAGCGGCGCGCTGACCGTCCGGTCCGGATCAGCAGCGATGGCACCGGGCGTGGCGTGCTGCGCTGAACGCCGACGCGATAGCTGCCCGTTGGCTCGCGGCTCTTCCTGGCCGCAACAGATCCAGACGGCGGGCGCGCTGTCGACTACCGACCGGCTAACGGAAAGCTGGCGATGTGGATTGGCCTGCGCCGGCGGCCCGCGGCAGACGGCGCGGGATCTGCGCGGTCCGGCAGCCTGGTCAGCGCGCGCCGCGATGACGGCGCGCGGGGGCGCGGCCGAGCAGCCAGCACGACGACGGGGCGGGACGCGCCTCGTGCAGCGCTCACAGAGCGCCAGCAGCGTGGTAGCGGCAGTACTGCGCAGCGGCCTCGGGCCTGCGCGGGTCGGCGCGGGCAAAGTCCGCTGATCTGCGGGGAATGCCGTCCCTGGCGCTGCCGGGTGAGGGCTGTCCGGCCGGGACGGTGGCGTCCTTCAAGATCATTTATATCCTGCCTCTCCCGCGGCGGACTAGGCCATCAGGAGGCGTCGTCCGGCGCGGTAGGGGTGACGCGGCGGTACATACGGAGCGGAAGCAGCATATCGACTATGCATGCCGAATTCTGGCGAAAAGTCTAAAGACGGCCGGCCAGCCCGGCTTCGTGACCTGCGAAATCAGGGTTCCTGGCCCGTGCTGGGGCGGCTAGCGCACGGCCCGCCCATCCAGGTTTTCGGCTGCGTCATCACCGGGTACGGCCGCCGTTGAGACGATCTTGAGGTGACCCGATGGCCTTGACTCCGCACGAATTCAGTGCCGAGCGTCCTGCCGACATCGCGGTGGTCATCCCGGCCTTCAACAGCTCCGCCTATCTCGGCCAGGCGCTGGCCTCGGTGGCGGGCCAGCGGGTCATGCCAGGCTCTGTCATCGTCGCCGACGATGGCTCAAGCGACGACACGGTCGAGATAGCCCGCCGGTGGCAGAGCCGCCTGCCGCTCGAGATCATCAGGCAGCGGTCGAATCACGGACCTGCCGCCGCCCGGCATGGTGCCATCCAGGCCGCCAGGGAACCGCTGCTGGCCATGCTTGATGCGGACGACCTCGTTCTTCCTGACCATCTGGAGACCATGCTCGCCGCGCACCGTGCCTGTCCAGGGCTCGTCAGCGCCAGGGAAATGCGCTGGGTTCCCGGCGCGGGGCTCGAGCCGCCGGGCCGGCCGCGCGGGGTGACCGGCCGGCCGTCGTCACAACTGAACGCCCTGCTGCGGCGCAACTTCGTCAACTTCGGCTTCTTCTCCCGCGAGCTCTACGAGGCCGTGGGCGGCTTCCGGGATTACCACAGTGAGGACTGGGATCTCTGGATTCGGATGGTGCGGGCCGGTGCCCGGCTGACGGTCACGTCTCACCCGACGGCCATCCACCGCGTCCGCCCCGACAGCCGGTCAGCGGACCCGGCGGTGACCGCGCAGGGCGGGATCGCGGTGCTGACCGCAGCCCTGCGAGCCGCGCGCTCGCCCGGTGAGGCCGCCGCCGCCCGGGCTGGCCTGCGGGCTCTGCGGGGGAAGCTGAGCTTCTATCGCGCCGCCGATATGGCCTCCCGACGGCATGGCAGCCAGGCACGTCGCGTCGCCCTGGCCGGCCTGCCAGCGGGCGGAGCCCGCGACGCGGTCGGCTTGCTGGCTTTCGCGCTAGCCCCGGTCACCAGCGCCCGGCTGGAACACCTGACCCGGTCGCGCAAGTGGCGGACGGGCGCCCGGCAGCGCGACGCGGACGTCGTGCCTGGCGCCGTCGAGGCCCACGAGCGCCGCAGCTGACAGCAACGCCGACGGAATACCTGCTAGCGGCGCATGCGCAGGACTGACCGGGCAGCCGCAGACCTGGCCGAACGGACGAGGGAGTCAGCCGCGAGGATGGCCCGCCCGGCGGCCGTCGTGGCCGTCCGCAGCCTGACCAGTTCCCGCTGCTGACACGCGAAGTTCGTCTTGTACGACTCATCGCCGCGCAGGAAGTCGACCTCCGCGAACCCCCGCTCGCAGGCATCGGAGATAACTGCGGCGAGCAATACCAGCGTGACGTCGCGCCACTGGAAGTCGGTTAGCCGGGCGCTCTGGTAAAGGCTCAGCCGTCCTGCCACCTCGAAGGTGACCATGGTGGCGATGATCGCTTCCTCCGTGGCGATCTCGTGCACCGCGATCTCGTCCGCCTCGGCCCCCAGGCGGCACGCGGCGGCAAAGCGGTCGAAGCCGGGGAGGAAGCCAGACCGGGATCCCCACTGGGCGGTGTGCATCTGCCGGAGCCGCTCCAGGCTGCGGACTGCCGAAGCGCCCCGGTTGGCACGGTGGGAGGCACCCGCTGCTGCCATCCTGGCGGTGGCCTTCCTGAGCGTCTTGCGGAATCCGGCGGGGCGAGCTGCCAGGTAGGAGCTTGGATCGGCGGGCAGAGATGCCCACGGGGCGACCGCAAGGGCCTCGCTGCTGACGGGTGCTGGCAAGATCATTCGCAGCGGAGAGCCGGCGGGCACGCCAGCCAGATCAAGGATCCGCCCGCCAGGCCGACGAAGCCATGCCCGCGCGGCTGCGGCCACCGTCTCCTGATGACCGGGGGCCGATAGCAGGTCCAGGTGGTCAGGGCACAACGAGCCTGCGCCGCACATGCGCCAGCAGGTCTGACCAAGCAGGCGGCCAGCCTCCAGCGCTAGGCCGCCCACCAGCTGCCCGTCCTGCACCGACAGCAAGAATCTCGAACGAGAGCCACCTGTGCCGGTCAGCCACCAGGACCGCAGGAATGGCGTCGGCAGCGGCGAGGCGTCGACAAGCTGGTCCCACGGCGCGGCCCAGCGGCCGAGCTGAGGGACGACGAGAAGGCGTGGTGTCACTGTCATCTCGCCGCGCGCAGCACTCTCACGATCGGCAGGACGTTTATCTCGCCCCAGCTCGCGGTCCAGCTGTCGGCGGGTCCACCCTCGTTCTCCCCCGTCGCATAGTGGACCACCGTGGCCAGCAGCAGAGCGTTCTGCTGATGGCGGTGCCAGGCCAGATACGGCCGGCCCCCCACCTCGGTACCAGCCAGCTCCGGCGACGGAGCCGTGGCCAGAGCGGCGGCCGCCGCGCCGAAGGAGCTTTTCCTGGCGATGACGTTGCGGCACACCTCGGCGTAGACGGCGTCGAACCCGGCCGGCGCGTCGGGCCTGGCCCGTTCCCAGTCGATGACGAGCGGAGGCCGGGGCGGCCGCCGGAAGAACACATTGCCTGGCCACAGATCACCATGGCACCACGCTGTCGGCATGCGCGCGCTCTCGATCGGCTCGAGGGCGCGCGCGACCTCATCCACCAGGTCAGGCGCGACCGCATCAAGCCCCGACAGCCAGGCACGCGCCCACCCGGCACCCGCTGCGCCCGTCCGGGCTCCCCTGGCCAGTTCGTCAGCCATGGCTCGCAGGGCGCCCCAGCTCTTATCGGCTGGCCGGTAGGAGCGGCTCGCGCGCAGGGCCGGGCTCCGGATCCACCGCTCGGCGGTCCAGGAGATGCCCTCGGCCGAGCCGGAGGCGAGTGTCTCGGGAAAGGCCAGCTGATTCTGCCGTGACCCGAGCCGAGCCGGCATCTGGGCCAGGACTCGCTGGTGATTGGCAAGCCTGCGTACGCTCTCCTGGCTGGTGGCCACCCTGACGGCGAGGTCGCCATGCGAGCAGCGAACCCGCAGCGTGAGCTGTCCGAGCCCGCGCCCGGCGATGAGGCCGCGCAGCTCGGCCTGGCCACCGGCCTCGCCGCTGACCTGATCGAGTACGTGCTCGACCACACTGCCCCGGATGCCGCGCAGGGCCAGCCCTGATCGGCCGAGATAACGCCACATCGGCGTGCTGGCCAGCCAGTATCCAGCCCAGCGGCGGGGTGATCCGTCCAGCGTCAGCGGCCAGCCGCGGCCGATCACGCAGCGCAGCTGCTCGGGGGTCGGGAACAAGGCGAAGCGGTACGGGCGGGATGACGAGACGATCGAAGCCCGCTCGCCGTCCGCGGCCATGGCGAAATCCAGCGCCTGGCCGCACATCCGGTCGCGATCATCGAAGACCGCCAGCGCGATACTGCCAGGCCGCAGCGGCGCCCGACGACCGTCCCAGAGCACGGCACGCTCGAGCCCTCGCAGGTCAGCGAGGGACCGGCCGAGTACCACCGCCGACGGGTAGGAGCGCAGCAGGTTCCGGAGCGCGATCGGCTCGAGATTGGCCAGGACAACCTGCCCGGCAACGTGGCGGGGAAGCAGGAACCGCCATGCCGCGGGATGCCGGGCAGCTTCGGCCGCGATGCGGGTGGATGGCACCGGGCCGTAACGGGCTGCAGGACTCATGGTGCTGAATCGCCGGGCCCGGTCGGCCTGGGCGACGCCACGATGAGGAAGCTGCCCGCCACCGGGCGGAATGGACCGCGTCCGGCCAGCCGTGTCTCCGCCGCCCGCCGGGCGAGTGGTGCCCGCAGGGCGCGGCCAGCGCGGCGGTAAGGCAGATAGCTGTAGCCGAGCACCTGGCGAACGTGGAAGCCGTGGGTCTCGAACAGCTGGCGGGCGCTGCCGATCGATACCATCGGCGGACGGGTGGCCGCAGGCATCCGAAGCCGCAGGTAGGTTCCCCGGATGCTGCGCGGGTTGAGGTGAAAATTCGCCACGAGCACACCGCCCGGCCGCAGCGAAGACCGCATCCACCCCAGCGCCTGGCTGCGCAGCGCGGGTTCGGCGTTGAGGAAAAAGCGGAACGCGGTGATGAGATCGAAGGGCCCGGGAGCCAGGCCGGGCGTGGCGGTCACGTCGCCGAGGACGATGGTGGCGTCCGGGCACCGGTCCCTCGCCAGGGCGAGCATGTCGGGGGAAATGTCGATACCGACCGGCGCGGCGACGTAGCTGCCGAGAAGCTCAAGGACCCGGCCAGTGCCGCAGGCAAAGTCCGCAGCGGCTCGCGGGGCAGGCATCTCCCCGGAGTCCAGGATGCCGGCCAGCAGCTGGCGCTCAACCAGCCAGTCGAGCCCCTTCGCGGCCCCGGGGTCCCAGAGATCCTCGTCATAGGACCGCGCCTTGTCCGCGCCGAGATGACTGACCCGGTACGAGGCCGGCCGCACCGCAGGATCATCCACCTTTCGGCCTCCCGCCTGCCGATCTGCGACTGCCGAGCTTACCTGCGGCTCACCAGGACGAGCCGGGTGACTACTCTCCGCTGTGCCGCCTGAGGATTCGTCCGTCCCGGTTGAGGACCGGCCGCGCAGCGCCGCCCAGCCCTTACGAAGCGGCTCGGGCATGACCGCCAGCATGATCACGGCGTACACCGCCAGCGCCAGCGGGGCGAGGATGAGCAGCGAGATCAGCGGCGGCCCATCAGCCAGCCAGGGCAGCCGGCTGAGCAGGGCGACCGGGATCATGCCCAGCACGCCGAGCGCCGGGAGGCCGACGGAGCGGGCGATGGCCGCCGGACGCACCTGCCCGTAGTGCACCGTCCACGCGCAGGCGCCCACCGCTACGACGCCGGCCACGACGGCCTGGTCAAGCGCGACGACGGTGATACCCGCATGCACCGTCGCGAGCAGCACGCCGGTCAGGATGGCGAGGTGCACGATACGGGAGGCAAAGACCAGATCGCTGCGCCCCACCGCCTTGAGCACCTGCAGCGCGGTCAGTATCAGCGAGAGGAACAGCGCGTACACCGCCAGGAACTGCACCGCGCCCGTCGCGGGAGCCCATTTTGCCCCCAGGACCGTGATATCACCCGCGAACAGGACAAGGCCGGCGAACCAGGGGATGCTCAGCGCGTTGATGACGGAGAAGACGTTCGCCGCGGTCTGGGCGAGGGCCTGACGCGTCCGCAGCCTGCAGTAGTAGGGGAACACCGCGCCATTGGCCACAAACGGGATCGATAGGTAGGGCATGAAGCAGATCCGGTAGGCGAGTGAGTAGATGCCGAGCGGCCCCGGTCCGAGGACGTGCCCGACGATGATGTAGTCCACGTTGAGGAGCCCGAAGTTGACGAGGTCAGCGGCGCTCAGGTAGCCGCCGTAGGACAGCAGCCGGCGGGCCAGCTGCGGGTTCCAGCCAGGCCAGCAGCGCGGCCCTAGCAGCATGGCGAGCACGAACAGGGTGACAGAGCCGACGATCTGGCCAGCTACCAGTCCACCGAGCGGGTGGCCGGCGACCACCACGACGATGGTCACCACCGCGCCGAGAGCCGAAGGCAGCGCATCTGTGACGGATCGGCGAGGGAAGCTCAGCGCGCGCGTCAGCCGCCCTACCGACACCTGAGCCGCGGCATCAAAAGGTATGCCGAGCGCGAATCCCCGGAGCACGAACGTTGCCTCGGGGCTGTGGAAGAAAGCCGCGATCAACGGCGCCAGCACCCAGGTCCCGGCCGTCAGGATCGCACCAGCGATCAGCAGCATCGACAGGGCTGTCCTTGAGGCTTCCTCGATCTGGTCCTGCTGGTAGGTGAGGGCGTCGGCGACGCCTATCTGGCTGATGGCCTGCAGGACGTTGTAGGTGAGCGCCGCTACCGCGAGTATCCCGAACTGCGACGGTGCCAGGGCCCTGGCCAGTACCAGGAGCATCACGGTCTGCGCGCCCTTGGCTCCCCAGGAGCCGACCGACAGCCACAGGGCTCCCCGCGCGGCCTTGGTCCGGCCGCCCGGCCCTGCAGGGTCAGCGGTATTTATCGCTCACGCCTCGCGGGATCGCGGACACCGTGCGACACTCCAAGCCCCCCGGCATCATGGCCCTGGCCAGCGGCATTGCTGGCGCTCCCCTTCGTCTGACAGCTGAACTAGTCTAACGAGGTGGCGGCATGGGGGGCCGATGTGCTGGACGCTGCCCGCTGGCTGGCCGGGCCAGCCGGACGGCGCAGCCGCCAGATGCTGCTGTTCCTTGGCGGTGCCACCCTGGCGCTCGCCCTGATCGCGATGGCCGTCGGAAACTGGGCCGAGTTCATCCTGGCGGCAATCGCGCTCGTCCTTGCCGTCGGCCTGCTGCTCTTCCGGCTCGACCTGGCGGTGGCAGTGCTGGCGGCCAGTTTCTTCTTCAACGCCTACCTGAACCACGGCGCGGGAATCATCACGATCGACAAGGGCCTCGGCGCCGTTGCCGTCATGGCCTGGGGCCTGGACTGGGCCGTGAACCGGCGGCGGGTACTCGGCGCCCGCCAGCTGTGGCTCATCGGCGCCTTCCTGCTGTGGACCGGGATATCGATCTTCGCCGCGCGCAGCGACAAGGCGGCGCTGGTTACCTCACTCAGGTACCTGACCTTCGCCACTCTCTTCTTCCTGGTGATTCAGACGGTCAGGGGGGACCGGCGGAAGGCCGATGTCCTGGTGAGTGTCGCGGTCGCGGCGGCAGCCGTGGCCAGTTTCGTCGGCCTTGTCGCCTTCTTCGGGCAGCACCTCCCCCGGGCGTCTGGCCCGATCCAGGACCCCAACGACTTCGGCTTCCTGCTCTCTAGCACGGTCCCGCTCGCGATTTACCAGCTGCGCTGGGCGGCCTCCCGGTGGGCCAGGGCGACGTGGGCCGTGGCCCTGGCCCTGATCCTGACCTGCACCCTGGTGACGTTCTCCAGGAGCGCGCTGGTGGGGCTGGCCGTCGCCAGCGTCTGGGCTGTCGTGGCCGGCCGCCTGCGCCTGCGCTGGCTGGTCACGGTGCTGGCCTGCCTGGGCGTGGTGGCCGGGGTTGTCGTGCTGGCGTCGCCGCAGCTTATCCAGACGGCGCTCGGGCAGAAGTCCTACGTGGCGCAGCGCAACATTGACGTACGCCTCGGCTACTACAAGGTTGAGCTGCGAGAATTCGAGCGCGATCCGATCACCGGCGTTGGCCCGGGCAACTTCGTCTACCGGTATTACCAGTTCGCGCCTTCCGCAGGTCAGAGCCTTCCGTTCCCGTCGAACATCCTGACCATCAGCGGCGAGGAGGCGTACCTGGTCATCCTCGCCGAGCAGGGTGCCCCCGGATTGGCGTTCTTCCTCGGTTACCTCGCTTTGTCCTGGTCTGATCTGCGCCGCCGTTTCCCCGGCGACAAACGCACGGACCAGCTGCAGGCCGCCCTGGCGGCCGGGTTCGTGGTGGCGGCCGTCGGCGCGCTCTTTCTCGCAGAGCAGTACTACCCGCCCTTGTGGTTCCTGCCCGCCGTGGCCGCGAGCCTGGCTCGCGGTGCGCAGGAGCGCACGCCGCGGCAGCGCCCCGCAGGTGCGAGCTCGCCGGAGGCGCGGTCGCTGGTGCCGGGCGGCCAGCGGTGAGGAAGGAAGTAGAGCTCGCCGTGCGGCTGCGGGCCGGGTGGCCGCTGCCGCTCGGTCCCGCCGTGGCCGTGCTCGGCTGGCACCGGCTCGACACCGAAGGCGGAAAGCTCGCCGTTCCGCCGGCTGTCTTTGCCCGCCAGATGCAGATCCTGACCGAGCACCGGCAGCACTTTCCGGTCCTGCGCCTCGAAGCGGCCGGGTCGGTGCTGACCAGCGGGCGGCGGCGTTCCCGCGCGGTAGTGCTGACGTTCGATGACGCGTGGGCCGACAACCACGCCTACGCGCTCGGCCCGCTCACTGACCATCAGCTTCCTGCCACGCTGTACGCGCCAAGCCGCCTGCTCGGCAGGCCCGGCTACATGACCAAGGGCCAGTTGCTGGAGATGGCAGCCAGCGGCATCACGATCGGCGCGCACAGCCGCACCCACTGCGATCTGCGTGCCTGCGGAACTGGTGAGCTTGAAGGCGAGGTTCAGGGCAGCAAAGACGACCTCGAGGATCTCATCGGCGGGCCCGTGACGTCGTTCGCGTACCCGGCTGGCCTGCTGGACCGCCGCGTCGAGCAGGCGGTCAGGTCGGCTGGCTTCACTTCCGCCGTGACGTCCGACTCTGGCTGGTGGCGGCCGTCCTCCGCGGCGCTGCGGATTCCGCGCAGCTTCGCCGAGGACTTCAGCGACGCCACCTGGCGAGCGGCGATCGCCGGCGGCCTGAACGCGCTCGGGCCGCTCGACGCGATCAAGCGGGCGGGCCGCCGGCGGTGAGGGTCGTGCTGCTGCTGACCCAGGATCTGGGCGGGCCGGTCGATCTGACGGTCAGCGTCGCCAGGGAACTGTCTGGCCGGCCGGGTGGCCCTGACCTCACCGTGGTCGGGCCAGCGCCGGCGTCACTCGGCGGGCGGCCATGGAGCCTGCTGCGGCCGTTGCACGTCCGGTCTAAGACGGACCTGAGCGGTGTCGCGGCAGCTGGCCGGCTGATCCGGGGGCTGGCTCCGGACATCATCCACGCCCAGGACCGCCGGGCTGGCCTGGTGGCCTCGCTGATGGCCGGCCAGACGCCGGTCGTCTTGACCTTCCACGGTGTTCCTGATGTCGCCGCCGGCCGATGGGTGCAGGGCGGGCCGCTGCACGGCCGTAGCCCGGGCCTCGCCGGAAGCAGCCGGATGGTCGCCGACGCTGTCATAGCCCGGCGAGTGACCTGCACTATCGCTCCGTCCAACGCCATCGCCGCCTTCCTGCGCACGGAGCTGCGGGTGCCGCCTGGTCAGGTCAGGGTCCTCACCAATGGCGTCGCTATCCCGCGCCGTCCGCTAGCTCGCCGCGAAGTCCTGATCTTCGCCACGGCCGGCGGATTCGCGCCGAGCAAGGCCACGCCGCTGCTGGTCGAGGCGTTCGCGCCGCTAGCCCTGAGCCGTCCCGGCGTACGGCTGATCATGATCGGTGACGGCCAGGACCGCGGCCGGTGCCAGGAGATCGCGCGCCGGGCCGGCGTGGCGGACCAGGTGGAGTTCACCGGCTACCGAGCCGATGTCGGCCCGGAACTCGCCCGCGCTGACGCCTTCGTCCTGCCGTCGCTGAACGAGAACCTGCCGCTCGCGCTCCTGCAGGCGATGGCGGCCGGGTTGCCGTGCATCGCGGCCGACGTGGGCGGCGTGTCCGAGGCTCTCGGGGGAGGCAGCGGCCTGCTGATAACTCCTGGCAGCATCGGCGAACTGCGCGCCGCCATGCTCCAGCTGATCAGTCAGCCTGAGCTGGGGATAAGGCTGGCCGCCGCGGCACGCAGCCGCGCGGCACAGCAGTTCTCCCTGCCGCGGTGCGCCGACGAGCACCTTCGGCTGTGGGCGGATGTCCTCGCACGCCAGCAACGCCGATGAGGATCCTGCACGTGCTGCCAGCGCTGGCGCCCGGCGGCATGGAGAAACTGGTCCTTCAGCTGACCGCCGACGCGGTCGCCAGCGGGGACACCGTGCACGTAGCCGCCGCGCCCGGCGCATGGTCAGCCGAGGTAACCAGGGCGGGCGGCACGTGTGTCATGTTGCCGGCCACCTCCCGCCGAACCTCGGCAGGGTCGGTGGCGACCGCGGGCGTGGCAGTCAGCCGGCTCGCGCTGTGCATCAGGCGGGTGCGGCCGCATGTCGTGCATTCCCACAATGTCCGCGCGACGCTTCTCGCCAGGCTGGCCATAGCGCTATCGCGGCGCCGGGTTGCGCTCATGCCCACCCTGCACGGGCTGGCGCCGGACGACTACGACGCGGCCAGCCGGATCTTGCGCCACGCGGCACGGCGCGTCATCGCGTGCGCCCCCGCCGTCGCGCAGTCACTGCGGGAATCCGGATTCCCGGCGGGCCGGATCGACACCATCACCAACGGCGCGGCTCTTCTTCCGGCCGGCCAGCAGCGCCAGGCGGACCTGCGAGCCGCCCTGGGCCTCGGCTCGGCGCCGCTCGTCCTGGGCATCGGCCGCCTGGCTGAGCAGAAGGACTGGCCTACGTTCATCGCGGCTGCCCGCCTCCTGCCGGGACCGCAGTATGCCGTGGCCGGAGACGGTCCCTTGCGTTACGACCTCACGGAGCTCGCCCGCAGCTCGGGCGGCCTGGTCCGGTTCGTTGGCGTCGTCGACGACGTAGCGGCGCTGCTCGGACTGGCTTCGTGCGTCGTCTCTACCTCCCGCTGGGAGGGAATGCCCCTGACCATGCTTGAGGCCCTTTCGCTTGGCACTCCGGTAGTGGCTACTGAGGTCAGCGGCCTGGCCGAACTGGTGCCTCCGGCCGCGGCCCTGCTTGTACCGCAGGGTGACGAGGTGGCCGTTAGCCGGGCCGTCGGGCGTATCCTGAGCGACCGCGACCTGGTGGCGCGCCTGCGAGACGGCGCTCTCTCCGCCGCTCCCGGCTGGGCGCCGCAGCGCATGCTCCGGCAGTACCGGGCCGCGTACCGGGCGGCGTGTACTGCGCAGGCTCACTGGGCCTGAGAGCGCGCCGTCCGCGCCGATCCGTACGCCGCCTGCTGGCTGATATCCCCTGCTGTGCCACTACCGCCGGGGGCCGCGCCCCTGCCAGTGAGAACCATGCCGACGAGCAGCGCGCCCGACCGGGTCAGCACGCGTCGCGCGGCCTCGAGATGCTCAAGCTGGTCGGCCTCGGATGGGATGACGAGCACCACGCCTTCGGTGGCACTGGCGATGGCGACCGCGTCGGATTCTCCCCCGAGCGCGGGAGCGTCCACGATGACCATGTCCACCAGCGAGGTAAACCGCGGCAGCTGCTGCCGGTACATGTCGGCTTCGATCCGCGGTGAGGGCAGCGGAGGACCAGCCGGGACCACGTGCAGGCCTGGTGCCGTGGGCGCGGGGTGCAGCAGCGTGGCGGGATCAGCACCACTAAGCACGGTCGACGTGAGCCCCCGCTCGTTCTCCAGACCGAAGAAACCGTCCAGCGCCGGATGCCGTACATCGGCGTCCACCAGCGCCACCGCCAGGCCGACCTCAGCTAGCGACGCGGCCAGGTGAGCAGCTACAGCTGTCGCGCCCGCTCCGGGGGTGAGGCTCGTCACCGTGACAGAGCGCATCAGGTGGGCGGTGCGCCGCATGAATCCGGCGCGCAGCGCGCGCCAGTCATCGAGCGCCCAGCGGCTGTCGCCGCTGCCGGGGCTGCCGAATCCGATGGCTCCGCCTGCGTCCCCGGCCTGCCCGCCCGGCCAGGGCAGCGTGCCGAGCACCGGCGGCCGGCCCGCCTGATCGAACCCGGACTGCTGGTCGTCGTCGCCGCTGCCGAAGAGCCGGTCCCAGGCGAGGCCGGCCGCGAGCCCGACGATGATGGCCAGGGCCAGTATCGAGGCCAGCACGATCTTGCGATTCGCCATCGCCGGGCTCTTCGGCGTCGTGGGCTGGGCGTAGATTTTCGGAATCACCACCCCGTTGCCCTTGACTGAGCTCAGGAACGCGGCTGTGGTAGCGGCGGCGAGCTCTCGTGCCTGCACCGGGTTCGGCCGCTGGGCCACGATCGAGATGACGGCCGCGCTGGAAAGCGACTCGGCGTGCACGTCATTGGCGAGTTCAGCGGGGGTTGTACTGAAGGGCAGCCTGGTGGCCACTTCCCTGAGCAGCAGCGGACTTGATACCAGCTGAACGTAGGTAGGGATAAGGCTCGCGATCAGGTTGGGGTAGTTCGGCAGCACGCTCGAGTTGCTCGAGACCGGGAGCAGTGCCACCGACGACGTCGACTGGTAGACCTTGTGCCTGCTGAGAAGCACCCCCGTGCCGGTCACCGCGACCAGGGCAAAGACGATGAGGCAGACCAGCTTGCGACGCCAGAGGATCCTGACTGCGCGTCGTGGTGTCATCGCGGGGCGAGACTCGCTCGCGCTCAATATCCCCCCTTGCCCGCCAAGGCGTACCCGCCGGCGGCCCCCTCAGGCTCGATCGTAACCCCGGCCGTGCGCCGAGCCGCTGCCAGAGCCTGAGCGTCCCGTCGAGGGACAGCTGGAGCCGGCACTTCTCTACTGCCGTGCTCCGGGCAGCCCGCCTGAGTCGCCGCCGCCAGCCGGGATCGGCGAGCAGCGCATCAGCGGCACGGGCCAGGCTCGCCGGATCTTCGGCCGGCACGAGCTGACCGGCGCCTTCCAGCACGGAGCTGCCGGCCACTCTGGTGGCCGTGATGGCCGTTCCGCAGGCCATCGCCTCAAGCAAGACCAGGGCCATCCCGTCGTAACGCGAGGGAATCACCACTACGTCCGCTGCGCGCAGGTCTGGCGCGGGATCGGGCCGGTGCCCCACCAGCTCAACTCGCCCGGTCAGGCCGAGGGCGGCGATCTGAGCCTCCAGGGCACGCCTGTCCTCACCGTCCCCCACCAGCCGGAGGCGCGCGCCGGGCGTCCGCATCTGAGCCAGCGCCGCGACCGCCACATCCGGAGCGCGCTGGCGGCAGAGGCGACCCACGCACACCAGGAGCGGCTCCGCTGACCGCCCGGTGACCGGCCCTTGCGGACAGAACCTGCCGATGTCGACGCCGTTGAAGTTGACCTCGATCCGGGCAGCGCGCGGGCCGAGAGCGGCCACAGCGTCTGCCCTCTCCTCTTCGGAAACGGCCACGACGGCCGACGTCACCGGGAGCATGACCCGCTCGAAGAGCCGGTATGCGGGAGCTAGCCGCCCCCCGACCATCCAGGACCAGGCGTGCGGCGTGAAGACGCTCGGCGGCCGCGGCCGCCCTAGGCTGGCCAGGGCGAGCCTTCCAACCGCGCCGGCCTTCGACGAGTGCAGGTGAACCAGGTCGCTCGACCTGGCCAGCCGCCGTATCCGGGCCATGGCCATGACATCGTTGGGGTGCGGCGAGCGGCGCATCTCCAGCGGCGCCCACCTCCCTCCGCGCTGCACGGCCCAGGCGGCCAGGTCGCCAGCGGACGGGCAGCCGAGCGTGACGTCGTAGCCGGCGCTGACGGCAACTTCGACCAGGTCTCGCAGGCACGCTGCTACGCCCCCCTCCGTGACCTGGGAGACGATCAGGATTCGGCACGGCTTGACCGCCTGGCTGCGTGCCTGGCGGCCGCTGGTGGATTGCTTGACTGAGTTCATGGCCAACACCCCGCCCCGTGGGCGAGAGCAAGCCTGCGGCACCGCCGCTGACTGCTGCCCTCACCCCCGGCGCATTGCTGCCGGAGATTCGATCAGACGGCTGCCGAGAGCTAAGTAGGCTCCCTTGTGCCCGGTCACGGCGGTCCAGGTTTTCCAGAGGATCTGCAGGTCCAGCCCGAATGACCAGTTCTCGACGTAACGCAGGTCAAGTCGGACCGATTCGTCCCAGGACAATTCCGATCTGCCGCTGACCTGCCACAAGCCGGTGAGACCCGGCTTGACTGCCAGCCTGCGCCGCACGTAGTCGCGGTACCTCGCGGCTTCCTCAGGCAGCGCCGGCCGGGGGCCGATCAGCGACATCTCGCCGCGAAGCACGTTCAGCAACTGCGGCAGCTCATCGACAGACCAGCGGCGCAGCCATGCCCCTACCGCGGTCACTCTCGGGTCATCGCGGATCTTGAAGAGCGGGCCGTCGTGCTCGTTGCTGGTGGTGAGCTGCGCCTTCTGAGTCTCGGCTTCCGGCACCATGGTGCGGAACTTGTAGACCGTGAAGGCAATGCCGTTCCTGCCCACCCTGGTCTGGCGGAACATCGCCGGTCCCCCGTCGGTCAGCGTGATGAGCAAGCTGACAAGGGCGAACGCAGGCGCGCTGAACAGCAGCGCGATGATCGCTACGACCTTGTCCAGGGTTGTCTTCATGGCCGGCCGAATCCCGGTGAACTCGGGGTGGTCCAGATGCAGCAGCGGCAGCCCGGCGACCGGTCGGATCGTCGTCCGCGGGCCGGCGACGTCCAGCAGCGCCGAAGCGACATGCAGGTCGGTGCCGGACTTTTCCAGCTCCCAGGCCAGGTCGCGAAGCCTCACTCCGCTCATCTCCGGACAGGCCAGGACAGCAACCGTGTCGGCGTCATACTGCGCCACCACTCCGGCGACGCTGCCCAGTCCGCCGCCCGGCACGGGGATTCCGTCGATCTTGCCGCCGGGAGCCGAGTCAGCCGAGCACGCGGCTACTACTAGCAGGCCGTGGTAGGTCTGCCTGCGCAGCACGGCGGCCATGTCGGCGATTTCCGCGGCGTGGCCGGCCAGCACGACACGGCGCATGCAGCTACCCTTGCTGCGGCTCCTGTGCAGGCGTTTTCGCAGCCCGAATCTCGCCGCAAGGTCGAGCAGCGTGGCACTGGGCAGCGCTATCACCACGTAACCGCGGGCGAGTCCCACCTTCGAGGCATAAGCCACGATCGCCACGACGGCCGTCAGCGCTACTCCTGCAATGAGTATCTTCCGGAACTCGTCCGGCCCGACCCCGATGAACCGCCCGTCGTAGCCGCCGGCCAGGGCAACGGCCGCCAGCCACAGCACGGGCAGGCTGAGGCTGGCTGCCAGATATGCCATGTGCTCTTCACTGTTGAAGTTGAACCGCAGCAGAAACGCCAGCAACCCGGCGGCGAGCGCACAGCAGAAGTCGGCTGCGACCGCGCAGCGCAGATACTTGCGGGTCCAGGAGGACCTCTCTCGCGCCGCTGCCATCGGGGCGGTTCCGTTCGACCGAGCGCGGCCCGATGACGTAACGAAATGGGGCATAGTACACCCCCCCTCCCCTCGTACGGGACCGCAATACCCTCGGCGACCAGCGCAAACATTCCGCATTCGAGGTCGCACGGGTCGGTGCGCTGCCGCCCACCGCGCGGCCAGGGTGGGTACTGCGAGAAGGTGCCGCCGCGCATTTAGCGCGGCGGCCTTTCTGCCGACGGCAGCCGCCCGGCCGCAGCCGCGCGAAGTACCGCGCCGCTCGCGGGGCCAAGAGTGATCGCCGCGACGGGGCGACCGTCATCGAGGTAAGTTCCGCCAAGCCCCACCCTCAGCCGGGTGCTCGACGGATTCACCACGGCGACGCCGCCGGGGAAATACCGGCCCCAGGCTCGGCCCAGGTGCCTCATGCCACCCTTAGGCGCCCCAAGCGCCAGCGCCGGCCCGGGCGGCTTCTGCCCGGTGGTCCCCGCTGCCCAGAGCTGATGGCCGTCATTGGCGAGCAAATACGAAGCCAGCGCGTACTGGCGCGTCTGGGAGGTCACGCCGCCTGAGTAGTCGCCGGTGTGAAACCAGCAGCTCTTGCGGTGAGCCGCGCACGAGAGCAGTTCCTGCTGGTATGTGCCCCACGCGCGGTCGCCGACGACATCGGGCACGGCCGAGTACGAGAGATAGAACTCCTGCTCGAGGCCCTCGACAGGGCGCAGCCATCGTTCCCACAGACCGCGGAACATGGGAGCGAAGCCGACATTGAATACTGAACCGGTACCTGCCTGACGCAGCGCGGGCCCGAGGTACCGCAGAGCCGAGTACGTAGCAGCCTGGACTGCAGCATCAGTCGGATATTTCGCTGCCACGCCGAAGGCGTCCGCTGTGCTCAGCGCGTTGTCGACCAGAACGCCGTCCCAGCCGTGCCGGCCTACATCGGCAAGCACGTTGGCTAGCCAGCGGCGCTGATAGGCCGCACTGCCGTAATCGGTCTCCCAGATATGCGGGTAACCGCGGAATTCAAGCGGGCGGCCAGTCGCTGCGGCGCGCAGCAGCCACTGCGGATGATGTCGCCTTACCCAGCAATATCCCATTCCGGACGACAAGTGCGCCGCGTCGCGGACGCCGGCCGGGCAGCCACCGCATTCACCGTTGAAAGTCGAGCAGTCGTCTGAGCGCACGCCCGACAGGTTCTTGTACACCCAGACCTGAAGCCTGGGGTTCGCGTGCCGCAGCAGCGGGATGAGGCGGTATTCCCACGAGTTGAGCACGACAAGCCTGTTCGCGCGCGCGATCTCCCGCCACTGCGCTCTCGTGGTGGCCTGGACTCGCGCCGTATCGAGCATCAGGCTGAACGTCTTAACCGGAACACCGCCGGAAAACCGGGGCGACGTAGCTGGCAGGAACGAAGCCGGCGCCTGCGACGTGCACGCGGCCATCAGCCCTGCAGCCAGCCCGGCGACGACCGCTAGCCGCATCACGCGGCGCAGCGCGCCGAAAATACCGGGTCGCCGACCGTTCGCCGCGGTCATGTGGCCGAGACTAACTGAAGTGCTAGCATCGTCACAATCCGTGATGGCGCGCTGGCCACGGGTTCGCAGCGAACCGGAGCCGTGGCGCGTGCAGCCCGCGGCGAGCCCTGGTAGGCGAACCGCAGAAGCATCCCGCAGGGACTCACCGCTCTTTGCGCATCGCCTGAGATGCGAAGCGCCAGACCTGCGGCAAATGCGCTGCATCATCTGGAGGTGTGAGTTGGCAACGCAACCAGCTAGCCAGGAACTCCCGACGCTCAGCGGGCTTCCCGATGGCGGCGCGTTCCCGCAGCAGCCCGCGCAGTTCACTCATCTGCTGCATGAGGATGAGCGGCTCGCGCTTCCGTCGATCGCTGATCTCGCTGACCGGCTGCCGCGGCGTTCGGTGATCTGTGACACCGCGGCTCAGCCGCTGCTGGTTCCCGAAGGCGGCCCGCCCAGAGGCGCGCTCGACCGGCCTGGCGATGTAATCCGGGACATAGAGAATGCGAATGCCTGGCTAACCCTGCTCAACATCGAGGAGGACCCGGCGTACGCGGACCTGATGAACTCCTCCCTTGACGAACTCGAGCCACGGATGATGGGCCGCCAAGGCAAGATGCTCAACCGGGTCGGATTCATCTTCGTCTCCTCGCCGAACTCGGTCACGCCAGCTCACTTCGACATCGAGCACAGCCTCCTGATGCAGGTCAGCGGGGCCAAGAAGGTGAGCTTCGGACGCTTCAACACTGTCGCCGACCGCCGCCACGAGGTGGAGCGGTACTGGGACGGCTCCCACGGCCGAATTGAAGCCCTGCCCACCGAGCTGGCTTCCTACGACCTCACGCCGGGCCTGGGCGTCTACATTCCGCCGGTAGCGCCGCACTGGGTGCACAACGGTCCGGCCATCTCGCTCTCGGTCACGCTGACGTACTTCACCGCCGCCACCGAGCGCGAGAACCTGGTCGAGGCCTTCAACGCTCGCGCCAGGCCGCTGCATATGCACCCCCGGCCACCTGGCCACTCAGCTGCCGCCGATGCCGCGAAGGTAGGTGCGATGCGCGCCTGGGCGCGTGCCCAGAAGCTGCGCTCGGCGGTCGCCGCGAAGGCGGCGCACGGATCCGGCTAGTACGCCGCAGCTGACAGCCCGCGCGATCATCGGTGTCACGCTGCCAGTGCTACCGCGACGGCAGCGCGGTACGGCACCAGCTGGGCGACGCGGTGGCCCAGGCCGGTCAGGTAAGGCCGCGGACCGTCTCGGCGAGCTGGCCGGCCAGCCGGCGCGCCTGGCCTGCGTCGACCGATTCGACCATCACCCGCACGGCCGGCTCGGTGCCGCTGGGCCTGACCAGCACCCGCCCGGTGTCGCCCAGCTCTGCCTGAGCGGCAGCCACCGCGGCGGTGAGCACGCCGGAAGAGGCGACCAGGCTCTTGTTCACCCCTGGCACGTTGATGAGCACCTGCGGGTACCTGCTCATGACGCTGCCGACCAGCTCGGCCAGCGGTGCGCCCTGGCTGGCCGCCACGGCCAGCAAGTGCAGCGCGGTCAGCAGCCCGTCGCCGGTGCTGGCGTGCTCCAGCAGGATGATGTGCCCCGACTGCTCGCCGCCCAGCACGTAATTGCCGTCGCGCATCGCAGCGCCCAGGTAGCGGTCACCAACGGGGGTCTCGACCACGCTGATGCCGGCCTCCAGCATGGCCCGGCGGAAGCCAAGGTTGGACATGACGGTGGCCACCACCGTGTCGCCGGCCAGCCGGCCGGCGGCACGCAGCGCCAGCGCGAGCACCGCGAGAATCTGGTCTCCGTCGATGACCTGCCCGGCGGCATCGACCGCCAGGCACCGGTCGGCGTCGCCGTCGTGCGCGATGCCAGCGTCGGCGCCGTGCTCGACCACGGCAGCCGAGAGCACGCCCAGGCTGGTCGACCCGCAGCCGGCGTTGATGTTCTCGCCATCCGGGCTGGCGCCGATCGCGATGACCTCGGCCCCCGCCTCCCGCAGCATCCGCGGCGACAGCTGGTAGGCGGCCCCGTTGGCGCAGTCAACGACGACCCGCAGGCCAGCCAGCGGCCCCGAGCCCGGCCGGCCGACGCCGTCCAGGGTGGCCAGCAGATGCTCCAGGTACCGCTCGCCTTCGCCGGACGCGTCGCTGACGCGGCCGAATCCGCCGTCCGGCACGCCGGGGGCGCCAGCCCGGGCGGCGCTGTCCGGATGCCCGTCCCGTACCAGGGGCCCGTCCGGCAGGTGCGCGAGCCGCGCCTCGATCTGGTCTTCCACCTCGTCAGGCAGCTTCTGCCCGCCTGCGGAGAAGAACTTGATGCCGTTGTCAGCGGCCGGGTTGTGGCTGGCGGACAGCATGACGCCGAATTCGGCTCCGAGCGCGCCAGTGAGGTAGGCCACAGCCGGCGTGGGGATGACGCCCAGCCTCAGTACATCCACGCCGCTGCCGGCCAGCCCGGCGACGACAGCCGCCTCGAGGAACTCTCCCGAGGAGCGCGGATCGCGGCCGACAAGCGCGACCGGGCGCCGGTGCGCGAGCCCGGCCATGGCGAACGCGCCCGAGCCAGCGAGCACCCCGGCGGCAGCGGTGGCCAGTTCGGTCGCGAGGCGCGCAGTGAGGTCGCGCCCCGCTACGCCCCGGACACCGTCAGTACCGAAAAGCCGGCCCATGGAAACCACTCCCGGTCTGGAAAGAGCCGATGGTCTTCGGACGGCGGGGTGGGGCGCAGACTAGCGCTTGGAGTACTGCGGGGCCTTGCGCGCCTTCTTCAGTCCGGCCTTCTTGCGCTCCTTGACCCTGGCGTCCCTGGTCAGGAAGCCGGCCCGCTTGAGCGCAGGGCGGTTCTCCGGGTCGACCAGCTGCAGCGACCTGGCGATGCCCAGCCGCAGCGCACCTGCCTGGCCGGTCACGCCGCCGCCGGTGATCCGGGCGACGACGTCGAACTGGTCATCGGCGCCGAGCAGCACGAAGGGCTCATTGATCAGCTGCTGGTGCACCTTGTTGGGGAAGTACTCGTCGAGCGACCTGTCGTTGATCTGGTACTTGCCGGTGCCAGGCAGGATCCGCACCCGCGCGATCGCTTCCTTGCGGCGGCCCGTGCCCATCGCGTTGCCGGTCACCACCGGCTTGCGCGCCGGCCGCGCAGCACCCCCGGCCGGCTGGTCGCCAGTCTCGGTGGTGTAGTGCGACACGTGCTCGCCGGCGCCCTCGTCTCCCGGCTGGGTTGCGGCTGGCGCCTGCGTGTCAGTGGACTCGGCCACGTTGTCTTCCTCGTGCTTCCTGGTCGCGGTACGTTATCCGGCTCTGCTTGACGTCCTGCTTGCCGTGGCGGCTGGCTCGGACGGGCTAGCTAGCCCGCTCCCCGGCCTGCTGGCTGACCTGAGTGATCGTGAACGGCACCGGCTGCTGTGCCTGATGCGGGTGCTCGGGGCCGGCGTACACCTTCAGCTTGCGCAGCATCTGGCGGCCCAGCGTGTTCTTCGGCAGCATCCCCCTGACGGCCTTTTCGACCGCGCGCTCAGGGTTCCTGGCCATCAGCTCGCGATAGGCAATCGAACGCAGGCCGCCGGGGTAGCCGGAATGCCGGTAAGCCAGCTTGTGCTCCAGCTTGGTCCCGGTCAGCGCGACCTTGGCCGCGTTGACGATGATCACGAAATCGCCGGTGTCCAGGTGCGGGGCGAAGATCGGCTTGTGCTTGCCGCGCAGCAGGATCGCCGCCTGGCTGGCAAGCCGGCCGAGAACGACGTCCGACGCGTCGATGACATGCCAGGCACGCTCGATGCCGTCGGCCTTCGGGCTGAAAGTGCGCACAGTCATAAGCCTTTGCGTGTGAGTCCTGATCGTGGGCCCTCGCCTGGGGACTGCTGCCCCGGCTGGGGAATCCGCGGCCCCGGCCCCGGCTCACGTGCCCGCTGCGTGCGGGCGCGCGGGCATGCCGGTACACATGGACGCCTGAGCAGGATACCGGGCGCCGCCGGCCTGGTCAAAGCGGCGGCCGCCGCAGCCGGGCGGCTAGCTGACCGGCAGCAGCGGCCGTGATAATGCGCCCGACGACGCTAACGCGCGCGCCAGGAACGATACGCTCACGGAATGCGCTACCCGGGTGAAAATGGCGCCGGGCAGCCATCTGGCAGGCGGCGGGGCGCTTCCGAGCCGGATGCGCAGCCGCGGCGCCGGCACGGCGTCAGCTCCGGCCAGCCTCACGACTCCGGCCAGCCTCGCGATTCGGCGCTGTTCAGTCCCGGCTATCGCGACCCCCAGCAGCATGGCGCGACCTCGGACGCGGAGCCGGGCAGGTACGGCCGGGCGGGCGCGACGGCCGGCAAGGGCCCGCTGCGCGGCTTCCCGCCGGCTCCCGGCCAGCCGCCGCCGCTGTACCCGCCCGGCCAGTTCTCTGCCTGGAACACCGCTGGCATGCCCGGCCGCGGCGGCGAACAGCAAGGCGGCGGCCCGGCTGGCGCGGACGCGGGCTATCAGGATGCTGGCTACCCGGCCCTGGCCGTGAGTGACCCGGCCGCTGACGTGACCTCCACCCAGACCTGGGGGGCGGTCAGCGACGGCAGGGAGACCGGAACGTGGACTTATCCGGCCGGGACGTGGCCTGCAGGCGGCGGGCCAGCAGGCAGCGGGCCAGCCGGCTCAGGGCCAGCCGGGGGCCGGGCGCGCCACGGCAAGCCGGGCCGGCCCGCTGATCCGGCCGGCCCTGCTGGTCGGGCCGGGCAGCGAGCTGCTGATCCCGCGGCCGCACGGCAGGCAAGCGCGGGCACCAACCTGGCCGCGGCGGACACGGCAGCTGGCCAGGAGCGCGCCGCAGGAAGTGCTGTCAGGCCGCCTGCTGATCCCGTGGCCGGGGCCCCGGCCACCCGCCAGGACAGTCCGGCGGCGGCTGGCAAGGGCAGCCCTGGCCCGGCAAAGCGCGGACCTGCCGGGCGCCAGGCAGCAGCCAGCGGCAGGGCCGCCAGCAGGCAGGCCAGCCGCGACCAGGCGGGCCGTGTCCGAGTTAGCGGCGACCAGGCAGCCGCGGCGGCGGCCGGCACCCAGGCACCGGCGGCCGTCAGCAGCAAGCGGAGCGGCAAGGCGAGCCGGGCGCGCAAGCGGTCGCGCCGTGGCCCGGTCCTGGTGAGCATCGCGCTCATCCTGGTGCTGGGCGCCCTGACGTACTACCTGGTCAAGCACCACCAGCAGGCGAGCAGCGCGCGGCCGCCGGCCGCGCAGACTCCGGCCGCCGTCGTGCCAGCCGCCTCGCCGGCGCCGACCTCGCCGTCTGCCTCGGCCACGCCCCCGCAGGGGCGGTGGCGGTATATCTCGGCACGCTCAAGTGACCCGCTGCCGCTGACGCTCAGCGAGCTGTTCCCGGCGCGTTTCACCGCCGGCGCCGCCTACACCAGGTCGGCTGGCCTGGTCGGCAAGAAATGCGCGGCCGGCGTCGTCGGCCAGCGGCTGCAGCACGCCGTGGCGGACGCCGGCTGCAGCCAGGTGCTGCGAGCGAGCTACCTGTCAGCGGGCAAGAAGCAGATGGGCACCATCGGCGTGCTGAACCTGCGAACCGCGACGGCGGCGGCGAAGGCGGGGAAGAATACCGGCCCGGCCCAGTTCATCAGGCCGCTGAACGCGAAGCGCGGGCCGGCGAGCAAGCTGTCGAAGGCGGCTGGCCTGGAAGAGGCCGAAGTCAAGGGCCACTACCTGATTCTGGTGTTCGCCGACGGTACCGGCGGCCAGGCGCCCAAGGGCAAGGCACAGCGGCAGGCCCTGGTGATGTTCATGAACCAGCTGATCCGGCACACCGTGAACGTCAGCCTGACCAGCCGCATGGTGGCCGGCAAGCCGTAACCAGCCGTCGTCGTGCAGGGCGCCGTGACCAGAAGAGCTCGATTGCCCGCCGTACCGTTGCAGCGCTCCGCCGCTCAGGGCGACGCCGTGCTGCCGCGTACCCGCCGGGTCTGCGCAGCCCTGGCGGCCAGCTGGTCAGCCGCCGGATAGCAGACCTCCTCCAGGCACAGGCCGCGCGCCGGCACGACCCGCACGGCCGGATCGCGCAGCCGCGCGGCGAGCAGGCCGGCCGGCCAGCCGGGCGGCCGGCTCCCGTCGCCGACCGGGAGCAGCCCTCCGACCAGCGCGCGGACCATGTTGTGACAGAAAGCGTCGGCGCTGACCGCGGCGACGGCCACGCCAGGCTCGGCCTGCTGCCACTCCAGCCGCAGCAGCGTGCGCACGGTGGTGGCGCCCTCCCGGCTGCGGCAGAACGCAGCGAAGTCGTGCTCGCCGAGGCAGGCCGCGGCGGCCTGGTTCATCCGGGCCAGGTCGAGCTCGCGCGGGTACCACAGGGTGTCGTGCCGCCGCAGCGGCTCGACCCCGGCCGGATCGGTGCAGACCCGGTAGGAGTAGCGCCGCCACAGCGCCGAGAAGCGGGCGTCGAAGCCCGCAGCGGCCGGGTGTACGGAACGGACCAGCGCATCGCCCGGCAGCAGCCTGGCGAGCCTGCGCGCCGCCGAGCCTTCCGCTGCCTCCCAGTGCGCGGCGGGGACATCGGCGTGTGCCACCTGCCCGCGGGCGTGCACGCCCGCGTCTGTGCGCCCGGCCACCGTCAGCGGCGGCGGCTCCTCGGACCTCAGCACGACGCCAAGCGCGTCCTCGATGACCTGCTGGACGGTGCGCAGGCCGGGCTGCCTCGCCCAGCCGTGGAAGGCCGTTCCGTCGTAGCTGATGTTCAGCCGCAGCCGGACCGTCGCGTCCGCCGGCCGGGAGGGCTGCCCGGCCGCCTGCTGCGGCCAGCCTGCCTGTCCGCGGCGCGGCGGCGCGACGGCTGGCGGCTCAGCAGGCACCGCTAAGCCCGGTGGCAAACGCGGCCGGGCAAGCCCGGCCGCGCCTGGGCGGGTCGCCGCGGGCATCCTGCCCGCAGACCGCTGTTACTTGTCCTCGGCGGCTGACGGCTCGCCTGCCGTGCCGGAGTCCCCGCTCGCCGCCTCGGCACCATCGCCGTCGTCCGCCGCGTCCTCAGCTTCCGCCGTGGCGTCCTGGCCGTTGCCGGCCGCTGCGGTTTCGGCCTGCTTATCGTCAGCAACGTCGGCGGTAGCCACGTCGCTATCGGCAGCAGCGTCATCGGCCGCTTCGGTCCCGGTCTCTGCCGTCTCGGTCTGGGCCGTCCCGGCAGCCTCGGCACCGCGGCCGCGACCCGGCCTCGGCGAGCCGGCCGGCTGAGCGCGGCGGGCGCGGCGGCGACGCGGCCTGGCGTCCGCCTCCTCCTGAATCAGCTCGATCACGGCCAGCGCAGCGTTGTCACCCTTGCGCGGCCCGATTTTCGTGATCCTGGTGTAGCCGCCGTCCCGGCTCGCGTAGCTCGGGCCGATGGTCGTGAACAGCGAATGCACGACGTCCCTGTCGCTGACCATCGCGAGCACCTGGCGCCTGGCGTGCAGGTCGCCCCGCTTCGCGAAGGTGATCAGGCGCTCGGCCACCGGCCGGAGCCTGCGTGCCCTTGCCTCGGTCGTCGTAATCCTGCCGTGCTCGAACAGCGCGGTAGCCAGGTTCGCCAGCATGTGCCGCTGGTGGGCCGGGCTGCCGCCCATACGGCGACCCTTGGTTGGCGTGGGCATCGGAAGGCTCTCCTAGGTTGACTGCTTGCGGGGGCGGCCGGCCCGTCAGTACTGCTCGGTCTCGACGTAGCTGTCGTCGTCGTCAGAGGCGTAGTTGTCAGCCGCCGTGCCCGGGTCGAATCCGGGCGGCGAGTCCTTCAGCGCGAGACCCATGTCGACCAGCTTCTGCTTGACTTCCTCGATCGACTTCGCGCCGAAGTTACGGATGTCAAGCAGGTCCTGCTCGCTGCGCGCGACGAGCTCGCCGACGGTGTGGATGCCCTCGCGCTTGAGGCAGTTGTAGGACCGGACGGTCAGATTCAGCTCCTCGATCGGCAGCGCAAGGTCAGCGGCGAGCGCGGCGTCGGTCGGCGACGGGCCGATGTCGATGCCCTCGGCGTCGACGTTCAGCTCCCGCGCGAGGCCGAAGAGCTCAACCAGCGTCTTGCCCGCGCTGGCAACCGCGTCACGCGGGCGGATGCACGGCTTGGTCTCGACATCGAGGATGAGCCGGTCGAAGTCGGTGCGCTGCTCGACTCGGGTGGCCTCGACCTTGTAGGTAACCCTGGTGACCGGCGAGTAGATCGAGTCGATCGGGACGCGGCCGATCTCCTGCCCTGGCTGCTTGTTCTGCGCGGCCGAAACGTAGCCGCGGCCGCGCTCGACCGTCAGCTCCATCTCCAGCTTGCCCTTGCTGTTCAGGGTCGCGATGTGCAGCTCGGGGTTGTGCACCTCCATGCCGGCCGGCGGCGCGATGTCGGCCGCGGTGACCGGGCCAGGCCCCTGCTTGCGCAGGTACATGTGCACGGGCTCGTCGTGCTCGGAGGAGACGACCAGTTCCTTGAGGTTGAGGATGATGTCGGTGACGTCCTCGATGACGCCGGGCACGGTGGAGAACTCGTGCAGCACTCCCTCGATCCTGATGCTGGTGACCGCGGCTCCGGGGATCGAGGACAGCAGCGTGCGCCGGATCGAGTTGCCGATGGTGTAGCCGAAGCCCGGCTCGAGCGGCTCGATGATGAACCGCGACCGGAATTCGCCTGACTGCTCCTCGGTGAGGCTGGGGCGCTGGGCGATGAGCATGGACGTTCCTTTCCGCGCTGCCCGCTATATGACAGTCGCGACCTTTGCTGACGGCGGCTGCCGCCAGGCACTGCTGCCCGCCGTGCGGGCCGGTGCGGCCAGCGGCCGCTGGTAGTGACCGGCTAGTTCTTGGAGTAGTACTCGACGATCAGCTGCTCGGCAACCATGGTGTCGATCTGCGCCCTGATCGGGAGCGTGTGCACCAGGATGCGCATCTTGTCGGGGATCACCTCGAGCCAGGCAGGCACCGGGCGCTCGCCGGCCTCGGCGCGGGCGATGACGAACGGGGTCATCTCGTGCGACTTGGCCCGGATCTCGATGATGTCGTTCTCGCTGACCCGGTATGACGGGATGTCGACCTTGCGGCCGTTCACCGTGACGTGCCCGTGGCCCACGAGCTGGCGTGCCATGTCACGGCTCTTCGCGAAGCCGGCCCGGTAGATCACGTTGTCGAGCCGTGTCTCGAGGATCTGCAGCAGCACCTCGCCGGTCTTGCCGCGCTTGCGGGTGGCTTCCTCGTAGTAGTTGCTGAACTGGCGCTCGAGGATGCCATAGATGCGGCGGGCCTTCTGCTTCTCCCTGACCTGGAGCAGGTACTCGCTCTCCTTGGGGCGGCTGCGGCCATGCTCGCCCGGCGGGTAAGGCCGGATCTCGATCGGGCACTTGGGCGAGTCGCACTTGGCGCCCTTCAGGAACAGCTTGGTCTTCTCGCGGCGACACAGCTTGCAGTCCGCGCCGGTGTATCGAGCCATCGTTGTCGCTTACTCCTCCGTGCTGGCCTCGGGGGACGGCCCCCCATGTCCCCCGGTCACACCCGGCGCCGCTTCGGCGGGCGGCAGCCGTTGTGCGGAACCGGCGTGACGTCCTGAATCGAGCCGACCTCCAGCCCGGTCGCCTGCAGCGACCGGATGGCGGTCTCCCGGCCCGAGCCAGGGCCCTTGACGAAGACGTCGACCTTGCGCATGCCGTGCTCCATCGCGCGGCGCGCTGCCGCCTCGGCCGCCATCTGGGCGGCGAACGGCGTTGACTTGCGCGAGCCCTTGAATCCGACCTGTCCCGACGACGCCCATGAGATGACGCTGCCGCCGGGGTCGGTGATGGACACGATGGTGTTGTTGAACGTGCTCTTGATGTGGGCGTGCCCGTGCGCGATGTTCTTCCGCTCTTTGCGGCGCACCTTCTTGGCGCCCGTGCGGGTCTTGGGAGGCATCCTGGTCTACTCCGGAGGTGGTCGGTCCGCTGCTGGGACTACTTCTTGCCGGCCTTCTTCTTGCCGGCGACGGTCTTCTTCTTGCCCTTCCTGGTACGGGCGTTGGTCTGGGTGCGCTGGCCGTGCACCGGAAGGCCGCGGCGGTGCCGGATGCCCTGATAGCAGCCGATCTCGACCTTGCGGCGGATGTCAGCCTGCACCTCGCGGCGCAGGTCACCTTCGACCTGGTAGCTGGCGTCGATCCAGTCCCTGAGCCGGACCAGGTCTTCGTCAGTGAGCGCGTGCACCCTGGTATCGCCGCTGACGCCGGTAGCGCTCAGCGTCTCAAGCGCGCGGGTGCGGCCGATCCCGTAGATGTAGGTAAGGGCGACCTCCAGCCGCTTTTCACGGGGGAGGTCGACGCCGACGAGGCGTGCCACTTGGCAGTGCTCCTTCTGTCTCGGAGGTCCTACGCGCCGCCCCCGTCCCTGCCCGGACGAGCCCCGGCCTCCTCCCGGGGGTCATCCCGCAGCGCGCGTGCGCGCGACGGGATGTCGCGGTGCGTGTGCTGTGTTGTCTGCTCAGCCCTGCCGCTGCTTGTGCCGCGGGTCGGAGCAGATGACCATCACACGGCCATGCCGGCGAATGATCCGGCACTTGCTGCAGATCTTCTTCACACTCGGCTTGACCTTCATTTAACCCTGGACTCCTCGGGCGCTCAGGCCGGCCTGCGCCGGCCCGGGCACCGTTAGCTCGTTACTTATACCGGTAGACGATTCGCCCGCGACTGAGGTCGTACGGGCTTAGCTCGACGACTACCCGGTCATCGGGCAGGATCCGGATGTAGTTCATCCGCATCTTGCCGCTGATGTGGGCGAGCACTTTGTGCCCGTTGTCCAGCTCCACCCTGAAGAAGGCGTTGGGCAGTGACTCGACCACCGTGCCCTCGATCTCGATGGCGCCGTCTTTCTTGGGCATATCCTCCGCGCTCTGCTGCTCGTCGGGACCAGCCTGCCGGCCAGCACGTGCTAGCTGTGCCTGGTGGACTGGACTATGGATCTCCTGCCTGAACCGGCCATTGGCGGCCGGACCGCAGCAGGTCTGGTGCGGTCAGATCAGTGGCTTCCCCGCGGCGAGGCTCGTGCTCACGCACGCCGCCCTGCCTGGGCGACCCCGAGGAGGCTGCTCCTGCCCTGCCAAGCCAGCGGCAAGCGGACACGACAGCTCTGGGCCGCAGGTAAGTCTACGCGAGACCTGCCGCCAACGCGAACCGGGGCCGACTCATCTGGTGTGTGTTAACAGCAAAGCCCCCGCCAGCATTCCCGGACGCGGCCAGGCGGCAGGCGACAGCAGCAGCAGGCCGCGGCCGGCCTCAGCGCGCCCGACCGGCACAGGCGCGCGTCACGACCCGCCGGACCTCCCGCGCCCGCCAATCCAGCGGCCGAGCAGGCCGGTGGACGACCCTGGCACCCGGTACCGGCGTACCGAGGCGTCGGGCAGCCGATACAGGTCGATCACTGGCAGGTCGGCCAGCAGGTCGTCCAGCTCCTCGACGGTACGGGCGGCGTATGCCTTCTCGTGCCGTTCGGCGAATTCCTCTGCGCTGAGCCTGCCAGCAGCGTGGTGCTCGCTGAGCAGCGCCGCCGTGCGGTCGCGGTCAGCATCAGACGCCCTGGTGCGCTGGTCGTCGGCCACGGCCCGGTCAGCGCTCCCTGGCCGCTGGCCCTGCCGCCGGGGCGAGACGTGCCTGGCTGGCCGCCGGGCGGTCAGCCAGCGCCCTGGCCAGCCCGTTCGCGCCGCCGTCCTCCGCAGTCAGGACCCAGGGCCCGGCTTCGGTGATCGCGACCGTGTGCTCAAAGTGCGCCGACCAGCTCCCGTCGGCGCTGACGACGGTCCAGCCGTCTTCCAGCACCCTGGTCTGCCGCCGTCCGAGCACCAGCATCGGCTCGATGGCCAGCGCCATCCCCTCGGCCAGCACCGGGCCGTGCCCTGGCTTGCCGTAGTTCGGTACCGGGGGGTCCATGTGCATCTGCGAGCCGATGCCGTGCCCGACGTACTCACGGACGATCCCGTAGCGTCCGCTGGCCAGCACGCTCGACTCGACCGCATGGGAGATGTCGGTGAGCCGCCGACCGGCGACCGCGTGCGCGACGCCCTGCCACAGCGCCTGCTCGCAGGCTTCGAGCAAAGCGGCGACGTCCGTGGCCACCGGGCCGACGCCAACGGTCACGGCGCCGTCGCCGTGCCAGCCGCCCACGATCGCACCGCAGTCGACCGAGATCACATCGCCGGGCGCGAGCCGCGCCCGGGCGCTGGGGATGCCGTGCACGATCTGCTCGTTCACCGACGTGCAGATTGTCGCCGGGTAGCCGTGATAGCCGAGGAACGAGGGCTCGGCGCCAGCCTCGCGGATATGGCGCTCCGCGATGGCGTCAAGCTCGGCGGTCGTGATCCCCGGCTGCACCGCGTCCGCGACGGTACGCAGCGTGCGCGCGACTACCAGCCCGGCCTCCCGCATCAGGGCGAGCTGGCCGGGGGTCTTGATCTCAGCCGGCGGTTCCCGCCTTACCCGCATGCGTCCTCCCGGTTTGCTGTCCACCGTACCCCGCGCGATGCGGCCGGCGGTTTCAGCGAACGAAGCGGCGCAGCGCCGTCAGCGCCCGGTCGGTGATCTCCTCCACCGGCCCGGTAGCGTCGATGCCGAGCAGCGTGCCTTCGTCGGCGTAGAACGCGATCAGCGGCTGCGTCTGCTGCTCGTAGACCTGCAGCCGGTGCCGGACGGTCTCCTCGCGGTCGTCGTCGCGCTGGAAGAGCTCGCCGTCGCAGTCGTCGCACCGGCCAGCGCGCGATGGCGGGTCGAAGGCCGCGTGCCAGGCCCGGCCGCAGCGCCGGCAGGTGCGCCGGCCCGAGAGCCTCCGCACCACCTCGTCGTGATCGACCACCAGCTCCAGCACTACCTCGAGCCTGGTGTCCCACTCGGCGAGCATCTTCTTCAGCGTCTCGGCCTGCGGGACGTTGCGCGGGAAGCCGTCCAGCAGGAAGCCGGCCTGGGCGTCGTCCTCCTGCAGCCTGCTCGTCACCATGCCGATGGTTACCTCGTCGGGCACCAGGTCACCGCGCTCCATGAACGCCTTAGCCTGTCGTCCCAGCTCCGTCCCGGTACTGACGTTGTGCCGGAAGATATCACCTGTCGAGATCTTCGGGATCGCCAGGTGGGAGGCTATGAACTGGGCCTGTGTCCCCTTGCCCGCACCGGGGGGCCCGACGAGGACGACGCGCACTACCTCAGGAAGCCCTCGTAGTTGCGCTGCTGCAGCTGGCTCTCGATCTGCTTGACCGTGTCAAGGCCCACGCCAACGGCGATCATGATGCTGGTGCCGCCGAGGGGGAACTGCTGGGTGGCGTTGACCAGGCCGATCGCGACCATCGGGATGAGCGCGACCACACCGAGGTACAGCGAGCCCGGCGCGGTCAGCCGGGACAGCACGTAGCTTAGATAGCCAGCTGTAGGCCCGCCCGGCCGGATGCCAGGGATGAAGCCCCCGTACTTCTTCATGTTGTCGGCCACTTCCACCGGATCAAAGGTGATCGACACGTAGAAGTAGGTGAAGAAGACGATTAGCAGGAAGAACGCGATCACGTAGATCGACGGCGCGCCGTTGACGGTGGACAGGTTCTTCTGTACCCACACCGTCCAGCCGGACGTGGCGGTGGTCTTGCCGAACAACTGGGCGGCGAGCTCAGGCACGTACAACATCGACGAGGCGAAGATGACCGGGATGACGCCCGCCTGGTTCACCTTCAGCGGTATGTAGGTCGAGCTGCCGCCGTACATCTTGCGGCCTACCATGCGTTTGGCGTACTGCACCGGGATGCGCCGTTGCGCTTGTTCCATGAAGGCGACGAAGGCGATCACCGCGACGCCTACCAGCAGCACGACGCCGAAGGTGAAAGCGTGCTTGTTCTGGTAGATCTGCTGCAGTTCGCCGGGGATCACTGCGATGACCTGGGTGAAGATCATCAGCGACATGCCGTTGCCGACACCGCGGTCGGTGATCAGCTCGCCGAGCCACATGATGACGGCGGTCCCGGCGGTCATCGTGATCACCATCGTGCTGATCGTGACGATGGAGTCGTTCGGCACCAGCTTCGCTGTGCAGCCGGGGATCAGGTTGCCCGACCTGGCCAGCGCTACGATGCCGGTGGACTGCAGGATCGCCAGGCCCACGGTGAGGTAGCGGGTGTACTGAGTGATCTTCGCCTGGCCGCTCTGGCCTTCCTGGCGCAGCGTGTCGAGCCGCGGGATGACCTTGGCCAGCAGCTGCAGGATGATGCTCGCCGTGATGTACGGCATGATCCCGAGCGCGAACACGGTCAGCTTCAGCAGCGAGCCGCCGCTGAAGAGGTTGACCAGCTGGAACAGGCTCGCGCTGCCGCTATGCGACGCGATCGAGAGGCAGCTGTTGACGGCCTTCTGCGACACCCCTGGCGTCGGCAGCGACGAGCCGAGCCGGAAGACGGCGATGATGAACAGCGTAAAAAGGAGCTTCTTACGCAGATCAGGCGTCCGGAACGCCTGGAGGAACGCGGTCAGCATGCGCCGTCCTCTGCTCGGTCGGTCAACGTCATCAGGCGCTCCTCGTCACGGGGGAACCCGCTGGCCGCAAGCGCGCGACATGCACGCGCAGTCTAACGCGCCAGCGCGAGTCCAACAGCCCTGCCGGAGCGCCGGAGCCGGCCCTAGCGATAACGATCCAGCGCCGCTCCTGGTGCCCTGCTCGCCGGACCGGGGCGCCGGCGCGATCGGTGCCCGCGCCAGGCCTCCGGTGCTGGTCATCTCACAGCTCGGTTACGGTGCCGCCGGCCGCGGTTATCTTCTGCCTGGCCGTGCCGGAGAACGCGTGCGCGGTGACTCGCAGCGCGCTGGCTACCTCGCCAGATCCGAGCACCTTCACGAGCTCACCGCTCCGCACGGCACCCTTCGCCGCCAGGTCCTCGGGGGTCACCACGCCGCCCGCCGGGTACAGCGCGGCTAGCCTGTCCAGGTTGACGACCTGATAAGTGGTCTTGAACCTCGCGTTCGAGAAGCCCTTGAACTTCGGCAGCCGGCGGGTCAGCGGCATCTGCCCGCCCTCGAACCCGATGGCCACGCCGGTCCGCGCCCTGGTGCCCTTGGTACCGCGGCCTGCCGTCTTGCCCTTGGACGCCTCGCCCCGGCCGACCCTCGTCCGCTGGGTGTGCGCGCCCGGCGCCGGCCGCAGATGGTGAATCTTCAGTCCGGCACGGCCGCCGGGTGCGGCGCGGGTGCCGGTGTCGTCTGCCTGTGTCATCTGCTGTCTACCTCCTCCACGGAGACCAGGTGGCGAACCGCCTGGATCATGCCGCGGAACTCGGGCCGGTCGTCCTTGACCACGCTGTCGCCGATCCGCCGCAGGCCGAGCGAGCGCAGTGACTCCCGCTGGGCCTTTTTGCCGCCGATCCGCGACTTCGTCTGGGTGATCTTCAGCTGCGTCATCGCTGCTCCCGGTCAGCTATTCGCCGGCGTGCCGCTGCTGGCCGCCGCGGACCTGGCGCGCAGCATCGCGGCTGGCGCGACGTGCTCGATGGGCAGACCGCGACGTGCCGCGATCTCCTCCGGCCGGACCAGGCTCTGTAGCGCCGTCACGGTCGCGTGCACCACGTTGATCGGGTTCGACGAGCCGAGCGAGCGGGAGAGCACGTCCTGGATGCCAGCGCACTCGAGCACGGCGCGGACCGGACCGCCGGCGATCACGCCGGTGCCAGGGCTCGCTGGCTTGAGCAGCACGACGCCTGCTGACGTCTCACCCTGCACGGTGTGCGGGATGGTCCCGGCGATGCGTGGCACCCTGAAGAAGCTCTTCTTGGCCGACTCCACGCCCTTGGCGATCGCGGCTGGCACTTCCTTGGCCTTGCCGTAGCCGACGCCGACCATGCCGTTGCCGTCACCGACCACGACGAGCGCGGTGAAGCTGAACCGACGGCCGCCCTGGACAACCTTGGCCACGCGGTTGATCTTGACGACCCGCTCCAGGTACGCGGTGCCCTTTTCGGCCGCGCCGCCGCGGCGGTCGTCACGGCGGTCGCGCCGTTCGCCGCCGCCGGAGCCGCGCCTCGGAGCTGCTGGCATCAGATATTCCTTCTCTCGTCATGACGTGCCCGGCCGGGATCCAGCCGGCCGCCGATCAGCGCGACGCCTTGCAGCGACGCAGGCTCAGCGCCCGGGGCGTGCCCCGGCGCTGCTGCTTGGCCGGCCATCACAGCTTCAGGCCCTTCTCGCGCGCGCCGTCAGCCACCGCCGCGACCCGGCCGTGATAGGAGTAGCCGCCGCGGTCGAAGACCGCCGTGGCAATGCCCGCCTCGGCCGCGCGCTCTGCCACCAGGGCGCCAACCTGCCGCGCCTTGGCCCTCTTGTCGCCAGCGGCGTCGCGAACGACCTGTTCCAGGGTAGAGGCAGATGCCAGCGTGCTGCCCGCGACGTCGTCGACGAGCTGCGCGGTCATGTGCCGCGCTGAGCGGGTGACGACCAGCCGCGGCAGCTGCGCGCTGCCGGCGACCTTCTTGCGTACCCGCAGGTGGCGCCTTGACCGGGCCATGGACCGTGCCGAGGCGCGGCCAGTGATCCGGTTGTGCCCCGAGGTCTTCGTGCCAGACATCGTTACTTCCCAGCCTTCCCGACCTTGCGGCGGATCTGCTCACCCTGGTAGCGCACGCCCTTGCCCTTGTACGGGTCAGGCTTGCGCAGCTTCCTTATGTTGGCCGCCACTTCGCCGACCTGCTGCTTGTCGATGCCCTCGACGACGAACCTGGTCGGAGTCTCCACCCGGAAGGAGATCCCCTCGGGCGCTGCCACCGGCACCGGGTGGCTGAAGCCGAGCGAGAACTCCAGGTCCCTGCCCCTCGCCTGGACCCGGTAGCCGACTCCGACGATCTCCAGGGTCTTGCTGTATCCCTGGGTCACGCCGGTCACCATGTTGGCGATCAGCGACCTGGACAGCCCGTGCAGCGCCCTGACCTCACCCTCGTCGCTCGGCCGGGTGACAGTGATGGTCGCGTCGGCCTTGCTCACCTCGATCGGCGCGGCGACCTGCATGCTGAGGCTGCCCTTCGGCCCCTTCACGCTGACCTCGCGGCCGCTGATAGTGATGTCGACGCCGCTGGGGATGGCGACGGGCATCCGCCCGATTCGTGACATGACAGGCCTCCCTACCAGACGTAGGCGAGGACTTCCCCGCCCACGCCCTTCTTGTTGGCCTGCTTGTCGGTCATCAGCCCGCCGGAAGTCGAGATGATCGCCACGCCAAGCCCGCCCAGCACCCGGGGCAGGTTGTCCTTGCGGGCATAGACCCGCAGGCCGGGCTTGGATACCCGCTTGATGCCGGCGATCGAGCGCTCGCGGCTCGGCCCGAACTTCAGGGTGACCACGAGACTCTTGCCAACCGGTGCGTCCTCCACCCGCCAGCCGAAGATGTAGCCCTCCTGCTTGAGCAGTTCGGCGATGTGCACCTTGATCTTGGAATGCGGCATCGTCACCGCGTCGTGATACGCCGAGTTGGCGTTGCGCAGACGGGTCAGCATGTCTGCGACGGGATCGGTCATGGTCATCGGCCTGGTGGCCTTCCTCGCCGTGGTTTCCTGCGGACCTGCGGCGTAGCAGCGGGCGCGGCGCGCCCTTGGTCAGTCCTGGGTGCCAGCCGGTACTACCAGCTGGACTTGGTGATGCCGGGCAGCTCACCGCGGTGCGCCAGGGTGCGGAAGCAAATCCGGCACAGGCCGAACTTGCGGTAGACCGCCCGTGGCCGCCCGCAGCGTGAGCAGCGGGTGTATGCGCGCACGTGGTACTTCGGCGTGCGCTTCGCCTTGGCGATCAAGCTCTTCTTCGCCACTTGTCAGCTCTCCCTGAAGGGGAAGCCGAGCTGCCGCAGCAGTGACCGCCCCTCGTCATCGTTGGTCGCCGTGGTGACCAGCGTCACGTCCATGCCACGCTGCCGGTCGACCTGGTCCGGGTTGATCTCGTGGAACATCAGCTGCTCAGTGAGGCCGAAGGTGTAGTTCCCGCGGCCGTCGAACTGGCGGTCGCTCAGGCCGCGGAAGTCTCGGATCCTGGGCAGCGCGATCGACAGCAGCCGGTCGAGGAACTCCCACATCCGGTCGCCGCGGAGCGTCACGTGCGCGCCGATCGGCATGCCTTCCCTGAGCTTGAACTGCGCGATCGACTTGCGCGCCCTGGCCACGGCCGGCTTCTGGCCGGTGATGACGGTCAGGTCGCGGATCGCGCCGTCGATCAGCTTCGCATCCCTGGCTGCCTCGCCGACGCCCATGTTGACGACGATCTTGGTAACCCTGGGGATCTGCATCACGTTGGCGTAGCCGAACTCCTCGCGCAGCGCTGGCGCGATCTCCGCGGCGTAGCGGTCCTTGAGCCGGGGCGGCACGCGCTCGGCGACCGCCGTCGCCGTGCCGCCACCCTCGGCCGTGCCGCCAGCCGACTCGCTCTGCGCGGCCCTGGCAGACCTGGTCCTCGGTGCCATCAGATTTCCTTACCGCCCGGCCGGGTAATCCGGACCTTGCCCTTGTCCTCGGTCATCTTGTAGCCCACCCGGGCGCGCTTCTTGGTCTCCGGATCGATCAGCTGGACGTTGCTCACGTGGATCAGGGCCTCGGTGTTGACGATGCCGCCTTCCTTGGCACCGCGCCTGCCCTGGTAGTCCACCTTGGTGTTCTTGCGGACCATGTTGACGCCCTGGACCAGCACCTTCTGCCGCTCAGGGTTGACCAGGATGACGGTGCCCTCGCGGCCGCGGTCCTTGCCCGCGATCACGATGACCCGGTCGCCCTTCTTGACCTTCAGGCTCTTTGCCTTTGCCTGGCCGCTCTGGCCCGGCGTCGCCTTCTTCGCCATCACAGCACCTCCGGCGCAAGCGAGATGATCCGCATGTAGCGCTTCTCGCGCAGCTCACGGCCGACGGGGCCGAAGATGCGCGTCCCGCGCGGCTCGCCGCCATCCCTGATCAGCACGGCCGCGTTCTCGTCAAAGCGGATGTAGGAGCCGTCGGCGCGGCGGCGCTCTTTCCTGGTGCGCACGACGACGGCCTTGACCACGTCGCCCTTCTTCACTCCCGCGCCGGGCAGCGCGTCTTTCACGGTGGCCACGATGACATCGCCGATGCCCGCGTATCGCCTGCCCGAGCCGCCGAGCACCCGGATGCACAAGATCTCCTTGGCACCGGTGTTGTCGGCGACCTTAAGCCGCGACTCCTGCTGGATCACGTCAACTCCTGCTCATCACGCCGGCCTCTGCGAGGACCAGGCGGGTCCTGGTTGGCGCCGCCGGGCAGTACCCGGCGCTGCCGTGGTTACTTGGCCTTCTCCAAGATCTCCGCGACGCGCCAGCGCTTGGTCGCCGACAGCGGCCGGGTTTCCATCAGCAGCACCCGGTCGCCGATGCCGCAGGCATTCTCGCCGTCGTGCGCCTTGTACTTCTTGGTGCGGCGGATGACCTTGCCGTACTTCGGGTGCTTGACCCGGTCCTCCACCTCGACCACGACGGTCCTGTCCATCTTGTCGCTGACGACCAGGCCCTCGCGCACCTTGCGGTAGCCGCGGGCCGGCGCCTCCTGCTCACTCATCGGTGTCCGACTCCTCTGCCACGGTCACGATGCCGAGCTCGCGCTCCCGCATCACGGTGTAGATGCGGGCGATCTCCTTGCGCACGGCACGCAGCCGACCGTGGCTCTCGAGCTGGCCGGTAGCCGACTGGAACCTGAGGTTGAACAGCTCGATCTTCGCTTCGGCGAGCTTGCCCTCCAGCTCCTCCTCGGTGGAGTTACGCAGATCAGCGGCGACCATGCCCTTAGCCATCACGCCTCACCCACTTCAGGCTTGTGCGCCACATCAGGCGTCACCCACTTCACGCTTCACGAACTTGCACTTCATCGGCAGCTTGTGCATGGCGCGGCGAAGCGCCTCCCTGGCCACCTGCTCCGGCACACCCGACAGCTCGAACATCACCCGGCCTGGCTTGACGTTGGCGATCCACCACTCCGGCGCGCCCTTGCCCGAGCCCATCCGGGTCTCAGCCGGCTTCTTGGTCAGCGGGCGGTCAGGGTAGATGTTGATCCACACCTTGCCGCCTCGCCTGATGTGCCGCGTCATGGCGATCCGGGCTGCCTCGATCTGCCGGTTCGTCACGTAGGCGTGCTCGACCGCCTGGATGCCGAACTCGCCGAACGCGACCCTGGTCCCGCCCTTGGCGGCCCCGCTGCGGTCCGGGCGGTGCTGCTTGCGGTGCTTGACCCGCCGGGGTATCAGCATGTCCTAGCCCTCCTCGCCTGCCGGGGCCGGCGCGGCCGGAGCCTGAGCAGCCGGAGCCTGAGCAGCCGGAGCCTGAGCCGGCTCGTCCCGCGCCAGGGCCGGCCCGCCGCCTGAGCGGTCGCCACCGGAACGATCACCGCCGGGCCGGTCAGTGCCGTCCGGCGAGCCCGGCCTGCGGCCGCGCCGCTGCGGCCCGGACGGGCGGTCACGGTCACGGCGCTGCCCAGCGCGCAGCGCGGCGGCCGCTGCCTCTCGCTCGGCCCTCGTCTGCGCGGCCTCGCCGCGGTAGATCCAGACCTTCACGCCGATCCGGCCGAACGTCGTCCGCGCCTCATAGAAGCCGTAGTCGATGTCGGCGCGCAGCGTGTGCAGCGGCACCCGGCCCTCACGGTAGAACTCCGAGCGCGACATCTCCGCGCCGCCGAGACGGCCGGCGCACTGCACCCGGATGCCCTTCGCACCGCCCTTCATGGCGGTCTGCATCGCCTTACGCATCGCGCGCCGGAAGGAGACCCGGCTGGACAGCTGCTCGGCCACGCCCTGCGCAACCAGCTGGGCATCGATCTCGGGGTTCTTGACCTCGAGGATGTTCAGCTGGATCTGCTTGCGGGTCAGCTTCTCCAGGTCGCCGCGGATCCGGTCCGCCTCGGCGCCACGGCGGCCGATGACGATGCCCGGCCGTGCGGTGTGGATGTCCACCTGTACCTGGTCGCCGCCCTTGCGCTCGATCTCGACCTTCGAGATGCCCGCGCGCTCCATGCCGCGCTGCAGCATCCGCCGGATCGCGACGTCCTCGGCGATGTAGTCCTTGTACAGCTTGTCGGCGTACCAGCGGCTTTTGAAGTCGGTGGTAACGCCAAGCCGGAACCCGTGCGGGTTCACTTTCTGGCCCACTATCGGGTCCTCTCCGTGCTCTGCTTGCTCTGCGCGCCGTCGGTCACCACGACGGTGATGTGGCTGGTGCGCTTGTTGATCCGGTAGCCACGCCCCTGCGCGCGGGGCCGGAAGCGCTTGAGCGTCGGGCCCTCGTCGACCCAGGCCCGGCTCACCACGAGCGAGCTGGCGTCCACGTGCTTGGCGTAGCCTGCGTTGGCGATGGCGCTGGCCAGTACCTTGCCGACAGGGTCGCTCGCTGACTGCGGCGCGAACCTGAGCGCCGCCTGAGCCTGCTCTGCTGGCAGCCCGCGGATCAGGTCCACGACGCGGCGGGCCTTGCGCGGCGTGACGCGGACGAATCGCGCCTTAGCCCTCGCTTCCATCGTCTCGCTCTCTTCCTGGTCTGGTCGCTGCTGCGGCGGTGTTTGCTGCGTTAGGGCGGCGGGCTAGCGGCGGCTGCGCCGGTCATCGCGCACGTGACTGCGGAACGTGCGGGTGGGGGCGAACTCGCCGAGCTTGTGCCCGACCATTGACTCGGTGACGAAGACCGGTACGTGCTTGCGGCCATCGTGGACGGCAATCGTGTGCCCGAGCATCGCGGGAACGATCATGGATCGGCGCGACCAGGTCCTGATCACGTTCTTGGTGCCCCTGTCGTTCTGGAGATCCACCTTCTTGATCAGGTGGTCGTCCACGAAGGGGCCCTTCTTCAGGCTACGAGGCATGGTGAGGTGCTCCTACCGCTTCTTCTTGCCGCGCCGGCGGGTGATCATCTTGTCGCTCGGCTTGTTCGCTTGCCGGGTACGGCCCTCGGGAACGCCCCACGGGCTGACTGGGTGCCGGCCGCCTGAGCTCTTGCCCTCGCCGCCGCCAAGCGGGTGATCGACCGGGTTCATCGCGACGCCGCGGACGGACGGACGGCGTCCCTGCCAGCGGCTGCGGCCCGCCTTGCCCAGCTTGATGTTGCCCTGCTCGGAGTTGCCAACCTCGCCGATGGTCGCCCGGCAGCTGGCGTCCACCCGGCGGATCTCACCGGACGGCATGCGCAGCTGCGCCAGCCTGCCCTCCTTGGCCAGCAGCTGAACTCCTGAGCCTGCGGATCGCGCGATCTTCGCCCCGCCGCCCGGCCGTAGCTCGATCGCGTGCACTACCGTGCCGGTCGGGATGTTGCGCAGCGGCAGGCAGTTGCCGGCCTTGATGTCGGCGCCCGGTCCGTTCTCCACCGTGTCGCCCTGCGCCAGCCCTTCCGGGGCGACGATGTAACGCTTCTCGCCGTCGGCGTAGTGCAGCAGCGCGATCCTGGCGGTGCGGTTCGGGTCGTACTCGATGTGCGCCACCTTGGCCGGCACGCCGTCCTTGTCCGCCCGGCGGAAGTCGATCAGCCGGTAGGAGCGCTTGTGCCCGCCGCCTTGATGGCGGGCCGTGATCCGGCCGTGCACGTTCCTGCCGCCACGCGAGTGCAGCGGGCGCACCAGCGACTTCTCCGGCTCACTGCGCGTGACCTCGGAGAAGTCGGCGCCGCTGGCCCCCCTCCTGCCGGGGGTCGTCGGCTTGTACTTGCGTATCGCCATGAGTGCTTTAGCTCCTTGCGTGCAGTCCGGCTAGCTGACCGGGCCACCGAAGATGTCGATCCGCTCGCCGGCGGCGAGGCTGACGATGGCGCGCTTGGTGTCCGGCCGCTTGCCCCAGCCGAACCGGGTGCGGCGGCGCTTGCCCGGCCGGTTCACCGTGTTCACGCCGGAGACCCGGACGTTGAACACGGCTTCGACGGCCTGTCTGATCTGTGTCTTGTTGGCACCTGGCGCGACGATGAAGGTGTACTTGCCGTCATCGGCGAGCCGGTAGCTCTTCTCTGAGATGACCGGCCGCAGCAGGACATCGCGCGGGTTGGCGATCTTGTTCACGACTCGTCGTCCTCCTGCCCGTCATCGCCCTGCGGTGCAGCGTCCTGCTGGTCGGCACTGGCCTGGTCGGCACTGGCCTGGTCGGCACTGGCCTTAGCAGCATCGGCCTGCCCTGCACCGTGCTGGCTCGAGCCGGCGCCGCGTGCCCTGGCCACGAAGCTCTCGAGCGCTTCAGCGGTGAAGACCACGTGCTCGCTGACCAGCACGTCCCTGGTGTTCAGCTGGCCAGGGTCGAGCAGGTGCACACCGCGCGCGTTGCGCAGGCTCTTCCAGGTGACCTGGTCGGCAGCGCTGGCCACGACGAGCACCGCGGCGCTCGACGGGGCAACTCCAGTCAGCTCGGCAAGGAGGGCCACGGCCGCCTTGGTGCCCGGCGTGTCGCCCTCGGCCAGGCTGGCGGTCACGTGCACCCGGCCGTGCCTGGCCCGGTCAGACAGTGCGCCGCGGAGCGCGGCTGCCTTCATCTTCTTGGGCGTGCGCTGCTCATAAGAACGGGGCTGCGGCCCGTGCACAACGCCGCCGCCGGCGTACTGAGGCGCGCGCAGCGAGCCTTGCCGCGCGCGCCCGGTGCCCTTCTGCCGGTACGGCTTGCGACCGCCGCCGCGGACGTCACCCCTGGTTTTAGTCGCGTGCGTGCCCTGCCTGGCTGCGGCCTCCTGAGCCACCACGACCTGGTGCATCAGCGGCACGTTCACCCGCGCGTCGAAGATGTCGGCTGGCAGCTCAGCGGCCGGGGCCGCCTTGGCCTGCCTGGCCTTGGCGCGGGTGCGGGTGCCGCCAGCGGCGGCCGGCTCGGTACCTGCCGCGCTGGACTTGGCCGGGCTCATCGGGCCTCACTCCTGGTCAGCGGGCGCCCGCCGGCGCCGAGCGGGATCTTGGCTGCGCTGCGGATCAGCACCAGCCCGCCGGCCGGGCCGGGTACGGCACCCTTGATCAGCAGCAGGCCGCGGTCCGCGTCGACCGCGTGCAGCGTCAGCCTGGTTATGGTGCTGCGCTCGCCGCCCATCCGGCCAGCCATCCGCACGCCCTTGAACACCCGGCCGGGATAAGCGCAGCCGCCGATCGAGCCCGGAGCCCGGTGCTTGCGCTGGGTGCCGTGCGAGGAAGACAGGCCCTTGAAGCCGTGCCGTTTCATGACGCCGGCGAAGCCCTTGCCCTTGCTGGTGGCCGTCACGTCGACGAGCTCACCTGGCTCGAACGTCTCGGCGGTCACCTCCTGGCCGAGCGTGTACTCGGTGGCCAGGTCGGTGCGCAGCTCCACCAGGTACCGGCGCGGGGTCACGCCTGCCTTGGCGAAGTGCCCGGTCTCGGGCTTGTTGACCTTACGCGGGTCGATCTCGCCGTAGCCGAGCTGCACGGCCGAGTAGCCGTCGGCGTCCGGCGTCCGCACGCCGGTGACGACGCAGGGGCCGGCCGCCACCACGGTGACGGGGACGAGCCTCCCGTCATCGGCGAAGACCTGGGTCATGCCGAGCTTGGTGCCCAGGACCCCCTTGATCTGCTTGGTCATGTCGGCGTGTCCCTCTACAGCTTGATCTCGATGTTGACGCCGGCCGGCAGGTCGAACCGCATCAGGGCGTCGATGGTCTTCTGCGTGGGGTCGATGATGTCGATCAGCCGCTTGTGCGTCCGCATCTCGAAGTGCTCCCGCGAGTCCTTGTACTTATGCGGCGAGCGGATCACGCAGTACACGGTCTTCTCGGTAGGCAGCGGCACCGGCCCCACGACCTTCGCACCAGTCCGTACCACCGCGTCGACGATCTTGCGCGCCGAGTTGTCGATGATCTCGTGGTCATAGGCCTTGAGCCGGATGCGGATCTTCTGTCCCGCCATATGGCTTCTACGTCCTTCTGTCGTCCCGGGACGCGAGTCCCGCCGCCTCGTGCGTTCTTCCTTCACGCCGTGTGCGACCCGCCCAGCCGGCTACCTGAACTCCGGCCGCGCTAGCCGCTCACTCGTGTTACTCGGTGGCCGGGGGTGTCCCGTCCGCTGCGTTCTGCAGCGGACGGGATCTCCCCCGTGCCCGCCGACTAGCCGCTACTTGTTGATCTGCGTCACTCGCCCCGCACCGACAGTCCGCCCGCCCTCGCGGATCGCGAACCGCAGCCCTTCCTCCATGGCGATGGGCTGGATCAGCTCCACCTTCATCTCGGTGTTGTCACCGGGGAGCACCATCTCGGTGCCCTCGGGCAGATTCACCACCCCGGTCACGTCCGTGGTGCGGAAGTAGAACTGCGGCCGGTAGTTGTTGAAGAACGGCGTGTGCCGGCCACCCTCGTCCTTGGACAGGATGTAGACCTGCGCCTCGAACTCGGTGTGCGGGGTGTTGGTGCCCGGCCTGATGACGACCTGGCCGCGCTCCACTTCCTCGCGCTTGATGCCGCGCAGCAGCAGGCCGGCGTTGTCGCCTGCCATGCCCTCGTCGAGAATCTTGTGGAACATCTCGACGCCGGTGACCGTGGTCTTCTGCGCCTTGTCCTTGATCCCGATGATCTCGACCTCGTCGCTGGTGTGGATCACGCCGCGCTCGATCCGGCCGGTCACCACGGTGCCGCGGCCGGTGATCGAGAACACGTCCTCGACCGGCATCAGGAACGGCTTGTCGATCTCGCGGACCGGCTCGGGGATGTTGTCATCGCATGCGGTCATCAGCTCGGCGACCTTGTCGCCCCACTCCGCGTCGCCCTCCAGCGCCTTCAGCGCCGAGACGCGGATCACCGGCACGTCGTCGCCGGGGAACTCGTAGGTGCTGAGCAGCTCGCGCACCTCGAGCTCGACCAGCTCGAGGATCTCCTCGTCGTCCACCATGTCGGCCTTGTTCAGCGCGACGACGATGTACGGCACGCCAACCTGGCGGGCCAGCAGCACGTGCTCGCGGGTCTGCGGCATCGGGCCGTCGGTAGCGGCGACCACCAGGATCGCGCCGTCCATCTGCGCCGCGCCGGTAATCATGTTCTTGATGTAGTCGGCGTGACCGGGGCAGTCGACGTGCGCGTAGTGGCGCTTGTCGGTCTGGTACTCCACGTGCGAGATCGAGATCGTGATCCCGCGCTCCTTCTCTTCCTTCGCCTTGTCGATGTCATCGAAGGCGTAGAAGGGATTCACGTCCGGGTACTTGTCATGCAGCACCCGGGTGATGGCCGCGGTCAGCGTCGTCTTGCCGTGGTCGATGTGACCGATGGTGCCGATGTTGACGTGCGGCTTGGTCCGCTCGAACTTGGCCTTCGCCACTGGTGTCTCCTCGTTACGATCGATCCCCACCGCGGTGGGGCCAGGCGCTCACGCGGGGCGCCGTGTCCTTCTGCCTTACTGCTGCTACTCGCCTCGCGCCTTGGCGATGATCTCCTTGGCAATGCTGGGCGGAACCTCGGCATACGAATCGAACTGCATGCTGTAGTCCGCCCGGCCCTGGGTGCGGCTGCGCAGATCGCCCACGTAGCCGAACATCTCGGACAGCGGCACGAGCGCCGTGACGGCCCGCACCCCCGACCGCTCCTCCATGGCCTGGATCTGGCCACGTCGGCTGTTCAGGTCGCCGATGACCTCGCCCATGTAATCCTCGGGAGTCCTGACCTCGACGGCCATCACCGGCTCAAGCAGCACCGGGTCGGCATGGCCGGCCGCCTTCTTGAACGCCATCGATCCGGCGATCTTGAAGGCCAGCTCGGAGGAGTCCACCTCGTGGTACGCGCCGTCAGTCAGCGTGACCTTCAGGTCGACCATCGGGTAGCCAGCCAGCACGCCGAATTCCGCGGCTTCCTGGCAGCCGGTGTCGACTGACGGTATGTACTCACGGGGCACCCGGCCGCCGGTGATCTTGTTCTCGAACTCGTAGCCGCCGCCGTCGCCGCCGGTCGGCTCCAGGTTGATGACCACCTTCGCGTACTGGCCGGCGCCGCCGGTCTGCTTCTTGTGCGTGTAGTCGACCTTCTCGACCTTGCGCCGGATGGTCTCGCGGTAGGCAACCTGCGGCCGGCCGATGTTGGCCTCGACCCGGAACTCCCGCCGCATCCGCTCGACCAGCACCTCAAGGTGCAGCTCGCCCATCCCGGCGATGATCGTCTGGCCGGTCTCCTCGTCGGTCCTGACCTGGAAGGTCGGGTCCTCCTCGGCCAGCCGCTGGATCGCTACGCCCAGCTTGTCCTGGTCACCCTTGGTCCTCGGCTCGATCGCCACGTTGATGACCGGCGCCGGGAAGGTCATCGACTCCAGCACGACCTGGTGCGCCTGGTCGCTCAGCGTGTCGCCGGTCGAGGTGTCCTTGAGGCCCATCACGGCGACGATCTGCCCTGCGGTCGCCGACGGGCGCTCCTCGCGCTTGTTGGCGTGCATCTGGTAGATCTTGCCGATCCGCTCCCGGCGGCCCTTGGTCGAGTTCATGACCTGGCTGCCGGTCTCCAGCGTGCCGGAGTAGACCCTGATGTAGGTCAGCTTGCCGAGGTGCTGGTCCGCCATGATCTTGAACGCGAGGGCGGAGAACGGCTCCGAGGTATCCGCGTGCCGCTCGATCACGGTCTCCTCGTTCCCGACCGCGTGGCCCTTGACCGACGGGATGTCGACCGGGCTCGGCAGGAAGTCCACGATCGCGTCGAGCATTGGCTGGACGCCCTTGTTCTTGAACGCGCTGCCGCACATCACCGGCGTGACGCTGCCAGCGATGGTGGCCCGGCGGATCGCCGCGACCAGCTGCTCCTCGGTCGGATCGGTGCCGTCGAGGTAGAGCTCCATCATCTCCTCGTCGTTCTCGGAGATGGTCTCTACCATCCGCTCTCGCCAGTCCCTGGCCGCCTCGACGTGGTCATCGGGGACCGGCAGGATCTCGAAGGTGTCGCCCCGGCCGTCGGTCGGCCAGAGCAGCGCCCGCATCCTGATCAGGTCGATGATGCCGCGGAAGTCCGACTCGACGCCCCACGGCAGCTGGATCACCAGCGGCGTCGCGCCGAGCCGGTCAGAGATCATCTCGACGCACCGGTGGAATTCGGCCCCAACCCGGTCCATCTTGTTGACGAAGCAGATTCGCGGCACGCCGTACCGGTCGGCCTGGCGCCAGACGGTCTCGGACTGCGGCTCCACGCCGGCCACCCCGTCGAAGACGGCGACAGCGCCGTCCAGCACCCGCAGCGACCGCTCGACCTCGACGGTGAAGTCGACGTGGCCGGGCGTGTCGATCAGGTTGATGGTGTGGTCGCGCCAGGTAGCGCTGGTCGCGGCAGAAGTGATCGTGATGCCGCGCTCCTGCTCCTGGTCCATCCAGTCCATCGTGGCGGCGCCCTCGTGGACCTCGCCGATCTTGTAATTGATGCCGGTGTAGAAAAGGATCCGCTCGGTCGTCGTCGTTTTGCCCGCGTCGATATGCGCCATGATGCCGATATTGCGGACATTGGCGAGGTCGGTCGCGGTCTGTGTGGCGGCCACTGCTGCGATTCCCCTGTTTCTTGTCGAGTTAACTGCGTTGATGTGGTTCAGCCTGCGGCTCTTACCAGCGGTAGTGCGCGAAGGCCTTGTTCGACTCGGCCATCTTGTGGATGTCCTCGCGGCGCTTCACGCTTGCCCCCAGGCCGTTGCTGGCGTCGAGCAGCTCGTTCATCAGCCGCTCGGTCATGGTCTTCTCCCGGCGCTGCCGTGAGTAGGTGATCAGCCAGCGCAGCGCCAGCGTGGTGCTGCGGGAGGCCCGGACCTCGACCGGCACCTGGTAGGTCGCGCCGCCGACGCGGCGGCTGCGCACTTCCAGGGTCGGCTTGACGTTGTCCAGCGCCCGCTTGAGCGTGACCACCGGGTCATTGCCGGTCTTCTCCCGGCAGCCCTCAAGCGCGCCGTACACGATGCGCTCGGCCAGCGACCGCTTGCCGCTGCGCAGCACCTTGCTCACCAGCGCGGTGACCAGCGGTGAGCCGTAAACGGGATCGGTGACCAGCTGCCGCTTGGTCGCGGGGCCCTTGCGCGGCATGTCAGCTCTTCTCCTTCTTCGCGCCGTAGCGGCTGCGTGCCTGCTTGCGGTTGCGTACTCCCTGGGTGTCAAGCGAGCCGCGGATGACCTTGTAGCGCACGCCAGGCAGGTCGCGCACCCGGCCGCCGCGAACCAGCACGATGGAGTGCTCCTGGAGGTTGTGTCCCACCCCAGGGATGTACGCGGTGACCTCGATATGACTGGTGAGCCGGACCCTGGCCACCTTGCGCAATGCCGAGTTCGGCTTCTTGGGCGTGGTGGTGTAGACGCGCGTGCAGACCCCGCGGCGCTGCGGGCTCCCCTTCAGCGCCGGGGTGGTGTTCTTCGTTACCTTGCCCTGCCTGCCCTTGCGGACCAGCTGCTGGATAGTGGGCACCGCGTCTCCGTCTTCTCGCTACCTGCGACTTGACTGGCGCTGTCCGCCAGTGCGGCGGACGGCTCCTCGTTCTTCGTTGTGCTGTCTCTAGGTGTCGCACCTGTCGCCCCGGAGGCGCGACAGGCCTTTGTCGTACGTTCGTGACCTGCGGTTTCTCTCGTCCATCCGACCCCCGAGGTCGGGCGTGTCGCCGCAGTCACGGCGCATCCGGGCCCGCAGGGCGAGCCCCGAAACGAGAAGGGAAGTCGCGCATGCCGGGCCCGTGCGCTCCCCGCCTTGCAGCGTCAGGGACCGCGGTCCTCAGGCATACGTGCGCCCATGTTGCATGGGCACAGAGGACTAGGTTACCTAACTCGCCGTGCACTGGTCAAAGCGAGCTGGATTTCCTGCCCTCCGCAGACACTCATAATAGCCGGCTCGCGGCCAGGCTGCGGCGGCTACCGCAGGCCTAGCTCGCCGGAACGCTGGCCGCCGGCGAGGCGCCGGCTGAGTCGCTCGGACTCGGCTCCGGGCTGGCCGAAGGATCCGGGCTCGGGCTCGGGTCAGGCGACGCGCTCGGTGACGGCGTCGGGCTCGGCGTGGGTGTCGGTGACGGCGTCGGGCTCGGCGTGGGTGTCGGGCTGGGACTCGGGGTCGGCGAGGGGCTCGTCGTGGGCGCTGGCGTGGGCTGGTCGGTCGGGGTCGGACTCGGCTCCGGCGGGCTCGTCGGCCCGGTGCTCGTCGGCACCGGGGACACGCCGGGGATGGGCGACGGCACCGGGCTGCCCGGCGGCGGCATCGCGCCAATCGGCCTGGTCGCCGCCGGATCCTGGGTGCCCGGCTGAATGCCAGGTGAGGAGCTGCCAGTGGTTCCTCCGGGCAGCTGGACACCGGGACCGGTAGATTCCGCCGTCCGGTCAGGGACGACGCGGCGCAGCGCGTCGCTCACATTGCCGCGGCGAGCCCCGCTCGGCGGGTTGAAAGCCAGCACACCAGCGAGCACCAGCGCGGTCACGATGACAGCGCCGGCCGCAGCGGTCGTAGCCGTGACCGGGCGGCGCACAGCCGCGCGCCACCAGGAGGACAGCCGTCCCGTGACCCTGGCCAGCCAGCCTGGCTGGTCATCTGGCGCGGCAGCGGCCCAGCCGTCAGCGTCGTCGTCGACGCCGCCTCCGTAGCCGCTCCCGCCGTAGCCGCCGCCTCCGCCGTGACCGCCTGACCAGCCGGAGCCGTCAGACGAGCCGAGTTCAGCGAGGCCGTAGCCACCATTGCCGGGCCCGTCAGCTGGCTCGTAAGCGGCCCAGCCACCGGTGTCCTGGTAGTCGCCATCGCCGCCAGGGTCGCCGGCGGAGCTGCCTGCGGCCGAGCCGAAGCCATCGCCGCGCCCGTCAGCTGCACCGTAAGCGCCCCAGCTGGCCGTATCGCCGTCGTCGCCGCCAAGATCACCGGACAAGCTGCCTGCGGCCGAGCCGAAGCCATCGTCACCGCGCCCGTCAGCCGCCTGGAAAGCGTTCCAGCCGCCAGCATCGCCGTCGTGGTCGGGCGCGCTGTTGCCGGCGGGGATGAAGCCGGGCTCGCCCTGCACGTCAGCTGGCGCATTGGCCAGCCAGGCGGCATCTGGGTGCCCGGCAGGCCCGCCGTGGTCGCCGGACGAGCCGTAGTCGGCCGGCGGGCGGTAACCCGCCGCCGAGCCGTGGCCGCCGAGCGACCTGTAAGCCGCGGACGAGCCATAGCTGGGGCGCGAACCGTAGTCCTCGGATGAGCCAAAGTACGCCGGCGAGTAGTCACCAGATGAACCCTGACTAGCAGACGACCCGTTGTCTGCGGCCGGGCCGTAGGCTGCGGACGAGCCATAGGTCACGGCCGAACCGTAGGCCTCGGCGGAACCGTGGCTCGCGGACGACCCGTGGTCCGGGGCCGAACTGTAGTCCGCGGCCGACCCGTAGTCCGGGGCCGAACTGTAAGCCGAGACAGAGCCGTAGTCCGGGGCCAAGCCGTAGTCGATGGCCGACCCGTAGCCCGGGGTCGAGTCATAGGCCGTGGCCGACTCGTAGTCCGGGGTCGAGTCATAAGCCGTGGCCGACCCGTAGTCCGGGGTCGAGTCATAAGCCGTGGCCGACCCGTAGCCTGTGGCCGAGTCATAAGCCGTGGCTGAACCGTTGCCCGCAGACGAGCGGTGGTCCGCGGACGAACCATAGCCCGCAGACGAACCGTAGTCAGTGGCCGAGCCGTGGCTCGCGGACGACCCATAGTCCAGGGCCGAACTGTAGTCAGTGGCCGAACCGTAGTCGGCAGGTGAACCGTAGTCGGCAGACGTGCCGTAGCTCGCCGACGAGCCGAGATCGGCAGGCGAACCGAGATCCGCTGACGAACCATAGTCTCCGGACGAGCTGCAGCTCCCGGTCCAGTCGCTGCCGGACGGGTCCGCTCCCTGAGATTCGGCTATGCGCTGCAGTTCGGCCAGCCCGTCGCCGGGATCGGCCTGCTCCGGGCGAGGACCTTTTATCCGGTGTCTGCCGCTCACCTGGGGGAGCTTACCGTAAATACATGAATGCGTGGTTCGTACTGATAATTCTCATTCTCGCCAGCCAGGAGCGGCCGCACTGCCGCCCAGTCAGCAACACCTCGGGACACCTGCTGCTGCTACAGCGACAGCAATGCCCCCGCGCTGCGGTTGGTCAGCCCCCGGGGGAGGTGCGGCTGGCTAGCCGTGCGGAGCTCAGGCGCCAGTAGAGACGGCGCGGCGGCCGGGAGATCCCGGCCGCCGCGCCCTTTGCTGCTTTCCGCCAGCGGCTACCTGTTGTAGGCGCCGAAGTCGTACTCCTCCAGCGGAATGGACTCGCCCGTGGCCTGGCTGAACGCGTACTCAGCCGGGGGCTCGTAGCTGGCCGCCGGGTAGGCCGTCGACCGCGCGTCCTCCGTCGGCTCCACCCGCAGCGAGCGGTAGCGCTGCATCCCGGTGCCAGCCGGGATGAGCTTGCCGATGATGACGTTCTCCTTGAGCCCGACCAGCGAGTCCGACCTGGCGTGGATCGCCGCGTCGGTGAGCACCCTGGTCGTCTCCTGGAACGAGGCGGCGGACAGCCACGACTCGGTCGCCAGCGACGCCTTCGTGATGCCCATCAGGGTCGGGCGGCCTGCCGCTGAGACGCCGCCCTCTTCGACGACGGAGCGGTTGACCTCCTCGAACTTCGGCCGCTCGACCAGCTCGCCGGGCAGCAGATCGGTGTCGCCGGACTCGATCACGTTCACCCGCTTGAGCATCTGCCGGATGATGATCTCGATGTGCTTGTCGTGGATCGACACGCCCTGCGACCGGTACACCTCCTGCACTTCGTGCACCAGGTGCAGCTGGACCTGCCGGGAGCCGAGGATCCGCAGCACCTCGTGCGGGTTCACCGCGCCCTGGATGAGCTGCTGACCGACCGACACGCGATCGCCGTCGGCGACCATCAGCCTGGCCCGCATCGAGACCTGGTAGGAGATCTCCTCCGAGCCATCGTCAGGCACCACGATGATCTTGCGCGACTTCTCCGGCTCCTCGATCCTGATCCGGCCGTCGACCTCGCTGATCGGCGCCATGCCCTTTGGGATCCTGGCCTCGAACAGCTCCTGGATCCTCGGCAGGCCGTGCGTGATGTCCAGCCCGGCAACACCGCCGGTGTGGAACGTCCGCATGGTCAGCTGCGTGCCTGGCTCGCCGATCGACTGGGCGGCGATGATGCCCACCGCCTCGCCGACGTCGACCCGCTTGCCGGTGGCCAGCGAGCGGCCGTAGCACTTCGCGCACACGCCGACCTTGGCCTGGCAGACCAGCACGCTATAGGTGCGCACTGAGTCCACTCCGGCATTGACCAGCGTGTCGATCATGCCCTCGGTCATGTCGCTCTCGGCTGCCGCGAGCACGTTGCCGTCGGCGTCGGTGACGTCCTCGGCGAGCGTCCGGCCGGTGCCGGTGTTCTCGATGTTCGGCAGCTTGCGCAGGTTGCCGTCGGCGCCCTTCTCGGCGATCTTCATGGGCAGCGACCGGTCGGTGGCGCAGTCCTCCTCGCGGACGATCACGTCCTGGGCGACGTCCACCAGCCGCCGGGTGAGGTACCCGGAGTCGGCGGTACGCAGCGCGGTGTCCGCCAGGCCCTTGCGCGCGCCGTGGGTGGAGATGAAGTACTCCACCACCGACAGCCCCTCGCGGAAGCTGGACTTGATCGGCCGCGGGATGGTCTCGCCCTTGGGGTTGGAGACCAGGCCGCGCATGCCGGCGATCTGCCTGACCTGCATCTGGTTACCGCGGGCACCGGAGTTCACCATCATCCAGACCGGGTTGGTCTCGGGGAAGGCGGCCTCCATGTCCTGCGCCACGTCAGCGGTCGCGTGCGTCCAGATCTCGATCAGCTCCTGACGGCGCTCATCGTCGGTGATCAGGCCGCGGTCGTACTCGCGCTGCACCTTGTCGGCACGGCGCTCGTAGGTGTCCAGGATCTCCCGCTTCCTCGGGGGTGCCACCACGTCCTCGATCGCGATCGTGACCCCGGCCCTGGTCGCCCAGTGGAACCCGGCGTCCTTGAGCGCGTCCAGCGCGGCCGCGACCTTGACCTTCGGGTACTGCTCGGCCAGCTCGTTGACGATCACCGAGAGCTGCTTCTTGCCCACCTCGTAGTTCACGAACGGGTAGTCAGCCGGCAGCGTCTCGTTGAACAGGCAGCGGCCGAGCGTGGTGGTCAGCCGCAGCGGCTTGCCAGGCTCCCACCCCTCCGGCGTGGCCCACCCGGTCGGCGGCGCCACGTCGCGCAGCCGGATCTGGATCGTGGCCTGCAGGTCGAGCTCGCCCCTGTCGTAGGCCATCAGCGCCTCCGACAGGCCGGAGAACGCTCGGCCCGTGCCGGGCGCGTCCGGTGTCTCCCTGGTCAGGCAGTAGATCCCGATCACCATGTCCTGGGTGGGCATGGTCACCGGCTTGCCGTCGGCTGGCTTGAGGATGTTGTTGGTGGACAGCATCAGGATCCGCGCCTCGGCCTGCGCCTCGGCGGACAGCGGCACGTGCACCGCCATCTGGTCGCCGTCGAAGTCCGCGTTGAACGCGGTGCAGACCAGCGGGTGAATCTGGATCGCCTTGCCTTCGACTAGCTGCGGCTCGAACGCCTGGATGCCAAGCCGGTGCAGTGTCGGCGCGCGGTTCAGCAGCACCGGGTGCTCGGTGATGACCTCTTCAAGGACATCCCAGACCACCGGCCTGGCCCGCTCGACCATCCGCTTGGCCGACTTGATGTTCTGCGCGTGGTTGAGGTCCACCAGGCGCTTCATCACGAACGGCTTGAACAGCTCGACCGCCATCTCCTTCGGCAGGCCGCACTGGTGCAGCTTCAGCTGCGGGCCGACGACGATGACCGAGCGGCCGGAGTAGTCGACGCGCTTGCCGAGCAGATTCTGCCGGAACCGGCCCTGCTTGCCCTTGAGCATGTCCGAGAGCGACTTCAGCGGGCGGTTGCCAGGCCCGGTGACCGGGCGGCCGCGGCGGCCGTTGTCGAACAGCGAGTCGACCGCCTCCTGCAGCATCCGCTTCTCGTTGTTCACGATGATCTCGGGCGCGCCCAGGTCAAGCAGCCGCTTGAGCCGGTTGTTCCGGTTGATCACGCGCCGGTACAGGTCGTTCAGGTCCGACGTCGCGAACCTGCCGCCGTCCAGCTGCACCATCGGGCGCAGGTCAGGCGGGATCACCGGCACGCAGTCCAGCACCATGCCCAGCGGGCTGTTGCTGGTGTTGAGGAACGCGGAGACCACCTTGAGCCGCTTGAGCGCGCGCGCCTTGCGCTGGCCCTTGCCGGTCCTGATGGTCTCGCGCAGGTTCATCGCCTCGGCCTCGAGGTCGAAGCTGCCGACCCGCTCCTGGATCGCCTGCGCGCCCATGCCGCCGCGGAAGTAGCGGCCGAACCGGTCGCGCATCTCGCGGTACAGCATCTCGTCGCCCTCAAGGTCCTGCACCTTGAGGCCGCGGAAGCGGTTCCAGACCTCCTCGATCCGGTCGATCTCCCGGCCGGCCCGGTCGCGGATCTGCTTGCACTCGCGCTCGGCGGCCTCGCGCACCTTGCGCCGCGCGTCGGCCTTGGCGCCTGCAGCCTCCAGCTCGGCTAGGTCCTTCTCGAGCTTGGCCTGGCGAGCCTCGATGTCGCTGTCGCGGCGCTGCTCAAGCTGGCCCTTCTCGACGGTGATCTTCGCCTCGAGCGAGGGCAGGTCACGGCCGCGGGCCTCCTCGTCCACGTACGTGATCATGTACGCGGCGAAGTAGATGACCTTCTCCAGGTCCTTCGGAGCCAGGTCAAGCAGGTAGCCGAGGCGGCTCGGCACGCCCTTGAAGTACCAGATGTGCGTGACCGGAGCGGCCAGCTCGATGTGGCCCATCCGCTCGCGCCGCACCTTGGCCCTGGTGACCTCGACGCCGCAGCGCTCGCAGATGATGCCCTTGAACCTGACTCGCTTGTACTTGCCGCAGTAGCACTCCCAGTCCCTGGTGGGACCGAATATCTTCTCGCAGAAGAGACCGTCCTTCTCCGGCTTCAGGGTCCGGTAGTTGATGGTCTCTGGCTTCTTGACCTCGCCATGCGACCACAGCCTGATGTCGTCGGCGGTGGCGAGGCCAATCCGAAGGTCGTCAAAGAAGTTGACGTCTAGCACGTTTTTCGTCCCCTGGGGTAGTTCGGATCAGACCTCTTCAACGCTGCTCGGCTCGCGCCGGGACAGGTCAATCCCGAGTTCCTCCGCTGCACGGAAGACGTCCTCGTCGGTGTCTCGCATCTCGATGGCCGCGCCGTCCTTGGACAGAACCTCCACGTTGAGGCAGAGCGACTGCATCTCCTTGATGAGCACCTTGAAGGACTCGGGGATGCCGGGCTCCGGGATGTTCTCGCCCTTGACGATGGCCTCATAGACCTTGACCCGGCCGAGGATGTCGTCGGACTTGATGGTCAGCAGCTCCTGCAGGGCGTAGGCCGCGCCGTACGCCTCAAGCGCCCACACCTCCATCTCGCCGAACCGCTGGCCGCCGAACTGCGCCTTACCGCCCAGCGGCTGCTGGGTGATCATCGAGTACGGGCCGGTCGACCGTGCGTGGATCTTGTCGTCGACCAGGTGCAGCAGCTTGAGGATGTAGATATAGCCGACCGACACCGGGTCCTTGAACGGCTCGCCGGTGCGCCCGTCGTACAGCTTCGCCTTGCCGCTGCCGGCGACCATCTGGTCGCCGTCGCGGTTGGGCAGCGTGCTGCTCAGCAGGCCGGTGATCTCCTCCTCGCGGGCCCCGTCGAATACCGGCGTGGCCACCCTGGTGCCTGGCTCGGCGCTGTCGGCGCCGATCGCCTTCAGCCGCGTCTTCCAGTCGGCGTCGTCGCCCGCGACCTGCCAGCCGGAGCTAGCGACCCAGCCCAGGTGCGTCTCGAGGACCTGGCCGACGTTCATCCGGCCCGGCACGCCGAGCGGGTTGAGCACGATGTCGACCGGCGTGCCGTCCTCAAGGAACGGCATGTCCTCCACCGGGTTGATCTTCGCGATGACGCCCTTGTTGCCGTGCCGGCCAGCCAGCTTGTCACCGTCGGTGATCTTGCGCTTGGCCGCCACGTAGACGCGCACCAGCTCGTTCACGCCAGGCGGCAGCTCGTCGCCGTCCTCCCTGGTGAACACCCGGACGCCGATCACCTTGCCCGACTCGCCGTGCGGCACCTTCAGCGAGGTGTCGCGGACTTCCCGCGCCTTCTCGCCGAAGATCGCGCGCAGCAGCCGCTCCTCCGGGGTCAGCTCGGTCTCGCCCTTCGGGGTGACCTTGCCGACCAGGATGTCGCCGGTGACGACCTCGGCGCCGATCCGGATGATGCCGCGGTCGTCGAGGTCTGCCAGCACCTCGTCGGAGACATTCGGGATGTCCCTGGTGATCTCCTCCGGGCCCAGCTTGGTGTCCCTGGCGTCGACCTCGTGCTCCTCGATGTGGATCGAGGAGAGCACGTCGTCCTGCACCAGCCGCTGGGACAGGATGATCGCGTCCTCGTAGTTGTGGCCCTCCCACGGCATGAACGCGACCAGCAGGTTGCGGCCGAGCGCCATCTCGCCGTTCTGGGTGCACGGGCCGTCGGCGATGACCTGGTTGACCTCGACCCGGTCCCCCTCGCGGACAACCGGCTTCTGGTTGAAGCAGGTGCCCTGGTTGGACCGGCGGAACTTGGCGACCAGGTAGGTGTTGCGGGTGCCGTCGTCGTTGGCCACGGTGATGAAGTCGGCGCTGGCCTGCTCGACCACGCCGGCCTTCTCCGCCAGGATCACGTCGCCGGCGTCGGTCGCCGCGCGGTACTCCATGCCGGTGCCGACCAGCGGCGCCTCGCTGCGCAGCAGCGGGACCGACTGGCGCTGCATGTTGGAGCCCATCAGCGCGCGGTTGGCGTCGTCGTGCTCAAGGAACGGGATCATCGCGGTGGCCACCGACACCATCTGCCGCGGCGACACGTCGATGTAGTCCACGTCGTCCGGTGCGATGTAGTCGACCTCGCCGCCCTTGCGGCGCACCAGCACGCGGCCCTCGACGAAGCTGCCGTCGGAGGTCAGCGGCGTGTTCGCCTGGGCGATGACGTGCCTGTCCTCCTCGTCCGCGGTCAGGTAGTCGATCTGGGTGGTGACCTTGCCGCTCTTGACCTTGCGGTACGGGGTCTCGACGAAGCCGAACGCGTTGACCCGTGCGTACGAGGACAGCGAGCCGATGAGGCCGATATTCGGGCCTTCCGGCGTCTCGATCGGGCACATCCGGCCGTAGTGGCTCGAGTGCACGTCACGGACCTCGAACCCGGCCCGCTCCCTGGACAGGCCGCCAGGGCCGAGCGCGGACAGCCGGCGCTTGTGCGTCAGCCCGGCCAGCGGGTTGGTCTGGTCCATGAACTGGGAGAGCTGGCTGGTGCCGAAGAACTCCTTGATGGACGCGACCACCGGCCGGATGTTGATCAGCGTCTGCGGCGTGATCGCCTCGACGTCCTGCGTGGTCATCCGCTCGCGTACGACCCGCTCCATCCGGGCCAGGCCGAGCCTGACCTGGTTCTGGATCAGCTCGCCGACGGTGCGCAGCCGACGGTTGCCGAAGTGGTCGATGTCGTCGGTCTCCACCGGGATCAGGGCGGAGCCGGACTTCATCTCCTCCTCACCGCTGTGCAGCCGCACCAGGTACTCGATCGTCGAGACGATGTCTTCCTCGGTGAGCGTGCCCTGGGTGATCGGCAGCGACAGGCCGAGCTTCTTGTTGACCTTGTACCGGCCGACCTTGGCCAGGTCGTAACGCTTGCTGTTGAAGTAGAGATTCTCCAGCAGCGCCTGCGCCGACTCCTTGGTCGGCGGCTCGCCAGGCCGCAGCTTGCGGTAGATGTCAAGCAGCGCGTCGTCCTGGCCGGTGGTGTGGTCCTTCTCCAGCGTGGCCCGCATCGACTCAAAGCCGCCAAAACGGTCCAGGATCTTTGCGTCGTCCCAGCCCAGCGCCTTGAGCAGCACGGTGACGCTCTGCTTGCGCTTGCGGTCGATCCGCACGCCGACCGCGTCGCGCTTGTCGATCTCGAACTCCAGCCAGGCACCCCGGGACGGGATTACCTTGCAGCTGTAGATGTCCTTGTCCGAGGTCTTGTCGACCTGGCGGTCGAAGTACACGCCCGGCGAGCGGACAAGCTGCGACACCACGACACGCTCGGTGCCGTTGATGATGAAGGTGCCCTTCGGCGACATGAGCGGAAAGTCACCCATGAACACCGTCTGGCTCTTGATCTCGCCGGTGCTGTTGTTGATGAACTCCGCCGTCACGAACATCGGGGCGGAGTAGGTCATGTCCTTCTCCTTGCACTCCTCGGCGGAGTACTTCGGAGGCTCGAACCGGTGATCGCGGAACGAGAGCGACATGGTCCCCGTGAAGTCCTCAATCGGGCTGATCTCCTCGAAGATCTCCTCGAGGCCGGACTGCTCGGGGAGGTCCTTGTGCCCGGTCTTCTTCTCGGCATCAAGGCGATCGCGCCAGCGCTCATTGCCCAGCAGCCAGTCAAACGAGTCAGTCTGCAGGGCGAGGAGGCCGGGAACCTCAAGTTCCTCTTTGATGCGGGCGAAGGAGACGCGACGTGGACCTGGAGCGATAGCTGAGGCGCTGCGCGAGGCTGCCAACAGGAGTCCTTCCGAGCTGGTTGCGGACGGTCACCGCGCGCATGCAAAACGCCCTGCGGACACACCGCGAGGGTTGCGTGTATGGCAAGGACGAGTGGATGCAGCGCAAATTGGCAGTGTAGTCGAACGGCACACTGCTGGTCAACTGTACTTCACTATGAGTTTCACGCTGCAACGCAGCATCGCTCGTCCTGAGCCAAACGTCAAGCCCGCGCCGCCTTGTGTCGGGCGCTAGATGCACGTGACGAAGGTCACAAAGCCGTAGATGTTTCAGTTTCTTGCCACCAGGGCATCACAACAAGTTCCCGCCTCAGCTAATTCCCGCCGGGCGGTTGACGCTGGCCTGATTCGCCCCCATACTGCCTGCCCCTGCGCGACGCTCGCGTGCGCTCGGCCCAGTCGGCGCACGCAGTCGGCGCACGCAGCGGCCCTGGCCGGGCAGTGCCCGGCCAGGGCCGCGAAGTGCGTGCTGCTACTTGACGGTGACGGTGGCGCCGGCGCCCTCCAGGGCGGCCTTGGCCTTCTCGGCCGTCTCCTTGTTCGCGCGCTCGAGGACCGGCTTGGGCGCGCCGTCGACCAGGTCCTTGGCCTCCTTCAGGCCCAGGCTGGTCAGCGTCCTGACCTCCTTGATGACCTGGATCTTCTTGTCGCCGGCAGCCTCGAGGATCACGTCGAACTCGTCCTGCTCCTCGGCCTCCTCGGCGGCGGCGCCGCCAGCGCCAGCGGCAGCGGCCGGCCCGGCCACGGCAACCGGGGCGGCGGCCTTGACGTCGAAGGTCTCCTCGAACTGCTTCACGAAGTCAGAAAGCTCGATCAGCGTCATCTCCTTGAACGCGTCGAGCAGTGACTCGGTGCTCATCTTCGCCATGGTGGTGCTTCCTCTTTCCTGCGTCTTCACCGGCGACCGTCGGCCGCCCGCATCGTCTGGGCTGGACCGGGCTCAGCACCCGCGGTCCGGTTAGCCTTCGCTGTCCTCGGCGGTCTTGCCCTCCGCCTGGTCTGCCGCGGCCTCGTCAGCGCCAGCATCGGCGTCGGCAGCGCCGTCAGCCGGGCCGTCAGCCGCTGCGGCGGGCGGCGGCGTGCTGTCGCCCGCTTCCGGCTGAGCCGGACCGTCGGCCGCCCGCTTCTCCTCCAGGGCGGCGAGCAGCCTGGCCAGCTGCACCGGCAGGGCGTTGAACGTCGCGGCGGCGCCAGCCATCGACGCCTTCATCGCGCCAGCCAGCTTGGCCAGCAGGACCTCGCGCGGCTCCAGGTCGGCCAGCTTGGTGATCTCGTCCGGCGATATCACGTTGCCGTCGAGCACGCCGCCCTTGATGACCAGCAGCGGGTTCGCCCGGGAGAAGTCGCGCAGGCCCTTGGCCGCCTCGACGACATCACCCTGCACGAACGCGATCGCCGACGGCCCCGACAGCAGCGCGGTCACCTCGCCGGCCAGACCTGCCTCGCTCGCAGCGATCTTGGTCAGCGTGTTCTTGACCACGGAGAACGTGGCGTGCTCACCAAGCGCCTGCCGCAGCTCACCGAGCTGGGCCACCGACAGGCCCCGGTACTCGGTCAGCACGGCGCCAGCCGAGGACTGGAATCGCTCGGTCAGCTCGGCGACCGCGGTCACCTTTTCCGCCCTCGCCATGGGCCTCCCTCCTCGTCCCGGGGACAGCCCGCTACGCGGAGCCTCGCCGGTTGCATCCGGTTTGCCGGCCTGAGGGGCCCTGGCAAGCAGAACGCCCCGGCGCTGGCGCACGGGGCGTGAACCGTCAGCCAGGGCTCGTGCCCGGCTGAGGGTGCAGCTCAGTTCGCCTGCGCGGGCCGCCCGCCTGAGCGGGGCCTTCGGCCGCCACGCGCATGCGTGACGACAGCCGACGGTCTTTGGCAGCAGTCACAGTACGCGCCGAACCTGCCGCCCGCCAAATCAGACGATCCGCCCGGCCCGGCCTCGGACCAGCATTCGACTTCTCGTCACGCCAACCCGCCCGATGTCGCATCGGGCGGCGCGGCACGCGGAATCCGGGCATGCCGCCGGACCACAGCCGAAAACGGTGCGGAGCTGTGCCCGTGCCCAGCGGCAGGTCAGGCGGCGGAATCAGGCAGTGGAGTCGGCCATGTCGTCGGCGAGGCCGCGGGTGACGGCGGGGTCGACCGGGATGCCTGGCCCCATCGAGGTGGCGAACGTGATCTTCTTCAGGTAGCGGCCCTTGGCGGCGGACGGCTTGAGCCTGATCACTTCCTCCAGCGCGGCCGCGTAGTTCTCGACCAGCGCGCGGTCGGTGAAGGACGCCTTGCCGATGACGAAGTGCAGGTTGCCGTGCCGGTCCACCCGGAACTCGATCTTGCCGCCCTTGATGTCGCTGACGGCCTTGCCGACGTCGGCGGTCACGGTGCCGGTCTTCGGGTTCGGCATGAGCCCGCGCGGGCCGAGCACCCGGCCCAGGCGGCCGACCTTGCCCATCATGTCCGGGGTGGCGACCACGGCGTCGAAGTCGAGGAACCCGCCCTGAATCCGCTCGATGAGGTCGTCGGCGCCCACGTAGTCGGCGCCAGCGGCGCGGGCCTCCTCGGCCCGGTCGCCCTGAGCGAACGCCAGTACCCGCGCCGTCTTGCCGGTGCCGTGCGGCAGGTTGACCGTGCCGCGCACCATCTGGTCGGCCCGGCGCGGGTCTACCCCGAGCCGCAGCGCCACCTCGACGGTCGGGTCGAACTTGGTGGCCGAGGTCTGCCTGGCCAGCGCGACGGCCTCCCCCGGCGTGTACAGCGTGTCCGGGCTGATGAGCTCGTCTGCCTTGCGATAAGCCTTGCTGCGCTTCATTGCTGCTCTCCCTGTTCAGCTAGGAGCTCGTGGTCTTCGGGCCAGCGCTGGCCCTGCCACCTGGCCCCGGTATCCGGGGCCGCCCTTTTTAATTTCAGAACGAGGCCGTGCGGGCCGCTCTGCCCCGCCGGGTCAGCCGTCGACGGTGATGCCCATCGACCTGGCGGTACCGGCGATGATCTTCTCCGCCGCCTCGATCGTCCTGGCGTTCAGGTCCGGCATCTTGACTTGCGCGATCTCCCGTACCTGGGCGCTGGTCATGCGGCCGACCTTGGTCTTGTGCGGCTCGCCGCTGCCCTTGTCCACGCCTGCTGCCTTCTTGATCAGCTCGGGAGCCGGCGGGGTCTTGGTGATGAAGCTGAACGACCGGTCCTCGTAGATGGTGATCTCGACCGGCACGACATTGCCGCGCTGGGTGTCGGTGGCCGCGTTGTACTGCTTGACGAAGTCCATGATGTTGACTCCGTGCGGGCCGAGTGCCGTGCCCACCGGCGGCGCTGGGGTGGCAGAGCCGGCGTTCAGCTGCACCTTGACGACCGCAGCGATCTTCTTCTTCCTCGGTGCCATCTGGCGTGTTCCTTACCTCGCGTGCTGTTATCTGCCGGCCTGCCGCGCCCGTGCGGCGCGCTTGGCCAGGTCAGATCTTGCTGACCTGGTCGAAGGAAAGCTCGACCGGCGTCTCGCGGCCGAAGATCGACACGAGCACCTTGAGCTTCTGGGTAACCGCGTTGATCTCGTTCACCGTAGCCGGAAGCGTGGCAAACGGGCCATCCATCACGGTCACCGACTGGCCGACCTCGAAGTCGACCGCGGCGGCGCGCAGCGTTTCGGCCTTCTTGGCCGCCTTCTCCTCCGGCTCGGGCGCGAGCAGGCTGGCCACCTCGTCGAGGCTGAGCGGCGACGGCCTGCTGGACAGTCCCACGAAGCCGGTGACGCCGGGCGTATTACGCACCACGGCCCACGACTCGTCGGTCAGGTCCATCCGGACCAGGATGTAACCGGGCAACACCTTCTCCTGCACCTGCTGCCGCTTGCCGCCCTTGATCTCGATCACGTCGTGCACCGGGACCTCGATCTGGAAGATGAAGTCCTCCATGTTCAGCGACTGAATCCGGCTCTCCAGGTTGGTGCGCACCCGGTTCTCGTAGCCGGCGTAGGAGTGCACCACGTACCAGTCGCCAGGCAGCAGCCGCAGCTCGAGCTTGAACGCGGCGACCGGGTCTTCCTCGGCTTCCCCGGCCTCATCCGCTTCCGCTGCATCCGCTTCCGCTGCGGACAGTGCTGCGTCGGGCTGGGCTGCGTCGGGCTGGGCTGCGTCGGGCTGGGCTGCGTCGGGCTGAGCTGCGTCGGGCTGAGCTGCGTCGGGCTGAGCTGCGTCGGGCTGGGCCTCGCCGGGCTCGGCGTCGTCGGCCACGGCAGAGTCGGCGGCCACGGCTGAGTCGTCGGCCCCGTCCGCAGTGGCCTGCTGGGCGCTGTCGGCCGCGGTTTGCGCGGCGCTGTCGGCTGCCGCGCCGCCGTCGTCGGGCGCCGCGCTGCCGTTCTGCCCGGCGGCGACGGCCGCCGCTGCCTCGGCCCAGGCATCCCTGGCGGTCTGCTCGGTGGTCTCGGTGTCGCCAGTCAGCTGCTCGGCGGGCGCACTCTGCTCGCCGTCCGCTGACGCGGCTTGGCCGCCCTCGGGCTGCTCGCCGGCGCGGGGCTCGGACTCGGACTCGGACACGGTAACTCTTTCTCTCGTTATCACTTCGCGGCCGCGACCCTGCTGGTGCGGCCGCGGCCTGGCGGCTGGCGCTGACGCTCCCCGGCCGGGAGCGGGCGCGCTGACGCGGGCAGGCATGATCAGTAATCATGCTGCCACCCGGCGCACAATCGTGCACCGCCAGCCTCGGCGCCGGCCAGGCCGGCCCCCGCGCTCAGCCGAAAACGGCGAGTACCAGCTTGGTGAACCCGTAGTCGAGGCTGGTCACGATCGCGACCATAACCACGATGAACACCAGGGCTACCGTCGTGTAGGTAAGAAGCTCTTTGCGGGTCGGCCAGATGACCTTGCGCAGTTCAGCAGCTACCTGCCGGACGAATAGCGCCGGCGTCGTCCGGTCAGACTTCGCCGGACCGCCGGGCCTGGCCGACTTCTCGGGAGCCGAGCCACGCGTCTGAGTCGTCATGTCCTCACCTGAGCTGCACTGATCTACTTGTCGGCTGGCGCCTTCAGCCGCCCGTGCGGTATACACAGGCCGCTCGCGCAGGGCAGGAGGGACTCGAACCCCCAACCGCCGGTTTTGGAGACCGGGACTCTAGCCAATTGAGCTACTGCCCTGTGACGGCCCGCGCGGACATGCACTGGCCACTGGCAAACCATCACCAGGAAAAGAAGTGTACGTCGCCGTGGCGCCCCCCGTCGAACTGTGCTGATCGAGGCGGTAGTTCATCCGGGGACGCCGCAGCCCCGCATGCGGTGCTGTTCCGGGACGACCCTCCCGAGCCGCCGCGTGCCGTGTCCGGCGCGCCGGCCGGACGGGCGCTGGTGCGACGATAGAAGCCATGAGCTCGTCACAGGGAAGGATCTCGGCCCGGATCGCGGCGATCAGCGAGTCGGCGACGCTGGCGGTGGACGCCAAGGCGCGGGCGCTGCGGGCGGCCGGGCGGCCGGTCATCGGCTTCGGGGCCGGCGAGCCGGACTTCGCCACGCCTGGCTACATCGTCGAGGCGGCCGCCAGGGCCTGCGCCGATCCGAGAATGCACAAGTACACGCCGGCTGCCGGGCTGCCTGAGCTGCGCGAGGCGGTCGCGGCCAAGACCGCGAGGGATTCCGGCCTGCAGGTGGCGCCCAGCCAGGTGCTGATCACCAATGGCGCCAAGCAGGCCGTGCTGCAGGCGTTCGAGACCCTGCTCGATCCCGGTGACGAGGTACTGCTGCCGACGCCGTACTGGACCAGTTACCCCGAGGCCATCGGCCTGGCCGGCGGCACCCCAGTCCGCGTCCTGACCGACGAGCACTCGGGCTACCTGGTGTCGGTCGAGCAGCTTGAGGCGCACCGCACTGACCGGACCAAGGTGCTCCTGTTCGTCTCGCCGTCGAACCCGACCGGCGCGGTCTACCCGCCGGATCTGGTCGCCGAGATCGGCCGCTGGGCCGCCGGGCACGGCTTGTGGGTGGTCACCGACGAGATCTACGAGCACCTGGTGTACGACGACGCCCGGTTCGAGTCCATGCCCGTCCTGGTGCCCGAGCTGGCCGACCGCTGCGTGGTGCTGAACGGCGTGGCGAAGACGTACGCCATGACCGGCTGGCGGGTGGGCTGGCTGATCGGCCCGGACGACGTCGTCCGGGCCGCGGCGAACCTGCAGTCGCACGCGACCTCGAACGTGTGCAATGTGGCGCAGGCAGCGGCGCTCGCGGCGGTGTCCGGCAACTTGTCGGCGGTCGCCGCGATGCGGTCAGCCTTCAGCCGCCGCCGCACGGTCATGACGGTAATGCTGAACGAGATGCCTGGCGTCGTCTGCCCGCTGCCGCAGGGCGCGTTCTACTGCTATCCATCGGTACGCGGCGCGCTCGGCAGGCAGCTAGCCGGGCGGCACCCGGCGACCTCGGCGGAGCTGGCGGAGCTCGTGCTGGACGAGGCCGACGTCGCCGTGGTTCCCGGCGAGGCGTTCGGCACGCCAGGCTACTTCCGGCTGTCCTGCGCGCTGTCCGACGACGCCCTGACCGAGGGCATGACCCGGCTCGGCAAGCTCCTCGGCCAGGCCAGCTAGAGCCCTGGTGCGATGACCCGCCGGAGGCGGGCCTGAGGGGCCGCCGGGAGGCACCCGCCGGCATGACGGATGCAACGACCGACCGGTCGGCCCGAGCGGCCGGCGTTTCGGGGGTCGTCCTCCGGCTAACACCCTCACGCGACGCTAGAGCGCCAGGAGGGCAGTAGCTCGTCGATCAGCGCCTCCGTCTGCGGCGCCATCTTCGGCAGCACGTCGTCGGTCGCTGCCCTGGTGCACGCCTCGTCCACCGCCGCGCGCAGCAGCTGCTCGTCGCCGCTGGCCTGCGCGGCGAGCAGCAGGTCACGCCACAGCAGCTCGTCGTCGGGCGCGAGCCGCAGGCCAGCCCGCGCGGCGCTCATCGCGCCAGCCGGGTCGTCGTCAGCGCGGCGCAGCTCCGACAGCCGGTGCGCGGCGTCGGCGACCACGGCGGCTACCTCGCTGTCCAGCCCTTCGGCCGCGAGCCAGGTGTACCTGGCCGGATCGTGGTCGCCGAGCAGCGGGCCGCGCACCTCGTCGAGCGCCCGGCCCAGCCAGGTGATTTCCTCCTGGCTGCCGCGGCCGGACTCGGCGGTGGCGTGCGCGACCAGCGCCTGGAAGATGCGCCAGTCCACCCTGACCTCGGGTCCGAGGCCGAGCCTGCCGTCGGGCCCGGTAGCCAGCTGCGGCAGGCCAGCCGCGTCACGGCCCAGCCAGCGCTGCACCCGGCTGATGGTCGCCTCCTGCACGTCGGCTGGCACGCCGCGCGGCCAGATCGCGCCGGCCAGCACCCTTGGGTGCACGCCGCCGGGATGCGTGGCCAGGTAGGCGAGCACCTCGGTGGCCAGCGCCGCGCGCTCCGGCTCGATGACTCCTGGCGCGCGCACCGCAGCCGGCCCGAGGACCGAGATCTCCACCGGCATCTGCACGCCGGGCATCAGCTGCGCGGGCGGAGCGGCGCCGGGCTGCGGCGGCTGCAGCAGCTCGCCGACCGGCTCGCCGGCCGCCCGGAACAGCTCCACTACGGCGGCGTACTGGGCCGGCGGCAGCAGCTGCGCCTTGACGTCAAGCCCGAGCGGGCCGGCGTGCAGCTCACCGGTCTCCGATACCTCCCAGGTCCAGGTCGCGCCAGGCACCTCGCCCGCGATGACGTAGCCGGCCGCCGAGCGCTGGCTGCCACCCGACAGCGCGCGCAGCGCGTCCCGCTCCTCCGGCGTCGGCGGAATGGCGCTGATCAGGTACTGCGGCGCCCAGATGTCCGGGTGTCCGCCCAGGCTGCGGCCGGTCAGGACCGAGCTGGTGCCGGCCGCGGCCAGCGCCGCCCTGGCGGCCTTTGCCCTGGCCTGCAGCCCGGGCAGCGCCTCGGCCAGCGTCGGCACAGCGGTGACCCGGTCCGGGGCCAGCATCGGCAGCTCCGTGCCGAAGCCGACGAGAATGACCTGCATCCGGTCGGACCAGCGATTGGTGGCGAGCTCCACGGCGACTGCGGCCAGCGCGGCCTGCACCATGTCGGCCGGGCCAGTGACGGCGATCATGCCCTGCGCTGCCTCGAGGTCCACCAGCACCCGGCCGGCGTCGTCCGTGCCAACCGAGACCAGGCCCGGGTAGGGCGCCAGCCCAGCGCCGGTCTGGACCGGGTCGATGCCGGGCAGCGCGGCGACCGGCAGCCGCCACAGCTGGCCGTCGCCGGCCGAGATCCACGGAGCTGGCGGCACGGCGTCGGTCGGCGCGACCCAGAGGTCAAGGCTCTGCTCGCTGATATGCGCGGCGAACGCGTTCGGCAGCGGCTGGCCCTGCTCGGCTAGCGCGACCGACAGGTAACGCAGCCCCGCGTCGAGCAGCCGGGCCGAGGGCTCGCTGGCGCCCAGCCGCAGCGCCGTCTCCGCGAGCGCGGCTGCCGGCTCAGGCACCGCCACCCGCCTGCCGAAAGCACGCCGCCACAGCTGCTCGCGGCGGCGCCGCCCGAGCGCGGCGAGCACGCCAGCGGCCAGCAGCGACGCGGCAGCGAGTTCGTCGGGAAAGGTGAGCCCGCGGCCGCCGGGACCGGGGTTCAGCGCCCCGTGACCGGGGGCCAGGTGCCCTGAGCCGGCATGCTGGCCGGAATGGGCCCGGCCGACATCGGCACCGTCGCTGTCCCCGCGGTGCCCGGCCCCGGCAAGGCCGCCAGCGCCGCTATCGCCCGTGCGGCCAGCACCGCCGTGGCTAACACCGCCGTGGCCAGCCAGCGAGTGATCGGCCTGGTTAGCCCCGTCGTGCCCGGCCCGCTGGGCGGCCCGGTAGTCCTGATCGGCCCGCTGCTCGATCAGCGAGTCGGGATGGCCGCTGTGCGGCCGGGCGATCTCGATGCCCGGGCCGTGCGCGTCGTGCGGCATACGCAGGATCCAGCCGGGCCTGATGAGGCTGGCGATGGTCAGCTTGGTCCCGTCCGGCTGCAGCCGGTCCTTGTTCAGGTCGAAGACCTCGCCGTAGCGGCGGCCGTCGCCGAGGTGGTCCTGGGCGATCTCCCACAGGCTCTGGTGGTAGCGGCCGACCGGCGGCCGCACCACGTAGAACTTCTCCGCGGCCGGGCGGTGCTCGGTGGCCCGCTGCTGCCCGGCCCCGTGCCCCGCCTCATGGCCGGCTTGCGCTGGCGCGTGCGTGGCCGCGGCCACGACGGGCAGGGGCACGCTCGGCGCGTGGTGCAGCAGCGCCGGGGACAGCGCGGCGGTGGCGGTGAACAGCAGCGCGGCGGCGGTGACCAGCCGGTGCACCGCGGCCTGGGTGCCGCCGGCCAGCGGCACCCTGGCCGGCATGCCGGCGTTGCGCACCGCGGCGCGGATCTCGGCCACCGCGCACACGATCAGCTGCACCCAGGCGAGCCACACCACCACGGCGAGGATCTTGAGCACCGCGGAGACGGTGACCTGGTGGGTCAGCGCCGACATCGCCGGCATGGTGTGCGGGATCGGCGAGCCGAACACGACGAGCAGGCCGAACGGCACGCCGCCGATGAGCGCGATCAGCACGAGGACGGCCAGCAGGCCGGCCAGCACGTCGCCGGCCGACCGGCCGGAGCGAACCGGCGGACGCTGGAGCCCTGGGATCGGCGGCGCCATCAGCAGGCCGCGCCTTCTGCGACGCCGAACTCGGCGCATGCGGTCTCGGCTGCCTTCATCGTGAAGGGCGGAAACAACGAGAAGACCGGAGTGGTCGTGACCGACACGTACACCGTCACCTGCCTGGCAGTCGGATAGGTACAGGGTTTGGTCATTGTCGCCTGGACGTTGGTGCCCTGCACGTACTGCTGGATGAGCTGGGCCGCGTTGGCGCACGCCTGGGTCTGGTCGATGACCACCTGGCCTGCTCGCAGGTCGGGCACGCTGACGGTATCGGCGGCCGCCCGCGCGGCCTGCTCGGCGATGTCACCGGCGCGTTCCTGCGCGTTGACGGCGCTGCCCCCGTCGACCAGCAGCGCTGCGAGAAGCAGCGCGACGAGCGTGTAAAAGATCACGAACACGGTGACGGACCCGCGGTCGGCGCGCGCCGTATCTGCGCCGGACAGCTGCCATCGCCATCGCGGCGGTTGTGGCCGCGCCGGACGGCGTCGCTGGCCAGCGCTCCGCACCGACGTCGGCAATTTCATTGCCTCCTCACCCTCCGAAGGTCCGTGCCGCGAGCGGGTCAAGCGGCGCCACAGCCGACCCGGTGATGGTCAGCGAGCCGAAGCCGAACGGGCTCAGCGAAAGATCGCACTTCAGCTGAACAGTCACCGCCGCGCTGCCCGCGACGAAGCCGCTGAGCTGCGGACCGCCGCACTGCATCTGGTGAATGTCCGAGCTCACTGCTTCCTGCGCCGCCTGGTTCGCCTCGTCCGTGGACCTGGCGACCGAAGCGGCCCTGGCCGCGTCCCTGGCCGCGCCGCCGACCTGCCCGTTGGCCTCGACGACTCGGCCGGCCATCAGCAGGAACAGCATCAGCAAGATGATCACGGGCGCGAGCAGTACGAACTCGACCGTCATCGACCCCTGCTCGGAGCGCCCCGATCGGCCAGCTGGCAGGGCGCGCGACAAGTCGTGACCGGGCAAGGTCAGCACGACGGCCCGCCAGCGTTGACCGCGCAATCCTGCCCGCCATTCTGATCCGGCCGGAAGCACTCGATCGGGCCGCCAGCGGTCTCATGAATGGGCAGCTGCAGGCCGAGCAGAATCGAGTCGGCCTGCCCCGTCACCGTGACCTGCACCGTGCTCTGCCCGGAGATGCAGGCCACCGCCGTGATGCCGGCGCCGAGGACCTTCGTGCCGAGCCCGGCGTAGTAGCTCTCCGCATCACGCTGTGCCGTGTCATTCCAGCCAGGCACGGCGTCGGCTTGCTCCCTGGCCACCCGCGCGCCGATCTGCGCCGCGGCCAGCGCCACCTGGCGCCCCTGGAAGTACAGCGCGTACTGAATTCCCAGCCAGATCAGCAGCAGCAGAACGGGGGCAAGGATGGCCAGCTCGATCGCCGACGCGCCGCGGTCGTGCTTGGCCAGCGAGCGCCACCGCGCGATCACGGCACGGTGCTGTTGTTGTTATTGATTTCCTGCTTGCGCTGGTTCACGACCGTCGTGATGATCAGCAGCACAGCAGCGGCGAGCCCGACCAGGATGGCGGTGATGATGGCTAGCTCGATCGCCGACGCGCCGCGGTCGTGCTTGTCCCTGGCCTGCTGCAGCCTGCCAACGTGGGCAGCCAACGCCAGCCTCGCAAGGACGACTGGCGGACTGTTAAGTGGATTCAGGAACACGGGGCCCTCCTTCTACTTACCGTCGTGATCACGGCGGACATGTCTAAAAGCCCAGTAGCGTGCGCACCGCCGGGTACATCAGGAAGATCAGGAACGCGAGGCACAGCAGCATCTGCGCCACGAGCATGGACTGCGAGCGCTCGCCCGCCTCGCCCTGCTGGTCGGCGAGCTCGCGCCGGCGCAGGCTAGTAGCCCTGGTCGCGAGCGACTCGCGTACCTTGGCACCGTCCTCGGCGACCAGGCTGAGTGCGGCCGCGAGATCTCGCAGCTCGTCGACTTGCACGTGCTCGCCGAGCGCGCCAAGGGCCTGCCACGGGGTATGGCCGGTGATCCGGGCGTTGACGAGCGCCTCCCTGATCCGCCACATTGCCCAGCCCGTCCCGATCTCGCTGGCCGACATCAGCGCCTCAGGCACTCCCCGCCCGCCGGACAGGTTCATCACCACCAGATCGAGGAACGAGCCGACAGCGTGCCTGAAGTCGCGGCGCCGCTTGCTGACCTCCTGCTTGAGCTCCAGGTCGGGCAGCAGGAAGAACACGGCAGCCAGCAGCAGCGCCGCCCAGATCGGGACGAAGAAAGGCACGCTGATACCGGCCAGGCTGGCGAGCAGGATCAGCAGCGGCGGCAGGATCAGACCGAAGATCGCGAGCAGCGTCTTGGTCGCCAGGTAGCTCTCGAACGACTTGTCAACCAGGGCGAGCTTGGAGCGCAGCGGCCGGAACTCCCAGCCCTGCTCGGCGAAGAACCGGGCCAGCAGCGAGCCGAGCCGCCTGCTGACCGCGCTCTCTCCGCCCGCCGGCTCCGCGACGATGACCTGAGCCGTAGCCGATCGCGCGGTGTCAAACGCCTGCACGCGGCGGGACAGGCTCGGCCGGCGCGGCACAAGCGCGAAGCAGAACAGGAACAGGCCGAGGCCGACGATGCACCCGGCAATCAGCGCGCCGGTCATGCCCGGGCTCCTGAGGTGGCGCGGCTGCCAGCGGTCTCGTCCCCGCCCGGCAGCACCGGCCCGCCGGCGAGCAGCCGCTGCGGCGTCTCGAACTTGGCCAGCCGGCGCAGCCACAGCACGCCAGCCGCGTAGATCACCGCCACGATGACCAGCACCAGCTGGCCTAGCGCGCCGTTATACGGCTGGACGAACTTCGGGTCGAGCACGGCGAGGAGGACCGCGAGCCCGACCGAGACCAGCACCACGATCTGCACGCTGCGCCGGGTCGACCGGCGGTCGGCGTTGATCCTGCGCCGCATGTCAAGCTCCTCGCGCACCGAGGCCGACAGCGAGCCGAGCAGGTCACGCAGGCCAGGCCCGCGCAGCCGGGAGTTGATGATCAGCGCGGCGATGATCAGGTCAGCGCCGGGATCGTCAAGATCGTCAGCGAACCGGCGCAGCGCATCAGGCAGCGGCACCCTGGTATGCATCCGGTCCACCAGCCTGGCGAGCGGCTCGCTGAGCGCTGTGGATGCGATCCGGGTAGACGCCGGAATGGCCTGCTCCAGGCCGACGGCTCCGGCGATCGTGTCACGCAGCGACTCCGTCCAGGTCGCCAGCCCGTCCAGCCTGGCGATCGCGCGACGCTCGGCTGCTGCGCCAGACAGGCCGCGCCAGCTGAAGACCAGTGCGGCGATGCCGAGCGCCGCGACGATCCAGTGGGTGACGATCAGCGTGAGGATGCCCGCCACGAGCGCCGCCGCACCCCACGGGCCGAACAGCTCGCGGGCAACGCGACTACCGCCATAGCCACCCCGGCCGCCGGGCCTGCGCGGGAGACCGTATATCGAGAGCACAAGCAGGAAGAGCCCGCCACCCGCCAGCGCACCGATGAGCACCGCGAGCAGCTCAGCCGCCGTAGCAGTCAGCGTCACCGGATCGCCACCTGCTCGTCGTAGCCGTACTCGGCGAGCTGCGCCATGCAGGCCACTGGCGCGTGCGGGACAGCGCGGCCATCGGGTCCTGGCGCGAAGACCTCGCTGGACAGCACCCGCCCGTCCACGCCGGTCACCTCCCGGATGCTGCTGATGAACCGGCGCAGGCTGCCGCCCCTGGAATAGTCGTTGCGCTTCTCGATGAAGACCACGAAGTCGATCGCGCCGGCGATCAGCATGTGCGTAGCCTCGACCGGCAGTCGCTCGGCCGCCTGGATCGCGTAGGTCGTGATCCGGTTGAACACCTCGAGCGAGGAGTTGGCGTGGATCGTTGACAGTGACCCGTCGTTGCCCTGGGTCATGGCGTTGAGCATGGTCACGATCTCGTCGCCGAGCACCTCGCCGACGATGACCCGGCTCGGGTTCATCCGCAGCGACCTGCGGACCAGCTCAGCCATTGAGATGTGCCCGAGCCCTTCGGAGTTGGGCAGCCGTTCCTCAAGCGCCACCACGTTCGGGTGCAGCTCGGGGAAGTGGTCGATGCCGAGTTCCAGCGCGCGCTCGACGGTGATCAGCCGCTCGTGCGGCGGAATCTGGTTGGCGATCGCGCGCAGCAGCGTCGTCTTGCCCGCGTTCGTCGCTCCGGCGATCATGATGTTCTTCCTGGCCGCTGTCGCCGCGGCGAGGAACGCGGCGGTCTGCGGCAGCAGCGTTCCGTTCCCTACGAGGTCGGCGAGGAAGATCTTGCCGAGCCGGGCGCGCCGGATCGAGAGGGCCGGCCGCAGCGTCACGTCCATCACCGCTGACAGCCGCGAGCCATCAGGAAGCCGCAAGTCGAGTTGCGGGTTGGCCGTGTCGAACGGCCGGCTGGACAACCCGGAGTAGGCGGCCAGCACCTGGATCAGATCGATCAGTTCCTGATCGGTCTCGGCCACCGGATCCGCCATGGTCTCCCGGCCATCGGCGTAGCCGATGAAGACCCGGTCGCACCCGTTGACGTCGATGTTCTCGATGAACTGGTCCTCGAGCAGCGGCTGCAGCCTGCCGACGCCGAAGAGCGCGGCGTGCACCGCCGCGGCCAGTTCCTCCTCGTCCTGCGCATTCAGCGGGGCGCGGCCGGCTGTGACCTCGGCCCTGGCGTACTCCTCCAGGGCCTGGGCGATCAGCGCCCTGGCGAATTGCCGCTCGTCCTCGCCGGACATGACCGGCAGTCCAGCGGCTGCATCGATGCGGCGCTGCTCGGCTAGCCGGTCCCCAACCTCACCGCGCAGGCGCTTGACGACCCCGTGATCCATCCCGGCTCACCAGCCCCCGCCCGGCGACTGCCCGGAGGCCGGCGGCAGCAGCGTGCCGTGCTCGGGCGCGAGCTGCCGGTGCCCGTTCTGCTGCCGCTGATCGCCTGGCGGTCCGACGGGATCGGCGTGACGGCCGCGGCCCCGTGGCCCCTCGGCCTCCTGCGGCGGCGCGGGCAGCATGTCGGGCTGGCGCTCCCTGCCGGGATCGGCCCCCGGCGGGGCAGCGCTGACCGGCGCATCGTAATAGCCGGCCGCTGGGACCTGCTGTGCTGCCGGCAGCGGCACGCCAGGCCCGGCTGATGCGTCCGGTACGGGCAGCACGCTGACCAGCTGCCCGGCGATCTGCCGGGCCGAGCGGATGAGCAGCGATCCGTCGAGCTTGCGGCCCCACTCGCCGCGCAGCTGCTCGGCACTGCGCAACTCGTGGGCGAGGCCGCCGATCACCCTTGGTGAT